>NZ_JARRAF010000270.1 GCF_030129945.1 Parachitinimonas caeni
AACCGGTTGCGCCGTTACAGCTGGTCCCTGTCACCGTGCGGGTGCCAGAGGCAGGGGCGGGACTGACCCTGCGCAGCCCCGCTGGCTGGCAGCTGAGTCTGCCGGCCAGTTGGTCTGCGACCGACGTACTGGCGCTACTGCGGCAATTGCCATGAGTAGTGCACTGAGTCCGGCCCAGGTCTTTCTGGCGGTCGAGCCGGTGGATATCCGGCTGGGGGTGGATGGCCTGTCGCTACGGGTGCAGCAAAGCCTGGG
>NZ_JARRAF010000271.1 GCF_030129945.1 Parachitinimonas caeni
AGACCAGCCGCAGCGGCAGCCATGCCCGGGCCTTTTTGCAAGGCTGGCAGGGGACACTCATGGCGGATGGCTACGGCGGTTACAAAGCGCTGTTTGGTCAAGGCGTGACTGAGCTGGGTTGCTGGGCACATGCCCGGCGGAAATTCTTCGATCTGCACGCCGCCAGTAACAAGCCGCATGAGATGGCTGCAGTCGCGCTGCAGCGAATCGGGGAGTTGTACGCCATCGAAGCCCAGGCGCGTGAGCAGTCACCCG
>NZ_JARRAF010000272.1 GCF_030129945.1 Parachitinimonas caeni
TATTGACCACACGCTGAGCTACACACATCAGACGGTCAAGCAAGGCAGCCTCGTGCTCGACCTCTCTTACCTGTACGACGAGCCACAGGTAAAACTGGCCTCACAGAACAACCCCGACAACCCCGAGGTGTACTTCTCGCTGACGCCGAACCGTGGCCCGAACCTGCCGACCGCCAAGCCGCTCTACGGCAAGCTGCGGCTGGGCAAGTCCCCAGTAGTGATGATCGACCCGCAATTCCAGCGGCCGGAGGCACC
>NZ_JARRAF010000273.1 GCF_030129945.1 Parachitinimonas caeni
CGGCACCAGATTCTGGCCACATTGGCCGCAGGTGCAGGTGGCGGGTTCGTGTCGGTGCTCAATGCGCGGCAGCGAGGCGGGCAAAGGCTGGCGACCAGTGGGCTTGCGTTGGGGACGTTCGGCGGGAGCTTGCAGTTGTTCGACGTCGGCGATGATGGCTGCGCCGTCCTCGGCACAGGTGTCGTCAAACAGGTCGCGTTGCTCGGGGGCAAGGGCTTCGCTTTTGACGCCAAACCGGAGCCGCTTGTGATGCGC
>NZ_JARRAF010000274.1 GCF_030129945.1 Parachitinimonas caeni
TGCAAAGTCCACCCTCATGCCTGTGGAGCAATCGGCGGCAATGAGGGCATGGCCCGGACAAAAGGGGGCTCAATACCAAGCTCCACCTTGCCGTGGATGCGCATGGCATGCCGGTCCGGATAAGGATCACCGAGGGCAGCCGGGCGGATTGCAGCCAAGCCCAGGCGTTGATTGAAGGGATTTCGGCTCAGAATCTGATCGGTGATAAGGCTTATGACAATGACGCTATTGTGCAGCAAGCCCGTGAGCAAGGGA
>NZ_JARRAF010000275.1 GCF_030129945.1 Parachitinimonas caeni
ATAAAAGTCGCTTCAAACTCAAGCAGGAAGCGGCTTCTGGTGGGTGGGGCATGGTAAAATCCGGTCATGGATATCGCTGCCGAACTCGCCCGTTTCAACCCCGATCCCGCCTTGGCGGAATGGGTGACGGCGCAGCTGGCAGAGCAGGCGAACGTCGCGCAGCAAGCCCAACACCATCTGCTGCAAGCCAAAGACCGGGAACTCCACCTCAAAGATCAGGAACTGCGCAACAAAGACCTGAAGATCCAGGCGCTG
>NZ_JARRAF010000276.1 GCF_030129945.1 Parachitinimonas caeni
AAGAACCCCTGCTCGACATTGCTCAACGGCAGGTAGACCGCTTATTGCAAGACTTGCCCGCGCAACCGATCCGTAGCAACTGGGATGCCTTGGAGCTGCTGGAAAACCTGGCCGTTAACGCGCCGGTACGGCTGGAGGTGCTTATGGCGGAATTGTTGGCCATGGAGCGACGGATATTTCCATTTGGACGCTATTGCTATGTAAGCGTTTGCAATGAGCAGCGGTTCTGGAATCTGTTGCGCGCTTCGTATGAGG
>NZ_JARRAF010000277.1 GCF_030129945.1 Parachitinimonas caeni
GAATGGCAACGAATCTGGAAGGAGTATTACAACGACTGGAAGATTCTGAGCACCAGCAAGAATCCGCAAACCGGCTGGCGAGCCATCGGTGGCTATAGCGTCACTGGCTGGAGTTTCGAGCTGACTGGCCGACTGCAAGCCAAGTATCAGCAGACCATTACCGTCCCTAACCAGGCAGCCTGGGACCTGCAACCGTTCCGTATCAACTTCGCCGAACCGGGGCTGTCTGGCTATTCACAGTTGGTGGATGCCCAG
>NZ_JARRAF010000278.1 GCF_030129945.1 Parachitinimonas caeni
GCAGCCGGAACTGGTAGGGTTGATCGCCCCAGTAGGCCCGCATCGTCAGATCGTACCGGCCCGGCTCCAGCCAGCGGGCTTCGCGCCACCGGCCGTCGGCACCGCTGATCAAGGGGCGGCCGTTGGCATCGTGCAGCATCACGTCCAGATTGCTGGCAAAGCCGCTGCCATCGCCCAGGGCGCCTTGCCGGTCGAGCAGCCACAGGCCGGCCTGCTTGATCTCGATCGGGAAGTGGGCCGTCTCGCCATTGCGGA
>NZ_JARRAF010000279.1 GCF_030129945.1 Parachitinimonas caeni
GGTGCCTCCGGCCGCTGGAATTGCGGGTCGATCATCACTACTGGGGACTTGCCCAGCCGCAGCTTGCCGTAGAGCGGCTTGGCGGTCGGCAGGTTCGGGCCACGGTTCGGCGTCAGCGAGAAGTACAGCTCGGGGTTGTCGGGGTTGTTCTGTGAGGCCAGTTTTACCTGTGGCTCGTCGTACAGGTAAGAGAGGTCGAGCACGAGGCTGCCTTGCTTGACCGTCTGATGTGTGTAGCTCAGCGTGTGGTCAATA
>NZ_JARRAF010000027.1 GCF_030129945.1 Parachitinimonas caeni
GGCGCCGTTTTGTTATCCGCCACGCTTTTTCCCGTGGGGGCGCACTGTCTTAATGGTTTGCATCTCAACCCAACTGCCACGCGATTTTTAACGCGGCAGCAGGCCCAAATCCGGCGAAACCCTCCGGGCCGGGTCGATTTTTGGGGCATGGCGTCGTTAGGGATCGCTTATTTAGCTCGCTAAACCGCGCTCACCCTGCCTAGCCCTGCCCCAAAACTCGGCCCGGCGCGACCGGAAACAAAACGTCAACAGAGCCTAAATCTGGTGTGCCCGGAGGGACTCGAACCCTCACACCTTTTGGCACCAGTTTCTAAGACTGGCGTGTCTACCATTTTCACCACAGGCACATTCGGCGCGGCTGACGTCTGGTTTTCCGATTCGGAAACAAACGCCAACAGAGCCTGGGATTGGGATGCGCCACGGTTCATCGCTTTGATGAAACGTGGAGCGTGATGTCCGGAGCGGTGTGTCTATTTGATTTCACCTCCCCCGGACCTGCAGAAATGGCACCCGCCTGCCATGTCCCGACCTGCTCCCCTTTAGCCAGCAGCGTCGTTACAGCGCACCTCGTTAAGCAAGGGGCGTGGTAACGACACTCAGACGCCTACGGAATCTGGGCAGCAGCAAGTCACCCTGTTCACAGCCAGCCAGGCCGTGATGTTCTGGCGGAAGATGCGGGATTCGAACCCGCGTGCCCCCTGATAGGGACTCTCGCTTAGCAGGCGAGAGCCTTAGGCTCTCGGCCAATCTTCCAAAACTAAAGACGACACGCAACAAGCACAGGGCTCGCCGCAAAAACTTGGGCACACCGTAGGGGTTACGATCCCCTCTGCTCAGGATGAAAGCCTGATGACCTCACCAGAAGTCGAACGGGGCCTTGGTGGACAGGGCTGGATTCGAACCAGCGGACCCGCGATGGGAGCAGTTTTACAGACTGCCGGCATTAACCGCTCGCCCACCTGTCCTTAGAGCTATTGAACAAGCTCTTCGATAATTAATCGGGTGCAGCGCGCCTCGGGGGGCGAGGCGGGCCGGGTGAGGGACCGGCCCGAAGCGAGCTCCGCGCTGCATAAACTGGCTTCCCTGGATGGAATCGAACCACCATCATCCAGCTTCGTAGGCTGGTGCTCATCCTTTGAGACAGGGAAATAAACTTGCCATCAAGACCTTCTTGTATGGCTCCCCGGCGTGGACTCGAACCACGGACCTTCCACTTAACAGGCGGTTGCTCTACCCACTGAGCTACCGGGGAATTGCAGATGGGCTTAGGGGTGGCCAGCCGGGCTCGAACCGGCGACAGTCGGACTCACAATCCGGGGCTCTGCCAACTGAGCTATGGCCACCCCTAAACCCACATGCAAACTTGGCGCAGCAAGCTTTTGACTTGCCGCAAAAACGGGCACACCGTAGGGGTTACGATCCCCTCTGCTCAGGATGAAAGCCTGATGACCTCACCAGAAGTCGAACGGGGCCTTGGTGGACAGGGCTGGATTCGAACCAGCGGACCCGCGATGGGAGCAGTTTTACAGACTGCCGGCATTAACCACTCGCCCACCTGTCCTGAAAATGCAAGTTAACTAACTTAATGTCTGGGCGTAGCGCTCTCCCTGAATTCACACTGCTGCGACACTACACAGCAACCGTGTTCAAAGACGCCCGCCCAGAGACGAATACTGATGGACAGGGTTGGATTCGAACCAACGCACCCCGAAAGGCGCAAACGATACAGTCTGGATGCATGACGTTCGGGAAGCTGGAACCAAACTACGAACCAATTTCCTGATGCCATCCACCTGTCCTAAGTCCATCACGAAAGACACCTTGAGCAAAGTGACTTTCGTAATGGAGCGGATGCAATCGGAAGAACACCCGCTGCATCCACGAATTACGTCGCTCATCGCAACTACTAGCTGCTAACCAAAGCCCAATCTGATAGGACGCGTGGTCGTGACAAGCACGCTACACACCTAGCGGAATAGGCTCTCGCACTGAGCGAAACAAAACCTCTCCATCTTATTAAAGAGCATTGCTGTCCGATTCCGGTAAGTACCGGGAACAGGCCCCGCCGAGCGGGGGCTTCACTGCCAGGATCACCACTTTTCAGATGGCGATCTCAGCCGAATAAAACGTCAGGACAAACAAAAAGCCCGGAGTCCTTGTCGGAGCATCCGGGCTTGATGGGCCTGATCGTTTTATCGATCCGTCGTCAGGGGGTCACCCTTTCGACCTGTGGGAACACCCACGGATGCTTCTTGTTGCTGAACCAGTCTTGCGCATATTCACGGAGTGAGCGCGTATGCAGAGGCAAGCTATCGCTCTGCTGCAGATCACTGGATTGGCTGGCGCGGGTTAAGGCGCCTGCGGCTGGATAAGCAGAAATCACACCTGCGTTACCTGCCCGCTCCCCTGCACGCTTGGCATTGCGGCCAAACGCAACAGCGGCATGGAACGCAAAGCGTTCTGCAGCTGCAATCAGGGTGGAGAGGATGGTATTCACAGTGGATTCCTAAATATTCAAAGTTGGTAAACAAGCCGCCTCGGGCTTTTGATGGAGTGCAGTATGCACAGCGAAAGCGGCAAAAGCAAGCGATTTTTGAAAAAAATTTGCATTCAATGCAAATTTATAGCGATTGATGCGTAAAACAAGCGTTCTATGCGATGTGTTGAGTATATAATGGTACTCGTCGTAGTGAGGGACGACACCCATGTCTAAACCAAGTAACTCAACGCAGGCCGAGCAGGCGCCGCTTGCGGCATTCAAGTATGGCCCACGCCGCCTGGCACTCAATGTCAGAGTGCTGATGGCTGAACGTGGCTATAAGAGCGTCACCACGTTATATCGAGACCTTGCCGCAATGGGCTGCGAAATTTCTTACGCGCAATTCACCCGCATCGTCGATAACCGGGCCGAGAAGCTGAACACCGATGTGCTGGATGCGTTGCTCAATCTTTTCAATTGCTCGATATCAGAACTTTTCATCGAGCAAAAGGCGCCTACCACCTAACCGCCATGCGAATTAAGATGGCTTTTTACCAGCAACAGGCAGTACAATTTACTTACTTCATCTGGGGGCGACCTGGCTTCGACGGGGGTTGCAAAGCAGATGGGGGCATGCCGGGATCTCAGATCTCCCGTTAAACACTGAATATATATAGTCGCCAACGACGAAACTTACGCTCTAGCTGCTTAATCCAGCTGGACTCTGCACTAATTTGACGATGGGTTAGGCGGGCAACCGCAGCAGAGTCATTTAACATCGTATCGCGCAAGATCGGGCCACTTGGTCAAGCGCTAAACTTAAGGTGGCTCGTCAAGGTAAAGCCTGTCGGCCGGCGTTGCTGCGATTAAATCCAAAAGACTGCTCTAAGCATGTAGAACCCACTGTAGAGGACTTTCGGACGCGGGTTCGATTCCCGCCGCCTCCACCAGTATCCCAACCCCGACTGCTTGCAGTCGGGGTTTTTTATTGCCTTCAACAGGCAGCCGTCATTGATGCGCGGTTCACCTTTCCTGTTTCACTCGCACCCAAGCCGCCTGGTCATGCCAGAAGACTGGTCCCACGGGTATTACGGCACCAGGCTCGTAACGCTGGCAAGCGTTGCTGCCTGGGAAGTGGCGGCGTTGGCCAAGGGGATGCGCACCGCTGGCAGCAGGGTGCCATATTTGCCGTTGACCACTTTTCGGGCATGCCAGATTTCTTTCACGCCAGTCAGTTCGGTCAGCATGGCTTGCGGCAGGGCGCGCAGGGCGGTCAGTTCCTGCCAGTTCAGCCACCCTTGCCAGATGGGCCAGAAGTAGCCTTTGCTGACACCCGCTGTCGTTGCTCGGCCATCAGACTGTGGCAATACCGGGTGCATGGGGATCGACTCGGCAAACAGCCAGACCCAGCCTGGCTTGGCGGAAGGTTTTTTACCGGTCGGTGATTCGTAGCCAGTGGCACGGCGGCGCTGGGTGGCCGGGTCGAGCCCGAAGGCGGACTGATCATTAGCGTAGTCGCCGCCAAAGCAGGCAATGGTGAAGGCCTCTTTGGCCACGGCTGGGGCTTGTAGCCGTTTGGCCAGATCTTGCAGGTTCTTGATCAGGGCCTGCTGGCCACTGGTCAAGTCCAAGGCGGTCGGAGTGATGTACAGCTGCGACGGATCGGCGGCATCGGGTCGGAGCACAGCATCGCAACCCCAGCCCGCCATAAAACCCAAGGCCCGCTCATCGCCAGCTTCCGCCGCTTGAGTACAGGTTTGGCGGAACCGCTCGGGACTGACTTTGCGGGTAGTGGCCGACCAGTTGAACTCGAGCGCCAGATGCCGGCCCTGAATATGTTCGACCAGCGCTTGCAGCAGCGCATCTGGCTCAATGCCTGCCAGCACTGCGTAACCCTGATGCCAGCCCAGCCGCACCGGCAAGTCCAGATCTTGCCCCAATACCCGCATCAGGCCGCACGCCGCCAGAAAGGCAGCGGGCGATGCGGCCGGCAAGCCACGCAATTCAGTCGGCATTGGGCTGCTCCTCTCTCGACCGGCGGGCGTCGGCAGCGCGCAACAGCAGCTCCAGCTCGGCGAGTTGCCAGGGGCCCTGTATCGCCGCCTGTTGCAGAAAGCGGCCAGCCCAACCGGCGCCGACATCGCCCAGCGCCTGCCCAGTGGCGTCGGGCTCAGCGCAAGCGCTAAACCAGGGGCGGCCGTGGCCGTGGTGGGTGCCAACCAGCAAGGTCGCCAGATCGGTGGTCTGCGGTTGATAGGCCAACGAGGCCAGCTCATGCCGAAAGCCTTTGGGCAGGCCGGATTGCTTCCATGCCAGGCGCAGGGCGCTCTGGCCGCGTAGACCCGACTTTGCCAAGTCTTGCCCGGCGGCCGCCCGCAAGGGGCTGCCGTATAACATTTGCTGGAACCTCGGTTCCCGTTTGCCCTCGTCGTGGTGTCGTGCGCTGGCCACCAGCAGCGCCAACTGCGGGTGTTGTGCCGCCAGCCGGTGGCACCAGTCGGCCACCCCGGTTTGATGCTCATCGAGTAGGACGGCCACCCCGGCCGTCGTCGCCCCGCCGATTTCCTCTTGCCGATTGCGCCGCAAAATCAGCCCGGCCCGATCCGCCGTACCGGGATAATGTTCCAGCAGATAATGGCCCCCCAACGCCCTGATCGGCGATTCGCGGGCCAGTGTTGCCACAGCATCGCGCAAGGCCGTTTCCGCAACGGCCAGCGCTTCTTCGTCTACTTCTTCATCGGCCTGCTCCGACTGGGATGGCTGCAGCAGGTCCAGATAAGCTTGGGCCAGCGTCAGCCATTGGTCGATCAGGGCATCGATCGTCGCGGCAGTCAGCTCATTATCGGGGGCGGGGGATGTGGTGGGTGGCGCCTGCATCCAGGCTCGCAGACAGGCGGGGTCCAGCCTTACCGCATGGCGATAGGCATGGTGCGTGGCCGAGCACAGCTCGGCCAGATCGACCACGCATTGACGCGATTCCGGATGCCAGCCATACAGGTCGCAACCACCATATTGCGCCGGCAACAGCACGGTATCGCCGGGTCGCAGGTCTGCTGCGCCAACGACGGCAATGTCGTCCGACCCACGCCAGCGTAGAACGGGTTGCTCGCTGAATGCCGGGGTGTTGTTCTCGACCGGGGCGTGGACCAGATCATCCAGATCGCCCACTTCGCCCGTGCCAGCCAACCAACGGCGCAGGCTGGCCAAGGGGATTTCGAGCGCTTCTTCGGTCATCGGCGGCAGAGCCTGCGCTCTGGCCGGCCAGTCCTCCGTTTGCTTCGGGTTCAGGTCCACCCGCCAGATTACGGCGACATCGGTACTCGGCCGGCTGATGCCATGCAGGAAGGGCGCAAAGTCGAAGTTGGGGGCAATCGGGCCGGTTTGTTGCAGCAATTGCAGATGGGCAGGTAGCAGCACCGGCGCGTTGTGGATGGGCTCAGCGGGCGGTGGCTCGCGCTCCAGCGCGGCTTGCAGTGCCGCAATGCCAAAGTCCAGCGGGCCATTCTGGGCAACCGCCTGCAGCCACTGCCAGCTGGCGCCCAGCGCCTCGCCATAGATGGGGTCGGCGGTTTTTTTTTCCCAGTGCAGGATGATGGCGGGTGCGACGTCGCGCCTGCCCAGCCGGTTCAGCCGGCCAAAGCGCTGGCGCAGCGCAGACAGCGGGGCGGATTCGGTCACCAGCCCATCAAAGTCGAAATCGGCGCCGACCTCGATGGTTTGGGTGGCCACCACAAATAAGGGGCGTGGTAGGTGTCGGGTACCGCCAGCCTCCAGACAGGGCAACCAGCCATGCAATAGCCGGTCGCGCTCATAGGGGCGGTTCCGCCCGATCAGCAGCAAGGCGTCGCATTCGGCATGGGCCCGCAGCAGCTCGAATACCTTGCGGGCGGTATGCACGCGGTTGACGACAACGCCTACCAGCGGCCGCCCACCCAGCTGGTCTTTCAGCTGCCATGCGGCCTTGGCCAGTGCTTGCGCCCATTTCCCGGCTGGCCCGCTGAAAGACATCAGGTGGGCGGGTTTGCTGGCGTTCAGGCGTTTCGCCAGCACCGGGTTTTCGTGGTCTGCCGGCCCCAGCGCAAGCGGCGCCTGTGCAATTTGGGGCAAGGTGGCGCTGAGCAGGATGGTCTGCACATCGGCACCATAACGCCGCAGGCGTGACAGGGTCTGGATGAAGGGCACCGACAGATGCGCTTCGTCGAGCAGCAGAAGCAGATCATTGCCCAGAAACCCGGCATGTAGTGGCTGCATGCGGCTGCTGGTGCCATAACCCCGGAACAGCAGGCGCGAGCCGATCTGGTCGATCGTGGCCACCAGCACGGTGATCCGCTCGGGGTACCAAATCCAGTCATCATCGCCGCTCATGCCGCCACGCAATTTGACGGCCTGCAACAGCTCGGCCTGATCACGCCAGATGGCCAGCTCAGGCCGTTGCTCCAGCGCCCGCTGAATTCGTTCGAGCCGGCCGGCAATCTGATCGACCACCAGACGCCGGTCTACCGCAAAGCAAATCCGCCGCCGCCCGCCCTGGAGCGCGGCAAACAGGGCGATGTCGAGCAGCGCGCTCTTGCCGGCAGCGGTCGGCACACAGATGGCATCCAGCGGTTCACCTTGCAGCAGGCGTGCGGCAGCGGCTTCTTGCCAGGGGAACGGCGGGTGGCGGTGGATCGCCCGATAAAACTCGGCAAAGGTCATGTCAGCCCCCATGCGCAGCCGCAAGGGGCCGGAACACTCCCACACCAAAATGCCGGCCCCGCCCGGCCAGCACCGGCCCTTGCACGGCAGCGGCAAAGCGGATGCGGGCATGAAAGCGCGGCACCTTGCTGGCAAAGGCCAGTGCCGACGGCGCCCCGGCAAATTCGCTATACGTGCTGACTTCGATCTGCTCCGGCGTGGGCAGGCCCGCCAATTGCAGCGACTGCGCAATGGCCGCCTGCCAGGCGGGCGCGTCGGCGCGGCGTGGCGGCCGGTCGAGAATCACCGGCGTCACCGTCGCCCAGTCGCGCGCAGCGGCAAACCAGGTGGCGGCCTGCAAGGCACGGGGCGTATTGCGCGGCGGGTCCAGTTGCAGCTGGCCGATGCGGCCGTCGGGCAGCACGATCTGCGACAGGTTCGCCAGCCCGGCCAGAATCTGTTGCCGCTCGGCGCCGCTGAGGCTCACCGGCAGCCCCAGGCCGATCCCCAGAATCATGCCGCTGGCGTGGCGGTGGCCGACATCGGCCAGCGGCAACCAGCACAGATGCGGCAAGTCGCAGTGGCCATGCAGGGCTGGCGGCGCGGCGTCGCCCAGCTGGCTCATCAGTGCCTTGCGCAGGCAGCGGGCCAGCGCCTGAGCCTGCGTCAACTCATAACGGGGACCAGCGTAGCGCAAGGCGATCATCTCAAATGCACTGGGCGCCACCGCCAGCTGCCCCCGCTGACGATAACTATGCCAGCCCTCGCTTGCCGGCAGGGGCCGCCGCACCCTGGGCGCCGTGCGTTCGAACAGCTGGTCCAGCTCCGCCAGCCGCCCCGGCAGACAGACCCGCAGCTGCACCGGCCCGGCTGGGTCGGGGTGGTAGTGCGTGCTGCCGGCCACGGGCGGCACATGGTCGAGCACGCAGACCAGTGCCATCGAATGCGAGGTGCCAACATGGGTGACCCCGGCAGCGATGTCGTCCAGCACCTGCCGCAAATCCGGCGGCGGATTGGTCTGCCAGTAAAGGTGAATCACCGGCTCCCCCACCAGAACCACCTGCGGAAAGTAATGGGCCTGCCGCCAACGCAAGACCGGGTGTTCAAGCTGCACACCGGCACCTGCACCCTTGGTTTTCACCCAATCGGCCGGCGGCACATAGGTTTGTGGCGCGTCAGCAGTGCTGACCTGGGCCGGTGTTTGCAGGCCGGGCGCGCCTTGCGCTTCCAGCCACAGCAACGCCTGTCGCCGCTGCGCGCTCATGCCGGCTCCCGACCGATACGCCGCTGCCACCAAGGCCGAAAACACCCGTGAGGGATGCGGCGGCCACTCAGGCGTGGGCGAGCCCTCGCTTGTCGCCGCGAAGTAGCGGCCACCGGGAAAGGCAATCTGCAGCACGAACATCAATCGCCCTCCGCCTGCACGCCCATTTCCCGGCTGCGACGTACCAGCTCGGTCATCTCGGGGTTGGCGAGCGCCCGGATCGGCTGCTGGCGCCACGCCAGCCCCTGCGCTTCGGCCGCCGCCCGTGCCGCCTGCAGCAAGGTCAGAGCAGCGGCGTGGTCCAGATCCAGCCAGTGGCGGTCCTGCAGGGTTCGGCCGATGACCTCGAATCGAGGCTCGCGCAGGGGTACCAGCTCACAGCCTGAGCGCAGATTAAAGCCCAGCTGCAACTGGGCCGAGAGCGTGTACAAACCCAGCGCCGCAATCGCCACCTGCCCGGCCAGATCGCGCTCGGGCCGGCATTGGCCGGCGGCATCCGGAAAGCGCAGGCGGCGCAGACCGGTTACCGACAACACGCTGGTCTGGCGCGCCTCGGTAATGCAGACCGCTGGTCGGCCCTTGCTCAGCACATTGCCAAACCCCAGCTCGGCGGGGGTGAATTCCTTGGCCTTCTTGGGCGCTTTGTCCTTATCGAGCACAAAGGGCAAGGCCGGGTCGGCCGATTCATAGCCCGGCCCGGCTGCCTTGCGGATGTCCATCGGATCAAACCGGATCGCCGGCACGCTCGATTTCTCGGCATCCAGCCCGATGATCTCGGTAGTGATCAAACGCGGAATCTTCGCCACCAGCGGCCCGCCGCCCCGGTGGCTATCCCAGCCGCCCAGCAGCAACATCAGCGGCGCGTGGGTAAACAAGGCCGTCGCCCGCTCGGGTCGGGCATCCTGCAACGATTGGCCGACCGGCGTCGCCGGAAACGGCAGCCCATCGACCAGCGCGCTGCGCCAGGCCGCATCGTAGAGCCGGTGCGAGAGCTCCAGCACCGAGTATTGCTCGCAGCCGGAAGCCGTCTCGATGTGCAAATCCAGCGCCGGGTAGACAATCTCGCCGCGCCGGCTGGCGGCTTGAATTGCCATTTCTGCGCGGTTGGCCTCGCTCTGCACCGAACTCAAGCTCACAATCTGCCGCTCTCCCGCCGGCCCCTCAGTGCCATCGGCATTCAGCGCCCGCACAAAACCGCGCCGCAACACGATTTCGCCCTTGTCGTAAGTCGGCGGAAACACCAGCCCATCGCCACTCAAGGGCAGCAAGGGTAACTCCAGCCGGATAACGCTGGCGGTTTGTACAGCGGATTCGAGCTGCTGCAGATTTGGGGGCATGGCCTGTCCCTTGAGATTGGCTTGATGGAGGATTCACCCCTACTATAGAAAGGGAAGTTAAAGATTCAATTAAAACTCCAATAAACATAAAGATATCTCCGCTGTGTAGCGTGCTAAAGGCGGCTGCTTCACGATCTGTGGGCTATCTTTCTGATGTTCTCGCTCTTGCGCCTGATGGGGAGTGACTTAGTTGAAGCATGTTGATTGGCGTTTTAGTGGATGGAATGCCGGCCCCCTCCGCTGCCACGGCAGTGGCCCCGTACCCCTGCGCGAACCCCTATCGGTGAGAAATTCCCGACAGCTTCGCGCAACCAGCGCCAGCAAGGCTTGCCGGCGGTTTGAACCTAAACTCTGCTGCCAAACTGCTGACAGCCAAAGCCGGTTCGCGCAAACAGGGGGATTTATCCGGTCTTTTCAATAGCTTGGGAGAGAAGAGGATTTATCGCGGCGAAAGCCGCGACTTCGTTGAAGCCATAAGCCCGGCGACGAAAAGCGCATGGTCTATATGGATTTATCGCGGCAAAAGCCGCGACTTCGTTGAAGCTCGAACAGCTTGAGCGCCCCTTCCTGCGGCGGGATGGATTTATCGCGGCGAAAGCCGCGACTTCGTTGAAGCAAAATTGCTATTTGAGAATGCGCGTAGCACATGAGGATTTATCGCAGCGAAAGCTGCGACTTTGTTGAAGCGACTATTACTACCTTGCTTATGGAATTGGCGGAGGCGGACTTATCGCGGCGAAAGCCGCGACTTCGTTGAAGCTTTTCCGGCACCTGCGGCACCATGTTTGCTAGGGGGATTTATCGCGGCAAAAGCCGTGACTTCGTTGAAGCCCGACAGGGGCCTCGATCCGCTTGGGAGCGATGCCGGATTTATCGCGGCAAAAGCCGCGACTTCGTTGAAGCTTTGAGGCTTAGCGAGTCTGCAAATTCGTGCGCTGGATTTATCGCGACAAAGCCGCGACTTCCTTGTAACTCAAAGCGGTGCAAGCCAGGTGTTTGGCTGTTAACAACGTAAGAATGCCGGGTGAAGCTCTGCGGTCTGGCAAAGCGGCGCCCGGCAAAAGGAGGGGGTGGCGACAAGGAGGATGAAACGGTTTCGTGTCTTACCTGTTAAACGACAATCCGCTGTTCTGGATTGGCGGGATTTGAACCCGCATGGCGACCTTGCAAAGGTGTAGTTCCATCGGCATTCGCCGTAAAACAATGCCCGGTTTTATTCAGGCTTTAATTAAATAATAAATTGAGAAAACCCAAACCCCCAAAAGGGGTGGCGACAAAAAGGGTGAAACGTTTTTCCTGCTCTACCAACTGAGCTACGGTATCGATAATCTGATACCGGCGGGATTCGAACCCGCGACACGGGCATTAAATGTGCTGTAGTTCCACCTGCATTCGCCATAATCTGTGGCAAGGCAATCTGCAAATATACTAATAAGGGTGTGCGACAAGATTGGTGAGTGGTCTCATGCTTGCGCACGGATTGGATTTGAACCAATTGATTTCCATAATGTACACCCACTTGCATTCGCACGGCCAACCCTATTGCCCTGTGGGGCGACAAAAGCCATGAAACTGCTTTCATCGTGGAGGATGTAGTTCCATTTACATTCGCCCCGGCAATCGGTCAGCAACAACATTTAATCACATATTTTCTTCTGTGTGAATCTATTTTCAAAATTATTTTTAAATAGTGCTTTATTGAAAGAGGGTAAGGTTTTAAATGCAACCCTGCCTGACCAAATAAAATTTTATTCAGTCATCTCTCAAAGTTGGGTGAATAGCCCCTTATTTGCCTCGATAGTAATGACACAAACGGGGCGGTGGTTTGGCAGGTCTATTCAAGACCTGCCAAGGGGCAATCACTTCAACGGCAATCTACAGCGGCGTGGCTTCGATGGTATCGACCCAATGCCCCGCGCCGAAGCTGCCGGCTGCAAATTGGGCCATCACATCGAATACCGAATCACCAAAGCCGCCGACATTCAGGATGTCGTGCCGCTCCTGTGCCTGCGTGGTGCCATAAGGCTGGATGTCGATGCACACCAGCTTGGCCTGCGGGTTGATGCGCTTCAGCAATTCCCACTGCCGCATGGTTTCGGTGGAACGGTGACGGCTGGCATCCACCCACGATTCGTTGTCCGAAATCATGATCACGGTATCGACCTTGGCCCGCTCTTGTACCAACTGGGCCAGCGGCGCCGAGCAGTTGGTGCCACCGCCACCAATCTTGGCCAGCTTTTCAGCATTGGTCATGACCGAGTCGCGACGGTTAAGGGCGATGTTCACCACCTTCACTTCGAACGGCATCACGCGGGTTTCGACATTCCGCCGCAAGATGGCCGCTGCCACCAGTGCTGCAACGTCGATGCACCGCACCTTGCTGGTCGAGCCTTGGCGGTGGCCGGTCACCGGGCTTTGCATCGAGCCGGACACATCCGGACATACCACCACATTGCCTTCCAGCTGCGGCACGTTGATCAGGGCGGCGTCGAGCGCATCCTGCAGCGCTTCCCGCACGATGATCGGTACGTCTTCACCGGCCATCCGGTAAGCCGCCAGCAACTGGTAGGGGTAGACGCGGGCTTTGGCCACTGCCGCCGGGTCGGCCAGCTTCTGGGCGATCAGTTGTGGCATACCGGGCTCGCTGAATACGCCGTGGCGAGCCAGGGTGTTCAGGTTCATGCGCAGGGTTTGCCAGCTCATGCGCCGAGCCTGGTCGGCCCATTGCGCGGTGCTCAGGTTTTCGTTGCTCAAGAGCTGAAACGGCACGGCTGGTACGTCACCTGTGGTATCCGCCCGGAAAGCCAGCAGGCTTCGGGTGAGGGGTGGCAGGTGCTCGGCCTGATACGGCTTGCCCAGCAACCATGCAAAGAAGGCTTCCCGCCAGGCTTCGTTCGGCTTGGGGTGGACCATCTTCACCACATCGGCCAGCGAGGGGTCGTTGCCCACCGAAGCCTGCAGCAACTGGATTTCGGTCGCTTCATTCAGCCATTTCTGCACCAGCTTCTTGGGGCGCGTTCCCAACGATTTCCGCCCGGTGGCGCCGCTACGCATGATCTGCACAAAGTTGCGCAGCATCTTGCCGTTATCAATCGTCCGGCCGAATACGGTCGGCAGGCGTTCTGGAGCCTTGCTGCTGAGGACGGCGGTCAGCAAGGCTGGCATATCTTTCATGTAGCCGCGTTCACGGCAGTACACCGCAGTTTTGGCGATGTATTCGCCATCCAGTTTTGCGCACAGCGCCAGCACATCGGCCAATTGGGCGCGGGCGTCGGCATAGAACGTTTGGTTAAGGCAGCCGGTAATCGCCAGCTGTGCCAGCTGGTGCTTCGGCGACAACTGGAATGCCGGTGCGCCGTGATGATTGCGGGCGTCGGTAACAGGTTGCTTGGCGAGCAAGGTATTAAATAATTGTGTGTTGGCCATTTGGCATCTCGCTTGTCTTGATTCGTGGCGACTACATTGCAAGCCCTGTGCCAAACGGCTGAATACAGCTTGATTGTTTTGTTAATGTATTGATATTTATGGAAAAAATATTTATCTGCTAATGTGGTGGCCGGGGGGTGCCGCATTGGGCGGTAGTTTGAAATGCCTAAATTTATATATGGATTTATCTGTAAAGATATAGTCAGGATAAAGCTGGCGTAGCTTGATCGCAGCGCTGGGAGAGGGCTGGTCTGGCCAGCCGCCACAAGGCACTTGGCAGAAACTGGTAGTCGTGGCATTAAGGTGTATATAGATTTGTGGTAAATGCCTTTGCGGGCATTTTTCTTCCCTTTTCGATGTCTATTCAGACAGGTAGCGTTTGTTACGCGCCTGTTAACCACATCAAACCTTATGTGTTCTGCGCCCGCGCAAGCGTGGTGTTGGGCAGTTTTCAATCTGGCATAGGAGCCTGGTTTTTCAGATGGATACTTGGGAAGCCCGAATTCGCGCGAGCCTGGAAGCCGAACGAGATGCATGGCTGGCCAGAAGGCGCCAACAAAAGACCGAGAGTGATTCACGCCGTGCCCAGCTGGCAGCAAAGCGCGAGGCCAGAGAAATTATCCTGGCAGAAGCGGCTAAACGCGGCTTGACGGAGCAGGATTTGATTGAGGCGCTGGCTGCGCAGCAGGCGTAGTTTGGTTGTCAGAACCTCTTGGCGCGCTGCCGGGAGCGTTTTGCAAGACGCAGAAATGAAAAACGACACCGCTTGGTGTCGTTTTCTTTTGAGCCTGGATGCCGGCGGTTTACCAATGGTTGCCACCCCTGCCTGCCGGCAATCCTGACAGTCAGGTGACGATTAGCGGTACTCGATCGAGTCTGTCATCACAAAAATTTCAGATGCCTTGCAAAAGTCGATGCGGAAGTCGTGCACATAACCGTCATCGGACTTGATCTTGATATCGACCTTGCAGTCTTTACCATTGGTGTTGAAATCCATATGCCAGGTTTCTCCGCCCTTGATGCCGCCACGGGTGGTGATCCAGTTGGGGCTCCAGCGCTCGCCCTTTTCCTTGGTAACAAAACTGATCAGCCTATGGCCGGTTTCGTTATGCAGCAGAAAATCGGTGGCGTTTGCCGCAGTGCCAGCCAGACCCATGATCATGGCGGTGAGAACTAAGGTGGATTTCATTGTCGAGCCTCGCTTATTTGGGCAATGTCGAACGCGTCCTTTCATCGCGGCTCGGGTGCGCGCCTTCGCCCTGAGCGATGTTGCGCGACGTTTCCCGATTGCCTGGAAGGCGGCATGTTTCCGAAGTGCCCGGTGGTTAAAAGTGGAAAGTGCCTGCGCAGTCTAGCCAAAGCTTGCCGATCCATTCAGGCCCAAACGGCCTTGGTGAGTGATTGCTTAGGGAAATTCAGCTTCGGTTAGCGCCTTCAACGACATCACTACCGGCTGCTCATGCCGGTGGCGACGCCTCTGCCGGTTTTCTGAGTATGTTGGCCGTGCCAAATCGACCTCACCAAGAGAGCGGCGACGTCGATTTGGCCTGGGCAAGACCAGAAGGCCAAACAGAGGTACTCTGGCAATCATCCAACAGACACCCCCCGATAAAGCGGCCGCCCATGCATATCACTCTAGAAACGCCCGATCAGCCAGACGTCATTGCCCTCATTGCCGAGCTGGATGCATATCAGGACAGCCTCTACCCGCCTGAAAACCGATACGCACTCAATCTGGCGGCGCTCACACAACCCAACGTGCTGTTCGCCGTGGCCCGAAATGCGGAACACCAGGCGATCGCTTGCGGCGCAATCGTCTTGAACACCGAATATGGCGAGTTAAAGCGCATGTATGTCAGCCCGGCTTGCCGAGGCCAGGGCGTTGCCAGGCAACTCCTTGGGCTGCTTGAATCCACGGCGATTAAAGCGGGCGTCACCTTGCTCACCCTCGAAACTGGCCCGTTCCAGCCCGAAGCACTGGCTTTCTACGCCGCCTGCGGATACGAGCCACGCGGGCCATTCGGCACCTACCCTGAAGACCCCATGAGCGTATTCCTTCAAAAACAATTGCGGCCAACAGCGTGAGATTGGCCTGGGTCATCACCAACAGCGGATGGCGATAGTAGGGCCGGCACGCCATGCGACAGAAGACGTCCTGCCGGGGCTTGCCGGAGGTCTCGAATTCACCCGGCAGATGGCTCGTTGTGTTGAAGGTAAAGCGGGTGACCTGATTGTGATCGGCTTTTCAATACGCAGGCCCTGGGCATCGTAACGGTAGGTGGTGGAACCCAACATCTATCTAGACTTTTGTTATTTAGCGTGTTTGCGTTAGCCATTCCAAAAACCAAGGGCTTTCTTTCAATGATGGGCTGGATAAATAACAAAATCGGGTGAATTCATCTCTGCAACCAATTATCTGATGAAGAAGTTCACTTTGATTAATTATCTCGACATCAGGGTTTGGCTGCCAAGTGGTATCACTCTTGCAACGTACTTTATACATCTCATTTACAGGAGTGAATTCTAATTTCCTCTCTGTGCCTTGTTCATATAGCCAAAGTTCGCATGGCTGCATGGATTTAATCGACTTTATAAGGTCTGGAAATTGTTCTAACGCAACAGACAAATCTGTTCCGATGTCTACAGGCCAAACTTCTTGACCAAAACCAGAAATCGTAAACGTTCCTTTCCCTTCAAAAGCGTGACACAGATCATTTAACAGCGAACCAATATCATCCAGCTCTGCATCATACTCTCTAAGTGTTAGAAGCTCTTTGGCGCCATCATGAAATGACAGTCTAATTAGCATGGTTTTTCTCATTAAAAGGTTGGATATGCTGTTCGTAATCCCTCTCCGCGAGGAACTATGATTGCCCATTCTGCACTTGCAATCGAACCATCTGGCTTGATAATTTGCCCAAGCCCTTCGGGAATTCGAACTCTGGTGGGGTCCGATACTTTTATGCCATTCAAAAATTCAGCAGCTCGTTGATTGTCTAGCCACTGCCCTTGGTTATTGCCGGTGCCACGAGCCCTGTCAATAAGTCTCGCCGTATTTTTCGATCCTTCTCCATGTTCAAGAAACGTGTGCCCAAATTTTGGCTTGCTTTTCCAATTTACTTCGGAGGCGGTAAGCGGCCCTCTATCAACCGCATTCGGATCAATCTTAATCCCGGTAATGGCGTAAATAGCCAGTCGGACTTGAGCGGGTCTAGTGAGTGCATTGCATTTGTCTAGAATCTGATTGCCAATTGGCTTGCCCGAAATGCCCATTTCTGGGTTGGTGCCAGTCAGCCACTCACCACTTGTATTGCCTGCTACTGGGGGCATGATGGGGAATGGCAGTGCAATCAGCCCTTGAGGATCGCTGAACGTCAGCGGGTCACCCCCCACATACCCAAACGTATTCATCCCCCCCGCCAGCCCAATCGGATCACTCTGCACATAGCGCCCGGTAGCCGGGTTGTAATCGCGGAAATAGTTGTAGTGGCGTCCGGTTTCGGCGTCGAAGTACTGGCCGGGGAAGCGCAGGTTGAAGGTCAGGCGCTTGCCGTCGCCATCGACATCTTCATTGGGCGGGCTGTTGCCGAAGGGTTCGCCCTCCCAGCGCCAGACGACTTCGCCGGCCTTGCGGGTGATCTCGCGTGGGGTGCCCAGGTGGTCGGTGTGGATGCTGAAGCTGTCTTTGAGTACGCCTGCTTCATAGGTAAACAAAGCCACCGGCAAATCGGCCAGCCAGACGATCTCCTGCCGGGGTTTGCCGTCGGCCTCGTATTCCCCCAGCAGATGGCCGGCGGTGTCGTAAGCAAAACGGGTGATCTGGCCGTTGACCGACTTTTCAATGCGCTGCTATACGTCGCCTAGCTCATTTATCTGCGCAAATTTTGATGACCAATACATGATGTTATTTCTCTTTCTGTCAGAGAGATCTTTAAATTTTTCATCATGTATGATTCTGTTTAAATGTCTATGCAGTGCAAGGCTATCCTTTCCAACCGTTTCAGCAAATATATAGGCAGTTTCCGTATCCAAATCCAAATGGATTAAGAGTATGGTATAAAAGACAATTTTATCTGCTTGCGACCAAGATTTTATTTCTTGCCTGCGTTCGATAAATATATCTAACCATGTTGCAGGTGCGGTGCCAAATTTCCCTAAAAAATCCTCAGTCAAAATTTCCCTTGCTACGGCTTGGACTGCTGGGATTGGTGCGTCGCAGTTAAATTCTGCAAGCCTGGATGGGTGATATATAAATTCTAGCCAAATGCTGAATGGTGTGAAAAATGTAAATATGATGCTATATAAAGTGAATTTTCTCATCTCTTTTTGGATGGTTGTGTGCCGGTATTTTTAGATTTTTCGTGGTGAAATAGGTTTCTAATTTTATAGGGATGGCTTGGTTCTGTAGATAAGATTCCGTAGTGGCAATCATATCGCAATTTATGATAAAGTAATATTTTTGTGGTTTGGATAGGTTGATTTATGCGCATTGAAAAATGCTCTGGCGTTCGTCATGGGCTGTTCCGGTGGATTGCATTTGCTGTTCTGGCGGCTCTGATGGTTGTTGAGGCCGGGGAGCTATCTTCGGATCAGGTGTCCTGTCCGCCCGAGTATGCCTGCATCACCGCTACCGCGGCGGGCAGCAACAATAGGTTGCAGCTAACTGGCAATATCCGTGTGCCGGCTGCTGAGTCTGGGAAGGCGGGAAATCTATATGTTGTAGCGAGTTTGCCGGCAGGTGGGTGGTATGCCCTCACTCGGAGAGGGTGGTCTCCTGTGGGGCGGGGAGATATTCCTGCTGTCGCCAGCGATGTGACCTTGGGTGATCATGCGATTCCGATCCTTGAAGGGTTGATGGATGTATCGTCATTGGTTGGAACGGCTATTTATGCGGGTTATGGTTGGAGTTCGGTGGATCTGATCACTAATCGAAAGTTCGCCAAGATCTATGAGATTGCCGCGACTGGTGGTTCAAAGCCAATTCTACGGACGACAACATCCAACTTGGTAATAGGCGGTTGGGATGGTCAAGGGTGGCGTGCGCCATCACGGACAATAAAGGTTTGGCTTGATCATGCTACAGGCTATGCGGATTGGAAAATCGATAATTTGCCCCCTTGGCTGTCCGTGAGTCCTGCCAAAGGCCGTCTTGATGCGCAAGGGAGCGAGCTGACCTTTACGGTTGATCCCGGAATACTGGGTTTCGGCATGAACGAAACACCGGTCATGTTGACGGCGAATATGGGGGGAGAGACGGTTTCCTCGCCGATTGTGGTGGTAACACGGGTTGATAAGCATTTATTGCTACCTTCTGCGTGGGCAATCGGGTTGTCTAGTACCCCCCATTTCGCACGCCTCAGTCAGCGATTGAAGGTCTTGGATAGTTTTGGTGTAGCCGCCAGTTGGCAAGCGAGGTCTGATGCCGGGTGGTTGAGGGTTACTCCAAGTGGTTCAACCGGATCGGGGAGTGAGCTGGTGGTTGAGGCGAACCCAGATACTTTGCCTTCCGGCCAGATCAGTTACGCCAATGTCACCATCCTGCCCGACGATGCCAGGATCAACCCGGTGCAAGTCAAAGTTGCATTGTGGAAGGGTGGGGATGCGCCAGAAACTTCCCGGTGGATGATTCCGTACAGCCGAATCGTGGCAGATCCGTTACGGCCGGTGGTGTATGTCCATAATGGAGGACAAGCCATTGACGTATATAACGCCTATACAACGCATAAAGTCGCGACCATTATCGAACCGGGCATGATTGCCGGCGCGATGGCCGTTTCGCCGGATGGGGGGACGCTGTATGTCTATGATGGTGCTGCATCGCAAGTAGTTACGTTTGATCTGCAGACTCAGCAGAAGATCAGTAGCTGGCCCATGCGGAAATTGAACGACGGCCCCGAATCATTGCTGGTGACGCGCTTGAATGGGGTGGACTTGTTGTTGAACAGTTATGGCGGTGTTACCCGGGGCGAGGTATTCGTGGGTGCGCCAGGTTTGAGAGGCTTCGTTGTTGCCAGCGCCAATGGTCAACGCATTTTTGCGCGTCGCTCGTCAGGCGAGATGGTGTCGGTAAAACTGGATTACACGCATTTGTTTGGTGGCGTGTTGGAAGTGACAGGCCCACCGTCTGAGCCGTTTACCGCCGCTGCCGGTAGCGATATCGCGGTGGCTGCGGATGATTCCAGTATATATACCGCCGGTAGCGGCACCGGCTATTGTGCGCGGCTGGACCCGGCCAGTCTGATGCCGACAGATCACTTCTCGGTGCAGCAAGGTGTTGCCAATAATGTTGAGGTAACGACTGATGGTCGAGTGGTGTGTGGAATTCGCAGTATCGACTTGACTGCAGATTTATGGGTTCATTCAGCAACCGGGGCTGTTATCAAGCACCGCAGGCTTGCCGGGGCTGGTACGGCTCTGAGGGGTCGTAGTCTGGTGCTGACACCTGATGGCAACGTGGCTGTGGCCTTGACTGATGACTCGGCGATTAATTTCACGGGGATTGGGCACTAGGCTCTGTTGACCTGATCACATTCACCTCTGCCTGGCTGGGAAAAAGTCGATCTGGTTTCGACGCAACCTGCCAGGTCTCCTGGCCTAGGGCGATCAGGTATTGGGATGGATGAGAAAGGTCAGATTTTTCCGCCTGCGCGGTTGCCTCCCCGCAACACTGCCACTGCCCCCCCGCCATCCCGATTGTCTACGGTGATTTCGCCATCGTGCAGTTTGGCAATTTCGCGGACCAGGGCTAGGCCGAGGCCGGTGGATTTGCGGCCGCTGTCGGGGCGGGGCAGGGAGTAGAAGCGGTCGAAGAGTTGGGCCTGGGCGTAGTCGGGAATGCCGGGGCCGTGGTCGGCGACGCTGATTTCCCAGCCGCTCTGGCTGACGCGGGCGCTCAGTTCGATCTGACTGCCGGCCGGGGCAAAGTCGATGGCGTTGTCGATCAGGTTGGATAGGGCTTGTCGCAGCAGGAAGCGCTCGCCAAGGATCTCGGCGTGGTCGGGCAGGTCAAGTGCCAGTTTGAGTTGCTTGGTGGTCAGCAACGCCTGTTTGGCGGCCAGCACTTCGTCGATCAGTTCGCTGACCGGAATGGCTTCCACGGTTTCCAGGGCTTGTCGCTGTTCGAGTCGGGCGAGTTCGAGCAGACGATCGACGATCTGGGTCAGGCGGCCGGCTTCTCCACGGATATTGGCCAGAAAGCGGGCCTGGTCGGCGGCAGGCATGTCGGGGCCGATCAGCTCGGCGGCACCGCGTATGGCGGCGAGCGGGCTTTTCAGTTCGTGGGTGAGGCCAACGACGAATTCTTCCACATAGCGGCGGCCTTCCAGCTTTTGCCGCATGGCTTGCAGGGCCCGGCCCAGCACCGAGACTTCACCGCCACCCAGCTTGGGTAATTGCACCCGCTGGCCCTCGCTGACGGCACGGGCGTAGTCGGTGAGGCGGGTCAGGGAACGGGTCAGCCACCAGGAAATGACCAGCCCCAGCAGCAGCGAGCCGGCCAGAATGGCCATGCCCATCCGGGCCAGATAATCAAAACTCTGCTGTATGAAGGGCTGAATTGCCGAGGCGGGTTTGGCGACGGTGACGACGCCAATCAGTTTGCCGTCGTCACGGATTGGCGCCGCGACGTGCATGACGCCACTGCCTTTGTCCTCGGGGCGTAACCGGGTGGTGCGGGCGCCGTAGCGGCCGCGCAAGGTCAGGTAGACATCATTCCAGCGCGAGTAGTCTTGTCCTTCTGCCAGATGGTCTGAATCGAAAACGACGCGGCCATTCAGGTCGGTAACGTAGACGCGGTGGTTGGGGGCTTCTTTGCGGATGCCGGAGATTTCGGCGTTCATCCGGCGTTGGCCAAAGTCGTTGACGGCGGCAGCAAAGCGGCCGTTCTGGATATTGCCGGCGCGTAGATCATCACGGGCGAATTCGGCCAGCAGATTGGCGGTGTCGATGAGGGTGTCTTCCATCGACTGGCGCAGGGCAGGTTGCAGTCGTTCGGTGGCGGTGTCGAACAACTGCCAGGCAGCAAGGCCGACTACCAGAAAATACCCAAGAAAAATACGTACCCAGATTTTCATGTGGCAGCGGCCTTGATAAGGGTGGGCGCCTCGGAAATCGCGGACGTTCAAGCGGGCCCAGATTGTCGAGGGGAGCTGGAAAGGGGGATGGGGCGCCGGGCGCCCCGGTTTGGCGGCGCGGTTTACATTTCGCTGCGGGCGATCATGGCATCGATTTCGCTGCTGATCAGGCCGTCGAGGTCGAAGTGGGCCGGGCTGGCTTGCAGCATGGGCTCGAAATCATGTTCGCAAGCGCTTTCGAAGGCATCTTGATTAAAGTCGATGACGCCCATCTTGCCGGCGCGGTCGAAGTAGTAATAGCGGTGGCGATTGTCGTGGACGTAGCAGTGACCAAAGATATGGTAGTTGCGGTTGAGTTCGGCGATTTGTTCGCGGCTGAAGCGCTCGGCAAACTCAGGGCGTCCACCCCAGAACCAGTCGATGAATTCGACGACGCCCAGGCCGGGCAGGGGGTCGTCATCCTGCAGGTCGCAGACCAGATCATCGGCGCATGAAAGATGAATGGTCTCCCAGTCGTCGCCGCTTTCGCTCATCGAATAACTACCGTGCCGCAGGTAAAAGGCGCGCAGATCGGCCGGTAGCGGGCTGTCGATCAGCTTCTCCAGCCTATCGACGGTGACTTCATCATCGGCGCAGCCGAAGCCGACTTCTTCAGCCAGATCAATATCGGAAGCCATCGCAAAGTCACGATAGCGGGTAAAAGCCTGCTGCAGGGTTTCGCCCTTGGGGCCCTGGCGTAAGGAGTCTTGCATGGTGGGATCTCTTCTGCGTTGCCAATTGGAAAGCCGCTATTGTCGGAGCTTTTGGCGCGGCAGGAAACCAGACCTGATGCGTGTCTGGCGGCAAGAGAATAAAAAAATGCCGGCATCGGCGACAAGTCTGGACGGCTTGTCACCGATGCCGGCGAGTCACGCCGACACCATGACCGGAAAAAGGCGTGTTCTACGGGGGAGGTCGGCGGCTGCGTGGCTCGGAGTAAGCGGCAGCGCTGCCGGCCTTGTCAGGCGCTGCAGACATCTTGTTTCCGGATCGTGCCGGTTGATTCTTGGGGCATCGACTTACCCCAAAATGCGACCCGGCGCGACCGGAAGCAAGACATCCACAGAGCCCAGGCGCCATTGCAATCTGATTTCCCGTCACGCCAAAGCCGGGCAGGCTTCTGGCCAAGTTTCGGAGCATGGCCAGACGGAGTGAGCGAGAGCGGGACGCCAGATTGCAACGGCGCCAAAGGGGCTTACTTCTGTTTGTTGACCCACTGATGCACGCTACGCTCGAACGGGGCAATGACCTGTTCGGGGGCGTTGGTGCCCTTGCGAGTCTGGCTGGCAGTGGTAAAGACGGCTTTACCATCGTTGCTGACCTTGGCGGATACGGCGTATTCGCCAACCGGCAGATCGGCCAGGCTGGCCGTGTAGTGGCCGTCGCCGGCACGTAGATCAGGTGCCACCCCGTCATCGCGGTACTCGACGTTGGCTTTCACGACTTTGCCGGTGTCTGCTGCCTGCACGGTGCCGACCACTTTGGCCCCCTTCACCGACAGCGGACCGGACAGCTCCACCACGGCGGTCAGCGGACGACTGTCTTCGGCGGTGCCGCCAAACAGGTCAAGAATGGCCGTGAGCTTGGATTTGACGGTGGAGGTCAGGAATACCGGCTCGACCAAGGCCTTGCTGGCAGTCACCTGGCTCTTCCATTGTCCCGCACGTGCAGTGAAGCGGCGGTCAACCACAAACTCCACAAAGTCTTCGCCTTCCGGCTGCACATAGCTCACACCTACGGGCAGCTGGTCTGGGCGGATCTGCTGTCCGTTAGGGGCGATCAGGCTGAAGCTCAGCTTGCCGTCGTCTTCCTGGCTCCAGCTGGCCTGGAAGTGCACGGAATCATCGACATCGGCACTGGAAATAATGCTGCTCAGGCTCTGGCTTTGTCCGGCGGCCAAAGTGTGGCCGGCATCGTCGTTCACCAGCTGTACTTCATCGCCCTCGGCGTTGTGGATGACGTCAGCCGCTGCGCGCAGCAGGTCTCCAGGTTTGCTGGCTTCGCGGAATTCCCCAACGGTCTGGTTGGCCACATCAAACAGCGACAGGCGGTCTGCGGTGCTGGAGAAGCGGTTGGGCGATGCGAACAGGCCGCCAAAGCTATCGAGCAGCGCTACCGGGTGGATGGCGACTTTGGCATCGCGGAAAGCCTGGACGGTTGCCTTGTTGACGGTCTGGTTGGCGGTGGTGAACAGCAGCACATTTGGCGTATCGCCATCACGCACGACGGTTTTCATCAACTCCAGCGAGCGGTCGAGGGCGGCTGACAAGTCGCGCTTGGCCTTGGGCAACCAGGTTTCGACCGGACCCAGTTCGGCTATGGTTCTGCCGTCATAAAAATACAGCTTGCCCTTGGCGACGCCGAGCGCATTGCCGGTTGGGTAGAGGCGGTAGTAGTAACCGCCGCCGGTCATCGAGACCGGCCCCTTGGGGAACAGATGCGGCAGGGCGGCCTCACCGTAGTCGAACAGACGGTCGCCGGCGACGGTATCGCTGACGCTGCTGTCCTGGGTGATTTTACCCAACTGCGTCTTGATGGCATGGCGTTCGCTGGCACTGCTGAGCCGGGTCGTGGCAACCGTCAGTTGGTTGGCAAACGGGTAGGTGATGACCGCTACCCGGCTGTTATCACCGGCTTTGCTGACGACTTGCTGTGCAGCATGAATCTGCGCGTCGAGCTGAGCCTTGCTGGTGGTGGTGTCAATCACGATCAGGTTGATCGGGCCGCTGGCGTTGGCGGCAGCAAAACCCGAGTTGGCGGTGGTGGGCGCATCGCTGCTACCCATGTAGACGACTTTCAGGTCGTTCTCCCAGCCACTGGTGGGCTGAGTCAAAGCGGCGCTAGAGGTTGGAACCGGCATATGGCGGAATGCTTCAAATGAAATACGGTTGGGATAGTTTGCCGGACTGTTGGTGGGTGCGCTGGTGAGGGTTTCCCAGGCAGATTGCTGGTACATCCGATAGTGTGCGGTTTTGCGCGTTGTGGGGTCCGTGTAGTCCTCGGCAGTGCTCAGGTGGGCAAATCTGATCTGGTCTTGCATCACGGTGTTCTTCGGGGTATCGCCATCCTGTGGGGAGCCCGGATCAACCGAGGTTCCTCCTTGTTCCCGATACTCATCAAACAGACCCAATACATAGTGGCCGTACTCGTGGGCCAACGTCTTGCCATGATCAATCGCGGTTTCGTTGGTGCCGGCAAACATTTGATTGCGGCAGCCCTTGCAGTGGGTTAGACCTGACACATGGGCATTGGCCCGGCCATCTCTTATCAGATACTGGATATCGGTGTTGTCCATGAACTGGCTGTTCTTATAAACGTAGACCGTGCCGAGCATTTGCCGGCCTTCGGTCATCGTGTACAGGCTCTTGGACGACTGCTTGATGATTTCTTCCAGAAACGCCTTGTCACGACCTGCTGGCGGTGCGTCGAAATCCCAGTCGATCGACATCACCAAATCGAGCACGTTGACGTTGCGTTGTGCGTCGTAGTGAATCTTGGTCAGCGGGTGTTCAGCAGCCTGAGCAGTCAAAGCCCAGCAGCTCAAGGCCAGCGTAGTCAGAGTAAAGCGCGCAGGAAGGCGACGAAACAGCATGATGTTTTCCTCTCGAATTTGCGTATTTTGGTTAACAGAATCGGATGCGGAGTCTGAATTCGTGACCGGTCTGTACGATGGCTTGTGGCCGCCGACCACCAGAAAACTGATTGCTGTGCAGCTTAAACGGGGCCTTTGAGAGGCGTGCTAAGCGATGACTAACTTCTACACCTGGGGAGTCTGGAGGGGGCGGTAGTGCGGAAAAATGCTGTGATCGGAAGGCGGGTCCGGCAAAAGTGGAATGTTTATTTTCTGTTTAAAAACAATTAGTTGCGTTCAGGTTAGGGTTTTGTTAGTGCGATGGGGGTGGCCGGTTTGTCGCGGTTGGTAAAGCGAGCGATCATGGCCAAACGGTCAGGAGCCGTGTGTCCGACAGGATGCACGTGGCGCTTCCAAGCCGGGCGGGTTGAGGCCCGCCAGAAGCAAACTTCAGTCGGCATCTGCTGCGTCACCCGGCTCGCCCTGGCTTTCCTCGGCGCAGGCTAGATAGGGGTCGAGTAGTTGAATGGCCAGAGTCTCGAATCGCTGGTCGAAGGGATCAGTGTTTCGATAGGCCAATTGGCAGAACGGGTTGTCGCCATCCCCGCGCTGATATTCATCGCCGGCCCAGGCTTTGCGTGCGGCAGCCAGTGCTGCCTCGGGCGTGAGTTCGGCCTTGCGGGAAGACTTGCCCCTACCTTTCTTCGCGGTCGTGGCGTTGTCGGTTTCCGTGACGGCGGCCTGGGCTTGTTCGGCGCGCAGGGCGGCCATATTGCGGGCGTAGATCCAGCTGCAGGTGTAAGGGAAAAAATGCAGCG
Source organism: Parachitinimonas caeni (assembly GCF_030129945.1). Taxonomy (GTDB): domain Bacteria; phylum Pseudomonadota; class Gammaproteobacteria; order Burkholderiales; family Chitinimonadaceae; genus Parachitinimonas; species Parachitinimonas caeni. The sequence goes on from NZ_JARRAF010000027.1 coordinate 25,681, forward strand.
CTTGCTGCTGGCCCTCGCTCCAGGCCCGTAGCCAGTCCAGCAGGCGCTCGCGCGCCTCTGCCACTGGGGGTAGCTTGACTTCGATATCGTTGCAGACCAGACGACTGCAAGGTTCGACACCGGCAGGCCGCACAATATTGAGCAGCAGGTGTTTGAGCCAGAGCGCGACGCGGTTCAGATTGCTCAAGTCTTCCAGCGAGATGGTGACGAGGCCGGCGCGGGAGAGTCCATCCAGCCAGCCTACCAGCCGATACCCGCCCAGTTGCAGATCGACTTCGACCGGAGGCAGGCGCTCCCCAGCCAGTGCCGAATGCCAGACGGGTGCCCGTTGCTGCAAGGCCATCCAGGTTTGTTCTGCCAGCTGGCTGCCGGTGGCGCCATGCGGTAACAAGCCGCCGGCGCGGGCGACGCGTTCGAAGTCAGCCTCGTTGCCCTGTTGTTGCCACAGCGTAAAGCCCATCTGCCGGAGGGTGCGCTGGGTGGGCTTATCCAGATCGAACGGTTCGCGTGGCTCGGGCAGGGTGTCGGACTGCCACAGTTTCAGGCCTAGCCGGGTTTGTAGCAGCTGTCGGGCGGGATGGCTGAAAAAGCGCAGCAGCTCGCTGAACTCGATCGGCCCGGCGGCGGGCGGCGGTAATGGACTGTCGATCAGCGGGCTGGGCAGGTCCGTCCCACGGCCGGCCAGTCGGGCTGCCGCCAGCCAGGCTGGCGAGAACCCCGGATACCGGGGGTCATTGCTGAAGTAGCGCACATCAAAGGGTTGCAGGGCGTGCTCGATCAGAATCTGGCGGGAGGCCGGCTGGCCCGCTTCGGTCTGCCAGCTGCCATCGATGACGTCGAGCAGATCGGCCACCAGAACCGAGGGAGGCAGTTCGGTGTTGCTGCGAACATCGCGGCCGGTATACGACAGATGCAGGCCATCGCGAGCAGCCAGCAGCGTTTCCAGAAACAGGTAGCGGTCATCCAGCCGGCGTGAGCGATCCCCCCGGCGGGGACGTCGGGCGATCAGGTCGAATCCCTGCGGACGGGATTCCCGTGGGAAGGCCCCGTCATTGAGCCCGACCAGGGCAATGACCCGGTAGGGCAAGGTACGCATTGGCACCAGTGTGCAGAAGGTGACGCCGCCGGTGAGAAAGCCCGATGCGCCGGCGGCTTCATCCAGAGCGGGCTTGAGCCAGCCCAGAACCGTGTCGATGCCTACCGGGAGCTGGCAGCCTGCCTGCAGGGCGATGGCAGCCAGCTCCAGCAGCGCATCACGCAGGCGCTTGAGTGCAATTTCCTCATCGTTGTCGGGGGCCAGCAGTTTGTCGAAACCGGCGCTGATATGGTCTGCCCATTCTGTCAGCGGCCGTGGTTGGCGCAGGCTGTGGCTCCAGCTGGCGAGCGCCCGCAGGCAGGCAGCCAGCTGGCCTGCCAGTTGCGCACCACCCCCTTCCACCTCGTCATAGGGCAATACCCCCCCAAACAGGGGCAGGCTGGTCTCGGCCGCCTCCTGCGGCAGGGCGTAACCGAGCAACAGGCGGTCCAACCCTTGCTGCCAGGTGTGCTCGGCGGTTGCGGGTAAGCCGGCTTGGGCCCGGCTGTCCGGTGTGAGGCCCCAGCGCACGCCGGTCGCGACCAGCCAGGTGCGCACCAGGGGCAGATCCTGTTCCTGTATGCCGAATTTCCGACCCAGCGCCGGCAGCTCCAGCAGGCTGGCAATGCGGTCTACCTCGAAGCGGCTTTGCGGCAGGGACAACAGGTCCAGCGTGCCCGCCAGCAGGGGCGACTCGGCCAGGCCGCCACGATCGGCAATCGCATAGGGAATGTAGGGCTCGCCCTCGCGCCGACCGAATACAGCGTCGATATAGGGCGTGTATTGCTCGATATCCGGGCATAGCACGGCAATCTGCGAAGGTGGCAGGTCGGGATTGGCCTCAAGTCGTGCCAGCAGCTCGTCCTTGAGGACTTCAATCTCCCGTTGCAGGCCGTGACAGCTATGGATGCGGATGGAGTGATCGCTCGCTGCCAGGGTGCGCTTATGGCCATCCGGCATGGCCAGCGCCAGTACTTCGGCTTGCAAGGTTTCCAGCAGACTGTTGGTGGGCAGCGCGTCGCTGAAAATACCGTGGGTGTCGGGGAAGCGCTCGGCGATGGCATCGAAAAATTCCCGGCCTTGCTTGCCCAGCGCTGCCAGCAAGGGATTGCCGATTTCCAGATACAGTGCCGCCGGGTCGCGGTCGGCGGCCAGACGGGTGATCTCGGCCGGGTCGCGGATGTCCCCCCAGGCTTCACGGCAGGGGTTCTGCGCAAAAATGCAGACGTCGATGCGGCTGGCGAGCGCTTCGAGAACATCCAGATAAACCGGCGGCAGATTGGTGACACCAAACAGCACGATCCGCTCCGGCAAATCTATCGGGGCCGCAGCGCGCAGACGTTCGATCAGACCGCGCAGTAAATCGACACGGTGACGGTCTGGGCTGGCCTGATCCAGCCAGCGCCAGAGCGCGGCCTGCCAGGCTTCATCCTCTCCCAGCCCCTGCAGCTCGCCCTTTTCCCAGGCGGCCACCCAGTCGGGCCGGTACACCAGGTATTGATCGAAACAGTCGGCAATCCGCTCGGCCAGTTCCAGTCGCCGCCGCTCATCGCCCCCTTGCAGAAACTCCGCCAGACGATGATCGAGTTCGTGGGCCGGACGATCTGCCAGCCAGTCGAAGATGCGCCAGGTCAGCACTTGCGGGGAAAACGCCGAGCGGGCATCCAGCGGCCCGAGTGCCCGTAGCGACAAATCCCAGAGAAAGGTGGCGGGCAGGGGAAATTGCACGTTGGCGCAAATTCCGAAGCGCCGCGCCAGCTCCAGCGTCAACCAACGTCCCATGCCTTTGGCTTGAACGATGACGACTTCCTGTGCCAGTGGATTGGCTGGCGGTGTGGCCAGGACGGCAGCCAGGAGTTCGGCCAGTGTTTCGATACGGTCGGATTGATAAAGATGCAGCATGCCTGGGGCGGAATCGGGAAGGCAGGCCAATGCCCGCGAAAGTGCCGAGTATAGGCCCTGTTGCGAGACTTGATGCAGCGGGGCGCCGTCAGGGCTCGCTTATTTAAGCTCGCTAAACCGTGCTTACCCTGCCTCGCCCCACCCCAAAACGCGGCCCGACGCGACCGGAAGCAAAACCTCAACAGAGCCTGGTTTGAATGGCCTGGGTTTATGGCTTGGCCATTTGTGCGCGCTTATTTAGTTAACGTTACTGCCTGACAAAATTAGCCGGTGCTAATTAATAACTACTCTATATTGCAATTTACTAATACTTGAAGTGTTGCAGAAATGTGATGATGGGTCGGATGGCCTAACTGCATGGGTATTCAGTATGAATCATGAAGTTTCAGTCGTTTTACCTATGCAAGTGCTGGGTGGGCAATCGTCCCTCAATCGGGATCGCTGTGCGCCACGCACTCATCCCCTTGTCTTGAAAGAGTAATCTGCCTTGACGGATAAGGGGTAGGCAAGGAAGATTGGGGTTTTCCCTTAGTAAAACAGTCTTGCAATCCGGATGCTTTGGGCGGCTTGTAAAACGGCTGTTGGATAAATAAGTAAATCGCACCGCATTTGATGTAAGCCTGGTGGTTTTTATTCGACCAAGCCATGCCCGGATAGACCGGGGTTTGGCCGATTCAGTAAAAATGAATCTCAATAAGACAAAATATAATCAGACAGAACAGGGGCGACCGCAGGTCAGGCGAGGCAGGTGCCTGATGGCGCGTCCTTGAGACGGAGACAGCGAAACCCATGAGCACGACATCAGATAAGGAAGGTGGTTGTTCGGCCTACGCCATAGAGAGGGCCTTGTCGCTGTTCGAGGACTTACTGGCTGTGCAGAGCGTTGAGGAACTGCACCGGACGGTGCGCCAGATCACGACCAAGCTGGGCTTCGAGCATTTTCTGTACGGCGGCTATGTCCGGGTGGAGGGCGTTCAGCCGGTTGAATTCATCCTCTCCGGCTATCCTGAGCCGTGGATGGAACAATATAAACAGTCGAACTACATCGAGATTGACCCGATCGTTGCGCATTGCATTCGTGGCAAGCGGCAGACTCCGCTGGTCTGGAATGAGCATCTGTTTGAAGGTAAGGAACGCTTGCAACTGTGGGAGGAGGCGCGAGCTTACGGCTTGCAAAGTGGCATCAGTCTGCCTCTGCATGTGCGATCCGGTGAGGATGCGCTGTTCTCGGTGGCCAACCCGACAACCAGCCCGGCCGGGGCGGACTATCTGGCGGCCTCATTAGGGATGGCCCAGCTTCTGGCGAATTACACCTACGAGGTCGTGCGCCGGCTGGTGCTGGACCAGCATCAGATGGAGATCCCGCGTGCGGCACTGACCGAGCGCGAGCAGGAATGCCTGACCTGGGCCGCAGCCGGCAAAACGGCCTGGGAAACGGCGGCGATCCTGACGATTTCCGAGCGCACCGTGCGTTTTCATCTCGACAACGTCATTCGCAAGCTCGGCGTCAATAACCGCCGGCAGGCGGTAGCCCGTGCGGTCTCGCTGGGGCTGGTACATCCCTGAAACCCATTCCGGCAGGCCGTTGCAACGGCCTGCCGTGATGGCCCCATTTCCCTTCGTATCTCCATCCTTCCTGATCCGACTACCAGGTTCTGCAAACCTTACCTCAACAAAACCCAGCCCTTGCTGAGTGCCGGGCAGGGTCTCTCCGATGATTTTCCCCCACGCTGGCCAGCAGGCCCAGCTGCCTTGGCAAGAGGGTGTGCCGGCACCTGTCAAACAAGAATCATTTTCTTGTCTATTTAAATAATGGTTGGGCAGTCGGGACACCTGTCAGAAACGCCAGCTTGCCTGGAATGGATTTTGTTTATTTGTACTTATTTAAAATGTAAATAGTTATCCTGCTTTTTCTATTTGGCGAACTTTTGAAGAATTTATTGTTTGTAAGTGATTGTTTTGTATTGATAAAAGATCAATTTTAAAATCGGGACATTTTACCCTGTCGCTTTTGCCAGCTAGTGACAGGTTCGGCGTTGCGGTTTGATTGCGGTCATAGGAGGAAACGACCGTGAGTCTGAATTTTGCAGCCCAAGCCAGTGCCCTGGCGGTATTAAGTCAGTACCCCGACCATTCGGATGTCGATTTGCAAGACCTGTTTCGTTTGCGCTGCCAAGTATTCCGTGGCCGCCTGGAATGGGATGTGCAAACTCAGAATGGGCTGGAAAAGGACGACTACGATCATTGCAACCCGGTTCACATCATCGCCCGACAGGCCGATGGCGAAATTGCGGGCTGCTGCCGTCTGCTGCCTACTACCGGCCCCTACATGCTGCGCGACACCTTTCCCCAGTTGCTTGGCGCGCATGCCGCCCCTCGCGACACCGCCATCATGGAGATCAGCCGCTTTGCGGTTACCCAGGCACCCCGCCACGGCTTTGGCTTTACCGATGTGCCCCGTCAGCTGATCAAGGCCATCGTCGCCTATGCCCTGCAAAACCGGATCAACCATTTTGTTTTTGCCACCACGGTAGGGTTTGAGCGGCTGATCCGCCGGCTGGGTGTCCATTGCTACCGTCTGCACGAGCCGATGCAGGTGGGTATCGAAAAGAGCGTGGCGCTGTGGTTCAGCATCGACGACGTCACGCTCAAGGCGCTGGGCCACAGTGCAGAGGCGCTGATTGCCGGCCAGGGCTGGGAGTCCTGTGAAGTACGGCTGGCTGGCGATGCCGGTGTGGCATCGGCCTTGCGTAACTGAGGGGCCGCCATGCCAGGAATCGTCCGCAGTACTTATTACTTACCGCCACACACCGGGCAGGTTGCCGACTGGTGCCAGCGCCATGGCTACACAAGGGAAGCCACGCAAGCGTTGTGCGATAGCGGTGCCCGGTCTTATCAGGCCGCAGCAGGCGAGACGCTGTACAACATGGCGGGCAAGGCGCTCGACCAGCTGCTGGCTGACGCGCCGGCGCCGGCCGAATCCGTCGGGGCCCTGATCTGGTTTCACACCAACCAGAGCAACGCCCTGATGCCGCCGCAGAGCATGGCCCTGCAGCTGGCGCGGCAGGGGGGATTGACGCGGGCGCGCCCCTTCTCGGTGTCGCAGCAGAACTGCGTGTCCTTGCTGCATTCGCTGCGCGTGCTGGAGGCGCTGTTTGCCAGTGATCCCTCGCTTGAACACGCCATTGTGATCGGGGCAGACCTGATCTTGCGCGAAGACATGCGGGTGATTGATGCCAGCGCCATTCACAGCGATGCCGCCTCGGCATTGTGGATCTCACGCCAGGGCGGGGCCGCCATCCGCTCGATTGTGACCTACAACGACCCGCGCTTTTTTCGTGGCGCCAGCAACCAGGGCGTTTACGAAGCGAACGATCGCTACTTCTGGTCGGCGATTTCAGTCATCCGCAAGGCCATGCAACAGGCACAGATCGGCCCCGAGCAGGTCTGCAGCCTGCAACCGCAGAACAGCAATCTGCCCGGCTGGCACAAGATCGCAGCGGCGTTGAAATTGCCGGTCGAGAAGATTTACGACGCCAATATCGCCCGGCTTGGCCATGCCTTCGGTGCCGATGCGCCCATCAATTTGCAAGACAGTAATGCCCTGAATACGCCGGGATTCCACCTGCTGTTTTCCAGCGGAGTGGCCGGTTGTTTTGGCGCGGCCGTGATTGAAGTGGCTGCAGTTGAATGACAAGCCGGCTGCGTGGCCAGCGGTGGGATGCTGGGGCGCAGGCGGTGGGTGAGGACAAGACCATGATGCTTCCTGATGTGTACTTCAAACCCCTGACAGGGGATGACGTCGCCCTGCTCGAACAGTGGCTGGAGCCGGCCAATGTGCATGGCTGGCTCGACTTCGGCAGTGGTCGGCAGAAGCTGAGCCGATTGCAGCTGCAGGCCCTGGTCAGCAGCAAGAAGAACTGGGCGCGTTTTTATTGTGATGCCGAAGGACGGCCGATTGGCTTCATGTGCATGGTGGACATCGACAACCCGATGGGCTCGGCCGAGGTCTTTGGCCTGCGTGGCGACTTGCAGAACGGGCCGCGCCATATCACGACGGCAGCCTTTATCAATGCACTGGCGACCGGGTTTTACGATCTGGACCGTAGCGTGATGTCCACCTGGGTCGTTGCATCGAACCGGCCGTCCATTCAGGTGCATCGCAAGGCCGGGCTGACCGAGGTCGGGCGTTTGCGACACCGGCATGTCATGGCTGGCGAGCGGCTGGATCGGGTGTGCTTCGACATCACCCGTGAAGAATTCGGTCGACTGCATCCGACGGCCATTTCCGAACAGGGTGCCTGCTATGCCGACTGGCTGGCCGAGCATCTGGCGGCATCGCAGGACGATGCCCTGACCTGCAGGCTCTGTTGACGATTTGTTTCCGGTCGCGATCCGGAAATAAAACCTCACCAGAGCCTAAGACTTGAGGAGGCCCCATGTATCAAAACCCCTACGGCATTATTGCCGCTGACTATTACCTGCCAGGTACGCCGGTCGATGTACGCGACTGGGCGCCGCTGCTCGGCGTCGCACCCGAGCTGGTGCAGGCGCTGATCAGCAACGGATGCCGCTATTTTCATATGGGGGAAGGCGAAAGCGATCTTTCCCTGTCGATGGCGGCTTTCGAGCGGTTGCTCAAGCGCGCGGGTATCGCTGCGCGGGAGGTGGACTATCTGATCCACGCCAACACACAGCCTTTCAGCATTCCCGAACCGCCTCGCTCCGTGGTGGCCGAGCTGGCTGCAGCGTTTGATCTGCAGCCCAAGCTGGCCTTCGGCATTACCCATCTTGGCTGTGCCTCGGTATTTGCGGCGATCGAAGCTGCCTGTGCCTTGCTGCAATCCGACCCGGATGCGCATTACGTGGCCATCGTCACCGCCGACCGGGTGTTCGACGAGCCCTTCCGCCTGCGCAAGGATCAGGGCATCCAGAGTGACGGCAGCTCGGCCCTGCTGATCGGGCGGGGTGAGGGGCTGGGCCGGTTGGCCTCACTTTGCCTGCGCTATTTCCCCAAGTTGGACGGGGGGCCAGCGTCGCCGCAGTTCGAAGCGCTGCACGGCACCTTCAACTGGGCCTATACCAAGACCGCTACGGCCGAGGCGCTGCAACAGGCCAGGCTGACGATGCGCGACATCGGCATCTTCCTGCCTACCAATTCCGAGGCGCCGTTGTGGCTGTCTCTCGGTCGCAGCCTGGGGGCCGAAGACCACCAGATGTTTACCGAAAACACCCGCCGACGCGGCCACGCCTGCTGTGCCAACCTGGCCATCAATCTGGTCGATGCCGGATTCGAGCATCTGGCCGCAGGCCACCCGGTGCTGGCGGCGGCGCAATCCAACAATGGCGCATATGCCGCTTTCACCCTGTTGCCACCGGGTGCCACTGCTGAAGGGAGGTAGCCATGAGTCTCTTGATTGAAGCCATCAACCTTTACCGTGCTCCGGCGCGGGCGGTTGCCAGCCCGCTGGGCAGCGAGGTTCCCGAAATCTACAAGCATCTGCTGGGGCCCTCGGGCAGCTTTTCCCGACCACCGGCAGCGCCGGTCTGGGCGGACCAATGGCAGGCACCGGACTATGCCTTGCCGGTGGAAGCCAGCGAGCGCTGCAGCGGTGAAATGGCCGAAGTGGCTGCGCGGGCATTGGCGGCAGCGCTGCCTGAAGGCACCGTCGCCACGGCCGGGGGGGTTCTGCACTGCCAGGCAACGCTGAGCCAGTCCATCGTTGCGTCGAACTGCCTGCGGGTCAAGAACAGCTGCAGCCCGAAAAGCCGCGTCGTACAAGCCTTGTCGCAGCTTGGCGTAGGGGCTGTGCCGGCGGCGCTGGCCCTGTCTGCGGCCTATCTGAGCGGCCCGTTGCTGGGCGGTCGGGTGCTGCTGTCGGCGTCAGATAAATGGATTCAACCCTTCTTCCGTGGCTATGCCGATCTGGTGAATTTCGGCGATGCCGCTGGCGCCGTGTTGATCTCGGCGCCGGCAGAAGACCGCCAGGGCATCGCCAAGGTCGTGGGCTGGAAGCACCTGCTGGCGGCCGATACCACACCGATCTGGCAACAGCCCCGGCAGCGACTGGCCGACCTGCTGGTGGATGGCGTGCTCAAAGTGGCCCTGCCGCTGCTGGAGCGGGCGCAGGCAGAAGAGCATCCGGTCGAGCTGATCATCGGCGAGCCGCTGGCCGAGGATGTCGTGACCCGCATCGCCCAGGCGCTGGCCGCCCCCAGCGACAACACCGGGGTCAGTCAGCGGGCGCATCTATCGTCAGCGGAAGCCCTCAACGGCTTGCTGACGGGCGTGCGCCACGCCAACCGGCTTGGCCGACCGGTGCGGGTGTTGATCTGGACGGCGTCGATGCCCGGCGTGTTCGGTGCCCTGCTGGCCGACTGCTATCCGGCGCAGCTGGATGACGACGGTGAGTTATGTCTGGCCAAACCCCTCACCCGCCACTGAGGCGTGAGCGGACTGATTTTCAACCTCCTTCCGTCCGGTGCCACCGAGGGCACCCCGGAATAAATCGAAGAAAGCCCCACCATGAGCTATCACCTAGTGTTGTCCCGGCGCGATGAGTTCAGCTTTGCCGACCTGCACGGCGAGTCGATCCTCAAGCGCTTTGAAGGGCCGATCCTGCTGTTTGCCGACAAGGAAACCGTCCACCACTTCACCAATCTGCCCAATTGCACGGTTGAAGCCGTGCGCTGGGCCGACAAGGAAGGTGTCTTCGCGCTGGCCGAGCGCTATCACCGTGAAGCCGGCATCACTTCGATCGCCACGCTGGATGAGCCCACTATCGAATTCGCCGCCCAGCTGCGCGAAAAGCTCGGGGTGCCCGGCCTGCGCTACGAAGACGCCATGCTCTACCGCGACAAAGTGCGGATGAAGGAATGCCTGGGGCCCAAGGGCATCCGCGTGCCGCAGTTTGTTTGCTGCAGCGACCGTGCTGCCGTGGCTGATCTGCTGGCCCGATACGGCAAGCTGGTGGTCAAGCCGCGTGATGGCCTGGGCTCGAAAAAAGTGTCCTTCATCAGCAACGCTGCCGAGCTGGAGCGCTGGTATGCCACCGAACGGGCCGCCGACAGCTTCGAGGCTGAGGAGTACATCGAAGGCATCCTCTACCACACCAACTCCATCGTGCAGAACGGCGAAGTGCTGTTCACCGCCATCGCGCCCTATCTGCCCGGCATGGGCAATATCGACTTCAGCTCGGGGGCGCCGATGGTGTGCCGCATGCTGGTGCAGGGCGAATTGCACGACCGCCTCAAGGCCTTCTCCGAGCAGGTGATTGCCGGCTTTGGCCTGCAGAACGGTGTGACCCACCTCGAAGCCTTCGTGTCGGATCGTGACGAGATCGTTTTCGTGGAAATGGCCATCCGCCCAGGTGGTGGCGGCATTGTCCACATGATTGAAGCCCAGTTCGGCATCAACCTGTCGCACGCCGCTCTGGCGATTGAACAGGGCCGGGCCCGGGAGGCATTGGGCCGGTTCCGGGCGATCGACCAGCTGGCCGGCTTGATCGGCTTCCGTGGCAACGACACCGTGCGCATCGCCGATATTCCGGGCAAAGATGCCTTTGCCGAAGACTGGATCCAGCTGGCCCGCATCTATGCCAAGCCCGGCGATGTGAAGGCGCCGAGCTTTCACTGCACCGACTACCGGGGTCTGATGATTTTCACGGCAGCGGATGAAACACAGTTCGACCAGCGCCTGAACCAGCTGACCGAGACCTTCGAGACCCGCATCGTCTGCGAACCACTTTGAGGATCCGCCCGCGAGCTTGCTGCGTGACAGCGAGCCGGGGCCGACCGATGTAACTGACTGATTAACCCTTGTCTGCGCCCAAGCCGGCCGCTTGCTGCGGCCTGCTCAGGACGCTGTACGCCCACTATCTGGAGAACGCGATGAATCAAGCTGTAATGGAAGTGACCAGCAACCTCGACGAGCGCCTCAAACGCTGTGTGCTGGACGTGCTGAAGCTCGACCTGCCGACCAGCGCCATTGCCGACGAGACCAGCCTGTATGAGCTTGGATTGGACTCATTGAGCGTGGTCGATCTGCTGATGGCGATTGAATCCACCTTCGGTATCGCCATCGACGTTGAAGAGCTGTCTGCCGAGCTGTTCGGCCAGTTCCTGACCCTGCGCGATTTTCTGCAGCAGAAGGCTACCCATGCGCACTGAGCCACTGCTCAGCCTGACGGCTGCCAGTGTGGCCCTGCCCGACCGGCATCGGGCCTGGCATGACTGGCCCCTGCAGGATGCCCTGCAACCACAGATGGGCGATTACGAGCGCGCCCATCTGGGCCTGATGGCGGATTACGGCATTGCGCCGGCCCGCTATAGCGAGGCGCTGCGTCCGTTCTGGCAAGGCGAGTCTGATGCGGTGTTTGTCGAGGCAACGGGCCAGACCCAGTCCGAACTCGCCGTGGCGGCGGTGCAGGGGCTGCTCAGCAAGCAGCCAGATCTGCCAGCACGGTGCGGTTTGGCCATCTACAGTCATACGGCGATTGATGAAGACCTGGTGCTCTCGACGCCTTGCCGGCTGATCAGCGAATGCGGGCTGACCAAGGCGCATGCGCTGGCCATCGCGCAATGTCAGGGGGCGTCGTTCTATCAGGCGCTGGCGGTGGCCGAGGCCAGCTTGCGGGCCGACCCGGCTTTGCAAGCCGGTTTGCTGGTGGCGGGCGAGAAATGGCTGCCGCCGTTTCCACGCCTGGTCGGCGCGACGGCCCTGCAGTCGGATGCCGCCGTCGCCCTGCTGATGCAGCCGAGCACAGCGGTGCCGGATTCCCTGTCGGCACTGGTGCTGCTCGATCACGAATTCCGCCAGTTCGAGCAGGCTTACGACCCCTACAGCCTGCTTGATCCGCTGGCGGACCGCAGCCGGCTGGCGGCAGAGATTGTCGGCACGGTCGAGAGCCTGCTGCAGCGCCGTCAGCTGCGGGCAGGGGATCTGGCCTTATGCCTGCCTCAGGGCTTGCGTGCCGAGCTGCGGGCGGAAGTGGCGCAAGGGCTGGGACTGTCGGCCGCCCAACAATGGCCCATCGACGCCAATGCCTATCTCGGCGCGGCCGATACGCCCTACCGGCTGGCGAAATTGCTGGCCACCCTGCCGCAACGGCCCGAGCTGGATGGCCGGCTGGTGCTGAGTTGGGGGCTGGGGCTGGGGGGCTGTACGGCAGCGGCACTGTGGCAGGTACGTGTAGCCGGCGAATGAATCCGCAACGATTGACCGTTGCGGGGGCAAAAACCAAACAAGCAAGAAGCGGAGGACATCTTGAACGATTCGACGGCAACACCCCGTAGCGGGCTGGCGACGCTGGCCCTGCTCACATCCAAGCTCACGCTGGCGCAGTTTGCGCCGGTGGTGCTGAACTTCTTCGTGTTCGGTCTGATGGGCAAACTGGGGGGCCTCTACTTCGCCACGTTCTCACAGGTGGCGACCATCAATATGACGGCGCTGTCGGCGTCGATTGGCGTACTGACGGCGCTCTACCCGCTGGCCGGCCGTGAGCTGGGCGCGGGGGATCAGGCGGCGTACCGACGGGTGATTGCAGACGGCATGGCCTTGGCCCTGCTGCTGGCGCTGCCCTTGCTGCTGGTGTCGCTGGCGGCTGGCTGGATTGTGGAGGTTTCTCATAATCCGCCGCCAGTGGTGGCGTTGGCGCACCAGATTGGTTGGGTGGCGGCGCTGGGGGTGATTCCGAATGTGCTGACCGGCGCCTATCGCATGCACTTTTCGATGTCGGGTCGGGCGGGGCTGATTTCGATCATCTACAGCGTTGGTTCGGTGCTGACGGTACTGCTGGCCATCATGGCGGTCGCTGCCGCCAAGGGCGATGCCGTACATGCCAGCCTGGCGATTACCGGCGTGATTGCTGCCACCAACTGGCTGATGTTCGGTGCCTGCTGGCTGTGCTGCCGGCAACAGGCGGCGCTCAAGATCGAGCCGCTGTCATTCCTGCGGCGGGTGCTGGCCGGTCGCGCCGGCTTGTTGCGGCTGCTGGCGGTGGGCTGGCCGATCGGCATGGTGTTTTTTCTGGAAGCCGGTGCCTTGCTGTTCTCGTCGCTGACGGCGGGGGCGTTCGGCCTGACGACGGGCGATGCCCACCTGGCCGGTCTGCAATGGCTGGGCGTCTGTCTGGTGCTGCCTCTGGGGCTGGGGCAGGCCTGCAGCCAGATTGTGGCCATTCACGATGGCAGCGGTGAGCTGACCCGGCGCAACGCCGCCTGCTGGCAGGCGATTGGTCTGGGGGCGGTGCTGGCGCTGTTTGTGACGGCCGCCTTTGCCTTGTGGCCGTTGCAGGCCGCTTCCCTGCTGCTGGGGCCGCGTGCGGCTGAACCGCAGCTGGCCGCGCTGCTGCGGGGGGTGATGCCGGCAACCGGTGTGCTCTTCCTGTTCGAGACCATCATCATCGTCAGCGCTGCCGCCCTGCGCGGGATTGGCGTGACCCGTTCGCCGCTGGCGTTGTCCGTGGTCGGCTATGGCCTGTTCACGGCTGGTGGCATCTGGCTGGCCGCAATTGTGCTGGGGCATGGCCTGCTGGGTGTCTGGATCGGCCTGCTTGGCGGGTTTGGCATCACCACGATTGCAGTATTGCTGCGCTGTCGCAGCGAATTCCGCCTGCCCGGCAACCGGCCCGAAGTGGCAGGTGACGGATCGGCATCTTCTCTGACTTCCCCCCACTTGACCACTGAAGGAGCAAAAGCATGAGCGCAATCACTCTCCACAACTGCGAACACCAGATCATGGCATCGGACGTGAATATGTCGGACAGCGAGTTCGACGAGTGTCTGCTGGCTTACACCAAGTTCGAGTATGTCTCGTTCGAGAAAGCCAACTTCGAGCACGTCCGTTTCGACGGCGCCAAGATCGCCAAGGCCAGCTTTGCCGACGTGGCCATTGCCGACAGCCTCTATGACGGCATGACCATCGAGGGCATTCCCGTCAAAGAGCTGTTGCGCGTTTATTCCGAACAACACCAGCCGGCCTGAGCGGCCGCCGTTCTGGAAACCTGTTCAGGCGCTGTGTGGCCCTGGCCGTGTGCCGCTAGCAGGCAACAGGGTTTGAACAGTTTCAGAGGAGACTAGCTTGAAACTCGACAGACAACGCTTGTGGGAAGCGATCCGGGCGGATGACAGGGAGGGCGCTGCCGCCATTGACCGTTTGATCGCCGAACTGCCGGGCTACGTCATGGCTACCGACAAGACCGGTGACATCGACTCGGCCTTGCTGGAAGGCTTCGGCATCGACCGGGTGAATCGCTTCATGATTCCGGTCGAATATGGTGGCTCGGCACTGACTGCCACCGCCCTGCGCCGCACGCTGGTGTTCGAGCGTATCGGCGCCATCTGTCCCGGTCTGTGCATTGGTCTGCCGGGGCCGGGCCTGTCGATGCCCCCCGTGCTGTCGCTGGGGACAGAAGACCAGCGCCGGGCCTTTTTTGCCCGCTTTATTGGCGCCGGCCGGCCGGTATGGGGGGCTTTTGCCATCAGCGAACCCGCCGTAGGCTCGGATGCCACCGCCCTGACCACGACCGCAACGGCCGATGGTGAGGAATATCTGATCAATGGCGAAAAGTGTTTTATCACCAATGGTGGCCGCTCGGATGTGATCGTGGTGTTCGCCTCGGTCGATCGCAAGCGCGGTCGCTTCGGTATTCGGGCCTTCATGGTCGATGCCACGACGCCGGGCTTTGCCCACGTCCGCAACGAAGACATGCTGGGGCTGCGCGGAAGTCAGCTGGCGCAGCTCTCGTTTACCGATTGCCGGGTTCACAAGACGGCGATGCTCGGTCACGACGGCAGCAAAGGTCCGACGATTGATGCTTTTACCGGCGCCCAGAGCGCCTGGGATTACATGCGACCGGTGCTGACCTCGGTGATCATCGGCTCCTGCGCCGGTGCGCTCGAATACGCCGGCAGCCTGCTGGCCGGCCCCGAGCGCGACAGCCTGAGCCTGAGCGGGCGGGCTGCGGCGGCCGACAAGCTCGGCAGCTATCGCCAGCGCCTGCAGGCGGCCCGCATGCTGGCTTATCGTGCCGCTTGGCGTTACGACCGGGGGGAGCGGGCTTCGCTCGATGCGTCGATGGCCAAAGCCTACGCCTCGACCCTGGCCATGCAACTGGCGCAAGACCTGATGCAGCTGTTCCCGTTGCAGGCCCTGGCGGCCGATGGGCGTCTTGCCAAGTTCTACCGTGATGCCAAGGCATACGACATTCTGGAAGGGACCGGCGATATGCAACGCCTGATGATTGCCCGCGCCTACGACTTTGCTGGCAGGAGGACCGCATGATGACGCACAAGGACATGCTGGCCACAGATCGCCAGTACTTCGATCTGGCCATGCCGGAAGCACTCGCCCCTTTGCTGGAAGTGGTGGATCGCTTCGCCGCTGATGCCGAACACAGCAAACGCGGTCCGGCCCTCAGCCCGGAACAGCGCAGCCAGCTGCTGGAACGTTTGCAGGAGCTGGATCTACCAGGTCTGTTGCTGGCGGCCGAGGATGAACTGGTGGCCGATGCCCCGCTCACCCTATTCCTGATCGCCGAGACCTTGGCGGCGGTCTGCCCGGAACTGGCCTGGCGAGGTCTGGCGCCGATTACTGCCGCGGCAGTGGCCCGGTTGGCTGGTACCGTGTACCCGACCAGCCATGTCCAGGCGCTGCAGCTGGATCTGTTTATTGAACAGGGCACCGGCCGTGGCCGGCAATGGCTGGCGCTGTCTCCCTGGCCGGCACCGGCCAGCACGGGGGCGCTGGTGCTGGATTGGCAGGCCGCGCAGGTGCTCGGCCCGCTGACCGCTGCCGAGCTGCAGACGGGCTGGAAACATGAAACGAAGACGGGGCTGCTCGGATTTGCCGGCGCCTGCCAGCAGACCTTGAGGGCAGCCGATATACCGGGGCGCCTGCAGCCACAGCAATGGACGCCAGCAACCGCCGATAACGCCCGGCGCTGGCTATGGGGCCTGCATGGCGGTTTGTTGTGCGGGGTACAGCGTGCGCAGCTGCGGCACGGCATGGACTACGCCAAAACCCGACAGGCGTTTGGCAAGCCGATCTACCAGCATCAGGCCATTTCGCTGCGTCTGGCAGATATGGCCTTGGCCGCCGATGCCAGCCGGCTCTATCTGCTGCAGACGCTGACCGATCAGGACGCTGCCTGTCGTGAGGCCGGTGGCGGCAGCTTCATCGTCGAAACCGCCCACCAGCTGGCGCGGGATGCGGTGCAGATCGCCGCCGCGCATGGCTACGTCGATGGCCTGCCCTTCAAGCGTTTGTTCGAACAGGCCCGTACGCTGGCCATGCTGTTCGCCAGCCTGACGGCGACTCCCGGCGGCGAGTAGTTCTCCTTTCCCCTAGGCGCTGTTGACGTTTTGTTTCCGGTCGCGCCGGGCCGAGTTTTGGGGCAGGGCTAGGCAGGGTGAGAGTAGTTTAGCGAGCTAAATAAGCGAACCCTAACGACGCCATGCCCCAAAAATCGACCCGGCCCGGAGGGTTTCGCCGGATTTGAGCCCGCTGCTGCGTTAAAAATCGCTTGCTTAGCCCACTAAGCGGCGCGCTTTTCGCCTTGCACCAGGCCCAAATCCGACGAAACGCGATCCGGAAATAAAATGTCAACAGTGCCTAAAACTGACCGCTTCCCGCACCGGCCCTTCGCCGGTCTGGGCGGCAGGGGGAGGCTTTGCCGCTTGATTTGTCCGACTGCGCCAGCCGCGCAGAAAAACCAAGAGAGTTCACACTGCCATGCGATACCAAGACATCCATCTTTTGCAGCATCTGATTGAACACAGCGCCCGCATCCTGCCTGGCCGCACCGCGCTGACACTGGGCGCCGACTCGCTCGACTACGCCGGGCTGGCCGGGTTGGTCGAGCGCTTTGCCGCCGGGGCGTTACGGCTGGGGTTGGCCCGGCAGGAACGGGTCGCCGTATTCCTGGCCAAGGGCTTCGAGCACGTCGCCGCCTGCTTTGGCACCGCTAGCGCCGGCGGCGTGTTTGTGCCGCTCAACCCCCTGCTCAAACCCGAGCAGGTGGCCTATATCCTGCGCGACTGCAATGTGAAGATGCTGGTCACCTCGTCGATCCGCTACGACCAGCTCAAGTCCGCACTGGCCGACTGCCCTGATCTGCGCGAGGTGGTGCTGATTGACGGCCAGCCGGGCGCACCGCGAGTAGCCGGCGTCAATGAACATCGCTGGTCTGAGGTGATTGCGGCGGCTGAGCCGGCGCCGGCCTGCCATCGCGTCATCGACAGCGATATGGTCGCCATCCTCTATACCTCGGGCAGCACCGGCAAACCCAAGGGCGTGGTGCTCTCACACCGCAATATGGTGACGGGTGCCAAGAGCGTGGCCAGCTATCTGGGCAACAGCGAGGGCGACACCATCCTGTCGGCGCTGCCGCTGAGCTTCGATGCCGGTTTCTCGCAGCTGACCACGGCCTTTCTGGTCGGGGCCCGGGTGGTGCTGCTCAACTACCTGACAGCGCAGGAAGTCGTCACCGTCATGGCCAAAGAAAAAGTCACCGGCCTGACCGGCGTGCCGCCGCTGTGGATGCAGCTGGCGCAGATCGAGTGGCCGGCTGAAGCTGCAGCCAGCCTGCGCTACTTCGCCAATACCGGCGGCAAGATGCCCCGGCCGACGCTGGACGCTTTACGCGCCAAGGCGCCGACCGCCAAGCCCTATCTGATGTACGGCCTGACCGAAGCCTTCCGCTCGACTTATCTGCCGCCTGAAGAAGTGGATCGCCGGCCCGACTCCATCGGCAAAGCCATTCCCAATGCCGAGATCCTGGTCCTCGACGACGACGGCCAGCCTTGCGGCCCCAATCAGCCAGGAGAGCTGGTGCACCGTGGCCCGCTGGTGAGCCTGGGTTACTGGAACGACGTTGCCAAGACGGCCGAGCGCTTCAAGCCACTGCCGGGACGTGAAGGTGGGCTGGTGCTGCCGGAAATGGCTGTGTTCTCGGGCGATACCGTGCGGATGGACGAAGACGGCTTTCTCTACTTTGTGTCGCGCCGCGACGAGATGATCAAGACCTCGGGCTATCGCGTCAGCCCGACGGAAATCGAAGAGATCCTCTACGCCACCCAGGTGGTGGCCGAAGTGGCTGCGTTTGGCATCGAGCATGCGACGCTGGGGCAGGCGATAGCCGTGGTGGCCTGGCCCAAGGCCGATGCCGAGGTGACCGTCGCCAGCCTGCAGGCGCTGTGCCGCCAGCGATTGCCTGCCTATATGGTGCCGAGCCGGATTGAGCTGGTGACTGAAGCCTTGCCACGCAATCCAAACGGCAAGATTGACCGCAAACTGCTGGCCGAGCGCCTGCAACAGACTCAGGAGCTGACAGCATGAACGCACCCTTGCATTCACCGTTTACCCTGGCCGGAGACCTCGACGTTAACGGCCAGCCCTTATCCCGCATAGTCGAGCGGCTCGGCCAGACGCCCTGTTATATCTACGACCGCAGCCTGCTCGACCAGCGCGTAGCCACCTTGCGGCAGGGGCTGGACCCACGCATCCAGCTGCATTACGCGATCAAGGCCAACCCGATGCCCGCGCTGGTCGGGCATATGGCAAGGCTGGTCGATGGTCTGGATGTGGCCTCGGCCGGCGAGCTGAAAATTGCGCTCGATGCCGGCATGGTGCCGCGTGAAATCAGCTTTGCCGGCCCCGGCAAGCGGGCCGAAGAGCTGACACAGGCCGTCGCGGCGGGCGTGCTGATCAATGTGGAGTCGCCACGCGAGCTACCAATTCTGGCTGCGGCCTCGCAAAAGCTCGGCGTGCCGGCGCGGGTGGCGGTGCGGGTCAACCCCGACTTCGATCTGCGGGCCTCGGGTATGAAGATGGGGGGCGGTGCCAAACAGTTTGGCGTCGATGCCGAGGCCGTGCCGGCGCTACTGCGCGAGATTCACCAGCTGGGCCTGCAGTTTGAAGGTTTTCATCTGTTTGCCGGGTCGCAGAACCTGAAAGCCGACGCCATCATCGACGCCCAGCAGAAAAGCTACGCGCTGGCACTGCGGCTGGCGGCGGAGATTGATCAGCCGCTCAAGGTGCTGAATCTGGGTGGCGGCTTCGGCATCCCGTACTTCCCCGGCGACCAACCGCTGACAGTGGATCCAATCAAGCAGAACCTCAATGCACTGGCCGAGCAGCTGGCCACCGACGCACCGGGCGCATCGGTGGTGATCGAGTTGGGACGCTATATGGTGGGCGAGGCGGGTTACTACGTCTGCCGGGTAGTTGATCGCAAACTGTCACGCGGTCAGGTGTTTCTGGTGACTGACGGCGGCATGCACCACCATCTGGCAGCCTCGGGCAATTTCGGACAGGTGCTGCGCAAAAACTACCCGGTCAGCATCATCGGCGGCGGCCCCGAAACCGAAGTTGCTTCCGTGGTCGGCCCGCTCTGTACCCCTCTGGATTTGCTCGGCGACAAGATGGCACTCCCGAAAGCCGAACCCGGCGCCCTCGTCGTCATCCACCAAAGCGGCGCCTACGGCCGCAGCGCCAGCCCCCGCGACTTCCTGGGGCATCCGGAGGTGGTGGAGACGTTGGTGTAGGTCAGTACACCTTGCTGGAGGTTATCTTGGGGGGCTGCTTAGCCCCCTCCTTCTTTCCATGCACATGGCTAGAGAGCGTCGGTATTCCAATGCGCTTTCAGTGCCGCTTTTTCCCCGCCCGAAATATTCAGGAGGTCGCAAACGTGGTCGATGGTGGCATCGAAGTCTGCTTTGCTGCCATAGAACACGTCTGGCAACGCTTTCAGCAGGTCAATCCGTTCCTGGTCTTGTTCCAGATTGTTTTGGGCATTGAAGAACATCTGCTTGTATGAGGGCTCGATGATGGTTTGCTTGTCGTGGCTCAATACAAAATAGTGGGTGCTGGTTGGGTTGACCTTTTGAAAGGCGGGTGCCATGCCATTTTGATTGAGGGATGCCATCACAGCATCCGAGCATTCGCCACAAAAGCCTTTGCGGGTGTCCATGACTTTGATCCGATCATGGTGATCTGCATGGATACCCAACTCCTCATTGGCTTCAATGATGTTATCGAGCTTCTGGATGACACTGAAATTCAGGTTGTTCTGAATGGTCTTCTGAATTTCCTGCCGCGCTACGGGGCCACAGTGCGCGCTGGACGCCGCCATATGCAGCAAAGCGGATGAGCTGGTCATGCGGTTGCCGTCATCTTTGTGCCCCATCGTTTCATAGAGGGCAACGCTCGACTGACCGACCATGCTGCTGATGTCTTCCCGGTCGCCTGAGTGAAGTTCTATCAGTTTTGCCTGAGCCTGCTCACCAATGTCATCTTGGCGCAGCGCCAGATTCAGCAGCATGTCGATGCTGGTGGAGTTACCTTGAGCGGCCGTGTCGGCCAGTCGGTCAACGGCACTGGCATCAATCTGGCTGGCATCTTCACTGAACAGCGATTCAAACTGGGTTTGGGTCAGGCCAACGTGGGGGGCTATTTGCAGCATGGTGTCGATCTCTCGGTAATGGTATTGGTCGAATGGTCTGCGATTGCTCGGCTGGCAATCGGCTATCAAGACGTGAGTGACAACGGGCGCCAATTGGTTGCAGGGATTTTTACCGGTTCGTTTCCATGATGGATCCACATGGCGGTGATCTGACCAAGCCCCTAGCGCCGCATGGCGCGCAGACGGGCAATGCGCTCTTCGGTGGCGGGGTGGGTCGAAAACCAAGAGGCGATGCTGCCACCGCTCAGGGGGTTGATGATCATCATCTGGCCGGTTTCCGGGTGGGCGTCGGCGCTGGGCAGAGGCACACCACGGGCGTAGTAGTCGATTTTCTGCAAGGCGCTGGCCAGCGCGAGCGGATCGCCGCAGATTTCCGCGCCGCCCCGGTCTGCTTCAAACTCGCGGGCCCGTGAGATCGCCATCTGGATCAGCATGGCTGCAAGGGGTGCCAGCAAGGCGACCAGGATACCTGCCAAGGGGTTGATTGGGCGGCCGTCTTCGTCGCGCCCGCCAAACAGCATGGCGAAATTGGCGAGTGCCGAGATAGCGCCGGCCAGCACGGCGGCGATGGTCGAAATCAGAATGTCGCGGTGTTTGACGTGGGCCAGCTCGTGCGCCATCACGCCGCGCAATTCTCTCTCGCTCAGCAGGTCGATGATGCCGGTGGTGGCGGCTACGGCAGCGTGGTCAGGGTCGCGGCCGGTAGCAAAGGCGTTGGGCTGGGCGGCGTTGATCAGGTAGACCTTGGGCATCGGCAGCCGGGCCCGTTGTGCCAGCTCCCGCACCATGTGGTAAAGGTAGGGTGCGTTGTGGGCGTTAACCTCCTGCGCGTGGTACAGCCGCAAGACCAGCTTGTCCGAAAACCAGTACGAAAATACGCTCATCCCCCCGCCAAACAGCAAGGCCAGCAGCATGCCAGCCTTGCCGCCCATGATGGCGCCCACCGCACCGAACAAAGCGACAATGGCGGCGAGCAAGACCGTGGTTTTCATCCAGTTACCCAGAGGCATGATCGTTCTCCCGATGTGACTGAGATAACTGGAATATGGGGGAAAGTCCTGCCAAATCAAGCAGCTTGAGGGGGCGTGGCCCCCTCGTGCCGTGCTTATTGATTCAGGGTGTACTCGTAGGCGCCAATGTCCGCATTGCCGGCGAACGGGCGGGGTGAGCCGTAGTAGTCCACCGCAGGGGCATTGCTGCTGATCAGATAATAGGCAGCGTTATAGGCGGGTGAAGCCGGGCTGATCTTGAAGTGATAGGCCGCAGTACCCAAGGGGTTGGCAAGCAGGGGATCGGCCAGCACATCGTTGGGGGCGCTGCCGACCGGGTCGTTGGCGGTGCCGCCAAACCAGAGATTACGGTTGAAAGCATGACCTTGCGCGACGCCAATGCTGCGCAGGGGGTCTTGCGCTTGCATTTGTCTGAACAGGTTATTTTCGAAGAGGTTATCGGAATGCTGAGTATCCGGGGTAATGGCCAATACCGGCTGTGGCCGGTTATCGCTGCCATTGCCATTCACCACGACAGTGTTATTACGCACCTGTACATTGCGCATGCCGCCTCGGAAATAAGCACTGCTATTGTCTGTGTAATAACTCAAACCAAAACGACCGCCTTGCACGATATTGTTGAGAATCGAAATATTCTCAAGTCGCAGATAATTGGTATTATTCTGGCTGGTATCCGTTTCATTGGCAAGGCTGATGCCGCCCGCTGCGGCGCCGCAGCGAAAATGGTGTGGGTCGAAAAGAGTGTGAATGAAATTTCGCTCGACCACGATATTGGCTGCGTTATTCAAATATAAATTCGTGCCAAAGTTGTCATGCAAATCATTCTGGCTGACCATGACTCTCTGCGCATTGCTCAGAATAACGCCTTCACCAAAATTGTGGTGGACGATATTATTCTGAATAACCGCATCAAGCGTATCGGATAGATTCATGGCGCCGGGCCAGCCCCCACTGGTGCAGGCCGGGTCATTATTGCCTTCGTTGATTTTGGCCGCGCCATAGATCCGGTTGTCGTCGATGGTGATAAATCGATTGGGTGGCGGGTTTGTCATGTCTTCACGTAATACATGAATACCACGACCGGAAAGATCGGCTAATTCATTATTCACTAGCGTGACTTGGGTCGAGGATTTGACCTTGATCGCAGAAAGCGGCTTGCCTTCACGCAGACCGCGAATGCCGGTGATGTAGTTACTGCGAATAGCCACCGCATCCGACAAGGTGACGACGATGCCGTCGCCTAATTGAACCGGCGTTGGGGAGGGCATGCCATCAATATGGTTTTCACTCAGGGTGGAATTGGAAATCTGGCGAGCGTAAATCGACGTGTCTTTGTTGCCCAAAAAGTAGTTATTCAGTATCTGATAGCTCCCTTTGGGGGTGTTGGCGGGTAAGCCATTTAAATTGTCATCGATTTGAATACCATACTTTCCGGTGAAATAAAATGAGTTATTGTCAATGCGGATATGATTGTTGTTGCGTGCTATGTATAGGGCTGCATTCTGTGGGCTGTTGAATAGAATGCCCGAGATTCTGATATGACTGGAGCCTGCCATGGAGATACAGTTTCTTTTCAGGCTGCAGTCTATTTCTACGCGTCGATTGCGGTTGGTTAAGGCGATAAATTGAATCGGCAGTTCGGCGGTGCCGGTTTTGTTGTTGAGGTAAAGGGTTTGCGCCAATTGATATTGTCCTGGGGCGATATAAACGGTGTCGCCTGCTGTAACCAGATTGGCGGCGTAATGAATGGTGAGAAAAGGGTCGTTCGCACTACCCGCTGCCGGATGATCACGCCCCAGTGTGGACACATAATAATCTCTGGCTAAAGCATGCGGGCTTGTCATGGCGCAGCTGCTGAGGCTGATCGCCAAAATAGTTTTGGCAATCTGGATTTTCAACCGAGAGTCGCTTGGGAGTGATGGCTGGCGAGAATTCGACATTGAAAAGCTCCTTTTCATCCAAATACAGGACATTTGTCCTTGTTTTGTGGTGTGGTAAATAAAATATTCAATTTAGGCGATGCTATCGGCCTGGTTTGGGTATGACAAGTGATTGCGATGTAGAAGGGGCGGATTACGGTCGCTTGCCCGTTGGTGGCTGCTTTGTGCTAGGTTTTGATGCGCTGGGCCGGTTGTTGCTCGTATGGGCTTGCCTGGTCGGTCTGGCCTGTTGTTTCCGAAAACAAATCACGACCCGTCGGGACTTGCATCAAATGACTTCTGCTTATGACCTGGATCTGCCCAAGAATCCTGCCAATTACCTTCCGCTGTCGCCGCTGTCGTTTTTACCCCGTAGTGCCATGCTGTGGCCGGACAAGACGGCGGTGATTCACGGCAGCCAGCGATTCAGCTGGGCGCAGATGTATGCCCGAAGCCGTCGCCTGGCTTCCGCGTTGGCGCAGCGAGGCATCGGGCGAGGTCAGACGGTGGCCATTCTGGCGCCGAATATTCCGGCGATGATTGATGCGCACTTTGGCGTGCCCATGTGTGGCGCGGTGCTCAATACCCTCAATTACCGGCTGGATCCGGCCACGATTGCCTTTCAGCTTGAGCATGGTGAGGCCCGCGTGCTGTTGTGTGACAGCGAGTTCGTGCCACTGGCCCAGGCCGCCTTGGCGCTGGTCAAGGTCCGGCCCTTGCTGGTGAATATCGTGGATGCGCAAGCCGATTTCGGGCAGCGTCTGCAGGGGCTGGACTACGAAGCCTTGCTGGCGGAAGGGGACCCTGACTATGACTGGCCAGCGCCACAGGATGAGTGGGAAGCGATCAGCCTGAATTACACCTCGGGCACGACCGGTAACCCGAAAGGTGTGGTGTATCACCATCGTGGCGCCTACCTGAATGCCATGTCGAATGCCCTGGCAACCGGGATGAGCCACGCAACGGTCAAACTGTGGTCGTTGCCAATGTTTCATTGCAATGGCTGGTGTTTTGTCTGGACCTTGGCGGCAATAGGCGGTACCTCGGTCTGCCTGCGGCGGGTTGAAGCCGAAACGATGTTCGCGCTGATTGCCGAGCAAGGCGTCAACTATATGTGTGGGGCTGCGGTGGTGCTGAGCCTGTTCATCAATGCACCCGCGACCGTGCGCCGGACGTTTGCGCACACCGTGCATTTCAATGCAGCGGCCGCACCGGTGCCGGTGCCGATCATTCGTGCGGCTGAGGCGATCGGCTTCAAGGTGCAGCATCTGTATGGCCTGACGGAAACCTACGGCCCGGCGACTTTGTGCTTGTGGAAGGAGGAATTCAGCCTGCTGCCCGAGCCAGAGCAAGCAGCCATCCTGCGCCGACAGGGGGTTGCCTACCCGATGCTCGAAGCGGTGACGGTGCTGGACCCGGCAACCATGCAGCCGGTACCGGCCGATGGTGAAACGCTGGGCGAAGTCATGTTTCGCGGCAATATTGTCATGAAGGGTTATCTGAAGAACCCGGCCGCCAGCGCCGAAGCATTTCGGGATGGTTGGTTCCATTCCGGTGATTTGGGGGTTTTGCACCCGGATGGCTATATCGAGCTGAAGGATCGCAGCAAGGACATCATTATTTCTGGCGGTGAGAACATCGCCAGCATCGAGGTGGAAGCTGCGCTGTATCAGCATCCTGCCGTGCTGGAAGCGGCCGTGGTGGCGTTGCCCGACGAGAAATGGGGTGAGGTGCCGTGCGCCTTTGTCATGCTGAAACCGGGTGTTGTCTCGATTGATGAAACCGAGTTGCGGAATTTCTGCCGTGACAGGCTGGCCGGTTATAAAGTCCCCAAGCGCTTTGTGTTTGGGGAGCTGCCTAAAACCTCGACCGGCAAGGTGCAGAAGTTCCTGCTGCGAGATCGGGCCAAGGCCGGGCTATAAAGGCCGCGTCTGACCGCCAGACAGCGCCGGCTGATCCAGATGCCCACCTGCGGCATTTTGCGCGGCTGGCCAGCGGGTCGGCTTGTCCCCACAATGAAACGCAGTACAATCCAGCGCTTACCGCGCGATTTGCGTGTCGTTTCAACTAACACCTTCGACCTATGCTGACTTTCCAGGAAATCATCCTTACGTTGCAACGCTATTGGAATCAACACGGCTGTGCGTTGCTCCTGCCTTACGACATGGAAATGGGCGCAGGCACTTTCCACACCGCAACCTTTCTGCGTGCCATTGGCCCGGAACCCTGGCGTGCGGCTTATGTGCAGCCCAGTCGCCGTCCCAAGGATGGCCGTTACGGCGAGAACCCGAACCGTCTGTTCCAGCATCACCAGTTTCAGGTAGCCCTCAAGCCCAGCCCCGACAATATTCAGGAGCTGTATCTGGGGTCGCTCAAAGAGCTGGGGCTTGATCCGACCATTCACGACATCCGCTTCGTCGAAGATGACTGGGAAAGCCCGACGCTTGGCGCCTGGGGGCTCGGTTGGGAGGTCTGGCTCAACGGCATGGAAGTGACGCAGTTCACCTACTTCCAGCAGGTAGGCGGCCTCGATTGCAAACCGGTATTGGGCGAGATCACTTACGGCCTGGAGCGGTTGGCGATGTATCTGCAGAACATCGAGAACGTTTACGACCTGGTCTGGACTACTCTGCCTGACGGCAGGCCGGTCACTTACGGCAACGTGTTCTTCCAGAACGAAGTCGAACAATCAAAGTACGCCTTTGAGCATTCGAATGTCGAACTACTATTCAAGCAGTTCACCGAGTTCGAAGCCGAGGCCAAGCGTCTGCTGGATGCGGGCCTTGCCTTACCGGGTTACGAGATGGTGATGAAGTGTTCGCATACCTTCAACCTGCTTGACGCACGCGGGGCGATCTCGGTGACTGAGCGTGCCGCTTATATTGGCCGGGTCAGAACACTGGCCAGACAGGTGGCACAAGCCTATTACGATGCCCGAGAAGCCCTGGGCTTTCCGATGCTCGCTTCCTGAGTCGCCGAAAAATGCTCCGACGCCTGCTTTCATTATTTACCCTGCCGCTGCTTTTGGCGGCTTGTGGAGACTTTGAAGATGCGTCGGATGTGTCGGGCTACTCCCGGCCACCCAAAGATGAAAAAGCCGAATGGCAGAGCGTGATCAACGCCGATGCCTTCACCGCGTCTGTCGATCTGAAGTCGATAGGAGGTGAAGATCAGTACGCCGAGCGGGATTACATCTATGCCTGGCTGCGGCAGGAATTCAAGGAAGACCAGCAGGTTGCCAATCTGGATGGGGATCCCACCAAGCGGAAGTACCGCGTGCGTTATGCCCGCTACGCCATTGACTGCGCCACCTGGAGTGAAAAGCAGGTTGCCTTGATGGGCGGCGTCAGCTCGGAACTGCGCAATGCAGCCGGGAAAGTGGTGCAGCGTTCCGGCGTGGTTGGCTTCATGCGCGAATTCCAGATGCAGCAGCGTAATACGCTGGGCGAGCAATTCGTACGCAAAGTGTGCGATGCAGCCAGCAAGATGACTGATAAGAAAGGCCGGCCGATTGAACAAGATCAGCCCGCTTACCCGATAGACAAGAACAAGGTACCGCCAGACCGTAGTGCTGCCGAGCCGGCAACATTACCCGCCTGATGCTGACCTCTTACCGTATTTTGAGATTGATTCGTCCATGTCGAACACCCTTCTGATCGAACTTTTCACCGAAGAACTTCCACCCAAAGCCTTGCCCAAGCTGGCGGCGAGCTTTGCTCAGACCATCGCAGACGAGCTGACGCGGCTGGGCTTCATTGCTGCTGGCACGGCGGTAACCGAGTTTGCCTCACCTCGCCGCCTGGCGGTCAGCATTCCGGCTGTGGCCGCCATTCAGCCGGATCAAACCGTTGAACGCCGTGGCCCTGCCGTGGCTGCAGGCTACAAGGATGGCCAGGCCACCCCGGCCTTGCAGGGTTTTGCCCGCTCCTGTGGTGTGGCGATTGAGGCGCTGGAGAAAGGCTCGGACGGCAAGCAGGAAGTATTTGTCTTCCGCTCTGAAAAGAAGGGCGAGCCACTGGCAGTGCATCTGACTGCAATTGTCGAACTGGCTTTGAAAAAACTACCCGCCCCCAAGCTGATGCGCTGGGGCAGCCGTGAAGGCCAGTTCATTCGTCCGGTACACGGCTTGATGATGTTGCACGGCGATGAGGTGATTGCGGGTTCTGCATTGGGCTTTGAAAGTGGTCGGGAGACCGGGGGGCATCGCTTCCTGTCTCAAGGCAAGTTGTCGATGCCTGATGCGGCAAGCTACGCCAGCGTTTTGCGTGAGCAGGGCAAGGTGATGGCCAGTTTTGCCGAGCGGCGGGCTGCCATCAAGCAGCAGCTTGATCAAAAGGCGGCCGAGCGGGGCGCCCGTATCGCGGGCAGCGATGCGCTGCTGGATGAGGTGACGGGCCTGGTTGAGTGGCCGGTGGTGCTGGAGGGCAGCTTTGAAGAAGACTTCCTCAAGGTACCGCAGGAATGTCTGATCCTGACCATGCAACAGAACCAGAAGTACTTTCCTTTGCTCGACGAGCAGGGTCGGCTGACCAATCGCTTTCTGCTGGTTTCCAACCAACAAAGCCGCGACCCCGGCCAGATCGTCCACGGTAACGAACGGGTGGTACGTGCCCGCTTGTCGGATGCCAAATTCTTCTTTGAGCAAGATCAGAAAACCCGCCTGGATGCCCGCGTCAGCCGCCTGAAGGGTGTGGTCTATCACAACAAGATTGGTAGCCAGCTGGAGCGCGTCACCCGTCTGGAAACCATTGCCGGTGAAATTGCCCGCGAACTGGGTAGCGATCAGGCGATTGCAGCGCGTGCTGCCCATCTGGCCAAAGCTGATCTGGTCAGCGATATGGTCGGCGAATTCCCGGAGCTGCAAGGCATCATGGGCATGTACTACGCCCGTCTCGATGGTGAGCACGAGGCCGTCGCCGAAGCGATTGAGGGGCATTACCACCCACGCTTTGCGGGCGATACTTTGCCACAAGGTCCGATTGCCCAGGCCGTTTCTTTGGCGGATAAACTGGAAGCGATAGTGGGAATCTACGGTATCGGTCTGGTACCAACCGGTGATAAAGATCCGTTCGGCTTGCGTCGGGCTGCGCTCGGCGTGTTGCGCATGCTGATAGAGGCCCGGCTCAAGCTGGATCTGAGGAAGCTGCTGCAGTTGACGGCCAATAGCTTTCCGGCCGGCATCCTGTCGGCAACCGTGGTGGGCGACGTCTTTGAATTCATTCTGGAGCGCTTGCGCAACTACCTGGCTGCCGAATATCCCTCTGCGGATATTGACGCGGTGCTGGCTGATCGACCAAGTCGCCTGGAAACCGTGCTTGCCCGTCTCGCAGCGGTTGCTGAGTTCAAGCGTTTGCCAGAAGCGGCAACTTTGGCTGCGGCCAACAAGCGTACCTGCAATATCCTCAAGAAAATTACCGATCCCCTGCCGACGCTGGATGCGTCTCGCCTGACCGAGGCAGAAGAGAAGGCGTTGCACGGTGTTCTGGTGGATTTGCAGCCCAAGGTGGCGGCCCAGTTCAAGGCTCACGATTACACGGCCGCTCTGAAGAGTTTGGCGGCGTTGAAGGCGCCGGTTGATGCCTTCTTCGATCATGTGATGGTGATGGCCGACGATTTGGCTGTTCGGAATAATCGTTTGGCGTTGCTGGCCGAGCTGGCCGGTTTGATGAACCAGGTTGCAGATATCTCACTGCTGGCTGAGTAAAGGAAAAACCATGACCCCAACCCCACTCTTCGACGGTGACGAAGTCAGGCTCAAACAATGCCGGCATGGCTTGATGAGTTATTTCAAGCACGATCAGTATGTGGGGCGTAGCTTCGATGTGTATGGCGAGTTTTCAGAGAGCGAAACCTCGCTATTCAAGGAAGCCGTCCGACCTGGTGATATTGTTGTCGAAGTGGGGGCCAATATTGGCAGCCACACGCTTTTTCTGGCGCAGTCGGTGGGTTCGCAAGGTGCGGTGCTGGCTTTCGAGCCACAGCGCCGCGTGTTTCAGATGCTGTGCGGCAATCTTGCCCTCAATGGCATTGAAAATGTCAGGGCTTTGCAAATGGGCTTGGGTGATGGCGATGGGGTTGCCAAGATCCCGGCTCTGAGTTTTGCCCAGACCGTGAATGTGGGGGGGGTGAGTCTGGCCAGCACTGAAGCTGCACCAGATTGGGAGGATGTCGAAGTCCGCACGCTCGACAGTTTCAATTTACCGCGGCTCGACTTCCTGAAAATTGACGTGGAGGGCATGGAAGAGCAAGTGCTACGTGGGGCGGAACAGACGATTCGACGCTGCCGTCCCTTGCTCTACGTCGAAAATGATCGCGAAGACAAGTCGGAGTCCTTGTTGCGGTACATGTTGTCGCTGGGCTATCGCCTGTGGTGGCATTTGCCCATCATGTACAACGAGGACAATTTCTTTGGCAATAAGGAAAATATTTTTCCTGGCATTGTTTCGATCAACGTCTTCGGGGTCCCTGAGGAGCTGGAGGTGCAGGTTAATCGGTTCTCCCCGGTGGAAGATCCTGCCATCGCTTGGAGTCAGGGGAAATTTAAGATAACAGGCGTGTACTAACGGTGAAGCTCATCATTCTTGATCGCGACGGTGTGATCAACCACGACCGTGATGATTTTGTGAAATCGCCTGCTGAGTGGGTGCCGATTGAGGGAAGCCTGGAAGCGATTTCCATGCTGAATCATGGCGGATTTCATGTGGTGGTGGCGACTAACCAGTCCGGAATCGGTCGCGGATTGTTCAGTATGGAGTCGCTGAATGCCATGCATGACAAGCTGCATCAGCTGCTGTCCAAGGTTGGTGGGCGCGTGGATGCGATCTTCATCTGCCCGCATACCGCAGCGATTGGATGTGGTTGTCGCAAACCGGCGCCCGGCATGTATCGTGACATCAGCCAGCGCTTTGATGCGCGGCTCGATCAGACGCCCGTGGTGGGGGATAGTTTGCGTGATCTGGAAGCCGCTGCCGCTGTAGGTGCTGAACCGATTCTGGTTCGGACGGGTAAAGGCGAGAAAACCCTGGCTCAGGGTGGTTTACCACCGGGTACGCTGGTATTTGATGATCTGGCGGCTGTGGCCACGTTCTTGCTGAATAGAGAGGCTGACTGATGGAAATCTGGTTTCGTTCGGTGTTGTATCAGTTTGGGGTGGCGGTGATTACCATCGCGCATGCCATAGCTTTGCTGGTAGCGATTTTGTTGCCATACCGGCTACGTTTCCGCCTGGTCATGTCCTATGCCCAAGCCTGTCTCAAGTGGTTGGAGTTGTCGTGCGGGTTACAAGGCCGCGTGCTGGGGCGCGAGAATATTCCGACAGAACCATGCGTCATACTCTGCAAGCACCAGTCAGCATGGGAAACACTGATGCTGACGCTGATCTTCCCCCTGCAGACCTGGGTCGCCAAGCGTGAACTGGTGTGGCTGCCATTTTTTGGCTGGGCGTTGTGGAGCCTCAAGCCCATCTTGATTGATCGTTCCAATCGCACCAAAGCCAGCCGCCAGTTGCTGCAGCAAGGTGCTGAACGGGTGCGAGATGGTCTTTCGATTGTCGTGTTCCCGGAGGGCACTCGTGTTGCGGCAGGCCGGCGAGGCCGCTACAAAGCGGGTGGTGCCCGTTTGGCGACCGCTCTTAACTTGCCGATTGTGCCGGTCGCGGTGAATTCGGGGGAGTTCTGGCCCCGTAATTCCTTCCGTAAGTATTCAGGTCAGGCCACGATGGTGATAGGGCCGGCCATCTACCCTCAGGGGCGTAGTGGCGAGGAGCTGACACAACTGGCGGAAAAATGGATTGAGGCTGAGATGGATGTGATCAGTGGGGTCGGTCCGTGCTGGCCTGGGAAAATGGAACCACTTGCGCCTCGCGTTATTGAAGAACAGGTAGCTCAATAAGCAGGTTGGATCGAATTGCCAGAATCTGCGCGTAACAAAGGTTTGCTTCGGGCCGAGCAACACCATATTTTGCTGGCGACGACACCGGTTAACTACCAACTCAAGCGTAGTGCCAAGCGACGGTCGATTGGATTGCAGATCTCTGGGCAAGGTTTGGTGGTGTCAGCCCCTCCTGCAGTTTCACATATATATATAGAAGCCTTGCTCAAGACAAAGGCTGGCTGGATCTTAAGCAAGCTGCAGCGCTGGCAGACTGAAGCCGGGAACCTTGAGCAGGTTGATTTGAGTGCCATTGACTGGCTGGGCCAGCCCAAAAAGTTGCTCATACACACCGGGCCTACTCGGGTGACGGATGACGCAATCTGGTTGGCTTGTAAAGCCGGGGAAGAAACGCGGGCATTGGGCAAGTTTATGCAGGCCGCTGCCATGCAATATTTTTCTGCGCGTATCGAGCAGCTCAAGCCATCTATCTCTATCCGGCCGATCAGCTTGCACCTGTCCCATGCCAAGACACGCTGGGGATCCTGTTCATCTGCTGGGGCCATTCGTCTGAACTGGCGTTTGATGCAGGCCCCACCAGCAGTTATTGACTACGTACTGATCCATGAACTTGCCCATCTGCGTGAGCTGAACCACTCTGATCGCTTTTGGCAGATTGTCGCAAGCGTCTGCCCGAACTATAAGCATCACCGCCAGTTTCTGCGCCAGAACGGCGCGCGCTACTTTGCCTGGTAGAAAGTCCTTCTGTGTCGCCGCGCAAACTTCCCCCTGTTGTGATAGCCATCGGGCTGGTCAGTTGCCTGAATGATCTGGCATCCGAAATGGTAACGCCGCTGTTGCCGCTGCTACTGGCGGGGAGTGCCAATAATGTGGCACTGAGTCTGGGGTTGATCGAGGGCGTGGCAGAGGCTTTGTCGGCATTCCTCAAGCTGTGGGCTGGACGGCGTTCTGATGCGGCGGGAGGGAAACGCAAACCGTTCGCGATTGCCGGGTATGCCATGTCCAATATGGTTAGACCGCTGATGGCGCTTGCTTCGGGTTGGGGGATGCTATTGCTGCTGAGAAGTGTCGATCGTATCGGGAAAGGCATACGCAGCGCGCCACGCGATGCCATGCTTGCTGATGCAACGGATGAAACCAATCGAGGCGTTGCATTCGGTTTCCATCGCGCGATGGACAATGCCGGAGCGGTGGGTGGTGCGCTGCTGGCTGCTGCCGTGTTGGCCTCCGGCCAGTTTTCACTTCCGGCCGTGATTGCGCTATCGGCATTGCCTGGAGCCATGGCCCTGGCCGTTCTGGCATTGGCCGTAAAAGATGTACCACGCTTTCCCAGGCGCAAAGCAAACTCACCACCTATCACTTTTTCTGGTCTTGCCCCAGCCTGCCGGGGCTTGATTGCGCTAATCGGCCTGATGACACTGGCTCGAGTGGCAGAAACCTTTGTGATCCTGCGCGCTCATGATCTGGGTGCATCCTCTCTAACTTGCTTACTGCTTTGGGCGCTGTTTAATTTCACCAAGGCCCTTGCCGCCATCGTCGGTGGACGTTTTGCAGATCGCTTCGGCAATCTGCAGACCCTACAATTGAGCTGGTTACTTTATGTTGTCGGATTTATATCTCTGGGTCTGACCGAGTCTTTACCGGTCTGGTGGTTGGTGGCGGCACTCTACGGCTTGGTTTGTGGTTTTGGCGAAGGTGTTGAGCGGTCTGCGCTGTGTGAGACGGCTCAGGCGGAGCAGCTGGGTACCGCATTCGGCTGGTTCTATCTGGTGATGGGGCTGGTTTCCATTCCTGCAGGCCTGGGGTTTGGCTGGTTGTGGCAGGTGTTTGGCGCAAATCTGGCATTCGGCATAGCCACCTTGGTCGCAACCCTTGCTTCCACTCTCTTATTTATATGGCGATTGCGCACGCCTATCGGCGCCCACTAGTCTATGTCTGATATGCCATCCCGCAAGCCAATCCCCTCCTCTCCGAATACCGAAAATCTGCGCCGCCTAGTACTGGTTCGAGCGGCAACAATTACCCTGCAGTGCGTATTGGTTGGTTTTGCCGTTGTGGTACTCAAGTTCACGCTGCCGATTGCTCCTTTGCTGCTAGTGTCTTGTCTGCTGATGATGTTCAACGGCTTTACCGTATTGCGTCTGCGGCATGCACGACATGGCTGGACTGTCCCAAATGGTGAAATTGCCCTGCAGCTTGCGGTAGACATTACTGCGCACGCCACCTGGTTATTTTTTCTGGGCGGGGGCACCAATCCCATGGTGTCTTGGTTTCTGGTCCCGCTTGCTGTAGCGGCCGCCATGCTGCCATCCCGTCTGACTTGGCTGCTGACGCTGTACACGCTGACCATTTATGGGCTGCTCCTGTTTTATTACATGCCGGTCTCAGGGCCTGTTGGTGCGCCTGAACGTGCTTTCCAATTTCATACCGTCGGGATGTGGCTTTCTTTTGTGGTGGCGGCGCTGATCGTTGCTGGCTTGGTTGCCCGCATTGGCGCACAGCTTCGCAAGCGGGATCGGGAATTGGCCTTGGCGCGAGAAGATGATCTTCGCAATGAGCAGTTGATGGGCGTGGCAATTCTGGCGGCAGGCGTTGCCCACCGCTTGGCGACGCCACTCAACACCATGACCTTGTTGGTTGAAGAAATGCAGTCGGAGGTCGGAGAAGCCGGGCCGCTATCTCAGGATCTTAATCTTCTGCATAAGCAACTGGCCGGCTGCAAGCAGATACTCGGACTGCTGAGGGCTCAAGCCGATTCACCTAAACCGTGCCCAGTCACCCAGGCGATTCCTGCATTGCTCGATGACTGGCAACTCTTGCGCCCCAACGCGCGTCCAATACTACGAGTACTTGGGATTGATGCTGCGCCCATGTGTGTTTGGGATTTCAGCTTGCGCCAAGCCATGCTTAACCTGCTCGACAATGCGGCAGATGCGGCAGAAGGCCAATCCGTAGAGATTGAAGTTGACTGGCGGGGGGATAGGCTGATTCTGGCGATCCTTGATCGCGGACCCGGCTTTGATGGACGTGCTGCTCGCCATGCCGACGGGGCTTTCATGACATCCAAAGCCAAGCTGGGCATGGGTGTAGGAATTCATCTTGCCAATGCATCTATTGAAAAGGCCAAAGGGAGTTTGCGTTGGTTACAACGTGCCGGCGGCGGTACCCGTACTGAAATCGTATTACCTTTAGTTGGAAAGGCAGTGAAATACAGTGGAGCTTGATCAAGATTCAAACAGCGCCAAACCGCTTATCCTGGCAGATGATGATGAGACTTTCATCGATGTCCTGGCGCGCGCTCTGTCTCGTCGGGGATATACGGTACATAAAGCGCTGGATGCGCAGCAGGCAACAACTGCTGCGCTTCAAACAAAATTCGAATTTGCGGTGGTAGACCTGAAGCTCGGCAATGACTCTGGCCTGAAACTGATTGAATCGCTTCTGACCACCAATGAAGAAATGAAAATCGTCATGTTGACGGGCTATGCCAGCATTACCACCGCAGTAGAGTCCATCAAGCTAGGGGCTTGCCATTACCTGGCTAAACCTGCCGGCGTAGCAGAGATCATTACTGCTTTCGAGCAGATCGGCGGGGACAGTTCTGTAGATATCCCCGAAAAGCCACTCTCTGTTGATCGTCTGGAGTGGGAGCATATCCAGAAAGTTCTCGCCGAAAATGAGGGAAATATCTCCGCCACAGCTCGTGCGCTCAATATGCATCGCAGAACTCTACAAAGAAAACTAGGGAAACGACCTAGCCCAAATCAGGATATAGACTAGTCTGGGAGGCTAGGTTGAAAATCTTCCTGATAAATTTCGTTATAAATCAGGAATTTGATGAATTGTTGAAAGATATTTTGGTGTGAGGTGTTGACGAGTTCAGGGGTGGGGCGTATAGTTCGCTTCCTCTGCTGCTGACGCAGC
>NZ_JARRAF010000280.1 GCF_030129945.1 Parachitinimonas caeni
GCAGCCGGAACTGGTAGGGTTGATCGCCCCAGTAGGCCCGCATCGTCAGATCGTACCGGCCCGGCTCCAGCCAGCGGGCTTCGCGCCACCGGCCGTCGGCACCGCTGATCAAGGGGCGGCCGTTGGCGTCGTGCAGCATCACGTCCAGATTGCTGGCAAAGCCGCTGCCATCGCCCAGGGCGCCTTGCCGGTCGAGCAGCCACAGGCCGGCCTGCTTGATCTCGATCGGGAAGTGGGCCGTCTCGCCATTGCGGA
>NZ_JARRAF010000281.1 GCF_030129945.1 Parachitinimonas caeni
CGAGCAGGTCGGCATCGGACGAGCCGATGAGGTTCTGGTTGCCCGCCACGCCTGCCCAGACGGTCCCGAATGCCGCTTCGTCCGGCAGATTGGTATACGCCGGGCTCTGGGTGGTGTCGGGGTTGAGTTTGAACAGGTTGAGGATCTGCGCTGCGGTGAACTCGCCGCCGGTGCTGAATTTGATCTTTGTCACCAGGTTGTCGCCGCCAAGGAAGTAGTTCTTGACGGTGACTTGGTCGGTGGTGCCGGCAATCT
>NZ_JARRAF010000282.1 GCF_030129945.1 Parachitinimonas caeni
GACCGGCAAAGCCGCATCGTCTACCGCCCCGGCAGCTTCACCCCGCTGCTACGGCTGGATACGGCCAAACCGCCCAAACAGGCCGCCTGGAAACCCCCGCAAGCGCCGAAGACGGGCTGCTACCTGTACCACACCGACCACCTGGGTACGCCCTATGCCCTGACCGACCCCGATGGTCAGCGCGTCTGGCAAGCTCAGATTGATCCGTGGGGCCAGCTGCTCAACGAATCCGGCCCCCTCCAGGGGGATCAGCCG
>NZ_JARRAF010000283.1 GCF_030129945.1 Parachitinimonas caeni
TCAAGTGTAGTTATTCGCGGTGTAACGCATTATGGTCGTTCGCTAACAGCTTCATGCTTGCGAGACTCGATACACTCTTAACCTGCCAATACCATCTACGCCATCTTCAAATACCCGCCGAGCCTGTACGCGTCCACTCAAGGTATTGGTAATCAACAGCAGGAAGCGCTCAAAGCAATCACAATAGTCGGTGTAGTAGGCCTCATACGAAGCGCGCAACAGATTCCAGAACCGCTGCTCATTGCAAACGCTTAC
>NZ_JARRAF010000284.1 GCF_030129945.1 Parachitinimonas caeni
TGCCGTACTGCTGGTTATCAAAGCCGTTGAGGGTGGTCCAGGCGTAGTCGTAGTAGGTGTGCTGGTTGAACTGCACGCTGTGCACCACCCGGCCCAGCACGTCGTAGTCGGTCTGGCCCAGGTCTGCGGTGGCCGCCACGCTGCCGCCGGTGTAGCTGACGTGCTGGCGGATGCGGTTGCCCGAGAAGTCGTACTGATAGGTTTCGACCGGGGTGACCGCTTCGGTATTGCCACCCGGGTTGTCGCCGACACCGC
>NZ_JARRAF010000285.1 GCF_030129945.1 Parachitinimonas caeni
GATCAGCAGCTCATCGCGCCGCTGCAAAACCAGATTGCCGTTGGCGACATTGACGGCAACATTGTCGCCACCCTGTCCCTGCACCCCACTTTGCTGGCCCGCCCCGATCTGCGGTACTGCGCTGCCTGCAAACAAACCCGTATCACGCCCTGCAACGATTGCAACCATGCCCATCATCTCCGCTGTATGGCGCGGCCGGCAAGGCGATACCCCAATCATGGGGCAAGGGACGATTTGCGGGCCGCTTCCGGCCAC
>NZ_JARRAF010000286.1 GCF_030129945.1 Parachitinimonas caeni
TGTTGCCGCTGATCTCCACCCCATCGCGCACGGTTTTGGTCAGCTGGCCGGAGGAGTTGTATTCGTAGCGGGTGATGATGCCGGCTTCGTCTTCGGTCTGGACCACATTGCCAAACAGATCCTTGATGGTGACGGTCTTGAGCTCTCCTTGGCCGCTCAGGCCACCAGGGCGGGATATTTCCACTCTCAGTGCCGGAACATAGATCGCCTCGCCTTCCTTACCCGGCTTGATCGTCTGGCCGGCCAACAGGGTGT
>NZ_JARRAF010000287.1 GCF_030129945.1 Parachitinimonas caeni
TGTCCAGGCCGGGGTTGAACACCGCCACCTCCGTGGGGAATTTTTTGCCCGGCAGGTGCTGGCCGGTGCCACGTGGGCCCAGAACCACCGCGCCCGTCAGCGCATCGCGACTGGAATCGCCCGACCACAGCTTCAGTTCGTAAGTAACGTGAATATCACGCGTCGGCTGCAGTACGGCGCGGGTATCCCACACCAGGCCCTTGCTATCCCAATACCAGCCGGCTTCGACCGGCCGGGTGGCCGGGGATTTATAGC
>NZ_JARRAF010000288.1 GCF_030129945.1 Parachitinimonas caeni
CGGGGTCGTATTCCCACTGCCAGGCCAGGACCGGCTGATTGCTGTACTGGCGGACCAGCCGGCCCTGCAGGTCGTACTGGCGTTGCTGCCAGCCGCCAAAGCCCTGGCGGCCGGTTTCGCGATGCAGGGCATCCCGCTCGAAATCCAGCAGCGGAACCTGATCCAGCAGCAGTTGGTGCAGATGACCATGGCCGTAGTAAAGAAAGCCCACCTCGCGCTGGTCGCTGAGGGTGGTGGCGATGCGGTGACCGAGCC
>NZ_JARRAF010000289.1 GCF_030129945.1 Parachitinimonas caeni
ACAGGTCTTCGCTGGCTGAATACTGGGGGACTTCGGCCCGCAAGGGTTCAAAGGTGAGGGTACGGCCCTGGGTGTCGACCAGCCGGCAGGCGTCTGCCGCCGGTTCCAGTACCGGTGAGGCCGGCAGGCTCCAGCCCTGGCCCAGCAGACCAATGCGGCCGTTGTAGGAGCTGTAGGTACGTTGCCAGACCAGTGGCATCGGTCCGGGCAGGGCAAAGTCCAGCTCTTCGGCTCCCGCCAGAATCTTGCAGCCCA
>NZ_JARRAF010000028.1 GCF_030129945.1 Parachitinimonas caeni
GTTTGTTGCGTCGTTTGGGTTCTTCCCCCCCCCCCCCCCCCCCCCCCCCCCCCCCCCCCCCCCCCCCCCCCCCCCCCCCCCCCCCCCCCCGCGACCGGAAACAAAACGTCAACAGAGCCTAGCCATCAGTATAGAAACTGCGGGACGTACTGCAGGCAACATGCCGACCAGCATTCAGCCATCAGCCATGAAAAATGCCCGCCCCATCGTCATGGCACGATGGGGCGGGCATCGACTGGCGCCACGCGTCAACGCGGCAACGAGAACCGCTTATTTCTTGCTCAAGTCTTTATAGGCCGCCGGTACATTCAGGCCCGGATGCACCCAACCGAACAAGGCATAACCAGCAAATTCCGGCATGGCAACCTGCTTCACGGTCTGCTCCAGGCTCAGCCCCTGATCAACCGCCGTCTGAACCTGCTTGCGCACGGTATCGAGATAATTGATGTGCCAGTTCAGATCATCGCGCGTCATCGGCACGCCGTGGCCCGGCACAATGCGGGCATCGGCCGGCAGGAAGGTGTGAACCCGCTTCAGCGTCTCCAGCGTGGCCACCAGATTGCCATCAAGCAGCCAGGGCAGTGCCGGTTTGGCTGCAATCACCGGGTTACCCGCCCACAGCACTTTCGATTGCGGCTCCCAGACCCACAGATCACCGCCTGTCTGGCCAAAACCGAAGTCGATCACGTCAACGGTCTTGCCCCCCAGGTCCAGGCTGAGCTTGCCGCCAGCAGGCACCAGCACATCACCGCTACGGGCGCGGATCTGCTCGATTCCCCGGCCATTCCCGAAGTTCTTGATCATGAAAGCCTTGTCGTCTTCGAGATGGTTGGCAATGTAGTCTCGCGTCACCACATGCTGGACGATGCGGGTGCTGGCCGGCATGAACATATTGCCGAACGAGTGGTCACCGTGCGAACTGGTGTTGACGGCGTAAATCAGCGGCTTGCCCCCCAGCTTCTTGCTGAGATCCTGTACTTGCTGGTTCAGACGCTGATTCAGCATGGTCTCAACCAGCAAGGCGCCTTTGCTGCCCACGATCAG
The DNA here is from genome assembly GCF_030129945.1 of Parachitinimonas caeni. GTDB lineage: Bacteria > Pseudomonadota > Gammaproteobacteria > Burkholderiales > Chitinimonadaceae > Parachitinimonas > Parachitinimonas caeni. Next base: position 1,045 of record NZ_JARRAF010000028.1, read on the forward strand.
GCCGCCACTGGTTGCGGCTGCGCCGCCTTTCGCATTCAGCTCTTTGGCATCTTTGGCGTAGAACGCATAAACATCTGGTGCCAGCTTTTCGCTGACCATTTCGACCTTGTTGCCATCCCAGATCGGTTCGGCGGCTTGGGCCGACAGAGTAAATGCTGCAGATAGAACAGCCGAGAGTAAGGCGCGTTTCATGATGGATCTCCTTGTTGCGTTGCAGTGTTATGAGATGGACATAGCTTACTCTTTGCATGATTGCACTATAATTCGTAAATTCAGCAAACTGACTTTGCATTAATGCACAGCATCAACGATCTGAACGACCTGCGCTATGTCGAGGCCGTCGTACAAGCCGGCTCACTCTCTGGGGCAGCGCGCAAACTCGGCGTCAATCACGCCACGGTTTTCCGCCGCATCAATCAACTGGAGGCCGAGCTTGGTGTGCGGCTGTTCGAGCGCGACGACGGCCGGTATCAGGCCACCGCAGCCGGCGAGGAGCTGGCGCAGGCCGGCACCCTCATCAGCGAAGCCGCCGCCCAGGCCCTGCTCAAGGTTGCCGGGCGAGACCTGCGCCCCAGCGGCAGCGTGCGCATCACCACCACCGACAGCCTGGCACGCGGCCTGCTCAACCCGATACTGGTGCAATGTCGCCTGCAATATCCGCAGATTCAGCTTCAGCTGCATATCGACAACGCCATGGCCAATCTCTCGAAACGCGATGCTGACATTGCGATTCGGCCCGCCCCCTCGCCTCCTGAACATCTGATTGGCAAATGTATTGGCGAGCTGGCGTTTGCGGTATATGGCGCCCGGCCCTATCTGGCGCAATGTCCTGACACGCCCTTTGCGCAGCACGCCTGGATCGCCCTCGATGACAGCCACGGCCGTCACCGTACCCTCCGCTGGCTTGAACAAATGGTGGCGTTAGACAGCGTGGGCTATCGCATCAACAGCTTTGGCGGCATACGCGATGCGTGTAGTGCCGGCCTCGGTTTGGCGGTATTGCCTTGCTTCCTGGCAGAAGCAGAAGCCGGGTTGCAACGGGTCGGCGCTCCGCTGCCTGACTGCATGTCGGAACTTTGGCTGCTGACCCACCCCGACCTGCGCGACACCCTGCGGGTAAAAGTGATTTACCAGCTGCTTTTGCAGGCACTCTTGCAAAAGCGCGATATTTTGCGGGGAATATAAATATTCAATCCAGGCCAATCAGATCACTCCGGCATTGATACGATCAATGCGATACACCACCGATTCGCCCAATCCCCTCAATGGCTGAATTTGCATGAAGTGCGCGCATTCGCATGAAAAGAAATAGCGCGACATTGCTGAAACCGGAATATTCATCATTACCCCCAGAATATGCTCGATCGTGCCGCCGTGGCAGACAATCAGCCGGTTATATTCCGGTTTGTTTTGAATTTCGGCTTCCAGGCCCGAAAACCAGTTTGCCACCCTTAAACGGTGCGCCGCTACCGATTCCACTCCCTGAATCACCGCATTCGTGTGCCAATAACCTTGCAATTGAATATCCTGGCATTGTTTCAGCGTAATCGGGCTGGATGGCATGAAATTTCTCTCTGCCAGATGATCGATTATTTGTATCGACACCCCGGTATTCTCTGCCATTACCCCGGCAGTCTGAAATGCGCGCAGAATTGGGCTGCTGTATATTTCATCAATTTTTATCTGGCTAAACATCGCTGCCAACTGCTGCGCCTGCTGCCAGCCATATTCTGAAAGGCGGTTTTCTTCGTCGGGAATCAAATAATCCTCCGGGCCCAGTAACTCGCCCAGAGGTTCAGCATGTCTGATCAGATAAATCATTGTTCTCTCACTGTGTCGTGGCAGCGCTTCCTGCCCCGTCGGCCTGACGCATGCCGCACAGGCATTGGCCGGCCAGCAATCCGCCCAGCCCACCCCGGTTGAATTCACTCAAATTTCTAGCACGAAAATTGCGCAAGCATTGCAGTATGCCGCAATCAGTTAAGTAATACCCAATTACGACAAAATGATCAGATAGATTTAATAACCATAATTATTCTATCGATTTTTTATACAGGAAAACCCGTAAAATCGCGTAAAAAGCTACCGTTTAGCACGCGATATCGACCGCTTATCCAGCAAATTCCTAATCACATTGACTGACAATGTTCAACAGTCCAACAATATAAGCAACCTCTGATTCACTTCCGGCAAAAACCTTTTTATCGCATCCGGTAAATCGCGATAACGTTGCCGCCACCCTGTTGATGAGGCTTATCCATTCACTCGCCCCACTCCCGCCAATTGATGGCCGATGGGTAAAAGCACTTTATTGCATTTTGATAAATCATTTACCTGCAAGCGAGTCAGCACAGATTTTTCCAGCCAAAGATAATGCGGGTTCAAACTTTAATTGATATGCCATGCAGAGACACACGCTGTAATTATTTTCTGCCGTCCTAAATCAGGAGATCCATCATGACTACTGAAGTTTATACGGGTTATCGCCATATTTCCGATCAGGTATTGCAGGAGCTGGCAGATCGTCACCGCTGGATTGTCGAGCCGATTTTCCGGGCCAGCAGTTATGTCCGCAAAATGCCATTTTTTGAATTTGTGCAAGGCATGCGTTCGCATCACGACTTCAAGCCTGCCGCCTTGCAGCTGTATCACCACTCCGCCACGTTTCCGAAAGTCATGGGCTTGATGCTGGGCCTGACCCCGATGTCCGAGAATCACATGATGCCTTTCTACGCCGAGCATGCTTTTGGCGAGGGGCCGCATCATCGCATGCTGTTCGACTGGATGCTGCACAACGGGGTGATTCTTGGCGAAGAAGAGGTGCGGCGCGTCATTCCAACCGTCGAGACCAATGCCTGCGTCAATCTCGCTTATCAGATGGCCATCGAACAGGATCGCGACAAATGGCTGGTCGCGCTCAATTGCGGTATCGAGCGCTGCTCGAACGACTTCTTCAAGGTGGTCGCACCGAAGATGTATGAGCTTGGCGTTGGCCATGCCTATTTTGATGTACACGTTGAAGCCGACGAGCACCACAGCATCATGGGGCTCGATCACATCCACACCGATCTGAGCGCCGAGCGGCAGCGGGTGCTGATTGCCAAAGCGCTCGAAGGCATCACGCTGTGGGCCGCCATGCTGCATTCGTGGATCGGCATCACTGCGGTACCGGCCTTTGACCTCGATGGCATGCCGATCAAACGCGCCACACTGACTTGCCATTGAACCGATGGCATCCGGCATTGCTGAGGTTTTCATGCAGGCAATTGATTTCAAATGGGGAATTCAAACCCGCAATCTAAAAATTACATTTAAAAATCATTTAGTTATCTAGAAAGCTCCAGCAGCACCCAGGCAGATTGCGCAGCCACCTCCCTCGCAGTCTGCCTTTTTTGCTTGGGCAGCCATGCGGCATACCGCGACTGGCGTATTTCTTAAATGTTATGTTATAACATTTACATTCCACCACTGATGAGGATCAGCCAGCATGCAAGCGCCCGCCAGTCACTCCCGCCTGCCCGTCACAGTCCTGTCCGGCTTTCTGGGTGCCGGCAAGACCACCTTGCTCAACCACATCCTGCATAACCGCGAAGGCCTGCGGGTGGCCGTTATCGTCAACGATATGTCCGAGGTCAATATCGACGCCCAATTGGTGCGCGATGGCGGGGCAGCCCTGTCCAGGGCCGAGGAAAAACTGGTAGAGATGAGCAATGGCTGCATTTGCTGCACCCTGCGTGAAGACCTGCTGCGAGAGATCCGGGCGATGGCGCAAGCCGGCCGGTTTGACTATCTGCTGATCGAATCAACCGGCATTTCCGAGCCGCTGCCGGTGGCCGAGACATTTACCTTCTGTGATGACGCCGGCCAGAGTCTGGCAGACATCGCACGGCTGGATACCCTGGTAACCGTCGTCGATGCCTTCAACTTTCTGCATGACTACCGCAGCGAAGACCTGCTGGCCGAGCGTGGCCATATCGCAGCAGAAGGTGATGATCGCTCGCTGGTGGATCTGCTGGTGGAGCAGATTGAATTCTGCGATGTGCTGGTGCTCAACAAGACCGATCTGGTCAGCGCCAACGAGTTGGCATGGCTCAACGCCACGCTGCGGGCACTCAATCCGCGCGCCAGAATCCTGCATAGCGAATTTGGCAAGGTGTCACCCGAGCAGATTCTGAATACCGGGCTGTTCGACTTTGAAACCGCTGCCGAAGCGCCCGGCTGGTTACAAACCTTGCGGGGCGAACACCCTCCCGAAACCGAGACGTATCAGATCAGCAGCTTTGTTTACCGGGCCCGCCGGCCGTTTCACCCCGGCCGTTTCTGGGCGCTGATCCACCGCGAATGGCCGGGCGTCATCCGCTCGAAAGGCTATTTCTGGCTGGCAAACCGGCCGCAGTTTGTGGGCAGCTGGTCGCAGGCCGGGCTGGTATCGCGTTACGGCGCTGCCGGACTATGGTGGGCCAGCGTGCCGCGCCGCGACTGGCCGGAAGACGCCGAAGCCGTCGAGGCCATCGAAGCCGCCTGGCACCCGCACTACGGGGATCGCCATCAGGAAATCGTGCTGATCGGGGTGGGTTTGAATCAAGCAACCCTGATCGCCCAGTTTGACGCCTGCCTGATGACCGACGCCGAACTCACCCAAACCACTGCACTCGACGACCCCTTCCCGCTCTGGGACACCGAAGCATGGCAGGAGGCGGCCTGAACGCCAGAGCCTAGGCTCACCCTTCCAGCAACTGCCTGGGCAACAGGCTGGGCGAGCCGTGGGCCTCGGCCTCGGCTTTACGGATGGCGGCAACGATGCGGGTGGCAATGGGTGCCGGGCGGTTGAGGGTGCGGGCCAGGGCGATGACAGCACCTTGCAGATAGTCGATTTCGGTCAGCCGGCCTTGCTGCAGGTCTTCCCACATTGACGAGCGGGCCTCCGGGTCTATCTTCAGCATCCGGCCCGCCACCAGCCGGAACAAGGGGGTGGGCAGCCGCAGAATGTAAGGAATTGCCCAGGGCGGCACCTTCTCGATGGTGGCCGGCTGAATGCCGGCCGCCTTCAGCAGATCAAGCGCTTCCCGCATCGAGGCCGCCAGCAGGCGACGCCAGGCCGGATGCGAGAGTTCCTGCACCAGTGGCACCCCGCTGAGCGCGTTCAGTGCATTGTTGAGGTTGATCAGCAGCTTTCCCCACATCACCGCCGACATATCGGCATGCGAAGCAACCGGGAGTCCCTCAACCTGTAGCGCCTGCGCCAGCCCTTCACAAGCGGCATCGACAAGCAGCGAGCCACCGGTCCCCCGGTGAAACCGTCCCCCTTCGAGCTGCACCACATTGAACGGCACCATGCCGCCGTAGGCAGTCTGCTGAAAGATCAGGCTGCGCAGCACATCGGTATTGCCCACGCCATTTTGCAGACTGACGATCACCGCGCCGCGCGCCGCATTGCGGGCAATGGTGCTGGCGATCGTGGCCGTGCCCGAGCTTTTGACGGTCACCAGAATCAGATCGGCCGTGGCCAGGCAACCGGGGTCGGTCGCCAGCGCCATATCCCCCGCCGCGATGCGCCGGTCGCGGCCTTCAAAATCAGTCAGGCGCAGGCCGTGGCGTTGAATGATGTCAGCCATTCGCGGCCGCACCAGCAAAGTCACCGGACGGTTGGCGAGTCGTAAACACCCCCCGACATAACAGCCGACACTGCCGGCGCCAGCAATCACGATGCGGGGATTGGGTTTCAGCATGGGTAAACCACTAAGCGCAGATTCATTGCTTGAAAGTCAAAGTCCAGTAGTCCAGAACAAACAGCATAGCTGCTGAGGAGGCCCTCTATGAAGATCAAGGTAAACGGCAAAAGCCGAAATGTCGATGCCAGCCCCGATACCCCCCTGCTGTGGGTGCTGCGCGATGAGCTGGAAATGACCGGCACCAAGTTTGGTTGCGGCATGGCGCTTTGCGGTGCCTGCACGGTCTGGGTGAATGGCCAGCCGACGCGCTCGTGCATCACACCGGTATCAGCCGTGGGCACTGCCAGTGTAACTACCATCGAAGGTCTGCAGGGCCGCGCCGCCAGCGCCGTACAGATGGCCTGGGAAAAACTCGATGTCGTGCAATGCGGCTACTGCCAGAGCGGTCAGGTGATGGCGGCCACCGCCTTGCTGATGAAAAACGGCAAGCCGACCGACGCCGACATCGACGCCGCCATGAGCGGCAACGTCTGCCGCTGCGCCACCTACCAGCGCATTCGCGCCGCTATCCACGAAGCCGCCAAGATCATGGGAGGCAAAGCATGAGCGCCGAACTCAGCCGCCGCGATTTTCTGAAAGCCAGTGCCACCGTTACTGGCGGTCTTTCCCTGGCGTTCTGGCTGCCGGGCACCGCCGAAGCCATCAATACCGACCAGTTCAAACCCAACGCCTTTATCAAGATCGAAGCCGACAACAGCGTCACCGTCATCTCGAAGCACCTGGAAATGGGCCAGGGTGTCTACACCGGCCTCGCCACCATCGTGGCCGAAGAGCTTGATGCCGACTGGAGCCAGATCAAGATCGAAGGCGCCCCGGCCGACGCCCGCCGCTACAACAACCTGCACTGGGGCCCAGCCCAGGGCACGGGCGGCAGCAGCTCCATCGCCAACTCCTACATGCAGCTACGCCAGGCTGGCGCCACGGCCCGCGCCATGCTGGTCAGCGCTGCGGCTGAAGCCTGGAAGGTGCCGGCAGAAGCCATTACCGTCGAGCGCGGTACCCTCAGCCACCCCCCTAGCGGCAAAAAGGCAAAGTTTGGTGACTTCGTCAGCCAGGCGCTACGCCAGCCGGTGCCCGAGAAAGTCGCGCTGAAAGACCCCAAAGACTTCAAGCTGATCGGCAAACACGCCCCGCGCAAAGACAGCCGCGCCAAAACAACCGGCCGCGCCCGTTACACCCAAGACGTAAAAATGCCGGGCCTGCAAACCGCCCTCGTCATCCACCCGCCCCGCTTCGGCAGCAAGGTTAAAAGCTTCGATGCCAGCGCCGCCAAACCGATGAAGGGCGTATTCGACGTCGTACAGATCCCCTCCGGCATTGCCGTACTCGCCAAAGATTTCTGGACCGCCAAACAAGCCCGCGACCAGGTAAAAGTCGAGTGGGACGACAGCAACGCCATGACGCAAGGCACTGCCGAACTACTGGCCGAATACCGCGAGCTGGCCAAACAAGACGGATTAGTCGCCCCCGGCAAGCGCGGTGATGTCGATGCCGCACTGGCCAAGGCCGCCAAGGTGATCAACGCCGAATTCCTCTTCCCCTACCTCGCCCACGCTGCGATGGAGCCGATGAACTGCGTGGTCAAACTCAGTGCCGACCAATGCGAAGTCTGGAACGGCGAGCAGCTGCACACCGGCGACCAATACGCCCTGGCACAAATCACCGGCCTCAAACCCGAGCAGATCAAGATCAATATGCTGTTTGCCGGCGGCAGCTTTGGCCGTCGTGCCAACCCGGTATCTGACTACGTACGCGAAGCGGCCAGCATTGCCAAGGCTATCGACGGCAAGGCGCCGGTCAAACTGGTCTGGACCCGCGAAGACGATATGCGTGGCGGCCACTACCGGCCGTTCTACCTACACGCCCTCAGCGTAGGGCTGGATGAACGCGGCCAGCCAATCGCCTGGAAACAGCGCATCGTCGGCCAGTCGATCATGGCTGGCACACCGTTCGAGAGCTTCGCCGTGAAGAACGGCATCGACAGCACGTCGGTTGAAGGCGCGGCCAATCTCGCTTATGGCATTGCCAACCTGCAAGTTGACCTGCACTCGCCCAAGCATGCCGTGCCCGTGCAGTGGTGGCGCTCGGTCGGCCACACCCATACCGGCTTTTCAACCGAAGTGATGATCGACATGGCCGCCCATGCCGCCTCGCTCGACCCGGTGGCCTACCGGCTGGCCCTGCTGCAAGACCACCCGCGCCATAGCGCCGTGCTCAAGCTCGCCGCCGACAAAGCCGGCTGGACCAAACCGCTGGCCCCCGGCAAAGCCGGCGAAAAACGCGGCCGGGGCGTGGCCGTGCATGAATCATTCAACACCGTGGTCGCACAGGTGGCCGAAATCACCGTCAAGGCCGATGGCAGCTTCAAGGTCGATCGGGTCGTGTGCGCCGTCGATTGCGGCGTGGTCATCAACCCCGACAACGTGCGCGCCCAAATGGAAGGCGGCATCGGCTTCGGCCTGGGCGCCGCCCTGCACGACGCCATCACCCTCAAGGCCGGCGCCCCCGAACAATCCAACTTCCACGACTACCCGGCCCTGCGCATCAACGAAATGCCGCAGATCGAAGTCCACATCATCCCCTCCACCACCAACCCCACCGGCGTGGGCGAACCCGGCGTCCCACCCATTGCCCCGGCAGTAGCGAATGCCTTGGCCGCCGCAACGGGGAAACGGGTGTTTGAGTTGCCGATGGGGCGGGGGTAAAGCACAAGCACATGATTTAACAGGCAAGCTCCTGAGTTGCAGATCTTGCAGATTCAAAGATGAGTTATAAGTTTCGGGAGAAGAAATTGAGCCATATCTTGTCTAAAAGAATATCAACTCATATTGAAAACAGTATCAGGGAGCATTTATTTCTAGATGATGCCAATCAGAGTGCCAAAATAAACAGTAGAGGTTTGGTTGCAATCTGCCTAGCGAGTCTAGCATCCACCACTTACAGCGAGCTTAAGTCTTACATAATAGATGGTAGCGGAGACAATGGAATCGATGGGGTGTTTTACGACCATCCCAGGAACAATCTATTTGTAGTACAGGCAAAATGGTCAGAAAGAGGCAGCAGCACCATAGATACTGGTGACCTTAGAAAGTTCATAGCAGGCACTTATGACTTACTTAATGAAGACTGGGGAAAATTCAATGATCGCTTAAGATATATTTCTTCCTCAATCTCTCAATCCCTAAGAAATGATCCAAAAATTACTTTAGTTGCAGCCTTCAACAGTGACAATCCAATCAGCCCTGATTGCCAAAAAATAATTGAAGAGTTTCTAAAAGAAAACAATACAGACTCTCAAGAAGTGGTAACATTCATCCAATTTAATCTAACTAAAATTGTTAGGGCAATAAAAACTATTAACTCAGCAGAGAAGCCAGATCTTGAAGTAGTATTACTAGACTGGGGGCAGCAAACCACGCCTTATTATGCAATATATGGGAAGATACCATGCGCAGACATAGCCGAATGGTACAATAAATTCGGAAACTTACTTTTCTCGGAAAACATAAGGAATACTCTTTCAGAGAGCGAAGTAAATAATCAAATCGAACAAGAACTCCTAACAAATCCATCTGATTTTTGGTATTTAAACAATGGAATTACCGTCATTGCTGACCGTATTACCAGAAAGGCACTAGGGTTAGGGGAAGGCAGAGAAAGTTCATATTGGAAGATAGACAATGCAAAAATCGTAAACGGTGCACAAACCACAGGATCAATTGCCAAGTCATATCAAAGGAATCAATCAAAGGTCAAGCAAGCATACATCCAAATTAAAATAATTTCATTAGACAATGCCCCTGGAAATATTGCAGCTAGAATTACAGTCGCAACAAACACACAAAACAAAGTAGAGCCAAAAGATTTCTTGGCGCTAGATCCAATCCAAGACAGTCTTTCGGAGTCTTTTAAAAGTATTGGTATACAATATTCATACAAAAGAGGGGACAGTATTATTGACCCCAAAAACGGCCTGGACATTCAAGACTTGGCAATTACACTAGCTCTATACAGCGAGAGCATTGCTAACGTCACAACAGCAAAAAGAAATGCCGGATCTCTAACAGATAGGAATGGGTACTATGAAAAAATTTTCACCGGCCAAATAGATGTTAAAAAAGCCTGGGAGAAGGTAAAAATATGGAGGCAAACATCAGACCTCCTAGCTACAATTTCAAAAAGCACAACGGGAAGGGATTCACAACTAACCATACATGGAAATAGATTCATTGAGCATTTAGTATTAACACTAGACCTTCCTTCAAACTCTAAGTTATTAAACATAATAATTAGATTAATAATGTCAATCATATCAGAATCATACGGAAACGAATGCTACTTGGCAGTTTTATTCAAAAATACAAGGAAATGCGAATTCATAAAAGATAAACTCCTCATCCAGCTGCTTGAAGCCCTGAATTCCAAGTCATAATTACAGAATATTACCCATATGGTATAGGAATTTAATTTTCATGATTGAGAAGACTAGCTCTATCCTCCCCTGGCTCCAATCCCATCATGCCGTCACGCTGGTCACCGTTATCGAAACCTGGGGTTCCGCGCCTCGGCCGGTGGGGTCGCTGATGGCGGTGCGGGATGATGGGTTGGTGGAAGGGTCGGTGTCGGGTGGTTGCGTGGAGGATGATCTGGTGCGACGGGTGTTGCGCGGGGAGTGGCCTGCGCAGCCGCAGTTGGTGACGTATGGTGTGAGCCGGGACGAAGCGGCGCGGTTTGGCTTGCCATGTGGTGGCACTTTGCGGCTATTGGTGGAGCCTTTGCGCGACGCTGGTTGGATTGCCGAATTGCAGGCACGGATAGCGCGGCACGAGCTGGTGGCGCGCCGGCTGGATCTGGCCACGGGAGCGGTCGAGCTGGTGCCCTCGTTTCGGGGTGATCGGCTGCAGTTTGACGGGCAGACGCTGCATGCACCGTTCGGGCCGCAGTGGCGTTTGTTGTTGATTGGTGGCGGGCAGCTTTCGCAAGTGATGGCGCAGATGGCGCCGCTGCTGGGTTATCAGGTGCTGGTGTGCGATCCGCGTCGCCAGTATCGCTCGGGCTGGGAGGGCCTGGATGTGGTCTGGCAGGAGGGCATGCCGGATGACGTGGTGGTGGCGATCCAGCCCGATGCCCACACCGCGATTGTGGCGCTGACGCACGATCCGAAGCTCGATGATATGGCGCTGCTGGAGGCGCTGAAGTCGCCGGCTTTTTATGTGGGGGCGCTGGGCTCGAAGGCCAATTCGCAGAAGCGGCGCGAGCGGCTGGCCTTGTTTGATTTGGGCGAGGCGGAAATCGCGCGGCTGCATGGGCCGGTGGGTTTATCTATCGGCAGCCGTACGCCAGGCGAGATTGCGGTGTCGATTCTGGCCGAGATGACGGCGGTGAAGAACGCTATCCGCCCGCTGGCACAGCCAGACAGCGTAGGTTGCCATGCCGGGCGCTGAGCCCGTCGGGCTGTTGCTGGCCGCCGGCCGGGGCAGCCGCTTTGATGCCAGCGGCCAGCGCAACAAGCTGCTGGCGCCGCTGGCTGATGGTCGCCCCCTGGCGGTGGTCGCCGCGCAACATTTGCTGGGCGTCTTGCCCAGGGTGGTGGCTGTGGTGGCCCCCGATGCCACGCTTCTGGCCAAGCATCTGGCCGATGTCGGCTGTGAAGTCGAGCTTGGCCTGGCCGCAACGCCGGGGATGGGCGCCAGCCTCGCCTGTGGGGTTGCCGCCAGCCGCGAGGCCAGCGGCTGGGTAGTGGCGCTGGCCGATATGCCCTGTATTGCCGCTTCCACCATCGCCAGTGTGCGCGATGGCCTGCTGGCGGGCCACGATCTGGTTGCCCCTCGCTACGCCGGTCAGCGCGGCCACCCGGTCGGCATCTGCGCCCGCCATCTCAATACCTTACTCACCCTCAGCGGCGATCAGGGCGCCCGCAGGCTATTCGCGACCGAGCCTGTTCATTGGGTAGACGTGGAGGATGAGGGAGTGCTGCGAGATGTGGATACGCCAGACGATCTAAACCACCTGCCTCTGCGTGCCACCTGACGCCACCGCCACGCTCACCGGGCCTGCTCACGACCCAAAGAGCGGAGCTTTCTGATTTCTTACATAATCCTTACTTATCAAATACCTGCGCAAGCGCCGCCCCCATACGACCCGATTTGCACCGCCCAATTTACCGAAAGAATGATGACATTTAAATTAATTTACTTTAATATTTAAATATTTGAATTGAACTTTAATCAATCGCAAACTGTTAAATTGGAGGGGCGATATGAATGCTCAGCAGCTGCGTGAATACGCAACCGAAGCATGGACTTATTATGGATTACTAACCATCGATACCCGGCGAATGAGGCACGACCCAGATAGCCATAATTTATGCACTGCAATTATCGAACACCCCGATGGTAGCATTTATAAATTTGCCGCCTATTCCAATCTGAGCGCACTGAGAGCCAGAAGATTTGCCAACTACGAGTTCGTTACGGGCAGTGACAGATCCATTATAAATAGAGGGGATAATAACTATCTTGATTTTCATACCGAGGTGCGCCTACTTAACCATGCTCATTCGCAAGGGGTACTGGCAGAGGGTGCGACGGTTACGCTATTCAGCACTCGAACAATTTGCCAGGGATGTCGCGAGGCGATGGTGATTGCAGCACAGGGCTATCAGAACAATATTACGGTCGCCGGGTATGAATTCAGGCATGAGGGAAATGATGAGTACCTCAGCACTATTTACCCAATGAATGGTTCCCCTCAATCCGGGACGAATCTCGGATTATAATAAATAGTCATAGTGCAAACCCGGTCATCAGGCGGCCATTTTAAATGGGAACCTCTGTTTAACAATCCTGATTTATTTAAATAATCCGCCTTATTTCCTATCTCATCAAGCATCACTGGAATGCAATGTCCGCATAGTCCTTCGATGTTGTCAGCATGGGGCTATACTGAAGTAGTTGAGGTTTATTTGGTTTAGCTCATTGGAGACGCCCCATGCCCATTCCTCCAGACTTCGAAGCGCAGATGCAGCTGTTGCGCGATGCCTATGCGCGGGAACTGCCAACCAAGCTTGATGATCTGGAAGCCCTGCTGCAAGCCGCCGCCGGCAGCGCAGATGCGGAATCGTTGGCACCCGTGCAAAAAGCGGCGCATTCGCTGGCCGGTTCGGGGGCGACTTTCGGTTTTGCACACATCACCCAGCATGCGCGGGAAATCGAGTATCTGATTGCCGACTTGCGCAAGCAGGCCGTGGTGATAACGCCAGCGGTTCTTGTTGATTTGACGCAGCGTATCGGCAGTTTGCGGGGTAATGAGGCGCCGCCGGCCTCGGCAGCCGTTGCGCCAGTTGCCGTCGTGGAGTCCCTCTCCAGTGTGCCGCAACCCTTGATCTACCTGATGGAGCGTGACGTGGCGCACGCCGAGGAGGTATCTCGCCAGCTGGGTTATTACGGCTATCAGGTGGCATGCCTGCCTGCTGACACCAATCTCGCAGCGCTGGAACCCGCCAGCCATGCCAGAGCACTGATCATCGACACCGAGCTGCTGCCGCGCAGTGAAGATTTTTTAAATAGCCCTCGCCCCCAATGCGTGCTGCCAACGTTTTTCATTTCGGCGAGTGACGATATGCAGGCACGTCTGCAGGCGGTGCGGGCCTGTGGTCAAGGATTCTTTGTTAAGCCTTTGGATATGAGCGCGGTAGCTACTGCGCTGGATTTATTGAAGGCTGCCGATCCACCAACCCCGCAACGGATTCTGATCGTCGAAGACTCGAAAGCAATGGCGGACTATATCGGCAGGATCTTGCAGGATGCCGGCTTTGATACCCGTGTCTTGACCCAGCCGTTGCAGGTGCTTGGGGTGTTAGCCGAGTTTTCGCCCGATCTGATTCTGGTGGATATGTATATGCCGGAGTGCAGCGGCGTCGAGCTGGCTGCCGTAGTCCGGCAACAGGATGCCTTTGTCAGCGTGCCGATTGTGTTTCTCTCAGGCGAGCAGAGTACCGAACGGCAGCTGGAAGCGATGGCGACCGGCGCGGATGACTTTCTGACCAAACCATTCCTGCCGGAGCAGGTGGTTGCTGCGGTCAAGCTGAGGGTGGAGCGCCATCAGGTGATCCGCCGCTATATTGAGCGTGATGGGCTGACTGGTCTGCTGAATCACACGCGGTTTACCGAAAGGCTGGATATTGAGGTGATGCGCAGCCATCGCACCAAACGCCCGATCGCGCTGGCAATCATCGACCTCGATCATTTCAAGCGGGTGAATGATACCTATGGGCATGTTGCAGGGGATCATGTCCTGCGGAGCCTGAGTCGCATGCTGTCGCGGCGTCTACGCCAGACGGATATTGCCGGGCGGCTGGGCGGTGAGGAATTCGGCGTGATCCTGACGGAAACCGATGCCCAGCATGCCCGTAAGGTGCTGGAGACCTTGCGCCTGGACTTCAGTCGTATTCAGCATTTGTCTGGTGGGCAGCCGTTTTATTGCACTTTCAGCTGCGGTCTGGCCGATCTCAGCCAGCGCCAGACGGCTCCCGCGCTGCTGGAAGCGGCAGATCTGGCCTTATACGAAGCCAAGCGTGCCGGGCGCGATCGGGTGCTGGTATTCGGCAACAAGCCGGCCTGAATGGCGCCCGGTGGCGGCTTGGGCCCTACCACCCTCCCCTACAGCAGTTGAATGCCAAACCGGCGTAGCAGCATGGCAAACAGCACAAAGCAGACCAGCGTCAGCAAGGCGCTAGCCAGCAGGGCCGGCCAGAATCCCAACCGGCTCTGCAAGGCTGGAAACAGCAGGAACATCGGCAGCGTAGGCACGACATACCAGAAGGTATACCAGGCATGATTGGCAATCCGCTCCGGAGTCTGGCGCTCTACCTGTAACCAGATCAGGGTCAGGATGGTGACCAGCGGCAATGCGGCAATCAGCCCGCCCAAGCGATCGCTCCGTTTGGCCACTTCCGAGATCACCACGACCAGCGCTGCGGTGATGCCATATTTGGTAATCAACCAGGCCATGATTCACCTCTTCCATCCAATTGCCATTGCGGGCCTTGCAAATTGAGCCCTATCAATGAAAAGAGCACCGACCAGCGGTGCTCTCTTTGCGCGAATGACTGGCAAACGCAGCGATTACAGCGCCTTGCCGTGCTCGGACAGGTAAGCCGCAACGCCGTCGGCGGTAGCCTTCATGCCGGCCTTGCCCTTGTTCCAGCCTGCCGGGCACACTTCGCCGTGCTCTTCGGTGAATTGCAGGGCATCTACCATGCGGATGGCTTCGTCGATGTTGCGACCCAGAGGCAGATCGTTAACAACCTGATGGCGAACCACGCCATTGCGGTCGATCAGGAAGGTGCCACGGAATGCAACGCCGTCGGCAGACTCTACGTCGTAAGCCTTGCAGATGTCGTGCTTGACGTCGGCCACCAGGGTGTAACCAACGGGGCCGATACCGCCCTTGTCTACCGGGGTGTTGCGCCATGCGGCGTGGGTGAACTGGCTGTCAATCGACACACCAATCACTTCAACATTGCGCTTCTTGAATTCTTCGAGACGATGGTCGAATGCCAGCAGCTCGGACGGGCAAACGAAGGTGAAGTCGAGCGGGTAGAAAAACACCACGGCATACTTGCCCTTCGCAGCTTGCGACAGGGTGTAGTTTTCTACGATTTCGCCATTGCCCAGTACGGCGGCGGCGGTGAAGTCGGGTGCTTGCTTGCCTACGAGAACAGCCATTTGCAATCTCCTGTTTGGGTCTTCAGTGAACAGCAGGGAAACGGATATATGGGGCCAGCGCACTCGCCACCACGCCCTTTACCCTTGGTTGGTGGCGGAATCTACTCGCCGGCTATCTTAGTGTCAAATTGATAATCAGCATGGTTTCAATAGAGAATCTCTATCACCCCAGCAAGCATTCCTGGCCTGCCTGACAATCTGGCCCTGATGGGCTCGCGCCCGCTTTCGCCGGCGTTATTGGCCGTACATGGCTTCAGCACGCTGGAACAGTACCCACGAGTTGACGATAGTCTTGTCGCCCGACAACGGGATATGCCCCTTGTGGGTATGGGTAAAGCCTGCAGGCGCAATCACCAGCCGCCCGGCTTTGGGCGCCACCTTGCGGTTCTGATAGAGAAACTCGGTCTCACCACCTTCGGTCACATCATTGAGGTAGTACTGGTATAGCAGAACCCGGTGCAAAGTCTCGCAGGTCTGGTTTTGCGGGTAGATTTCGGAATGCCAGTGGTGGTACCCCCCCGTCCCCTGCAGGTATTTCTGCACGTTGATAAAGGACAGGCGGTACATATGCTTGACCAGATCGGCCAGCAGGGGCACGCCCAGCCGATCGAAGTTTTCCGGCCCCAACACCGCAGGCTGGCCGCTTTCCGGATCGACGACCGACGGCGACAGCGCTCCCATCAGCAGAAAGCGATATTTACCCATGTACTCGCACATATAGCGCAAGGTGTTATCCGCCAGCTTTTGGCTGATGTCCCGCCAATCGGGAAAATTAGTGATAGTCAGGTCGTAGCTATCCTTCTTTTCTACGTCTACCCCATTGCCCGTCACCCCCCGACCGACATGCGGGCTGGCTTCAAAGCGCTGAAGAATCTCGGCGCACAGCTCTGGCGGCAGCGCGTTGTCGTAGACCTCGATGAAGTCATCCATTTTGCAGCTTCCCTCTGATTTATCGTTTGTATGGTTCGTTTGTATGGTTCGCGGTGGCTACGATGGCCAATATGCCCAAGCTCCAGCCGTACCTCGCACAGGGCGGAGAACTCGCCCCCTCGCGACCAGCAATGAAACGCCAGCAGCGCCTAGCCACCTTCCTGCGCAGGTTTCGCCGGCTCGTCCATCGTTAGCGCCAGCCCCATCTCAGCAGCCAGCTCCTTGGGCGATTTAGTATGAAAGATCAAAGACTGGCGCATATTGCCCTGGCGCAAAGACAGGCCGATGGTATGCGTGAGCTTGTCGTAATTGACCGAGAATTCCTGATCTTGCGTATTGTTTTCGGTCATCAGCGTGCCGGGGCGCTGGAAGATGTCACCAACCACTATGTAGCTGCACAAGGCCGAGGCATCGGCCTTGGCAATCAGCTCTTCCACAGGCACCTTATCAACCGTCAGATAGCGGGCTACCCGACCTTCCAGCTTTAACGCCTTGCAGGCTCCAGTAAGATAAGGGGGTTTCTTGTTGAATCCGAACAGGCCCATTTTGCAACCCTTTCATCGGGACCCGCTCGTTGACCTGACACCGCCTTTCCCGCCCCTGGCAAACCCGGCGAAACACAAGCTGCAAGCCATACGTCAACAGAGCCTAGCCCTCGCGGGTAACGCGCAATACTTCTTCCAGGGTGGTTCCACCCGCCAGCACTCGCCGCACCCCATCCTGCCGCAGGCTGATCATGCCCCGGCTACTGGCGTACTCACGCATCTTGTGCTCGGAAGCGGAATCGTGAATAAGGCGCCGCAGGGTGTCATCAATACTCAACAGCTCATACACACCGGCACGGCCCTTGTATCCAGTGTAGTTGCAGGCCGGGCAGCCGACTGCTTTATAAATGGGCTGAGGCTGGTTGAGGCCCAGCACTTCCATTTCTGTATGGTCCGGTTCGTAAGGCTGACGGCACTCGGGGCATAGATTTCGCGCCAGACGCTGTGCTAGCACGCCAATCAGGCTGGATGCGAGCAGAAAGGGCTCGATTCCCATATCCACAAGACGGGTGATGCTTGATACCGCGTCATTGGTATGCAGGGTGGCCAGCACCAGATGGCCCGTCAGCGAGGCCTGGACCGCTATCTGGGCTGTCTCCAGATCGCGGATTTCCCCGATCATGATCACATCCGGGTCTTGCCGCAGAATGGCGCGCAAGGCACGGGCAAAGCTCATTTCGATCCGTGAATTCACCTGAGTCTGACCTACGCCATCCAGGTCGTACTCGATGGGATCTTCAACCGTCATGATATTGCTGCGGGCGGCATCCATCTGCGCCAGCGCTGCATACAGGGTAGTGGTTTTGCCAGAACCCGTCGGCCCGGTCACCAGTACGATGCCGTGTGGCTGGGAAATCAGCTCACCAATTTCAGCGAGAGCACTCGGATTCATGCCCAGCTTGGCCAGATTGAGGCGGCCTGTTGATTTATCGAGCAAGCGCAGTACCGCACGCTCGCCGTGTCCGGTCGGCAAGGTCGAAACCCGCACATCCACAGGGCGACCAGCAATCCGCAGTGTGATACGGCCATCCTGTGGCAGACGCTTCTCGGAAATATCAAGACTCGCCATCACCTTGATCCGCGATACCACTGCCGCATGCAGCGCACGTTTGGGCTCAATCACATCACGCAGACGGCCATCAATCCGGAAGCGCACGACGGATCGCGTCTCAAACGGCTCGATATGAATATCTGACGCCCCTTCGCGCAGGGCTTCAGTCAGCAAGGCATTGATCAGGCGGATGATTGGCGCATCGTCTTCAGTTTCCAGCAGATCTTCAATCGCTGGCAGATCCTGCGCCAAGCGCGACAAATCAATGTCCTGCTCCAGATCCTCCGCAACCGTGGCCGACTGGCTATCGCTACGGCTGAACATCTGCCCCAGTCGGGTTTCGTATTCTTGCACCGGCAAATGAATCACGTTGACTGGCCTGCGCAACATGCGCCGCAGTTCCGCCAGCCCGGACCAGCCCGCGTCTTCGCGCATCAACACATCGACAGCGCCGTTCTCCTGCAGGCCCACATCAACCACGCCGCGATTCTTGGCGAACCCATAGCCAACCAGACGTTGATAACTCATTGGTTGCTGGCTCCATCAGCCAGTTTGGCGCCCTCCGACGGTGCTTCCTTCATCGCTGCCGGCTTGGTATCGGCGGGTTTGGCAGGTGGCAGCTCCGGAAGCTTGGCAGGCGCAATATCGGGCAGGAACAGGTGCTTTTCGTTGCTATAGCCCCCCTCTACCTGCCGCAGGCTCTGATAGCGATCGTTCGACAAGGTCTGAGCCGACTGGCTGTCACGCAGGATGATCGGGCGCAGGAACACCATCAGATTGGTCTTCTTGGTCGAACGCTTCTCATACTTGAACAGATTGCCAAGCAGCGGAATTTCACCGAGCAAAGGCACCTCGTTCTTGCCTTGCTCTTGTTGGTCTTCAATCAAGCCACCCAGTACCAGTACCTGCCCGTCATCAACCAGCACTTTCGATTCGATCGAACGCTTCTTGGTCGCCAAGCCCGCGCCGCCGGTGGACAGGCCCGTATCCACTGACGATACCTCCTGATACACCTGCATGGTAATGGCGCCGCCTTCCGATACCTGCGGCTTCACTTTGAGGGTAATACCAATATCTTTGCGCTCGACGGTGGTAAACGGGTTGGGGTTCGAGCCGGTTGAAGCCTGGGTTCCCGTTACAAATGGCACATTCTGGCCGATAACAATCTTGGCTTCTTCGTTGTCGAGCGTAACCAGATTCGGTGTAGACAGAATATTGGCTGCGCCATTGTTCTGAAGCGCAGTCGCCAGCGCACCAAGATTCGGTATCCGGCTACTATCCTTACCCAGCACCCCATTGAGCAACCCGAAGGTAAAGCCGCCCGGCAGCGGCGCCCCGCCCGCCTTGCCGGCCGCCAGATTGGCCAGCGATCCAGCTACCGTCTGGATGTCACGCGAACTATCGGCGCCAAAATTCCCCAACGAGGATGACCCCAGGCCAGAAATCGTGCCATTGCTGCCCGCAACCAGCCATTGCACACCGAATTCGCCAACTTTACCGACGTTGACCTCTGCAATCATCGCTTCGACATAAACCTGAGCGCGGCGTGCATCCAGCTTGTCGATCACCGCCCGCAGATTGTTGTACACATTATCTGGCGCGGTGATGATGAGCGAGTTGGTAGTAGGCTCGGCCTGGATTGCCACCCCCGGAGATACCGTACCGCCGCCAGTGCCGCCACCCGAACTCGCAGGGGCTGACGGGATCGGTGGGGAAATTCCGCCTGGTGTCGGCGCGGCAGGTGCCATGCTGCCGCCTGAAGGCAAGGCCGGGATTTCCGATCCGGTCAGGATGGCCTTCAAGGTACCCGCCAGGCGGGTCGCATCGGCGTTTTTCAAATAGACCACGCGGATATTGCCACCCGCACCCGGCTTATCCAGCATTTCAACCATCTTGCGAATCTGCTGGGCATGCGCCGAGGTCTCGCTACGAATCAACAGGGTATTGCCACGCGTATCTGGCACCACCACGCTCTTGCGAATCCCCTCCGCACCCACCATTGCTGGTGCCGGGGCGCCACCCGCTACCGTCACTTCCGGCATCAGGCGCGACATGGTCTGCGCTACTTCCAATGCCGATGCGTATTTCAGCGAGATCGAAATCAACTCACTCTGCGAGGGCTGATCGATATTGGCAATGATGCGATTGAGCCGGCGAACGTTATCGGCGTAATCGGTGATCACCAGCGTGTTCGAATTGGGATAAGCCGCAATCGTGTTATTGGGCGTAATCAAGGGTCTCAGAATCGACACCATACCAGCAGCCGACTCGTGCTTGAGCGGCAGAACCTGAGTGATGATGCGATCACCTGAAACATTCAGCTTGCGATCAGTGGTCAATCCCCAGTTCTGCTTGGCGTCGGCTTCCGGCAGGATCTTGATCACCCCTTCCGTCTCGACGGCAGTCAGCCCCTGCATGCGCAATGCGGACAACAACACGGGATAAACCAGATCTTTGGCCACAGGTGTCGATGACACAATATTGATCGTGCCCTTGGCCCGCGCATCCAGTACAAAATTCTTGCCCGTAATCAAACCAATGGCCTTCACCGTTGATTCGAGGTCGGAGTTGACGAAATTCAGCATTACCTTGTTATCGTCCGCCGCAATCGCCAACTGGCTGGCAACAAGCAGGGACAGGGCAATTTTCTTAAATGGTTTCATGAGTTTGCCGTTAGTTCTGAATGCTGTAAGCGAAAGAAAGGGGCCCACCGCGCCGCACCAGCCTTAAAGTGGCTTTGCGCTGCTGTCCCAGTGCCCCGAAAAGTACCGATATATCTGCCGGCCCTGCCAGATTCTGACCATTGATGCCCTTCAGGACATCTCCAGGCATGACCCCCATAGCGCGCAAAACCGGCTGAGCGGAAAGATCTTCAACCAGAATCCCGCCATCAGGCGCGGTGCCAAGTCCCTTGGCCAGCTCGACTATATTGAGTGACTGCAAACTCGCCGCCAGCGCCTTGCGACGCAATACCATGGGGGCGCCAGAGCTTCCGCCCTCAGGTTTGGCTACCGCCTCGGCTTTGGCAGGCGCCTCTTCCACCTTGCCGCTCGACACCACAGGTATTTCAACTGCTGGTTTGTCATCCAGCTTGATCCGCTCACGCCGGCCATTGTTGGAAATCAACACCTCATTCGCCGCAACGGATATCAATTCCACACCAGGCTGAATGCTCTCGCCTTCGCGTACTGCAGTCTCTTTGGGCTCCGCGCCCGAGAAAATGGCCGCAGCAGGCTGGGTCTTGGTTGCGGTTATGATGCCTCGCAGTTTGTACGGCAAGCTGGAATCAACTACCTCACCACTGGCAGCTGCAGCCTTGGACTGGCCGAATAAATGAAAGCCCGCCAATGCCTGACCTACGTCGGCTTGAACCACCCTGACCTGTCGCGGCTCGATTGCAACCGGCATTTTGGGTTTGGGTGCCAACAATAACCAGATCAAACCTGCCAGTTGCCAGGCGATGAGCCCCAACAACAACAGATTCAGCAGGCGATAGAACCAGGGAGATTTAGGTAGCGACAGGGTCATCGGCCTTACACGTTCTTTTTTGGATTATATATACCAACTGTCAGACCGCTATTTAACCGGTCACAGTTGCTGAACAAGCCCGCATTTATAGCAGCTTCCGCCATCGACGTGGATGCTTTCTCGATTTCCTGAGAAAATCCGCGAAAATTCGCATGCGTCTTACACCAGATTTTTATCAACACCACCTCAAACGTCAAAAAAATTTCACCCAGAACAAATACAACAACCAATTGATTAACAATCAATAACAGCAAAAATTACCTTGCAATTCAAAATTTATTTCACAAAAAGCATTGACAGAGGAAAGATCATCTGCTTTAATGCCGATCTCTCGACGCAGCGCTGACAGCAAAACAGCAGCAAGCGCAAAGCAACGGGTGGTTAGCTCAGTTGGTAGAGCGTCTGCCTTACAAGCAGAATGTCGGCGGTTCGATCCCGTCACCACCCACCAAGTAGCGTCGATTAAATACCGCACGGAGCGGTAGTTCAGTTGGTTAGAATACCGGCCTGTCACGCCGGGGGTCGCGGGTTCGAGTCCCGTCCGCTCCGCCAAGTTTCAGTAAACGCCTCGCCAAATGGCGCTGCGTTTTTTAATAAAGCAGGGTCTGATAAAAAATTTCAGGTATCTCTGTTTTATTTGCCGGGTGGTTAGCTCAGTTGGTAGAGCGTCTGCCTTACAAGCAGAATGTCGGCGGTTCGATCCCGTCACCACCCACCAGGTTTTGGTTGGAATTACAGTTTAGTTGTTTATACCGCACGGAGCGGTAGTTCAGTTGGTTAGAATACCGGCCTGTCACGCCGGGGGTCGCGGGTTCGAGTCCCGTCCGCTCCGCCAAATTATGCAGATTAAAGCCCCGGCAATTTGTCGGGGCTTTTTGCTTTGGACGATCAAAATGATCAACTTAAGCGCCCAGATTCCTGTTGCCGATTGCTGCGTCTGGTACTTTGTACGATTATCGCCACCCAAGCCAAGGAAAACACTCATTGGTTTTGCCATCGGCCCCTATCCCTTTCTACGCTCTTTATCATGACCGCCTCTATCCAGACACTCTCCCGTGCCGTTGACGGCTGCCTGATCCGAGACCGCCATTCCATCCGCCAGAAACTGCGGACGGCTCGAGAACGCGCCCAGAAACAACAAGATCATCAGAAGCTCCTTAGCGAGATTGAGGCGCAGATTACCGCCTCGCAAGGACGCGTTGCTGCCAGACAGGCCAAGCTACCCCTGCCAGAATACGATGACAGTCTGCCAGTCAGCCAGAAGCGCAAAGAAATACTGGCGGCTATTGCCAAGCATCAGGTCGTTATCGTCTGTGGCGAAACTGGTTCTGGCAAGACAACCCAGCTCCCCAAGATCTGTCTTGAACTCAAACGCGGCGTTCACGGGCTGATTGGTCATACCCAGCCTCGTCGCCTCGCTGCCCGTTCGGTGGCGACAAGAATTGCTCAGGAATTGAAAACTGAAATTGGAGATCTGGTTGGTTTCAAGGTCCGTTTTACGGACAAGACTTCTGATACCAGTCTGATCAAGCTGATGACCGATGGGATATTGCTGGCGGAAACCCAGAATGATCGCTTCTTGTCCCAGTACGACACCATCATTGTCGATGAAGCCCACGAGCGAAGTCTGAATATCGACTTCCTGCTTGGCTTTCTCAAGCAACTGCTTCCCAAACGCCCCGATCTGAAAGTCATTGTCACCTCAGCCACCATTGATGCGGACCGTTTTAGCCGGCACTTCGATGGCGCGCCAGTGATTGAGGTTTCAGGAAGAACCTATCCGGTGGAAGTCCGTTACCGTCCGCTATCGCGCCCTTTCACAGCGGCACAGAATGAAGACAGTCAGCGCGGAAGAGCTGCGCTGGACGATGACGACGCAGAGCTGGAAATGGAAGAGGCCGTTGTCGCCGCTGTCGAGGAGCTATGGCGCCATGATGGCGCGGGCGATGTGCTGGTCTTTTTGCCGGGCGAGCGAGAAATCCGGGAAACTGCCGAGCAGCTGAGAAAAGCGCGACTAATGGGGGCGGAGATCCTGCCATTGTTCGCCCGCCTGTCAGCCGAAGACCAGCAGCGTATTTTCAAATCGTCCGGCGGTCGCCGCATTGTGCTATCCACCAACGTTGCCGAAACATCGCTAACCGTGCCCGGTATTCGCTACGTGGTGGATACGGGCCTGGCCCGCGTTAACCGTTACAGTCCGCGAGCGAAAGTCGAGCAATTGCTGGTCGAGAAAATTTCCCAGGCTTCGGCCAGGCAACGGGCCGGGCGTTGTGGTCGCGTCTCGGCCGGGGTTTGCATCCGGCTGTATGACGAAGCAGACTTCAACGCCCGCGCACCATTTACCGACCCCGAAATCATCCGCTCATCGCTCGCTGCCGTCATTTTGCGGATGCAGGCACTGAAACTTGGCAAAGTGGAAGACTTCCCGTTTATTGAAGCCCCTTCCGGGCGATTGGTGGCCGATGGCTATCAGTTGCTGCATGAGCTAGGGGCCGTCGATGAACAAGGGGCGCTGACCAGCCTCGGTCGCGAGCTGGCACGACTGCCGATCGACCCCCGGATTGGGCGGATGTTGATTGCCGGCAGGGACGAGGGCTGCCTGAAGGAAATGTTGATCCTGGCCTCCGGTCTGTCGATTCAAGACCCTCGGGAACGCCCTTTCGAGGCGCGCGAGGCAGCAGATCGCGCCCAGCAACGCTTTGTTGATGAGAAATCGGACTTCGCCGGCTACCTGCGGCTCTGGGATTTTTTTGATGACGCCCTGCGCCACAAGAAGTCAAACCGCCAGTTGCTGCAGCTCTGCCATGACCATTTTCTTAGCTATCTGCGCTTGCGCGAATGGCGTGAGTTACATGGTCAGCTAGCCGAGATCGTGGCCGACATGAAGTACCGGATGAACGAAACGCCCGCCAACTACGAGGCGCTGCATCGAGGTCTGGCTGCCGGCCTGTTGGGCAATGTCGGCATGAAGCAGAGCGAAGATGAGGAATATCTGGGCGCTCGCGGCATCCGCTTCCATATCTTTCCGGGTTCTGCCCTCAAGAAGGCTCGCCCCAAGTGGATTGTGGCAGCCGAGCTGGTTGAAACCAGCAAGCTCTATGGCCGCTGTGTCGCAGCCATTCAGCCGGAGTGGCTGGAGAAAATGGCCAGCCATCTGGTCAAGCGCGACTATTTCGATCCTCATTGGGAGGAAGGTCCGGGCCAGGTGACGGCCAGCGAGCGGGTCAGCCTGTATGGCCTGCCCATCATCGCGCGGCGCCGGGTCCACTTTGGCCCCATCGACCCCGTCAAGTCGCGTGAAATACTGATCCGCGAGGCTTTGGTCGGCCAACGACTGAATACCCGCGCCGAGTTCTATCGCCATAATCAGAAATTGATCGCAGAAGTCGAAGAGCTGGAGCACAAGGCTCGGCGCCAGGATGTTTTGGTTGATGAAGACGCGTTGTTCGGTTTTTACGACAGCCGCGTACCTGCTGGTATTTTCAATGCCATCAGCTTCGAGGCCTGGCGCAAGGAAGCAGAAAAAGCCGACCCACGCCTGCTGTTTCTGACCCGTGAAGAGCTGATGCTGCATACGGGCAGCCATATTACTGCCAATCAGTTTCCGGTAACGTTGGTTGCGGGCCTGGATGCGGCAGGGGAACCGCTCGAATTGCCCTTGGCCTATCGCTTTGAACCCGGTCATGCGCTGGATGGCGTGACGGTCCAGCTACCGCTGCATCTGCTCAACAGCGTCAATGCGGCCCCTTTCGACTGGCTTGTGCCCGGCATGCTGCGCGAGAAGATCACGTTTCTGATCAAATCCCTGCCCAAAGCCATTCGTCGGCTGTGTGTGCCCGTGCCCGACTTCGTGACAAAAGCCATGACAGAACTGGATCGGGCCGACCTCACCGCCCCCCTGCTGCCACAGCTGGCCCAGGCCACCACCCGAGGCATCGGACAGCCGGTGTCAGCCGATGCATTTGATCTCGCAGACCTGCCCGCCCACCTGCAAATGAACATCCGTGTAGTTGATGATGCGGGGCAGGAGCTCGCTTGCGGACGGGATCTGGTCGAACTGCGCAATCGTCTGGGCGAAGCCGCACAGATGACATTCAGAGGGGTCGCCAGTGCCAAGCCGGGCAAACAGAAGGCTGCCAGCGGCCCGCAAATCGAGAAGGATGGTATTACCAGCTGGGACTTTGGCGATCTGCCAGCCAAGCTGGCATTTGAGCGCCAGGGCGCCAAGCTGACCGGCTACCCGGCACTGGTGCCACTCGAAGCCGCCTGTGCCGTTCGCCTCTACGACACCGAAGCGATTGCGGAAGCAGAGCATCGGCGCGGTGTAATACAGCTGATGCGGCTGGAACTCAAGGAACAGGTCAAGCAGTTGCCCAAGACCTTCAGCCAGTTCACCCAGCTGGCCTTGCAGTTGCGGCATGTCGCCAACAGCGATGAACTGATGGAAGACCTGGTAGCTTGCGTGTGTGATCGCGCCTTTATCGGGGAAGATGCCTTGCCGCGCAGCAAAAAGGACTTTGATAACCAGAAGTCCCGCGCCAAGACCCGTTTACCCGCCGTGCGCGATGCCGTCATGAAGACGCTGACCGAAATCGCGATCGAGTGTCAGGCTCTGCAGGGCGCGCTGGCCAAACCCGTGCGCTTGCAAGCAGAGCTGAAACAGCAGTTATCGAGACTGGTCTACAAAGGCTTTCTGAGTGCCACGCCGTGGGAACAGTTGCCGAATCTGCCGCGCTATTTGAAGGCGATGCGCATGCGACTCGACAAGTATCCCGGCAACCCGGCGCGTGATGAATTACGTAGCGCAGAAGTGGCGGCGATCTGGAGCCGCTGGGAAGCCGAACAGGAAAAGTGGCGCAAGGCCGGGCGCGACATCACGCCCTTGCAGCCGTATCGCTGGATGATCGAGGAGCTGCGCGTTGGTTTGTTTGCACAGGAACTACGGACACCCTATCCGGTATCGGTCAAGCGTCTGGACAAGCACTGGGCAGAGCTGACACGCAGCTAGGGGTGGGGGCGGATTAGCAGGCTAAATCAGCGCCCCCCAACGACGCCACGCCTCAAATATCGACCCGGCCTGCGTGGCTGTTGCCGCAAAGCGCCTTACGGCCACGGCATCCCCCTCGCGAGGACGAAGGATTTCGTCGGATTTAGGCCTGCTGTCGCGTTGACTGCCAGGCTGTTGGCTTGCAACGCAAGCCAACAGCCTGCGCGCCAAGACGGCAAACCGCTTGGCTTACCACTAAGCGGCGCACTTTTCGCCTTGCAGCAGGCCCAAATCCGACGAAACGCGATCCGAAAACAAAACGTCAACAGAGCCTAGGCCAAGGCTAGCTGCGAAATCTTCAAGGCAGTGAACTCACCATTGCCGATCGGAATCAAGGAAGTAATGAAGCGCTCGTCGGCGCTGATGGCTGCCATAAACGACTGCAGCTCGGTCTGATGGGAAATCGCATTATCTACAACCAGCAGACCCTGACGCGACAGCACCCTGTCCAGATGCGGCCACCAGCTGCTGTATTCGCTACGTTCCGAATCGAGGAAGAGAAAGTCGATGCTGCCATCCGCCAGGTCAGCCAGATACGCGCCAGCGTCTGCGTGGATCACCTCAATCGCCCCAGTCAGACCACACTCAGCAAAATTTGCCTGGGCCAATGCCAACTTGTCCTCTGCGCACTCCACCGTCGTCAAGCGCGCGCCAATGGCCATCGCTGCTTTGGCCAGCCAGATTGTGGAATAGCCGTTGGACGTGCCGATTTCCAGAATTTGCTCGGGCCGACTGCTGCGGATCAGCAGTTCCAGAAATGCGCCGGTCTCTGGCGTGATATTGAGCATGCGCTCATGGCGGACAGTGTGTTCACGATCATTCTGCTGACCGAATCCATACAACTCAGCCAGAAAGTCATTCAAGGATATCGCCATGACCCCTTCCCTCTCACACAACAAACCGTCTGCTTAAGCCGGCCGATTAATAAAGCGCTGGTACACGGGCGCCGGCACGTAGTTGCGCAATACATCCTGCCAGCCCTCAGGGCCCACCAGCCCCTTTACCATGGTGGAACTGACTTCAGCGATTTCACGCGGAGGCATAAGAAATACGGTGACAATGCCCGATACCAGATCGGAATTCACATAGCGCATGGTGCGTTCGAATTCGTAATCACTGGCTGTGCGGATGCCACGCAAAATATAGTTAGCCCCGACGGAACGGGCGTAATTCACCAGAAACTGGTTTTCGAAACTGGCGACTTTGAGATTGGGCAGATGGGATGTGGTTTCGCGCAGCATCGCTTCGCGTTCTTCCACGCTGAAGGTGCAACGCTTGTCTGGATTGATACCGATGGCGACGATCATTTCGTCGAATAGCTGATAGCCCTGCTCTATCATCCACAGATGGCCGTTGGTGACCGGATCGAAGCTGCCGGCATAAACGCCTCGTTTCATCTGGAACTCCCTCGTTTTTGTTAGGCGAGATTGCGCGCCACTATAGCATGCCTCAACCGCGTTTTTGCGGCGCAACAAGACAGTTCAGCCCGCCCCAGCTTTCAATAACGGCGCCAATTTCTGCCGCTCGGTAGCCAGATGCCGCTCCAGAGTTGCCATAAGCGTCCTGAAACGGGGCTGTGCCTGGAACTCGGCCCATATTGGATCTACCCGCAAGGCCCGCCGTTCGCTGAAACCCAGCGCCAAAGCCCGTTCTAGAGCCATCAGCGCCGCATCGGCTTGCTGACCGTGCGCCAGAGTCAAGGCTAGCTGGTACTGACGCTCTGCATCTTCAGGCGCCATGGCAGCGCGACTCTGAACTTCGGCCAGCAGCGTAGCGGAAGGTCGGCCGGGTTCCAGCAAGGCTAGTCGCAGACTGGCGTAAGCCGCATCATCGCCCTTGCCCATCTCGGCAGCCCGCTGGTAATAGGTGCGCGCTGCCGGTCGTTCGCCCCGATACATCGCCAGATCTCCCCGCTGATTCCAGGCGGGGGCGTAATCCGCATGTCGTTCGGTCAGCCACTGGCACTCTGTAGCCGCCCGGGCCAATTCGGCTGCCTCAACCAGATAGCCACAGAAGATGGTCTGAGTAATGGCGCTATCCGGTGCATGGCGACGTACCTGATTCAATACCTCTCCCGCCTGCTGCAGATAACCCGCCCCCATCAAAACCTGGGCCGAAATCAAATACGCATAGGGGTCCAAGGGGTCTAACAGACTGGCACGACGGGCCGTCTGATAAGCCTCGGCCAGCCTGCCGGCATCGCGCAGGACAATCGCTTCGTTGACCAGTGCATCTGCATAATTCGGACTGAGCTGGCTGGCTCGGCGGTAGCTTTCCAGCGCCAGCTTGCGATGTCCTTGCAAGTCCAGCGCCAGGCCTCGTGCCTTGTGGGCTTCGGCCAACCCAGGTGCGACGGCAATGGCGGCCTCGGCATAGCGCAAAGCCTCGGCCAGCTGCTCTCGTGGTGCCCCAAACTGATAAACCGCCTGCGAAGTCGCATCCGCCAGCCCGGCCAGTGCCAGCGCATATGCGGGCGAACGTACCAGACTGGCTCGAAACAGCGCCTGAGCGGCGGCGTTGTCGGCAGCGGTGTAGCGCATATAGCGCTGACGCCCTTCCAGATAGTAGCGATACGCGTCTTCATCAGTCTGCCCAACGGGCAGGCTGGCCAGTCGAACGCCCAGTACTGCCGCGACCTCTGCAGCAATGTTCTGTTCCAGCAGCAGCAAGCCCCGCCCGTCTCCATCAAAGCGCTGGCTCCAGCGTACTTGCTCGTTGCGGGCATCAATCAACCGCAATGTCACTTCCAGATGCTGGGCTCGCCGCCTGACGCTCCCTTCCAATACCGTACCCACACCCAGCTCCGCCGCCAGCTCGGCAACCCGACGGGGTCGGTGCTTGAAGCTCATCGCGGTAGTACGGGCGATAACCTGCAAACCCGGCGTCTTTGCGAGATTCTGGATCAGTTGATCGGTCAGTCCATCTGCCACAACCTGGTCTGCGGTCTGGCTCGATAGCAAGGTTAACGGCAGAACGATCAATCTTCGGGGATCAGGCTCTCGTGTATCAGCAGGCCGAAACGACAACCACGCCAGCACCAGCAATACGCCTGCCAGCAGCCACATCATGCCCATGCGCCAACTTGGCCAAAATCGTGGCCGAGAGATTGCAGTGACCTGCGCTGTCGCCTGGGCAATCGCAGCCGTTGGCGCTGCCGTCATCGGCTCGACCGCCACCCTTTGCACCGCTAAGGCTTGTGGTCTCTCCAGCAGACGGTAACCACGCCCCCGCACCGTAGCGATGTAACGCGGTGCTTCACGGCTATCTTGCAGGGCCTTGCGCAGCAGTTTGATGCGCTGCTGCAAGGTTTCATCCGTCACGATCTGATTGGGCCAGACTTCGGCCATCAAGACATCCGCCTCCACCAGATCACCTGCCCGTCGCGCCAAAGCCAACAGCAGCGCCAGCGACAGTCCCGGCAAGGACACACTTTCCCCAGTCCGCGTCAACGTGCCTTGACGCACATCGACCTGCCACTCCCCCAGCTGAAACTGGGATGGCAAGTCAATCATGATGGGCAGGTCAGGCATGCTGATTTGTCTAGACAAGAGTGAAGGACCTGCGATTACAAACCGAAGCACGCATAGATGCAAGTGTTTGAACAATTAGTGTTTTCGGAAAGCTTCAGGAAAGCTTCAGGCAATCTTCAAGCAGGGAGGCTCAGACTGTTGAACGATGCCTCCCGCACTGCCGATCGGGTGAATGGCTGCCATCTGGCGGCGGGCTGTTGCCATGGTGCGACGACGCAATAGCTGCGAACCGTCATCAACTCGTATCAACACCCCTGCACACTGCCGGGCAGTCCAGGTAAAGCCTGCCCGGGACTCGGGATTACAGCCATGCCCACTGCATTGCCACGACAAACTTACAACTGACCTACACACATGAGACTTCTTGCCTTATCTGCCCTGCTCGCACTCTCGGCCCACGCCGGTGAATTGAAAATCCACGCCATCAATGTTGGCTGGGGCCAATCCGTCTTAATCGAAGGCCCCAACGGCACAAAACTGCTGTTTGATGCCGGCCTTGAATCAAAAAAGGATGTTGTCAGCAATTACCTGAAAAAGCAGGGCATCAACCAGCTCGACTACTTTCTACTCAGCCACAATCACGCCGATCACGGCGGCGCGGCGCAGCATATCGTGCGCGACTTCAAGCCCCGTCAGAGCTTCTACAGCGGCTCACCCCACAATGCTGAAGCAACCTTCATGCGTAACTGGTTCGCCGCCTACAAAGAGACCGGCAGCGATGCCCCCAAAGCCATGCCACTTGGTCACCGTATTGACCTCGGCGATGAGGCAAGCGCAACGGCCATTGCCGCCGATTGCCATGTGATGCATGAAGACGCTGTGGTAGCCACCCTGCAACAAATGCAGCCCGACTACCGGATGCCGGACTGCGACCACATCAACGACTCTTCGCTCGTCATTCTGGTGAAATACCGGGGGTTTGATTATCTGGTGAGCGGTGACCTGGGCGGCCATCAGCAAAATGGTCAGGAGGACTTCGAGACACCGGTCATTACCTCGATACAAGTTTCCCCCGAGCCTTGGGTACGCACCCCGCTACGCGGCATCGACGTTCTGCACCTTGGTCATCACGGCTCAAAAACCAGTAGCAATCTGAATTACATAGATCTGGCCGGGCCGGAAATCGCGCTGGTTTCGGTTGGCCCCAACCAGACACATGGTCTGCCCAATACTGAATCCATCACCCCTCTGTTGGACCGGCAGGTCAAAGTCCTGCAAACCGATGAGGGCCGCCTGACCGACAGTCGAACCTATCGTGGCGGCGCCGTGGTGGGCCACATCACCATCAAGACCGATGGCCTGCGTTATCAGGTCAGCGCGGACCCTTCGGGCATTGATACCGTTGCACAGCCGCCCGTGCAGTCAGAAGCCGCCAGCATGGGCTTGCCGCTCGATCTGCCAGTAGATGGCGATAGCGCGGGCCCGCTACCACCTGTTGATCAGCAGGCACCCACCGTGAGCCTCCTCCTGTCGGAAAATCAGCAGCAATACTTGATGCAGGCTCAGGTCAGTGATGACATCGGCGTCAGTCAGGCCGCATTTCTGCTGGATGGTGTAGTGATTGGCCAAGTTACGCCAGAGCAGCCCCTGAAAAATGGCCAGCTCGAATTCAGCTTTGATGGAAAAGTTTTGGTACCCGGCAAACATCTGGCGCAGGTAAAGGTACAGGATGCTTCAGGCAAGCAAGCGATCTCCACCGCCATCGAGTTGATGATTGCCGAGCCAACCCCAACCCCCGTGCAACGTCTCGAAGAAATTGAGCCCAATGACAGCCAGGCACAAGCCAATTCGGTGGCGGGCGCAGTCAATCGCATCATCGGCTTCTTCCCCAAGGCTGCGGATACTGCCGACTGGTACACCCTGACAGTGGCCGCCGGCACCCAGCTCAATCTGAACATGACCGGCCCGACGGCCTCCAGCCAGAATTACAACCTTTACCTGTACGGAAGCACGGGCAACCTGCTGGCCAAATCAGAAGGCAAAGGCACAACCGAAAGCCTGAGTTATCGCAATAGTGGCAACACGGCCCAGACAGTCAGCATCAAAGTCAGCCGGGTCAGCAGCTATAGCCGGGTAACGCCTTATGAAATCACCGTCACCCGCTAACTGACTGTGTCGCGTGGCATGCGCACGCATCACGCCAGCCTGTGCCCCCTTCCGCTTGTAAGCACCCTCAAAAAGAAAAAGCCCGCCATTGGTTTGGCGGGCCTTTTCGTATTTTCTGCACTCAGGTGTTGATCTCTTCAACCCTGTGGCAAGCCACTTTGCGCTGATCAATCTCGCGCAGCTGCGGTACCTCCTTAGCGCAGCGCTCGACGGCATAAGGGCAGCGCTTGTGAAAGGCGCAGCCGCTTGGCGGATTGAGCGGGCTAGGTAATTCACCCTGGATCTTGATCTTGATCTGACGATCTTCAGGATGAATCGCCGGCGTCGCAGACATCAGCGCCTGGGTATACGGGTGCATAGGACGCTGGTAAATACGTGACTTCGCGCCATACTCCACCGCCGAGCCGAGATACATCACCAACAGATCGTCTGCGACGTGTTCGACCACAGCCAGATTATGCGAAATAAACACATAACCCGTGCCGTACTGGTCTTGCAGATCCATGAACAGGTTCAGAATCTGCGCCTGAATGGAGACGTCCAGTGCAGAGACCGGCTCATCGGCAACCACAATCTTCGGATTCAGAATCATGGCGCGGGCGATTGCGATACGCTGGCGCTGGCCCCCCGAGAACATATGAGGGTAGCGATGCGAGTGTTCCGGCCGCAAGCCAACGGTTGCAATCATCGCGCGGATACGTTCATCCCGCTCGGACTTGCTCAAAGTGGTATTGATCTTCAGCGGCTCATCGAGCATCGCGCTAATCTGCTTGCGCGGATTAAGCGAAGCAAACGGGTTCTGAAACACCATTTGCACTTTGGAGCGCATGTTGCGAATCGTGCCTTTGTCGGCAGAGGCGACATCCACCCCATCAATGGCCAACTGACCAGACGTCGGCGGCTCGATCATTGTCAGCTGTCGAGCCAAAGTAGACTTGCCGCAGCCAGACTCCCCGACAACCGCCAATGTACGGCGTGCCGACAGTTCGAATGAGACACCGTTGAGTGCTTTAACCGTCGCATGGCCTTTCATGAAACCACGCGAAACTTGATAGTGACGGGTCAGGTCACGGGCCACCAGCAGGTTGGTTTTGCTTTCAGACATGGCGGGGATTACCTTCTACGTCTAGCGGGGTGAAGCAACGGACACGCGACTCAATACTGCCTTCCAGCACGGGGCGCTTACTCCGGCAAAGGTCATTGGCGTACTTGCAGCGCGGCGACAGCAGGCAGCCCTGTGGCCGGTCGTACTGGCCCGGAACAATGCCCGGCAAAGTAGTCAGACGCTTGGCGCCCTTGCTGTGCTCGGGAATGGCGGAAAGCAGCGCTGCGGTATACGGATGGCGGGGCGTGCGGAAGATGGTAGGCACCTTGGCCTCTTCCACCACCTGACCGGCATACATGACGCAGACACGGCTGGCGACCTCTGCGACCACGGCCAGATCGTGCGTAATCATGATCAGTGCCATATTCAGGTCTTTCTGCAGCTTGACCAGAAGATCCATGATCTGAGCCTGAATGGTCACATCCAAGGCCGTCGTCGGCTCATCGGCAATCAGCAGTTTGGGCTCACACGAAATGGCCATGGCAATCATCACCCGCTGATTCATCCCGCCCGACAGCTGGTGCGGGTAGGCACTCAGACGGTTCTTGGCGTCGGGAATCTGTACCAGTTCCAGCAACTCCAGAGCACGCTTGTCGAGGGCCGCACCTCGCAAACTGGTATGCGCCTTCAAGGCTTCCTTGATCTGAAAACCAACCGTATAGCTGGGGTTCAAGCTGGTCAGCGCATCCTGGAAAATCATCGAAATGTCTTTGCCGACGATTTTGCGACGCTTGCTGTCAGAGAGCCCTAGCAGATCCTGGCCATCAAACTTCAGCTCGTCGGCCATCACACGACCAGGGGCATCAATCAAGCCCATCAGGGCCATCATGGTGACGCTCTTGCCTGATCCCGACTCACCGACAATGCCAACAATTTCACCACGGTCGATCTGAAAATCGAGACCATCCACAGCGGGGAATGGGTGTGCATCGCTGCCGAACACCACGCGCAGATTGCGAATATTCAAAATGCTCATCTTGGCCTCATGCAGCGCGCTTGAGCTTCGGATCCAGCGCATCGCGCAGACCATCGCCCATCAGGTTAATCGACAAGACGGCAATCAATACCGTCAGGCCCGGCATGGTCACCACCCACCAAGCACGGGTGATGTAGTCACGCGCCGAGGCCAGCATGGTGCCCCACTCCGGGGTCGGTGGCTGCACGCCCAGACCCAGGAAGCCCAGTGCAGCCGCTTCCAGCACAGCAGATGAAAAGCCGAGCGTGGCATTCACAATCAGCGGGGCCATGCAGTTGGGCAGAACGGTCAGGAACATCAGCCGGAATACACCGGCGCCGGCAACGCGCGATGCGGTCACATATTCCTTGTTGATCTCGGCCATGGCGGCAGCTCGCGTCAACCGGACATAGGAGGGCAAGGTACCGACGGCGATGGCGATCATGGTGTTGATCAGACCGGGGCCAAGAATGGTGATGATGCAAATTGCGAACAGAATGGTTGGCAGAGCCAGCATGATGTCCATCAGACGCATGATGGCTGAGCCCAGCATCCTGGGATAAAACGCCGCAAACAACCCCAACACAATGCCGGGAATCATCGAGAACAGCACCGACATTAGGCCAATCCAGAGGGATACCCGTGCGCCATAAACGAGGCGCGAAAAAATGTCGCGGCCCAGCTCATCGGTACCCAGCGGGAAGGCTGCCAGCCCCCCCGCCGCCCAGGCAGGCGGGGTCAGCATTTTGTCGCGATACTGCTCAATCGGGTCATGCCCCGCTACCAGCGGTGCAAAAATCGCCGCCAGGATGATCAGGCTGACAATGATGAGTGCCAACAAGGCGCCTTTGTTACGGCTGAAGCCTTGCCAGAATTCCTTGAGTGGAGAAGGGTAGGTAATGACCGATTCGGTCGTTGCCTGAACAGAAGCTTGGGTCTGTGTCGTCATCGTAAAACTCCTAGCGCTCGCTGCGAATGCGCGGGTTGACGATGCCGTAGAGAATATCCACGGCGAAGTTGACCACAATGAAGATGGTCGCAGAAATCAGGATGCCAGCCTGAACCACTGGGTAATCGCGTCGCTGGATCGAGTCAACCAGCCACTTGCCGATGCCAGGCCAGGAGAAGATGGTCTCCGTCAGTACCGCGCCAGCAAGCAAGGCACCAACTTGCAGGCCAATCACTGTGATCACCGGAATCAAGGCGTTGCGCAAGGCATGCACGGCAATGATGCGGAATGACGACAGCCCCTTGGCACGCGCTGTCCGCACATAGTCTTCGCGTAGCACTTCCAGCATGGATGAGCGGGTCATCCGGGCGATAACGGCCATCGGGATCGTGCCCAGCACGATCGAGGGCAGAATCAAGTGCATCAGCGCAGACTTGAACGCCCCTTCTTCACCGGAGAGGTAGGAATCAATCAGCAAAAAGCCCGTTTTGACCGGGATATCGAATTCGATGGCAATGCGCCCGGAAACTGGCGTCCACTCCAATTGCACCGAGAACAGCATGATGAGGATGAGACCCCACCAGAAAATCGGCATGGAATAGCCGGTCAGGGCAACCCCCATAACGCTGTGATCTACCAATTTACCTCGCCGCAACGCTGCAATGATGCCGGCGGGCAATCCAATCAGCACCGCCAGGAACAGCGCAAACATCGAGAGCTCGACGGTAGCCGGGAACAGCGTAAGGAACTCTTTGGTAACCGGCTCACGCGTCACCAGCGAATTACCGAGATCGCCATGCGCGAGCTTGCTGATGTAGTCGAAATATTGCACATGCAGCGGCTGATCCAGCCCCAGGCGCTTCATGGCTGCAGCGTGCATGACGGGATCAAGCTTGCGCTCGCCCACCATGACTTCGATCGGATCGCCAGGAATCAGGCGGATCAACGCGAAAGCGACGATGGTAATGCCGATGAAGGTCGGAATTACCGTCGCCAGTTTGCGGAGAATAAAGGAAAACATTGGGTTACTCCCCAGGAAGGATGCCGGCGGACGACCGGATACCAGGCTCTGTTGGCATTTTGTTTCCGGTCCAGAAGCAAAATGTCAACATGGCCAAGACCCCGGCCGCGAAAAAACCGGCGGATATTACCGGCGGCAACCCGTATAAGCAACGGTGCGCCGCAACATGGCAGGGAACTTTTTGCAGATCGCCGACTATCTGGCAAGCCGCCAGACCAAGCGGGCCGCCACCTTGGCGGTTCGATTGTCAATGTCAAAACTTGGGTTCATTTCGGCGACATCGGCCATTTTGAGCTTGCCAGACTGCTTGATCTGATCAATCAAGGTTTCCACGACTTCCAGCGCCACCCCCCTTGCCGCCGGCGCCGAAACGCCGGGCGCGACCGCTGCGGGCAAAACGTCCAGACAGATGGTGAGGTAAATCCAGTCCACGCTCTCGACAAAGGCGTTCACTTGCTGCTGGCTGTCTGCGAGCTGGTGAATACCCATTTCGTCATCCAATCGCCACAGCACATTCAATTCCCGCGCGGTAGCGAACAGCGCCGGCGTGTTACCGGGTTCTGACACACCAAGGCAGCAGTAGCGGAATGGCCAGCCAGACTCCTGGCACATCCGGGCAATCTGGCGAAAGGGGGTTCCCGAGCTGGGGCGCTCGCTACCACGCAGATCAAAATGCGCGTCGAAGTTGATGATGCCGATCCGAGGCGGCTTGGGTTGTGACTCGGCAAAGCGCGCCAGACCCAGGAAACTGCCAAAAGCGACTTCATGCCCACCACCCAGCACAATCGGGAAGTGTCCATCCATCAGGCATTGCGCCACTTCTCTGGCCAACACGGTTTGCGCAGCTTCCAGTTGATCATCTTCGCAATGGACATCGCCCGCGTCATGCACCAGACGGGTCTGATGCCAAGCCATATTCGCCAAAGCCTGCCGGATCACCGTTGGACCTTGCTTCGCCCCTGGTCTGCCCTGATTTCGTGTCACCCCGGCATCGCAACGGAACCCCAGAAGCGCAACCCCCGGCCCAATGGCGCCATGCATGGCGGTTACGCGTTCGTGCCAGCGAACTGCCAGCGCGCCCTCTTCATGATCGACACGGCCACGCCATATCGACATCTCTGCAGGTTGATACACGGATTACCCCTTCAATGTTTGGTGTTTGTTGGTTCTGCGGGTTTGCATGGGACGTTGCGGATGCTGCCCGGTTGATCACTATATATAGATTAGGGTTTTCCCTATATATAAGAGGGTTAATCCTGGCACGGGCGCAGTGGGTATGAATTGGCACGACGCCATCCCGATACATGCGACCGGGATGGCAACCAAATCAGCAAGAGACGTCAGCGGGAAGCGTCCGTGTAAAGGAAGCGCAGCAGCTCGGCAGACTGGCTGGCCGGCAGTGACAGCGCGGCCTGGTAGTAGGCGATGGTCAGCCGGCAAGAGACATAGGGGTTGAAGTTGCCCCGGAACCCCGAGCGCTGGCTGGCCAGGAATGTCTCAACGTCCCGCCCATAGTTTTCGCGCAATGCAGACCACACCTGGCCACTAAGCTGCAAGGCCTGCTGGTCCGACCGGCTGGTACGGGCGGTATCAGCACTCTCGATAACGGCGAGCAGTGCCTCCTTCTCTGCCTGTCGCAAGCGGCCGGGAAAATACGTTGCATACCGGTGCACCGGCTGTGGGTTGTAGGCATAAGCATGGCAAAGCCCGGCATCAACCTTCGACAGCATCCACATTTGCTCGACAAAAACGCGGGTGTAGTCGCGAATGGCCACATCTGCGGCAATTGGCCGGCTGACATCGGTAATCGCTTGCATATGGGGGGACAATTGCGCCTGCATTTCACCACGAGAGATACCATGCGCGTACGCGTCGCTGACGATCTGCGCCATTACATCGAACCGCTCGGGAAAGCGCTTGCGAATCGCCCGGAACATGGGTTCCTGCAGCAACTGGCTGGTGACGTGCGAAGGGTTGTCCGCGTCTTCTTCCCCTGATATCGCGTACTCGTAGCCATCCGTGGTTCGGGTTATCACCCCGGCAGTCTGCAACTCGTCCGGCTTCGGGCTCCACATGGTCTGGTTGGGTGTCAGCACCGCCTTTTGTGCAAAGGCAGGATCCACCCCTCGCTCCTCGAAAAAGCGAAGCTGAACCTGCCGTGCATTCCGCAATAGCGATCCCTTCAAGCCGTACAGGTCAGGCGAGTGATATCCAAGCGTGGCGTGGTCTTTCAGGGCCCGATCTTCGCCGCCCATGAAAGCCAGCGTGCAGGCACTGGCACAAAAGCTCGAAACGTAGGTATTCAACCGGGCTTTGCGGATA
Organism: Parachitinimonas caeni; assembly: GCF_030129945.1. Lineage (GTDB taxonomy): Bacteria > Pseudomonadota > Gammaproteobacteria > Burkholderiales > Chitinimonadaceae > Parachitinimonas > Parachitinimonas caeni. The sequence continues at coordinate 39,594 of NZ_JARRAF010000028.1, forward strand.
ACGTCGTGCATTTTCAGCCCTTCGTTTACCAAGCCCCCTGCGCTGGTCAGGTGTACAACCTTGATCCCCTTATGCCGTTCCAGCACTTGCTGCAGTGACTGGGCAGCCCCGCGTCGGAAACCGCCAATGAATTCGACCTCTGCGCCGCTGCGCAGCAAACGCAACTGAAAGGGTGGCAACGTTTCGTCACCATCTTCCTGGCGCAGATTGCTGACAATCCCCTGATAGCCGATGTCGTCGTTCAGAAACTGAAAGCTATGCCCAAGCATGCCTACCACGATCATTGCTTTCGCCATGAAGGGCCAGAAAGTGCGTCCGGTTTCATTCAGATGCCGGCTGGCAGCGCGCCAGGTTCCACACCATAGCCAGACCATCACCAATAGCGTTGCTGCCCAGTAGGTTGTCAGCCAGATCGCCAGGCCATAGGCCATATCTGAGTCATCGAGTACCAGCTCGACCATTGACAGTGCAAAGCGCAATGCCAACCCACCGAGTACACCATGCACCCAATAACTGCGGGCAAGCGAATACTGGCCTTCCCAGTGCCGACGCAGAAAGCCCCCACGCGGTTGCGGCCGCAAATTGAGCTGGGGCTCTTCAGTTATCACCGGGTCTACTGGCGCCGGGGCCGGCGCAGGGCAGGCAGGGGCTTCCATCACCACCGCTATGGCTGGGGGCGGGGTGTTGGTCATTTTCACCACGTCACCAATGCGACGTGGTTGGGTTTCAGCGTCACGCCAGATCAGATCATCCGGTCCCAGTGCGCCACGGTCGATCAGAAGTCGGATCGCAGCAGACGACACCGGCCCAATGCGACGCCCCCGCTGTTCAAAATACCAAGCCATGCTATTGATTGTGAATAAAAAACAGGGCAGCGATTGTACGCGGAGCCAGTCGCTTTTTCTAAGCCGGATGTCGTATTCCCTTAGAGGTATGACTTTTAGTCATCATAATGCCCCATGGAAGTTTACCCCCGATCGCACTGGATTTCAGTCTGCCGTATTGACCGCCAAGCGGCTGGTTCGCACTAAAAACCTGTACAGCCCGTGAACCCAATCGGGGAAACCGAGAGGCATATCGCTGATTGATATGACCTTCGCCTCGCGTCAGACCCAGCACGCTGAAGCGCAATCTGGAAATTGCCTACCAGCAGGGCCTTGCAGGCTCAAGAATCAAGCATCCGGCACTGGCCGCACGACGGGAGGAATACCAGGATTGATACTGACAGACAGATCGGCGGCAATTGTCTGTGGCTGTGCAATCAGGTGCCAACGGTTGTTGGTGTAGTACATAAAACAGAATGCATTGGAAACCGCAGCTGCATCTTCATTGCCATAGTCGGCATAATTGAGCTCGGCGATAATTTCCCGCTGTCCTTGATTGGTAACGATATTAGTGAGATTTGCATTGTGCGGATGTTGATTATGGAAAACCCGCAATCTTCCCCCCGGGGCCGGCACCACCTGCAAGCTGCAACCATTCATTGCCGCTGTAAATAGAAAGGAATGCTCCGGTGCATGCGCCGGGATTTCGATTGAACCCACTTCACTATTGCCCTGAATAAATGGGCACCAATATGCTGAAATCGCCTGCTCGCCACCATTTTCTGAATAATCACCCGATGGTACAAATGTCACGCCACCAGGCTGTGCGCCATTTCTCAGATCAAACTGGCCTTCGCCGAGCGCATTCAGCAGGCTGACTCGCTGCCGCCCCATGGCGCCAAGCGCCGCAACCTGAAAACCGCTCACCGAATTGATCGCAGTCCGACTGATATAACCCGTAGGATCTGCTCTAAAAGAAGTATTATTGCCACGCATAAGCTTCAACGCTACCTATTCAAAATCTGGCGATTATGACGATACAGTTTCAGATATTCAACAATATTCCGCCGCTATGAAATGGTGTCTGATTTTATGTCTATCAATCCATCAAAAGTAAACGAGCTTAACTTTTCATGAAAATACCAATGGAATAAAAATAGCCCGTCTAAGCGGGCTATTTTCCATTCTAAAATGGCAATCACGCCAAATCGCGACCGATTGCCTGCGCAATCGCTTTGAGCGACACCATCAGATCTTTCAGCTCCTGCGGTGTCAGGGCTTGATCGGCATCACACCAGGCCTCGCAAGGATTCGGATGCATCTCAATCAACAAGCCATCCGCACCGGCGGCTACCGCCGCGCGGGCCAGTGCCGGCACCATCCAGGCCTTTCCTCCAGCATGGCTAGGATCGATCACTACCGGCAGGTGAGTTTCCTTCTTCAGCACGGGAATCGCTGTGATATCGAGGACGTTACGGTATGCCGTCTCGAAAGTGCGAATGCCACGCTCGCACAGGATGATGTTGTGATTGCCTCCAGCTGCAATGTACTCAGCCGCCATCAGTAACTCTGAAATAGTGGCGGATAGACCACGCTTGAGAATGACAGGCTTGTTGACCCGGCCAACTTCTTTAAGCAGATCAAAATTCTGCATGTTACGTGCGCCGATCTGGATGACATCGACGTCATGTTCCATGAAGGTGTCCAGCATGCGCACATCCATCAGCTCCGTAACGATGGGGAGCTTGTATTCGCGCGCGGCCTTGCCAAAGTATTCAAGCCCGGTTACGCCAAGCCCCTGAAAGGCGTAAGGGCTGGTACGCGGTTTGAAAGCCCCACCACGCATAAGCTTGCAACCTGCGGCGTGTACCCCGGCAGCGGCAAGATGCATTTGCTCCTGAGTTTCTACCGAACAGGGCCCGGCAATGACCTGCACATCCTTGCCGCCCAGTTTGACACCCCGGATGTCAACAATGGTCCCGTCCGGGTGCCCTTCTCTGGCAACGATTTTGTATTGCTTCACAATATGGATAGCACGCTCGACCCCTGGCAACAGTTCGAAAGCCTGTTCAGATAGTGACCGTTCATCCCCGATGGCGCCGACAATGATGCGCTCTGTGCCACGGGAAATATGTTCGGTCAGGCCAGCCTCACGGATTTTTTCAATGACCGCTGCCAATTGGGAGTCGGTTGCCGAAGCGTTCATAACGATAATCATCTTAAGTGTCCTTGTGCGGTTACCGCTGGCAAGCTTGGGTGATCAGGCCAAAATCTGTGCCGGCGTTGATTTAAGTAAAGAATTGAATGCCCAAAAAGCAACAGGCCCCTTGCGGGGCCTGTTACGTGTTATCTGTGTGTTGCTTGAGGTAAAACTTGGCCGCCCCGCCCGCTATTCCCGGTAGGGATAATAAAAAAACCAAAAAGCTGCGCGCACGCCGACCGTTGTGGGGTCGAAGTGTTGGAGCAGATTGGTCGGGCAGCAGGTCATGGTCGGTAAAAAATTGGCTTGTCAGCGAACTGGACGATTGATCTTACCTCAACATTGTTTGCAATGCAGCAATCGCCGCCTGACAAGATGCAAATATTTCTGCGGGGCTCGCATCACCATACATATAAGCCGGTGCTGACACAAAGCGGTTTGTCTCATCGGCACATGCTTGCTGAACAGGCAAAGCTATGTGGATTTGCCCCCAAGTGGAAATAGCCTCACTCAAAGGCTCCCCCCCTGCTCCCAGCGTGATCTTGGCATTGCGAATTCCAGCCACCTGGGCTGCCAGCCCCAGAATCAACGGAGCCGCACACAGAGCCACCACTGGCTTTTTGGCATGAACAAATGGCATCACCGCAGATTCGACGTCCTCGTACATCTGTGCGGCATCCCCCACCTCAAGAAAATTGGTGAGATTTTTAGCAGCGCCAAAGCCACCCGGAAAAACGATGGCATCGTAATCGTCCGCCTTCAGCGTACCCAGTGCCGCGATGTCCCCCCGAGCGATGCGGGCTGCTTCTGTCAGCATATTGCGCTGCTCATCCGCTGGCGCCCCTTTGGCATGATCAACCACATGCAGCTGCGCACGATCCGGTGCAAAACAGTCGTAGGCAATCCCGGCTTGGGATAGCGAAATCAGGGTCGATACGGCCTCCGTAATCTCCGCTCCATCCAGAAACCCGCATCCTGACAACACCACGGCGACTTTTTTCATCGTTTTCCTCTTGGTTTGGCGGCGGGCCAGCTACCCGCCGTTTCAATCATTTCTGCAATGCGAAATCAGGCAAGGGCTTGTTCCAGCACCTCGATAAAACGCGCATTTTCAGCAGGCAGGCCAATCGACACCCGCAAGCTATCGCGCATACCGTAGCTCGCCAGCGGCCGGATGATCACCCCCCGCTCCAGCATGAAGCGGTTCAGGGCCGGGCCATCACCAACATGGAAGGTGACAAAGTTGCCAAAGCTCGGAATAAACGACACGCCAAGGCGGATGAATGCATCGGTAATCTGCTTCATGCCTTCATTGTTGATGCGCACAGTTTCGGTCAGGAACTCGCTGTCATCCAATGCAGCACATGCTGCGGCTTGTGCCAGGCTGTTGACATTGAATGGCTGACGCACTCGGTTCATCAGGTCTGCCACCTCAGGGGCACACAGACCGAAACCAACCCGCAGACCAGCCAGGCCATAGGCCTTGGACAAAGTACGGCTGACAATCAGATTGGGAAAGCGCTTCATCAAGCCGATGGTGTCGCATTGCTTTTCTGCAGGCAGGTATTCGGTATACGCCTCGTCGATCAACACCAGAACATTCGTGGGGCAGTTCTCCAGAAACTCAACAATGTCGCCAGGGCGGCACATGGTGCCGGTAGGGTTGTTGGGGTTTGCAATAAATACCAGCTTGGTATTTGGCTGGATGGCTTCGAGCATGGCATTGAGATCATGCCCATACTCAACAGCCTTCACCTCAATCCCCTGTGCGCCAACCGCCTGCGTTACCAGCGGATACACTGCGAACGAATACTGGGCATACACCACGCTATCGTCAGCCGTCAAAAAGGTACGGGCCGCCAGCTCCAGAATATCGTTCGACCCATTGCCCAGAACGATGCCTGCGGCCGGGACACCAAACTTCTGCGCAATTTTGGCCTTCAATTCAAAACCGTTGCCATCGGGATAGCGTGTCAGCTCATCCATGGCCTGCAGCATGGCCGCTCGCGCCTTTGGGCTCAGACCAACCGGATTTTCATTCGACGCCAGCTTGACGATGCTCGACTCTTCCAACCCCATTTCACGAGCCAGTTCCGAAATCGGCTTGCCCCCTTGATAGGGAGCGATGGCACGAATGTAGTCAGGGGCGAGTTGGGTTAGCGACATGATGGGATCCTGTTCAATTTTAAAAAATTGCTTCAACGTTAAATCAATACAGCCAGCTGGATATTCTCAAAGCAAACAAGTCTAGCAAATCTCGGCAGCAAAATCCCTTTCTTCCTATTTAAATCGCAGAAAGCACTAGCTGTTTGCCCTTGCGCCTGGCATTCCACCTCTTTGCGAATACCGATTAAGCCCTCGGGATAACTCCACCAAACAAACCCCTACCGCGCAAGCAAACTGCCCAAGAGTCAGCGAGTACCCGAAAGGAATGAAGGAAACCCCACCAGGCTTCATTAAAATATGAGTCCCCACAAGCACAGAAATTGATTGCAATATAGAGAGAAAAGTCAGCACCAAACCTAAATTGCACAGAATCAACGACCCAATCTGCCGGCAGTTTGGCATAAGCGAGCCATTCACACGCCAGTATCGAATAAGCCCAAAGAACATCAGCAAGTAAAAGGTTATACGAAGCATGTGGTTCAAACTCGACCAAAGTACAGCAGGGTTTGAGAGAGAAAGCGAATTAATCTCCCAAACTGTTGCAATGAGCTTATCGATCGACAAGAAGGCAAACGCCAAGCAATACAGAAGGCTTTTTGGAAACGAAGATCGCGAGGGCAGCCGCTCCCCGCTCTGCTCTTTCACACGGGAAAAGATCACATATAGCAACACCCACGGGAGAATAACTGAGAAAATTAGTCCTAGCGCAGTGGATTCTATCTGGGAGAAAAATTCAGAAAAAGGAAAATAAATAGCATTTACCACCAGAGAAGAGGCAATGCAAATGCCGAAAAATTGTAACCTACGCCCCTTAAGGGATGGTCGGCTTATCAAAAACAGAAAAAATAACAAAAGAAACAAGGAATCCAGAATAATCAGCATAAGCAACCCAGATTCCCAGAAAGCGCTATTCATTTTAAAGTTACCCAGAAAATTCAATACCTGCCAGCCATTAGATGAAGAAAACCATTGGCACAGAAAGAGTTCCGGCTTTGAGTTTAGAAGCAGACGGAACCTGACATCTACTCACCCCCGTCGCCCAAAATCTCAAACCGGCCAAGATCGGCCAGCTTGTACCCGTCGGTAGGCAAACGGAAAAAATAGCAAGGCCGCACAAGGCGGCCTTCTGTGCACCACAACTGTAGGCGCCGAATCAGATCTGCTTGGCTTCCAGCACGACCTCTACCACAGGCGCTTGATGGTTGGTCATGGCGTCGAGCAAGGGGCTGATCTCATCCGAGCGTAGCAGCAGACCCGTCTGCTCCGGGCGGACGAAGTCTTCGGCGATGGCGTGGTCTACCATCTGCAGCAGCGGGTTGAAATAGCCTGATGTGTTGAGCAAGGCAATTGGCTTGCTGTGTACGCCCAGCTGTGCCCAGGTGATGATCTCGAACAATTCGTCGAAGGTACCGAATCCGCCGGGCATGGCGATGAAGCCATCGGCCATCTCGGCCATCAGAGCTTTGCGCTCATGCATGGTCTTGACCACTTGCAGCTCGGTCAGGCCATAGTGGGCCACTTCACGCGCAACCAGAAACTCGGTCATCACGCCATACACTTTGCCACCCGCTTCAAGGACGGCATCGGCAATGACACCCATCAGGCCTACCTTGCCGCCACCATATACCAGGGCGAGATCGCGACGGGCCAACTCGGCGCCAAGTGCCCGGGCAGCCGCGACGTATTCGGGTTTGGCGCCATCACGGGAGCCGCAAAAAACACAAACTTTTTTCATTTTCGTTTCTCTTGCAAAGGGTCAGCTAACTAGGCTTTTCTCGATCCGCAAACAGGGACTGCAAAGCCTAACCCCACCAATACTTGGGGGACCACCTTGGAATGCCGGGCTAACTTATTGGTTCACTGTGGAAATCCCGCAGTTCTCTATGCGGGCATCCTCTCCACCAGATGTGCACGGTTTGGCGGAGCCGGGAAGGGCTCAGGCCAGTACTCAAGCTGAGAGACAATCTGCCCCCCATCCACCGTACTGAAAGTGATCGCGCGCACTGACAGCACGCCGTCCGTCACCGATACATCGCTGACCACTTCGCGGCCATCGCTGACAAGCCGGTTCAGCGTGAACCGCCACTTGCCGTGGGCGGGATATTCAGCGTTCATGCGGGTGAAATTCTCCCGCCCGCGAAGACGCTCACCAGACTGGGGCCAATCCAGGACGTAGTCTTCGGCCAAGAGCTGCGCCGCATAGGCAAAGTCGTTGGTTTGCATACGCTGCCAGTATTCGCGGACCAGTTGTGCCGCTGCATCTTCCTGAACCATCAGATCACCGCTACCGGGTAAGCTCCCAGTACCTTTACGAAAGCTGCCTTGTCGCGCAGCTGATCCAGCGTCCGCATGACCCCGGCTTCATCGGCATGCCCTTCTACATCGACAAAGAATACGTATTCCCACAAACCCGTGCGGGAGGGTCGCGACTCGAACTTGGTCATCGACACCCCATTTTCGGCCAGGGGTGACAGCAAGGTATGCACGGCGCCCGGCTTGTTTTGTGCCGACATGACGATGGATGTTTTGTCTCGGCCTGATGGGGTGGTCTTGTGATAACCCAGCACCAGAAAACGGGTGGTGTTGTTTGGTTCGTCTTCAATGTTGTCAGCCAGTTTGATCAGGCCGAAGCGCTCAGCTGCCGCATCACCGGCAATGGCGGCGCAATCGCTATCCAGGCTTGCCAATCGGGCTGCTTCGGCGTTACTGGATACGGAGACCCGTTCGACATCGGCTGGCAGGTTTTTATTCAGCCATTCATGGCATTGGGCGAGCGACTGTGCATGTGAATACACACGCCGGATGCCTGTCTGGCTCGGTTCGCGCCGTAACAGATGGTGGTGGATGCGCAAGACGACTTCGCCGCACACGCTGAGGGGGGTGGCAAGCATCAAGTCCAGGGTTCTACCCACAGCGCCTTCGGTCGAGTTCTCGACTGGCGCCACCACATAATCGGCGCTACGCGCCTCCACCACCCGGAAAGCCTCGTCGATACTGGCGCAAGCCAGTGTTACCGCAGCGTGGCCGAAGTGCTTGATCGCGGCAGACTGGCTGAAGGTACCGTCCGGCCCCAGAAACGCGATGGTAAGCGGGCGCTCGATCGACAAACAGGCCGACATGATTTCGCGAAACAGCTTGGCGATGGACTCATCGGGCAACGGCCCTTGGTTCAGACCTTTGATGCGGCTGAGCACCTGCGCTTCGCGCTCGGGGCGATACACCAGGCCCCCGCCCTTGATTTCGCCAATATGGCGGGCATGCTCGGCACGTTGATTGATAAGGCGGAGAATTTCGACGTCGAGCGCGTCGATGGCATCACGATGTTGCCGGAGGAGTTCGTCGGACATAAATCAAGCCCAGGTTTGCGGAGTCCTAAAGATGACAGTCACCCCCGGCAGATGGCTTGTATCAACAAGCCGCAGCAAGCGCAAAGCCTGTCTGCATAAACACTTCGAGGGCGAACCAGACACCCGAGGATAGCACAGGCGGACATGCGCGCCTTGCGTGGTTGCACCGCAACAGACAACTTGGCAGCGGCCCAGCCACTCGCCATACTCGAAACCATTCCAACCCGCCCTGTTGAGCGCACCATGACAGATACCACCGATCTCTCGCATTACTGGATGCCCTTCACCCACAACCGCTACTTCCGCGAGCACCATGCCTACCGGATGCTGGCCAGCGCAGAAGGTGCCTATTACACCACCACCGAAGGCCAGCGATTGTTTGATGGGCTTTCCGGGCTTTGGTGTTGTGGTCTGGGTCACCGTCAGCCACGTGTGGTCAAAGCGATTCAGCAACAAGCAGACACCCTGGACTACGCCACCGCATTCCAGATGGGGCACGAACCAGTATTCCGCCTCGCTCAGCGTATTGCCAAGCTGGCACCGCAAGGTCTGGACCATGTCTTTTTCGTCAACTCCGGCTCAGAGGCTGTCGATACCGCGCTGAAAATCGCCCTCGCCTACCACCGTGCCCGTGGCGACGCGAGCCGTACCCGGCTCATCGGCCGGGAAAAGGGCTATCACGGCGTAGGGTTCGGCGGCATCTCGGTTGGTGGCATGGTCGCCAATCGCAAGTTGTACGCACCAGCAATGATTCCCGGCGTAGACCACCTGCCCCATACCCACAATCTGAAGGAAATGGCGTTTTCGCGGGGTCAGCCCGGCTGGGGCAGCCATCTGGCCGACGAGCTGGAGCGCATGGTCCAGCTGCATGATGCCTCGACCATCGCCGCCGTCATCGTCGAGCCGATGCAAGGCTCAGCTGGCGTAGTCATCCCTCCTGTTGGCTACCTCCAACGCCTGCGCGATATCTGCACCAAGCATGGCATCCTGCTGATTTTTGACGAAGTCATCACTGGCTTCGGGCGCATGGGAGCTATGTTTGGCGCCCAGGCATTCGACGTCACCCCGGATATCATCACCTTTGCCAAAGGCGTCAATAACGGTGCTGTCCCCATGGGTGGTGTCATCGTGCGCGACGACATTCACAAAGCCTTCATGACCGGCCCCGAGCACATGGTCGAATTCTTCCACGGCTACACCTACTCCGGTCATCCACTGGCTGTAGCAGCCGCCCACGCCACGCTCGACGTCTATGCCGAACAGGACACCCCGGCCCGCGTGCGTGAGCTGGCGCCCGTCCTTGAAGACGCCGTACATGGCTTGCGCAGTGAAGCAAACGTTATCGACATCCGCAATTTCGGCCTCGCAGCAGCTGTTGAACTCTCCGCCGCCGACAAGCCCGGTTTGCGCGCCGTACGCATTTTTGAAGAATCCCTGAAGCGCGGCCTGCTGGTGCGCTTCACAGGCGACATCATCGTACTCGCCCCTCCATTCATTGCGAGTACGGATGAAATCTGGCAGATGACCGAGACCTTGAAAGAGGCCATAAAGGCCGCCGGTTAATCGCAATCTGCCATCCATGAAAATGCCGCCACGAATTTATATTTCATGGCGGCATTTCTTTTAAATCTTGCCATTGCAGTGGATCAGTCAACTTCAACGCATCATCATCAAGCCCGGCAAACCTGCAGCACACCACAACCAACCCAACTTGGATCATTCATCCGAAAAACCCATAGATAATGGCAAATTACCAATACTTTTATGCAATCAAAAAGTGATAAAAGGCCGGGCAATGTTCAATATGCCCGGCCAACTATCCTTTCAAATACTAATTACTGTGCACAGTATTTGGGTGCCAGTTTAACGAACTCATCACTCGTTACGAAGTTTTTAACCAGATCAGCCCAAGAAATTTGATTGGCATCCAGCTTGGCAAGCCACCAGTTATAGCCTGCTGTGTCGGGCTGCCTCGCGAACAAGGCCCTATAAGCAGCATCCAGCCTGGTTGCATTGGTCTTGTTGGTATTTAAGAAGTCCGAGGTTGTGAGAATATCATTCGCAACCGCCCCCAGCTTGCTCAAACTACAACCGCCATTACCTTTTATGGCATTCATCCAAAAGTCAAACCCCGAATCATCCGGATAGCGATTAAAGCCCTCGATATAAATCTTCCCAAGAAAATAACCAGGCCCCGAGGAAACCCGAGCAACTGCTGCCTCGGTGTCCAAAATCTTAATATCACCAGACACCCGTGCTGTTTCCTGAATGGCTTTCTTGATGTCCGCAGGCTTCAGTGAAGGGTTCTGTGAAAGCATCATTGCCGCTGCAGCCGAAACCTGGGGTGCAGAGAATGAAGTACCATCATGATAATTCCACGAATCCATTCCCCAAACGGTAAATACTCTTACGCCGGGCGCATATACAGCGACTTTATTCGCACCCCAGTTACTACCCCATTCTCGTCCTGACGCGGGTTGCGGAATAACCCGATTATCCTCTTGATCTGATGCGCCCACCGTAATCACGTTATTACAGCCCGCAGGTGAATACGGTGTTGTGTCGATATTCAAACCCGAATTGCCTGCAGCAACAACCGATACAACCCCCAGTTTGGCCACATCATCAATCGCGGTTTGAAGAGAAATTCCACATTGACCACGCCCACCCAGAGACATATTAATCACTCTGACTTTTTCAGGTATCGCTCTGGCGGGCTTTCCATTCCAGGTCATATTGACACCAGAGGCGTGATAAATGGCAGCAATAATATCCGACGTTGCACCACCGCATTTACCAAGCACTCTTAATGGCATTACCTTTGCACCATACGCCGCCCCGGCCACCGATGCGCCATTATTGGTCGTTGCCGCCATAATGGATGAAACTGTCGTGCCATGCCATGAACTCTGGATGTGTACCGGATCCAGCCCACAAGAACCTTCTGGTGCCATATCACCGGGATCAGTAGGATCAGTATCCCAATCATCACCATCACCAGAGTTATCTACCGATTTATATTTGATAATCTTCCCGGTTGAATCTTTCTCAGCAGGAACAGAGATATTTTTACTTGTAAAATCGTATCCCGGGATTATATTTTCAATTAAATCCTGATTACGGACATTTCCCGTATCAATTGCTGCAATTCTGACATGCTTTCCATTTGTTCTATTCCAAGCCACATCAGTTCGGGTATTTTTCAAATGCCATTGTACAAAGAAAAAGGGATCATTTGGTTTGCTGCGATCTGGCTCATCCAAGGCATGCATCAACAGATCTGGTTCTGCGTATTCAATGGATGGATTCTGTTCCTTCAGCTGTTTGGCAAGATCCCGAATCTTGCTTTCAGTCGTAGATCCATTAAGGGAATAAACCTGAATCTCCCTCTTTGAGAGGGCATTGACTTCGAAATTAGCCTTTTCTCGCAGTTCAAGCCCCATGGAGCGCCCTGCCGACATCACACGGGCGGAACGGTCTTGTTTCTGGGTAGCCCGAAGCTGATTGGGCTGATTTTTGAATTTTACAATCAACCCCACCACAACAGGCTCTTCCGCATGCACAGTTGCCATTGCAGATAACCCCAATACAGATGCAGCCAGTATAGTTCTTGTGAAAATCGTACTTTTCTTGAGTTGCATGACCTTATATTTCCTTTGTTTGGTTTTGATTAAAAGGCACAAACGACAACACATATTGAATTGAAAAGACAGGCAACCGTATTCTGAAAACGGTTAAAGGCACCCTGCGAATGCCATAAAAAATACACCCGCCGTGCCAATTTAGCATGGCACGGCAGGTACCCTTTATTGCCGAGGCAATATTGTTATTTGTTTTTCACAAAAGGCCATATACTTAAAAAGAGGCAATTATATACACCGCTTATGTACACGCATCATATACATATTTGACTTACCACATCGCAAGATGTTTTTTGTTTTCAGGCAAATCGTTCCAGTTTTGGCATTTCATTTCCAAGAAGCCAGCACACAAACTGGTTCTTAATAATTTGTTTTCCGGATTGAAATTAACAAAACGATCACGAAGCAGATTCTTGTTTTTCCTGGGACATCTGTCAACCATACAGTTTGTTAGTTTTTCACAAGACAGTTGAAACTTACAACTTTCTCCTATTTTTTTCATAAAAATCATAGCGTTAAAAACACCGACAGCAAACGAATTGAAAATAAATCTGTGTCTAATATGCACAACTCAAGGAAACTCATAAGGTTCCGTATCAATTCAAATTTACACACTGTTCTTCATTGCAGAACAATAAATCTTCAATTAATACATACTCTAGGTATTTTAAACATCATCAAAATACTGAGAGAATGTTATTTCGTTTGGCCATTTAGTCCGCAGTACCTGCTTTCGGGGTACATCTGAGCATATAGGGGTAGTCACAGGACACCTCACCATGCAGTCGAATTATTTGAACAAATGGAGTCCACCCCCTTCGACAAAGCAGCCCGCGCTTTCGCATAAATCTCTCTGATTATTCAATTACCTGCATCGCAGTGCATACAGAGTTGCAGCGCCCAAGACTGTCTTTACGCAAAAAATCTTAAGACATCTCTGCAATCTATTGATTTTTATTGAAATATTAGTGACATTTATTGACACCCTTTCAATTTCCTTGCGCAGGGCGCTGTAATCTGGCCTATTCTTGTGTTAGAAGATGCTTATGCTGATGGGCTAAACAATTCGGGCTATGTAGAAGGGGCATCAACGTCAGGGCTGGCCGGTTGGTTGGTCGCTCGGGCTTGCAAGTCCCCCGGCACATCAGACAAGTAACGAACCGTAACGGCGCGTGCCAGCCGGGCAAGCTTCCACTCTCCATGTTTGGCAGACTTGCCAAGCGCCTGCCCTGCAGTCGAAAGCTGCAGGCAGTTGCTTGGGCAATGCGCTATGGCCTTTCTCCTAATACGACTCGGAGGCTTTGGAGATGAATCAAGAAATAGTCGATGCAGTAAGGCGCCTCGTGTGGTCTGGCCTGTTCCCTGGCGATGAGATTCCTGAAATCGTGCATGAGGTGTTTGCCGAAGAGAAACTTGACCGCAAGGCGGTATCGAGCCAAATCGCCAGCGAGCTGGCCCGCAAGGCAGAGGCTGAGCGCAGCTGGCCGAACAAGACGGACTGTGACCGGCTGGATTCCGCATTCGATACCCTGGACGACGGCGGCATCATTGCTCTGCAGAACGCCGGGTATACCCATGAAGACGGGGTCAGTGAGTGCTCGGAGGTCTACCACGATCGTGGTGGCGCCAAATCAGGGATTACGGGCTACTGCTTTTATCACGGACAGGATCTTGAGCAGGCAGTAGATGGCCAGGGTCTGTATATCGCGGTGGGGGCGTTCAGTGGCAAGGAGGCGGACAAACAGGCCGTTGCCGCCAAGGTGGTCGAAGTTCTGCAAAAGAAGGGGCTGAACGCCAAGTGGTCTGGCAGTGCCGGGGCGCGCATTGAGTTACCCGAGTTTCGCTGGCAGAAGCGGGGCGGTGGCTAATAACCGTCTACCGAACCCTGAGCCCCGCCATGCCTGCTGGCGGGGCTGGCGTCTGCTGGTCGGGTTGCTGACCGGAACCATCGCTTTGACCAATGGTGCCGTCGCGACCGAAGCGCCTGCATCGTCCCCTCCCCCGCCTGCCGTGGACAGCGCTGTTTCTCATGTTCCGGATGGCCCCAAAAATTCTTCTTCGCTTGCCAGCATCCGGGCTTGGCAAGTGCAGGTTTCTGCCACCCCAATGGGCTGGCCTTGGAGTTCGCCGCCCAGACATTCCGTCAAACTACGCGATGCGGGGCCAGCACAGACGCTGTACTGCGTCGGCGGAGGGGCTCGCAGTGGCGAATACCGCCTGTTTGGTCATCATCGTGGCAGGGTGAGGGTGCTTTCCGGCATCATCGAGCAGGCGCACCATCCGGTATATCGGCTGCGCCATCAGGTGGCCGGCTGGCATGACTTCCAGACCTATCTGCCCAACTGGGGCAGCGGTGGTCATGAGGTCACCGCCATCACCTATCGTTGGCAGGGCAATGTTTATCGCCCCATCCAGTTTCAGTCTGGCCGCTGGTGTGACTTCCCCTACTTTCACCAGACATCACCCGAATGTCTGGCAAGCCAACCAAACTTCCCCGCCGCCATCACCCCGGATTCTTGATCTATAAATAAGGTCAGATACACGGGCTCTGCCGACGTTTAATCAAACATGGCGTCTCGTCGGAACTGGGCCGATCACACATCGCTTGTTACGCCTTGCCTTGCCCCGCAGCGGCCTGGCAACGCACTGCAACTTTGCAAACCGCCTCTGAGGAATTCACGATGAAACAGGGAATCCTGCTGTGTGTGGATGACGAAGCCATCGTGTTGAATGCCCTCCGCGATCAATTACGCAAAGTCTATGGCAGCAAACACATCATTGAGGTCGCAGAAAGTGCGGAAGAAGGATTGGAGATTCTGGACGAGCTGGCTGGGGAGGGTTTATTGCCGCTGGTCATCATTTCCGACTTTCTGATGCCCGGCATGAAAGGCGATGCGTTTCTGATTGAGGCATCGAAGCGCTTCCCATTTGTGATCACCGTCATGCTGTCCGGGCAGGTTGAGGAGTCAGCCGTGCAACGCACCAGGGACGAAGCAGGACTGTTTTCCTTCTTCGCAAAACCGTGGGATTCAGATGAGCTACTCCTTTGCATCGACAACGGTCTGAAGCAGTTTGCGGAGCGTTTTCAGGAGGCCCAGCATGGCAGCCACTGAGGGGGCACAGCCCGCTGTTATCGCTCCCTGGCGCTGGGCAAGCTTTTCTGATCTACCCTTTGCCATCCGCCCAGACAGGTGCTGAGTCATGGGGCCACACGCCATACTTTGTGTCGATGACGATCAAGGCGTGCTCAATGCCATGCGTTTTCTGCTCAGCAAGAATCTGCAGCCCGACCAGATTCTGGAATTGGCTGAGAGTGGCGAAGAAGCTCTGGAGATCGTCCACGATATGCAGGCGGAAGGCACCGAACTTTGCGTGGTGATTTCCGACTACATCATGCCCGGCATGAAAGGGGATGAGCTGCTCGTCCGCATCCACAAGCTCCTGCCCAAGGCCATCACCATCATGCTGACCGGCCAGAGCGACCTGCAAGGTGTCAAGCGCGCCATTAACGACGCCAATCTTTATCGGTTCCTCGAAAAGCCCTGGAATAACGAAGATGTCCTGCTCACGGTTAACTCGGCCTTGCGTGTCTACGATATGGCCCAGGCGCTGGAACAGCAGAATGCCGAGCTGCGGCGTATGAATGAAGAGCTGGAACAGATCGTGGCAGCGCGTACTCAGGAGCTCACCGAGAAGAACCAGCAGCTGGAAAAGCTGGCCATCACCGACCGGCTGACCGGCCTGTATAACCGCCATTACCTTGACCGAGTCTGCGAACATGAATTCGCCACCGCCCAGCGCTATGGCAATGCCTTCTCACTGATCCTGCTTGATGTCGATCTCTTCAAGCAGGTGAATGATCAATATGGCCATGCGGTGGGCGATGCTGTACTGGTCGATATTGCCCACATTCTGCGGCAGCGTGTCCGCGAGACAGACGTAGTCGGACGCTGGGGGGGCGAGGAATTTCTGGTGATCTGTCCCAACACCACGCAGCAAGGCGCCTGCGAGGTGGCAGAAGTCCTGCGCGAGCGTATCGCCCATCACAGCTTCGCCGATGTAGGCCAACGCAGTGCCAGCTTTGGCGTGGCCAGCTATCGGGCAGATGACACCCTGACCAGCCTGTATGTGCGGGCCGACCAGGCGTTGTATCAGGCCAAGGCCGGTGGTCGCAATCAGGTACAAAGCTTCTAGGTTCTGTTGACGTAAGGTTTACAGAACCCAGGAGGCCACATTACTTGGCGTCGCGCTTGGGAACGACAGGCATCGGCGCTTTGGGTGTCGGTAAATAGGGCTGGATCAGTCGATCAAAGTCTGGAGGGCCGGCCGTCGCAATCGCTGCGTCAATCCGCCGTGCAATGTCTTCGCGCAGATGCAATGAGTAAGCCGCATGCAGGGCAATGTGCGGCACGGGTAACTTCACCATGCGCATTTCCACCCCGCCCCTACGGGAAAAATAGTCTGCGGTACGAACATCCGAAAAATACGCAGCGTCGATGCGCCGCAGCTTGAGCTTGTTGAGATTGGCGCTTTCCCAATCCGCTTGGCCAGTCAGATCCAGCTTGATCTGCGGATGTTTGAGGATGTCTGGAAACGCCGCCGCTTCGATATACCCGACCGTCATCCCATACAGGCTGGACTGATCTTTGATTTCGACGAGATCCGAATGGGTGCGCACCGATAGCAGCGGCTGAAAATACATGAATGGTGCAGGGCTGAAGCGGTAGCGGGACAGGCGTTCCGGGGTACGGGTCAGTATTGGTGTAAAGCCAAAATCACCAGTTTCCAGATTGCGGGTGAGACGGGCCACCGATACCGGCCCGGTCCAACGAAAAGTCACCCCGGCACGCGGGGCGACTTCTTTGTCGAAATAGTCAATCAGCGCGCCAGTGGGCGTGCCCCCCTCATGCACCATCACATAAGGGGCCACCGTAAATACCCCCGCTACCACGCTATCGCTCGCAGAGGCTTGTTCTGCCAGCAACAGGCCGAGCATCGCCATCCCCAGCAATTTCATGGCCGGCCGACACTACTGCACGGTGTAGACCTTGGCGAAGGTCTTGGCGGCAAAAAGACTATTGTCTGCTTCAGTCGGGCTGCTGCCGACACCGTAACCCACATAAATATCCAGACCTTTATAAGGCGTGAGGTTGGATGGCGTGCCGACAATCGGCAGGGAATGCTGGCCGAGTGTCACCGAGGCAAATACCGGCAGTGCCTGCCCGGCCGCAAATGCCACCCAGCCACGGGAAGGATCAAGCAGGAACAGCTGTCCCCCAACAATCGCCGCCACATAGAGCTGACCCGCCTTGCCCATATCCGTGGAAGGCACATTGATCGCCGCCGTCAGGGTCTGGGCCGTAATGGCACCGCTGACACCGGCACCGTCCGTCAGAACCGGGAAAGTCGCGGCGGTGCCGCCCGCCTTGATGGTGACCGTAAAAGTCGTTGTCCGGCTGACACCATCCTGGGTGAATGTCGCCGTCACCGTTGCCACCGTATCGGCAGTCACCGAGCCCGCTGTCAGCAGGCCACTGCTGCTGATGGTGGCGGGGCCCGATACACTCCAGTTCGCATTGACCGTTGACACGCTGCCATCTGAATAACTGGCACGGGCCGTCAGTTGCAATGTCGCGCCACTGGCCACCGAGGCATCCCCTGAAACCGACAGGCTGCTGAGGGTAGCGGTCGTGCTGCCGATAAAGTATTGCAGGCGGGGCTTGAGCGAGCGTTCGATGCTCGGGCCGTTATAGGTGAGGATGCCCAAGGTCAGCATCACGCTGTCTTCCGGCCGGCTGAAATTGGGCCGGGCATCACAGGAGGTGCTGCAGCGCAAGGCCAGATTCTCGAAGTCGGAACAGGTGGCCTTGCAGTTGGCACACTCGTTGTAGGCGTAGCCTTCGCTGCCATAGGTGTACTCGTCACATAAATTGCCAAAGCTGTGGCCGAACTCATGCAACACCATCGGCCCGGTAGAAGTGCCGATGTAGGCCGTGGTGTAGCTGTTGTAGCTGTTGGTCTGGAAAGTCCCCAGATCACGACCGCCCGATCCGGCATACGAAGTGAGATTGTGCAGAACCACGATTTCATCAAAGGGCTGGCCGGAGGCCGTTGCAGCGGCAATCACCTTGGTGTCATCACAGCACATCAGGCGCTCGATACCCGCACAATTATTGGCGCACCCCATTGACTGGGTATTGCTGACAGGCGTGATCTTGATCCGGCTGGCCAGGCTCTTGTAAGGCTCGGTAGCCAGCATCAGGCTCTTGACTTCATCCGCCTTGCTCTGAAACTGGCTGAGATTCGAGGCATCGAACCCACTGGCCAGCAACAGTACATTGAAACTACCGGCCGCAGCAGGCGCCGGCCGCGGAGGGGTCTGACTGCACTGCGCCTCGCTCAATGGGATGGCCGGCAAGGCCCGCATCGCCTGCCCAGCAGCAGAGGATGCCGCCAGCTGGTTACGAGGCAGCCGCACCCGCACATCATGCGCCTCGGGCATTGCCGGCATCACCAGCACGGCCGATGGCCGGGCCAGATCAACCGGCGCCGTATGCACATGCCCGCCTTCTGCGGGCGGCACCGTCAGCTGGCGCTTGAACTGGAAGGGCTGCGTGTGCAGAACACGCCCTTGGGCATCCAGCAGTTCGGCTACCGGTAGATCGGCCGCATCGGCAAACTGGTTGCGGTGGCTGGCGGGCAGCGCCCCCCGCCGGCGCTGCAGCTCGCCAATGGCGGGCCGAGCAGCCACAGACTGGTCACTTAATTCAACCGGGACAATCAGCAAAGGCTGGCCAGCGCTGGCGCAATCTTCTGCACCAACCCCGGCAGTTACCAAAGCAAGCGGTACAGCCAGCAGCCAACGGCAGCCGGCACGGAAACGGGCACGCACATTCATGAATTCAAGCTCCGGGGAGAGGTTCAGGTTCTGCAGCCATTCCAATTCCCGTCGGAGATGGCCGGTCAACAAAACCTGCTGAGAATCACATTCAACTTAGGCTCTGTTGACGTTTTGTTTCCGGTCGCGCCGGGCCGAGTTTTGGGGCAGGGCGAGGCAGGGTGAGTGCGGTTTAGCGAGCTAAATAAACGAACCCTAACGACGCCATGCCCCAAAAATCG
>NZ_JARRAF010000290.1 GCF_030129945.1 Parachitinimonas caeni
CGCTGGCGGCGACGTTCTTCCAGCTGAAGCTGTCTTGCAGGCCGATCGCGCTGGCGACGGCCTGGGTCATGGTGGTGGCAGCCAGTTGGGCCATCATCCGCGCATACGTATCCGCCTGGTAGGCGCCATCCACGTATTTGCTGACGCCGGCCGTAATCCCGGCCATGGCCACGGCTTTCCAGTCGAATTTGTTGGTCATGCCGATGGCGTTGGCGGTGGCCTGGCCAGCAGCAGCGCCGGCGGCGGCGGAGAGGC
>NZ_JARRAF010000291.1 GCF_030129945.1 Parachitinimonas caeni
CGGACTTCGCCGGCACCAGACCATTCCCCCGCCGTCAGCTGCAGGCTGTCGCCCTGGCGCAGGCCCAGGCTCCAGGCGCTGAGCGGGCCGGTGCCGGTCAGTGCAATCGCCTGCGCCCCAGGGGGGGACAGGACAGGCGCGGGGGTCTGCCGGATCGTACCGTGCAGCGCGGCGCCGCTGGCGGGCGCGGATTGGGCCTGCCAGACGAGTTGGTATTGCCCGGCCGGCAGCCAGTAG
The DNA here is from genome assembly GCF_030129945.1 of Parachitinimonas caeni. Lineage (GTDB taxonomy): Bacteria > Pseudomonadota > Gammaproteobacteria > Burkholderiales > Chitinimonadaceae > Parachitinimonas > Parachitinimonas caeni. The sequence continues at coordinate 238 of NZ_JARRAF010000291.1, forward strand.
TGGCGGGGGCTGGCGGCA
>NZ_JARRAF010000292.1 GCF_030129945.1 Parachitinimonas caeni
CCGCCAATGGCGATGCGATCGAATTCAGCTACACCGGCCGCAACCTGACCAGTGAACGGGTCATCAAGGCCGGCGGGGGCAGTAGCACCCGCACCCTTTACAGCTACGACGAATACAACCGCCTGAAACAGGTTACCGTAGACCTGAGCCCCGACGACAACAGCACGGCCGACGGCAAGGTTTATCAGACCACCTACCGCTATGACGGCAGCAGCAACCGTCTGGCCGGCATCGACCAGACCGACGGCAGCAAGC
>NZ_JARRAF010000293.1 GCF_030129945.1 Parachitinimonas caeni
TGTTATCCGTGTTTTCTACCTCCCGGGTACCGGCACCCGTCAAAGTGAAACGCTGGCCTGACGCATGGTAGATGTAACCGCCGAATAGATTCGGTCCGTGAGACACCAAAGCGACCACCGCATTCTGCCCGGCGGGGGTCAGATTAACGCCCGCCCCATTATTGACGATGATTGCCCCATTGATGGCGGCGGTCAGGTTCGGATTAGCCGTGCTCAGCAGGGTACCGGCCCCATAGCTGTACACGCCGGCACCGC
>NZ_JARRAF010000294.1 GCF_030129945.1 Parachitinimonas caeni
TCGTAGCGGCCGCTGGCCGGGTTGTAGCTTGCGTACGATTCGGCCAGTTCGCGCAGGTCGAGGTAGAGCCGGTCCCCGGCCTGGACCTCGACGCTGTAGACGCGGGCTTCGCCGCTGGCGGGCAGGCACAGGTCGATCACCTGCCCAGGGGTCACGGCCGGGGCTGCTGCCAGATCGAGCAGGCGGAAGCCGTAATCGGCCGGGTTGAAGCCGGGGTTGTCCAGCCGCAGGGTGTACTCGCCGGCGTGCAGGGTC
>NZ_JARRAF010000295.1 GCF_030129945.1 Parachitinimonas caeni
GCTATAAATCCCCGGCCACCCGGCCGGTCGAAGCCGGCTGGTATTGGGATAGCAAGGGCCTGGTGTGGGATACCCGCGCCGTACTGCAGCCGACGCGTGATATTCACGTTACTTACGAACTGAAGCTATGGTCGGGCGATTCCAGTCGCGATGCGCTGACGGGCGCGGTGGTTCTGGGCCCACGTGGCACCGGCCAGCACCTGCCGGGCAAAAAATTCCCCACGGAGGTGGCGGTGTTCAACCCCGGCCTGGACA
>NZ_JARRAF010000296.1 GCF_030129945.1 Parachitinimonas caeni
GCTGGGACGAACTGAGCGGCGGGCAGCCGGACATCCACTGGCAACTGCAGGATCAGAACGGCCAGCAACGGGCCGAGGGCCGTGCCGGACAGCCCGCGCTGGACAGCCAGCGCCCCCTGGCCCTGGCTGCAGGACGCTACCGGCTGAGCGTACGCAGCGACCGGCGCCACGCCGAACCCTTGACCTTCCGCCTGCAGACCTGCCCCCAGGCCGACGTGCCGGAACTGCTCAGCGGCCAGAGCCTGCCGCTGGCGG
>NZ_JARRAF010000297.1 GCF_030129945.1 Parachitinimonas caeni
TGGCACCCAAAGCCAGCTCACCCACACCGACTACGATGCCTTTGGCCGTGCCATCAAAGTCACCAGCCCCGGCCAGGTTGTCCAGCAGCAAAGTTACGACCGCTTGGGCCGCATCATCACCGTCAGCGGCGCCCAAATCAGCAGCGCGACCTTCGATGCCTTCGGCCGGGTACTGACCCAGACCGATGCCTATGGCCGCACCACCACCACGGCCTACGACGACAAGCTGCGCACCGTCACCGTCACCACCCCGGA
>NZ_JARRAF010000298.1 GCF_030129945.1 Parachitinimonas caeni
TTGGCGAGCTGATCAAAGAGATCGACGGCAACGGCCACGCCACCGAATACCACTACAACCAGCGCGGCCAGCTTGACCAGAAAACCGCCGGCCTCACCAGCAGCGGCCAGTTCGACCCCAGCCGCTACAACCAGTACGCCGGCGACAGCCAGACCCTGGCGACCCAGGCCGCCAGCACCGTCATGACCTACACCGCCGGCGGCCGGCTCAAGCAGATCACCGACGGGCGTGGCAACGTCACCGAGTACAGCTACG
>NZ_JARRAF010000299.1 GCF_030129945.1 Parachitinimonas caeni
CATTTTTTCGGGTGATCGTTAAGTCATTCGTCTTAACGCCTTCGCCAAAGCGATGCTGCCCGCGAGCACGCAGCATCAGTGCACCTTTGCCACTACCGATGCGCAGGGTGCCCCCCCGTTTCCCGGTCTGCAGCATCTTCCAGCCGGCGGGGTCCGGGTAGCTGAACCCTGAGAAACGCTTACTTGATTTGAACCTCGGGAAGCCGGGTGTTTGCCCGGCCTTGGCGCGCCGGAAGAAAGCTTGGAATGCCAAAT
>NZ_JARRAF010000029.1 GCF_030129945.1 Parachitinimonas caeni
TGTCCGAATCCGACTACCGCTCCGGTGGCGGCGAGTGGGAAGCCCAGGTCGATATCCAGGCCCTGCCCTCCAACCTGCCGTTCCGGCCCGAGCGCAGCACGCCGAAACCCATCGTGCAAGGCCCACAGACGGCCGTCATCGTCGGCCCGGCTGGCGAAGAGATCTGGACCGACGAACATGCGCGGGTCAAGGTGCAATTCCACTGGGACCGGCGCGGCAAGAAGAACGATCAGTCCAGCTGCTGGGTACGGGTGTCGCAACCCTGGGCCGGCCAGAACTTCGGCATGGTGGCGATTCCGCGCATCGGTCAGGAAGTGGTGGTCAGCTTCCTCGAAGGCGACCCGGATCAACCGCTGATCACCGGCCGCGTCTACAACGCTGACCAGATGCCGCCGTGGGACTTGCCCGGCAACAAGACCCAGTCCGGCATTCTCAGCCGCTCCAGCCAGGGCGGCCACTACGACCACGCCAACGCTTTGCGCTTCGAAGACAAGAAGGGCGCGGAAGAAGTCTGGCTGCACGCCGAGAAGGATCAGCGGATCGAGGTCGAGCATGATGAGAGCCATTGGGTCGGCAATGACCGGCGCAAGACCATCGACCGCGATGAGACCACCATTGTCCACCGCCACCGCACTGAGACGGTGGATGGCAATGAAACCATCACCGTTCACCAGAACCGGACGGAGACCGTCGATCACAACGAGACGATCAGCATTGGGGATAACCGGACGGAAGACGTGGGCAAGAACGAGACCATCCACATCGGCGGTAATCGGTCGGTCACCGTGGATAAGTCGGAAGACATCACCATCGCCCGCAACAAGAAGGATGACATCGGCTCGAACCTCACCCTCACCGTGGGCAAGATGAAAACCGAAACCATCGGCATGGCCTCGGTCGAGACGGTGGGGCTGGCCAAGATGAGCAATATTGGCGCCGGGTACAGCCTGAATGTCGGCGCCGGCATGCTGACCATGGTGGGGATGACGCACAAGGAAATCGTCGGCACCAGCCGTACGATTTCGGCGGGCAAGGAAGTAACGATCGACGCCGGGGACAAACTGACGCTGGTTTGCGGTGAAGCCCGCATCATGCTGACCAAGGATGGTAAGGTCTACATCAATGGCACCCAGTTCGAGTTTGCGGCAACGGGAGAAGTCAATGTCAGCAGCGGCAAGGATATCAACCTGAACTGAGCTCCCAGCTCGTGTATTGACCAAAACAATCAGGCCGGCCGCAGCCCCGTGCTACGAACGCCGCCACAGAGGGAGTCGTGATGGAATTCAGCAATCTGACGCCGTTTCCGGCCATGAATTTTGCGGCACTCGACCAGAACGACAATGGCTTTGAAGTCGTGGTGGCGCGCTTCACGTTTGATTTGCAGATGATCGACCCGGCGCAAGGCTTGGCCCGGTTGGTTCTGGCCGACGAGCAAAGCCCGCTGCTGATGGAAGACCAGTATTACGGCGAACCCAATGTCAGCACATTGCGGGCGGAAAGCGATCTGGCGCCATTCAAACCCAAGTGTGATCTGATTGTGGTTGGCCACGGCCATGCGCCACAGGGCAAGCCGCAAGCGCGCTTTCAGGTGGGGGTGCAGCTGGGCAGCGTGCGCAAGGTGCTGAGCGTCTGCGGGCCGCGCAGCTGGAAGCACACCTTGGGCGGCTGGGTGCTGAGCGAGCCGGAGCCGGTGAGCCGCGTGCCGTTACGCTACGAATACGCCTACGGCGGAGATTGCCAGTCAAAGAAAGATCCGCAACGGCGCGAAAGCTATCCTTACAACCCGCTGGGCCGAGGCTTTCACCCCGCCTGGTTCATTGACGAATTCAAACCGGAGCAACTGCCGGCCCCCCAGATCGAATCCCCGCAAGCGCCGTTACAACGGTTTGACCAGCCACTGCCGCCTGAGGGCTTCGGCGCCTTTGGTAAAGCCTGGCAACCTCGTCTGCCCCTGGCCGGCAGCTACGACGCGCAATGGGTGAAAGAGCGCCACCCCTTTCTGCCGGAAAACTTTAACTTTGCCTACTGGAATGGCGCCCATCCCGATCTGCAGCTGCCCTACCCCAGGGGGGATGAAGACATCGTGTTGGCCAATCTGCTGCCGGCCGATACGGCCCCTTCCGGCTTGGTGCGCTTTTGCCTGACAGGCGAATTACCCTTTGTGTTCTTCACCACCGGCAGCGGTTTGGGCATGACCCGAACCCTGCAGCTGGACACCCTGCTGATTGATTGCGATCAGCGCAAGGTCTACGCCACTTATCGTCTGGCACTGTCTGAAACGCTGGAGATCCGCCAGATCGAGCTGCGTCATCTCAATCGCAGCGAGTTACCCGCGCAGATCGCCCGCGCCGAGCAATTGAGCAAAGATCCGCAGTCACGGTTTTTCATTCCCCTGCCACCCGAAGCGCAGCAGGTCCGCGCGGCCGAAATGGCCAGGAGCTAGCCCATGGCCGAGAACTATGTGAGTCGCAAGGATGGCATGTGGCGGGTGATGTGCATCGCCCCGGACGTCTGCCTGACTCCGGTGGGCAGCTCGGTGGTGCCGATTCCGTATCAGGTGACGTCGCAGCTATCGGGCTCGACCAGCGTCACCCGTCGCGTGTTCGTCAACGGCAAGCCGGCCGTGGTCTACGATGCCTCGAAAGTCCCGCAGACCATTGGTGATATGGCGGGCAGCCAGCGCGGCATTGTCTCGGGCACGGTTGGTGCCGACACCTGGCCCCTGCTGCGCAGCTTCAATGTTCGCGCCGAAGACCGCTACATCAATCGCCACGACGATCTTTACTACATGAACGGCCGCTACAACGGCAATGTGGGCGGCAAGAGCAAGGCGGAGCGCTGGCAGTGCCGCAAGCAGCAGATTGAACAGGGCAAGAAGCAAGTCGGTGAAATGCCGCCCGGCCCCGAACGCGACAAGCTGGCCAACGCCACCGAGCGCTTCGAACGCAATAACACGGCCGTTGAGAAGGCCCGGCTGGCGCAGGACGTCTACGACCCGAAGAAAGGCCCACCCGAAGGCTGGAACAACATCAGCAACGATAAGGAAGCCCTGGCCAAATACGGCCTCAAACCACAGGATCTGGAGAAAAGCGGCTCCAACTTTCGCGCCCAGGTTTACGAGCCAGACCCCAAGGTCTTTGGCAATGACATGAAGCCCACGGTGTCATTCAAGGGCACCGACTTCAACAAGGGCGAAGACTGGAGCAACAATCTGGCGCAGGGCGTCAACGCCGAGTCGTCGTACTACAACAACGCCGTCAAGATCGGCAACAAACTCAAGCTGTCGGGCGCCGATGCCGACATCACCGGTCATTCACTCGGGGGCGGCCTCGCCTCGTCTGCCTCGCGGGCCAGTGGTCTGCCGGCCACCACGTTCAATTCAGCCGGCCTGCACCCGGCCACCGTCAATCGCTACGGCGGAACCTCGGTTACTCCCAAGACGGAAAACGTCAAGGCGTATCAGGTGGCAGGCGAGATTCTGACTGGCGTACAGGAGCAAGGCATTGGTGGCACCCTGTTGACCGCAGGGATTGGCGGCTTGATCGGCGTCGCCACGGGTGGCTCGGCCATTGTCGGCGCCCTGATCGGCGCGGGCGCCAAGGTGCTACTGTCGGCCTTGATGCCCGATGCCATCGGCAAGAAATATCCCATCCCCGGCCAGGGCGCCAACCCGGTGGCCCGGCATGGTATGGATCAAGTCATCGACGGAATTGAAAAACAGAAGCAGGAAGATCAGGCCATTCTGGCCGGTGCCACCGGGGTGCAATGCGGATGAAGCGCTCAACCCTGAACTTCCTGATCCGTATCCTCCTTCCCATCAGGCACCCCACCCTTAGCCCCTACAGGCTTCTGAGCAGCCTGATCTGCCTGCTGCTCCTGTGCGGTGTGGCCCAGACGCGAGAACTCACCATGACCCTATCCAATCCATCCAGTTATTTTTCCGGCCGTGCGCTCGACATCGCCCAGGCGATTCGCGACGGCGACAGCCATCGGCTCAAGCCACTGCTGCAAGGCGTCGACCTCAACCAGTTCGGCCGCAAGAATATGACCTTCCTGTTCTACGCCCTGCAGGAAAAGCAATACGACGCCATCCGCCTGCTGGTGCAAGCCGGTGCCGACCCGACCCAGCCCGTGCCGGATTTCGGTTCACCGCTGGGGTGGGCCATGAAACTACCGGATGCCCGCCTGCTGGCGGCCATGCTCGATGGCGGGCTCTCGCCCAATGCGCTGAGTGACGACGAACCGCTCATCTTCTTCAACACCACCGAGGGCTCGCTGGAGCACCTCAAGCTGCTGGTTGAGCGCGGCGCGGACATCAACGCGGTGGATTCACTCAATGGCACGCCGCTGTATGAGGCGCTGACGGCGATGCAGCTGGATCAGGCCGAATACCTGATCCAGCGCGGCGCCCGCCACGATACGGCAACACGGAACGGCATCACGATTCCGTTCACCGTCGATACCTTGATCGCGGGTCAGCAATCCGGGTCACCCGCCTGGAAGAAGCTGAATGAGATCAAAAAGCTATTGATTGAACGCGGCGCCCGCTTTCCGGGCTTGACGCCAGCGGAGGTCAAAGCACGGATGGCCAAACCCGCCAGCCGTTGACCGCAATACCCAGTAAAAACGACCAAATACGGGGATCACCATGCCAGGCAACACCATAGGCCAGGCCAGGGGCCAGGCCGGCACGATGGGCGGACTCTCGGGCGGCGCCAAAACAGCCGACACCAATCCACCCAAGGAAAAAGGCTTTTGGGATAGTTGGGGTGAAACCATTCACACCGCGCTGGATATTGCCGGCGCCATCCCCGTAGTTGGCATTGTCGCCGATGGCGCCAACGCGGCCATTTACGCGGCAGAGGGCAACTACACCCAGGCCGCCATTTCGGCCGCATCGGCCGGGGCCAATCTGATTCCCGGCGGCGGCGCCATCATGAAGGGCGGCAAGCTGGCCGTCACGGCAGGCAAGGCCATTGGCAAGCAGGTGCTCAAACAGGAAGCCAAGCAGGTCGTCAAACAGGCTGTGAAGCAGGAAGCCAAACAGGCTGCCAAGCAAGCGGGTAAACAGGCCGGGAAGCAGGCCGGCAAACAAGCCGGAAAAGCCGCAGGCAAGAAAGCGGGCGCCCGGGCAGCCAGCGGCCGTGGCGGGGGACGGATCAAGCCCAAGCGCAAGGGCCGCTCCCGCAGGAAAAAGAACCAGTGCAAGACCTGTCCGGGCGCCGGCAAGCCGGTCAACCCGATCTACGGCTGCAAGTTTCTCGATGGCGAGATCGACTTCAGTCTGCCGGGCCCATTGCCACTGGAATGGAGCCGGTCGTATTTTTCCGACAACGCCTACGTCAGCTGGCTGGGCCAAGGCTGGACCCTGCCCTGGTCGGTATCGCTGCTGCAGGAGGCGGATGCCACGGTCTACCTTGATGAACAAGGCCGCGAGATTGAGTTTCCGCAGCTCGAAGTCGGTGAAGATTTCTTCTCGCCCTACGAGCACACCACCCTTTCCCGCCCTGCCGAGCATGAGTACCGGCTGGCCGGCGAAGATGGCATCGCCCTGGTGTTCCAGCCACTGGCTGAAGGGGCGAGCCAACTACCGCTTACCGCCATCGAAGATCGCCACGGTAACCGGATTGCCCTGAGCTATCGGGCCAACGGCCTGCCGCAAACGCTGCGCGACAGTGCCGGTCGCCTGCTCTGGCTGCGCTTTTCTGAAACCGATGATCCAGCCACCGCAAGACTGCTGCAGGTATCTGAACTGCGGGGCGAGCCGGATCGCGATGGTCGCTACCGTGAAGACCAAGCCCGATTACTGGTCCGCTACGACTACGACAGCCATGGCGACCTGGTCGCCGTCCACGACAAAAGTGGCGCGCAGACCCGTCAGTACGGCTATCGCAATCATATTCTGGTGCGGCACGGCTACCCTGGCGGGCTTGACAGCTTTTATCAGTACGACCGCTACGATGCCGAAGGCCGGGTACTTGAAAACCACACCAGCGATGGCCAGGTTTGGCGCTTTACCTATCTGCCCGGCGAAACCGTCGTTACTGACGTATTGGGACGGGAAGAACGCTTCCTGTTTGATGAGGAAAACCGCTTTGTCGGCCATATCAACGCAGCGGGTGGCAAGGCCATCCAGGAACTGGACAGCTACGGCAATCTGAAAGCCCTGACCGACCCGGCCGGCCGCACCACCCGATACCGCCACGATCCGCATGGCTTGCCGGTGGAAATCAAACTGCCCGACGGTAGCGGTGTACAGGTTGAATACCACCCGCTCTGGCGCAAGCCCGTGGCGCTGACCAACGCAGCCGACCAGACCACCACGTTCGATTATGACGAACGCGGCCTGCTGCAGGCGGAAACCGGCCCCGATGGCGCCACCACCCGCTATCAGTACGACGACCGTGGCCTGCCGGTGGCCATTACCGATGCCAAAGGCGGCACGGTAAAGCTCGACTTCAACCGCTCGGCGCAACTCGTCTGCCATACCGATTGCTCGGGCCGTTCCACCCACTACCATTACGATGCCGAACACCGGCTCAGCCGCGTCACCGATGCGGCGGGCCATAGCACCCACTATCACTACGACGCCCAGGACCGGCTCGACAGCGTTGAACATGCCGACGGCAGCCGCGAGCGCTTTGAATACGATGCCCTCGGCCGGCTGATAGCCCACCACGACCCGCTAGGCCATACCACCCGATACACCCTCGATGCCGAAGGCCGGCCGCTGGCGCGCACCGACGCCCTCAGCCATGCCCTGGCCTACCGCTACGATCCGGCAGGCCGGCTGGCCGAGCTCATCAATGAGAACGGCGCCCGCTATCGCTTCCGCTACGACGTGCTGGACCAGCTGATCGACGAGATCAGCTTTGATGGCCGTCGCACCCGCTACCGCTACGACCCCACCGGCCTGCCGCTGGAAAAGGTCGAAGCCCCGGATAGCCCGCACACCATCGTCACCCACTACCAGCGCGACGACATGGGCCGGCTGATCGAGAAGATCACCGCTGGCAGCCGTACCCGCTATGGCTATGACGTGCTTGGCCGGCTCACGCTGGCGCGTAATGCGCACAGCCAGGTCAACTTTGCCTACAACTTGGCCGGCCATATCGCCAGCGAAACCAGCATCATCGAAGGCGATGAACAAACGCTGACACACCGCTACGACCCACTCGGCAACCGCATTGCCACCCAGCTGCCCGACGGCCGCAACCTCAACTGGCTCTACTACGGCTCGGGCCATCTGCATCAGGTTAATCTTGATGGTGAAGTCATCAGCGATTTCGAGCGCGACACCCTGCACCGTGAAATCAGTCGCAGCCAGGGCAGCCTCGAAAGCCGCTTCCGCTACGATGCGATTGGCCGTCTGATCGGCCAGCGCACCACCAGGGTCGGCCGCCGCAGCGAGCTGCCGCAGGCAGGCTGGGAAGCGCTGGGCGGACCATCGCGGCCAGGCGCTGGCGAGCAGCTGCTCGGTCGGGACTACCACTACGACGCAGCCGGCCATCTGCTGGGCATCGACGACCACCGCCAGGGTAGCCGCCGCTATCAATACGACCCGCTCGGCCGGCTGACCCAGGCCGGCGATGAACGCTTTGCCTTCGACCCTGCCCACAACCTGCTCGACCCGAGCGAGCCAAGCCCTGCCCCCCTTACAGCCAAACCGGCCGTCGAAGCCGACAGCGAGGCCCAGCACCGCGCCTGGGTGCAGAAAGTGCTGGCCGACCCCGGCTACAACCCGCTTTTCGACGACAGCCCGCGCGACTGGACGCCCGATGACCACACCGCCATCGGCAGTAACCGTCTGCATGTGCATCGCGACCGGCGCTACTGCTACGACCCGCACGGCAACCTCATCGAAAAGAAAATCGGTGGGCATACCGTCATCCACTTTGAATACGATGACGAGCACCAGCTCACGGCAGCCCACATCAACCGGCACGGCGTACGCCAGACCGTGCGCTACCGCTACGACCCGTTCGGCCGACGCATCCAGAAGCGCGACCGCTTCGGCGCCACCCGCTTCACCTGGGACGGCAACCGCCTGCTCTCCGAAGTCCGGGGCCAACACCGCCGCACCTGGCTTTATCAGCCGGACAGCTTCGAACCGCTGGCCCAGCTCGACAGTGTCTTCGCCAGCGACGGCACCGCGCTTGAAAGCCACCATCGCATCTTGCACTACCACACCGACCAGATCGGCACCCCGCACGAATTGACCGACCACGCCGGCCAGATCGTCTGGCGCACGCACTATGCTGCCTGGGGCAACACAGTTGTTATCGAGCAAAGCGAAGACCCTCACTTCGGCCCCGCCCATCAACCCCTGCGTTTTCAGGGCCAGTACTACGACGCCGAAACCGGCCTGCACTACAACCGCTTCCGCTACTACGACCCCGACATCGGCCGCTTTGTCACCCAAGACCCCATCGGCCTCGCCGGCGGCGACAACCTGTACCAGTACGCACCGAATCCGAATGATTGGGTGGATCCGCTGGGGCTCCAGAAACTACCAGGAGGGTGCAACTGCTGCATTGATGCGCTCAAAGGTCAGGCTGGCATTTACCACGTTGAAGCCGGCGGAAAGGTCTACACTGGTCAGGCCGTGGATTTGGCAGAGCGCTTGACCAACCCCAGCCATGAAAAGCTGAGAAGCCTACTGGCAGATCCTGCCGCAAAGGTCACCGTTTACAAGGTAGATTTAGGTTCGGCGAGCACAAAGAGTGAGAAAAGGCATGTGCTCTCCTACTTCGAGCAAAAGGTCATGGACAAAAAAGGCAATGTCTCGATTAAAGAGGCGCAGAAATTAGGTACAACAACGAATTCAATCAATGATATTCGTGGAGCCTCAAAGAAAAAGTACAACAAGTTTAAAGGTGAGGCTCAAGCGCATGGAGCTAAATTCACCAAAGCGAAAAAGCTTTGCTAGTGAGCGATTATGGATATTGCAGAAAAAGACTGCCTGGTTAATCCCGAACTGACTTCAGAAACCACTTGGACCATGTACTTGCCAGCATCACCCAAGTGGTCCAAAAAATCAGGAGACCTTCCTGGTAATCGATTGAAATGGGGGCAGATCCGCGAAGACGCGGTGAATGCCAGCAAGTTGATTATTGATGACGAATACGCTGACGAGATCCCAGACGATTTTCCGGGACTGGCAAACTTACTCCAACTGCGCGCTTTGGAATTGGATGCAGGCTTTGCCAAGAAGATAAAACCGGGCTGCCTTCCCGCCTCTTTAAAACAATTACTTTTTACCGGCGACAGAAAAGCGAGCTGGCCTAAAGCCATAGTGCTTGAAAATATCTGTCACTTGGGAGCTGGGTCCGTTAAATTCTCGGCATCCAATTTTCCCTATTTACGCCGGCTGGGCATGCATTTAGGCACGGACCGCAATCGTCTGGAATTGCTGGGGAGTTATTCTGAGTTAATGCAGCTAGGCCTCACCGCTGTCAACGACAACGAGGTATTTACAGCAATTGCCAGCAACAAGCTGCAGGGATTGGGTCTCTCTGGCGGTAAACTGATAAGTTTAAATAGCATTCGCCGGTTGGAAAACCTGTCGGAACTTACGCTTTCATTTATGACGGGTCTTCAGGATATTACGGCGCTTTCGCAGTTGCCCAATTTAAGGAAATTACATCTTAGTCATTGCAAAAATATCAGGGATTTTTCGGCTATCTTGCAAATGGAACAACTGCAGGATTTGACGTTATATGATTGCAATGCCGATGCCGTCTCTAAACTACGTTCACAGATCACCGAAGGCTCGATTGCCAATCTGTTTTTAGCTTAAAACCATGCGCCGGGTGACCTTTCGCCGCGTGTTTATTCGTTTTAAAAAAAGACGGCGCACGGTTTAGACCGGGCGCCGTTTCCAGTTGGAGAACGAGGGACTGCTTGCTGATCGGGCAAGGCATCGGCGCTTGCCCAATTCAATGAGGTAGGTATTACTTGAGGTAGCGGTAGAGTTTCGGCATCTGTTCAGCTTCGAGCAGGGCGAATGCGGCATTGGCGCTGACGGGCACTTTGCTGAATACCGACTTGTAGCTGCCATCGCGTTTGCCATAGAGGCTGAAGTAGCCACGGCCGGCGTAGTAGCTGATGAAGTCGCCGTTCGAGTTGCCGATGTTCAGATAGCCTTCTGCGTCCTGCTTCCACTGCTGGCCCAGCTTGTACGCGTCGCAACGATTCATGGCCACCCGCATTTGCCAGTCGCCACTGCTGTCGATGCACAGGTCTGGCCGGGCGACGCTGTGAATGCCTCCGCGAACATCCATAAACCATTTCTGACTGGCGTCATCCTTGCACTCGGCCGGCGAGGCGGTGATGTCGAGCAAGGGGGTTGCCCCACTGGTGTCGATGCGCAGGCAGCGTCCGCCATAGAACTTGATCTGCTCTCCGACCGGCAGGGTCTGGCTGGTCGAATCCACCAGGCCCTTGGCTTTGAGCAACTCGGTCAACTCTTTCTTGCGGGCGGTATTGCCTGTCTCCAGCTCGCTCTGGTAGCGGTTGAGGAAGATGTCCAGATCGCGGCTGGCGGCCTTGCTGGCGTAGTAGCGATTGGCTGCTTTGCTGGCATCTGCACTCAGGCCCTGTAGCTGGCCCATCCAGCTATCGAGCGCCCGCATGGTCTTGGTGTCAATGGTCAGTGCCGTCGCATTGGCCACGCTGGCAAGCGGGCTGTCGATAGCGGCCAGTTCCAGCTTGCGCAGGGCGTCATAGCCTTGTTCCTGGCCGACGATGACCGGTGCAGGCATCGCTGGCAGATTGGTGGCGATGGTTTGCGTGGCCAACACGGTATCGGCACCTGCGGTCTGACAGTGCAGTTCGGCACTGGAGGGGACAGCAGATTGTTCGAGATTGATCTGGAATTGCTTGACGCCATCAGAAGGATCAAGCAGTACCTTCTCGCTCTTGCCACTCTTGTAGCCAATCTGCATCCAGCATACGCGGTCCTTGCTGGCAAGATCAGGCTCAGCCAGCTTGAAAACATTGCCGTAATTGCTGCGGAACGCCGGGTAGATCAGGTTCTGTGCGGCATTGGCCGGGTTGTATCCGCCCAGCAGCGTCAGCACGGGTACGCCAACTTTAACCGGTGCGGCCCAGGCAAATTTGGGGTCGAGCACTTTGGTATCGACGTATTTGCCATCCTTGGCACTCCAGCTCTTGTAGCCGCTGGGGAAGCTGGTATCCGGCACCGGGCGGGGAATGTCTACATTGACGCCGTTCACCTTGTCCGAGCGTGACACGGTGACATGGCGCTGAATACGACTCGCGCTGTAGGCCGTGTGATGGGTGTACAGGGATAGCGACCCCACGACGTCGCCGCCGGACATCGCATCGGTATTGTAGAAATACTGCCCCCCGAAGGTTTCGCTGAATGGTGCGTCGTTGATGGTGCGAACGCCGTTTCCGGTTGCCATTTCCCAGTGCAGGTTTGCCCGCATGCGCTTGCGTGAAGCGCTGTAACCCCAGCCACTATCAGCATGGTGGCTGGCATTACGGATCTTCTCGTTGCTGACTGGCGCAGAGAAATCGCCACCTGGGTAGTGCCCCAACCCATAGCTATGGCCAAACTCATGGCTCAGTTCATTGCCTTTCGAGCTGTACAAAGTGGCCATACCATTGCCACCACTGAGGCCGTGCCACTGTTCGCCGTTGGCATACATGCCGCGTGCGTGGTGAATGACCCGCTCATTGAAAACGTGCGGATTGTTCTGGTTCATTTTCGACGTGGAGATGCCGAAGTTGGCCAGATTGATGCCCGTGCTGACCTGCGCCTTGCCAACGTTTTCGCGCATATCGCCGTCGTAGGTGCCGCCATTGTCTTTACTGGCTGTCTCGTAGATTTCTCCACTCGCAACAATCACCTTGTTGAGCCGCATCGGCTCGTAATACGCCATGATCATGCGGGCTACCGGAATGGTCTCGAAGTAATCTGACGCCGCACGCTCAGGGTCGGTCAGCATGTAGTACTTGCTGGTTTCGGGTGGTGGGTCCATCAGCATGCCAAGGCGGATGCTCTGCACCACCATTTCTGCCGGCGCTGCCATGTCGATATCGCCTGCCGCCAGGCTGCCCTGGGCGCCGCTACCATCTTCAAACTGCAGGCTCATGCCGGGTTGTACCCAGTTCCACGGCAACTCAACCGACCAGGCACGCAATGAATAGGCAACATCTTCGCGTCCGTAGACATCGTTGTAATCAGAACGCGGTAGCAAATTGGGGTGTTTGAGGTCGAGCACGCCCACTTCCTTGCCCTGCAGGCTGACGCGGACTTTCATCTTCTCGACCAGCGACAGCGGCGAGAACATCAGTAGCGCGTTGCGCTGCGCTACCAGATTCGGGGCGTTATTCGCGGGGTTGCCTTTAGGATTGACGGTGTGGCTCTGCACAAACTGCACCATACCGGGCAAGGCCCCACTCAGATCGTTGCGCAATGCCCGGCTCTGACCCTTGGCATCCACATCAAAGAAGCCCAGCCGAGGCGTCGAAATAAATTTGTTGAGATCAACAGGCGGGGTGGTCGTGCCGGTTCCAGTACCAGTGCCGGTTCCGGTGCCAGTGCCGGTGCCAGTTCCAGTGCCAGTTCCAGTTCCAGTTCCAGTTCCAGTGCCAGTGCCAGTGCCAGTGCCAGTGCCAGTGCCAGTGCCAGTGCCAGTGCCAGTGCCAGTGCCAGTGCCAGTGCCAGTTCCAGTGCCCGTGCCAGGCTTCACCGGCGTGGCGGAAATCATCACCCACTCACCGCGTGACGGGGCAAACTGCACCCGCATCAACTTGCCATCCAGCAGCATGGCCGGGATCAGCAAGTGGCCATCGCTGAGAGAGTACAGAGCAGGATTTTTGCTGGCCGTGCTGGGTTTGAAGTCAAAGAGCTTCAGGCGCAGAGAGCTGCCATCCTGTATCACCTTGAATTCAACCCGCAGGTGCAGCGTGATCCCGCCGATTCCAATCGGCGCTGCCACATCGGGCAGCAGCAATTTGCCGTCGCGAATGGCGATTTCGGATTCCACATTCGCCGCCGCAATATCGCGTACCGTACCCAGCGCAAATTCAGCAGGATTGGTACCCGGCACCAAGCTCAGCTCGGCATCCATCGCCTTCTGTGTGCCGGTCGCCGACTCGACCTGCAGCGATGGAATCACCAGCTTGCCATCCCCGAGATTCAGCACGCTCATGCCGCGCTGATCGCCGCCTGCATCGGCCTTCTCAAGGCGAAACCGCACAGGCGCGGAGTTGGGAACGCGGCGCAGCACGGCATCGTATTGCGCCACCCAGCTACCGGATGTCACATCAATTGCAGGCAGGCACAGGCGGCCATCGGCATACCAGGTCGGGGCGGCACAATCCAAAGCAAAGCTGGCGGGGCTGAACGCGCCTGTCACAGCAAGTGCCAGAAGCAGTTTGCGGCGAGGAAAGCGAATCGAGGATGACATGGCGGCTCCTTAATACCTGATGATCAAAGCGATCATCCAGAGAGAATGTTGTGGGTTCAGCAAGACAGGTTTCTGTCTGACAATCCCCTCACAGCAAGCAGCGTGCCAACATCAGAATCCACTAATACACTTTGAATTATTAAGGATTGCTAAAGGTACAATTCACATAACAATGGCATAAATGTGTCGGTGTGTGACAAAGATTGTCATATCGTTACCGCGTATTACCATTCCAAGGGCATTTAATGCTTTCAAGAATCTTACGTAATGGCATTCCTGCAAAAGGTGCCAACTGCCGAAAGCCGCTTGTAGCAAGGGATTCAAGCAGATATATACGGCCTTGTCTGAACCTCCCCTCACAATGCAAGCCATTAATCGGCATTGCAGTCGATTTACCTATTTGGCAGTAATGAGCCAGGCCGAGGTCTTTTGCCAAGTCGTTAAAATCCGCCCGCCTGGTTCTACCAATACCGAGTTATCCACAGATTCTTTCCAGTATCGGCTTTCAATCAGCACTGATAGAAATGCGACAACTGCGCGTCGAATGTTTTTAAAACGCAACAATCTTTTGCAACCCTCTTGCATGCCAAACGCATCCCGCCTTAAGATGGCTGTCTCATCTTGTTCACTATTCACTTGCAAAGGAGGCTCCATCATGAAAAACCGCCAAACCCTTTGCAGGTCTTGTCAGGCTTAATTCCCCCTGCCCCTGAGCTTCGTAGAGAATGGGCGCCCAGCGCGCTGTTAGCGGCTCAGCGTCTTGATTCACCGGAAGGTGACAGAATTTCCAGCCTCGGCCTTGGCCTGCCAATTCATCCTTTTTCAGTTTTCCTAAATGGATTGGTATATGGGCAATTCCCTACAGCAATTGGCTGACGGCATTTCATTGATCGCCTCGGCCGACACCTGGATCGAAGGTAATGCGATCCAGCAACTTCACACCACCGCCAAACTCAGCGGCATGCAACAAGTGGTTGGCATGCCCGATCTGCACCCTGGTCGGGGCTATCCGGTCGGCGCGGCTTTTTTCTCCACTCAACGCTTCTACCCGGCATTGATCGGCAACGATATCGGCTGTGGCATGAGCCTCTGGCGTACTTCGCTTGATCGCGCCAAACATCCGGCAGACAAGCTGGAGAAGCGGCTTGGCAATATTGATGGGCCACTAGACGACGGCTGGGACGAACAGATTGCCGCCTTGAATCTGCCGCATACCGGCTTTGAGTCTTCCCTGGGTACGATTGGTGGGGGTAATCACTTCGCCGAGATCCAGCAGATCGACGAGATTTACGACGCCGACAGCCTGGAGACGCTGCAGCTGGACAAGCGCAAGCTGCTGTTGCTGGTACACAGCGGCTCTCGTGGTCTGGGCCAGCTGATCTTGCGTCAGCATGTTGATCGCTTCAGTCACGACGGGCTGCCGGAAGGCAGCGCCGAGGCCGAAGCTTATCTGGCTCAGCACGCCGTGGCACTGCGGTTTGCCGAAGCCAATCGGCAGTTGATTGGCCTGCGCATGCTTGAGCGGCTACGGGCCGAGGGCGAACCCGTGCTGGATATTCACCACAATCTGCTGGCGCCCACCCGCGTCGGTGAGCAGTCTGGCTGGTTGCACCGCAAGGGCGCCACACCCTCGGATGCCGGCCCGGTGGTGATTCCCGGCTCTCGCGGCGATTACAGCTATCTGGTCATGCCCGTGGCAGACCCCTGCAGCCTGTTTTCGCTGGCGCATGGTGCAGGCCGCAAGTGGATGCGCAGCGAGTGCAAAGATCGACTGTCGTCGCGCTATACCGTCGCCCAGCTCGCCAAGACGGCACTCGGCAACCGGGTAGTCTGCAAAGACCGGCAACTGATTTTTGAAGAGGCTCCGGAAGCCTACAAAAGCATCACGACCATTATCGAGTCTTTGCAGCAAGCAGGGCTGATCCGGCTGATTGCCCGACTCAAGCCGGTATTGAGCTACAAAACCCACGGGGAGTGCTGCTGATGATTCTGTTGCAACTCTCTGCGTCACAGGGCCCTGCTGAATGCGCACTCGCCGTTGCCAAGGCTTTGCACCGATTGTTATGGGAAGCCCGGGCGGCAGGCGTCAGGGCTGAATTGGTTGAGGAAATCGCCGGTCCACGGCCCGGCACTTTGCGATCAGCGCTGCTCTCACTCGAAGGCGATGCCGCCGAAACGCTGGCACAGCGCTGGTGTGGCACCGTGCAGTGGATCTGCCCGAGCCCTTACCGGCCGAATCACGGGCGCAAAAACTGGTTTATCGGCGTCGCCATCTTTCGCGAACCACAAACCGCCCATGCCGGTGAAATTCGATTTGAAGCCTGCCGTGCCTCCGGCCCTGGTGGCCAGCACGTCAACAAGACAGACTCAGCGGTACGCGCTACCCATCTGGCAACCGGCATCAGCGTCAAGGTACAGACGCAGCGCAGTCAGCACGCCAACAAGCGGCTGGCGGTTTTGCTGATCGAGCAGAAGCTGGCCGAACTCGCCGCCGAATCGGCCGGTGAGCACAAAGCCGAACGCAGGATGGCCCACCATGAGGTGGAACGCGGCAATGCCGCCCGGGTGTTCAGAGGAGAAAAGTTCGAGCCTTGAACCCAGGCAGGCGCAGATGGGCCGCCGTGCGGTCTACAACCCAAAAAGCCCGTCCAGTGCATGCTGGGCGGGCTTTTTTTGAGCAATCGCGGCGCTGTCACGGGGTTGGGCCGCTCACCTTTGACTGAAAAGCCTTGATGACAGTGTTGCGGCCTATCGCTTCTTCTCCTGCTTTGATCAGATCATCAATATCATTCACCGGCAGCTTGAGGCGAGTCGGGATGGCGCCCAGACGGGTCGCGGCGGCGGGGCCGAGGCTTTCGAATGAAATCCGGGTCACGACAATTGACACATCATTGCAACGCCAAAGTGGTTGCGTCGCCTTGACCTCGGCTTGCTTGGCTGCCGGCAGCTGACAGCGATAGGCGATGATGTCCTCTTGCCAGGTTTTCACCATCTGCACGAAGCTGTCGTAGCTCATGCGCACATTGGTAGCCATGGCAGCGTCAATCGAGGCGCTGGCCAGGTCAATGCCGGAGGGCCCGGCAAGGCTGTTATTCCATTCCCCACTAGGCCCCTGCCCGGCATCCACCACCACAAACAACATATTGCGGAGCCGCAGTGCGTCGCCTTCAGTCAGGGGGCCATAAGGCGTGCCTTGCAGCAGGCGGGTCTGCTGAATGCTGGCCAGGCCATAGTTATCGGCCACCCCGCCATCGACCAGCTTGATATAACGCCCCGCCCTGGCATCCCGGTATTCACGCGCCGCATGGGCCAGCGCATGCATCAACAAAGGCTGGGTCTTGGCATTCTCGGCCTGGGTATCCCAATCCGGTAAGGGGCCACGACACTTCTCGGGATGCTTCTCCAGCACGATCGGGGCAAAAAACAGAGGGACCGCCATCGAAGCCGCAACGGCTTCCGATACCGGATAGCTGGCCAGATCGCTGCACAGCACATCAAACGCACGCTGATGAAACGGGAACGCAATGCGGTGATAGATATCGGTGGCGTTGATCCAGATATTCGGGCGGCCACGCCGGAAAATATCGGCGAAGGTGGCGTTGCGGTATAGATCGTGCTCAAGCCAGCGCTGGAAGTTGGCACGATCATTCATCCCCCCCGAAATCATGCGGGCGATATTGACTGGGTTGACCAGACTCAGACGCAGATCAGCCTCACCATCGCTGAGCAGCCCGGCCTCGCGAAAGGTATCGAGGCTGGCCTTGCCATGCAGGCCGTAATAGGCAGCCGTCATCGAGCCGCCCGACACACTGGTGATCAAGGCGACATCATCCAGCAGCGTCTTGCCGCCTTGGGTATTGAGTTGATTGAGTCCCTTCAGGGCGCCGTGGGCAAAAGCGGCGGCGCGAATGCCCCCGCCCGAAAAAGACAGGCCGATGGCCGTTTCACCCACGCCGCCCGATGGCTCACGCAACAAGTTCGGACCTTGTGTGGCCGGATCGACCGCCGGGCGGTTACGCGGCAGGTTACCGACATTCACTGCCGCACAGCCACTCAGTAACACGGCTGCCAGCGTGGTGAGGAGCAGAGGATTGATACGCAAGTTGTTCTCCCGGCAAGCGCCATCATGCCGTCAGCGCGCCACGCCCAAACCGGGGAAAGGCTGTCTGGCACTATGCAATGGCACCTGACTAATAGCGATTTACAGAACCCTGAACCCCATCGGGTTTGAGCCCAGCCATTCAAATCAGATACCGGCATCGTGCAATTAGCGTATACCCGCCGTCAATACGCGATAAACCCGACTAGTCCGCCGAAACAAAACCTTCGTTGACGATCTGTATTCTCATCCCCCGCCATTTTGTCAGCCGCTCTACAGCACGATCGGCAATGAGCGCATCGTAATGGCGCCTCTCCATCACAATATAGTCAAGCCCCATCTTTTTCATTTTCTCGACCAGATCATTACAAAAGGCGGTAATCGACATTTCTACCGGTTCTTTCTGAAACAAAGCCTCCAGCTCTTTGAGTAATTCCTCTTTCATTTCTCTACCTGTTCAGAAAAATGTCACGATCAATGATAAAAGCATAATAAACAAGCGCGCCGCACCCGGCAAACCATGACGCAATGCAACAACAGGCCCTCGCCGGCGCCTCCTTGCGCAAAAAATCATCCCGTTATAGAACTCATACTCGTTGCAATAACCGGGCAATGCCAGGTTGCGTTAACGTTCGAAAGGCTCGCAAAATCACCCGATCATGCAGGTTGGTACCCCGTCGAGCGCGGGTCTGCCGGCTTGGCCCAGGACCTCGACACCGCGCTGAGACGCGCCCCTCCACCCTACAAACCGGCTGTCCAAGAAATGGCTTTCATGCCTTTTAATTATCCATTTGAACAGTCATATGTCCTTTTAAATCAAAGATGACAGACATATTTTATTTTTCTGTCTGACAATGATGCAGTGCAGCGGTTGAATTGATTGCATTGGTAAAAAGCTTCTGTATAGTCCGTCTAGAAATTTTGCCAAGACGTTTTATTGATCGGGCTCTGCCGGCTCTGCTGACCAATCATTTCTGTTTGCTGAAATGCCGCTCTGCAGAGAGAGCCTGAATGGACACCCCGTCGGTGGCGATATCGCCCAGACGGGTAAGCAGGCCAGAATGTGCCGTCTCATTGATGCGATGTTTTGCTGTGGGTGGAGTGGATGAATAGCTTAATTTCAAAGAAATTAATTTAAATCAAACACTTGCGCAAAAATCTCGGCAAAACCTTCGCAAGCGGATTGCAATGGATTGAGTCGGAGGCAGGCTGGCCAGTTTCCAAAACAAGTGGAATGGGCATCAGCGTGACGAATCAGAACAACCTGACCGAACCGATATTCAACGTCGTCATCAACCACGAAGCGCAATACTCTCTCTGGCAGGCAGACAGGACGCCGCCTGCAGGCTGGTCAACCACCGGCATGCAGGGTTCGCGGGCCGACTGCCTCGCCTACATCGCTACCCATTGGACGGATATGCGCCCGCTATCCCTACGCAGCCAGGCGCCCGTTTCCTGAACCGGTTCGGTTGATATTTTGTTTCCGGGCCACACTGCGTCGGCTTTGCGTTCAATGCCGGGCAAACAGCATGCCGCTTAATGGGCTCAGCAAGCCCTGCCAGTGCGTCACCAGAAACAAAACGCCAACCGCACCCAGGTGTGCCATCCGATGACGGAATGGCATGCGCCGGACGCGTCCGTCCACATCCATACACATTCTGAATAACGTCAGCATGCCTTGCTGCTGACGTGAAGGCGGCTGAGCGCAGGAAATGTCTGCTGCCAACAAGGGGGAGCAAATGACCACACCAGATTCCATTGCACACAGCACACCGGCTGACTGCGTGCAACAAGTCATTGAACAGTGGGCAGCCAGAGCGGCCGACTGCCCCGCCCTGCGCTGGGGCGAATTTTCGCTCAGTTATGGCGAACTCAACCAGCAGGCCAACCGGCTGGCACGCTATCTGCAACAGCGTGGCGTAGGGCCGGACAGCCTCGTCGGCTTGGCCATCGAGCGCTCGCCGGCGATGCTGATCGGCTTGCTGGCCATCTGGAAGGCAGGCGGCGCCTATCTGCCGCTCGACCCAAAGTATCCCGCTGATCGGCTGGGATTCATGTTGCAAGACGCCACACCCGCGCTGGTACTGACCAGCCCGGCCAGCCGATCGGCGATTCAGGCTGCCTTGCCGATGGCCGCTTACTGCCCAGACCTGATCGACCTGACGTCGGATCAGGCCGAGTGGGCCGACCTGCCCGCCAGCAATCCGCCCCCCCTCAGTGCGGCGCCCGCACACACTCTGGCTTATGTGATCTATACCTCGGGTTCGACCGGTCGCCCCAAGGGCGTGCTGGTCGAGCATGGCGGTCTCGCCAATCTGATGCGGGCACAGCAGCAGGCATTCGTCATCACGCCGCAAAGCCGCGTGCTGCAGTTTGCATCGCTGAGCTTCGATGCCTCGGTGTTCGAGATCGTCATGGCGCTGTGCAACGGGGCCAGCCTGTGTCTGGCGGAGCCGGACGAGGTACTCGCCGGGCAGGTGCTGGTGGATCTGATCCGCCGCCACGCTGTCAGCCACACCACCTTGCCGCCTGCCGTGCTGGCCAGCGTGCCGGATGACGCCGGGCTCGACAGCGTGCAGACGCTGATCCTGGCGGGCGAAGCCCTCAGGCCGCAGCTGGCACGACGCTGGCGGCGCGGCCGGGCCTTGTTCAATGCCTACGGCCCGACCGAAGCCACCGTCTGCGCCACGCTCTATCGTTGCAACGAAGGCAGTGACGACACGGCCGGGGTACCCATCGGCCTGCCGCTACGCAATACACAACTGCTGATGGTGGATAGCCACGGCCAGCCCGTTGCCGACGGCGATGTCGGGGAAATCTGTATTGGCGGAGCGGGGCTGGCGCGCGGCTACCTCAAGCAACCGGCGCTCACCGACCAACGCTTTGTACAGATTGGCCATGCGCGCTTCTACAAAACCGGCGATCTGGGCCGGCGTCTGCCGGACGGGCAGCTTGCCTATCTGGGGCGGAATGACTTCCAGATCAAACTGAGAGGCTTTCGCATCGAACCCGGTGAAATCGAAGCCCGACTGCTCGAAGACCCGGCCATCGCCGAGGCGCTGGTTCTGGCATGCGAAGTCAGCCCCGGCTCGACGGTGCTGGTCGCCTACTATCTGCCCGCCACCGGCCAGACAGCCCCGTCCCCGGCCGCGCTACAGACTCGGCTGCGCCAGCAACTGCCAGAGTCGATGCAGCCCGCCTGTTATCAACCTTTGGCCGTCTGGCCGCTGACCGCCAACGGCAAACTCGACCGGGCCGCCTTGCCGCTGCCGCAGCTGCCCAGCCGCTACCGCGCTCCGGCCACGCCGCATGAGAGCCTGCTTTGCCAGCTGCTGGCCGAGCTGCTGCAACGAGATCCGATTGGGGCCGACGACGAATTGCTGGCACTGGGCATGCACTCGCTGACGGCCGTGCAACTGGCTACCCGGCTGCGCGAGGCCTTGGGCCGGGTGCTGCCCCTGAAGACACTGCTTGGCGCCCGCACGGTGGCCGGACTGGCCCGCTGCCTTGACCAGCCAACCGTGACCGCCACAGCGCCACAGGCCCAGCCACTGCCCGCTCTCGACACGCTTGGCAACGACCAGCGCGCGCCACTGAGCTACCAGCAGTCTGCGATCTGGCTGCTGGAACAGCTGACGCCTAACAGCCTCGCCTACAACGCCCAGAGCCTGATCCGCCTTCGCGGCAGGCTCGATGTCGAGCGTCTGCAGACAGCACTGGACACCATCGTGGCACGCCATGAAATCTTCCGGACCACCTTTCACGCAGGGGAAGGCGCCCCCTACCAGCTGGTGCATGCCGAAGCCCGCGCCGTGCTCGAACACCTCAGCCTGTCGGCTGGCGCCGATGAAGCCGCCCTCATGGCCCTGGTAGACCAGCTGGTCGCCCGGCCCTTTACCCTGCATCAGCTGCCGCTGGTGCGCTGGAGCCTGATCCGCCTTGGCGAGGAAGAACACGCGCTGCTGCATGTCGAGCACCATTTCGTGCACGACGGCTGGAGTGCCAATCTGTTCCTGAAAGAACTGCTGGCGCTCTATGCCTCCCCATCCGCGTCCAGCGAAGTGCTGCCGCCCGTGCCGGCCCAGTACCGCCAATACGCCAGCTGGCAGCATAGCCCGGCAGCGCAGGCGCATTACGCCCGCCTGCTCGACTATTGGCGCGACCGGCTGCGCGGCGCGCCCACCCTGCTGGCACTGCCGACCGACCTGCCCCGCCCGGCCCTGCCCAGTTACCGGGGCCGTCAGCTGCGGTTCGAATTTCCGCCCGCCCTCTACGCACAGGTGGCCAGCTTCTGCCAGCGCGAGGGCCATACGCCCTATAGCCTGCTGCTGTCGGGTTTCCAGCTTCTGCTATCGCGCTATACCGGCAGCGACGACCTGCTGATCGGCTCGGCTGTCGCCAACCGGCATGGACGCGACCCCGAAGCCATGCTCGGCATGTTCGTCAACAGCGTTGTGCTGCGCAGCCGCCTGGAAGATGCACCGAGCTTTCGCACCCTGCTGGCTCGCACTGCCGAGACCGTGCTGGATGCCTACGACCACGCCGAGCTGCCGTTCGAACAGCTGGTGCGGGCCCTGCAGCCCGAGCGCTCGCCCGGCTACAACCCTTTGTTCCAGGTGGCGTTCAGCTTTCATAGCTCTGATCTGCCACCACTACAGAGCGACTCCCTCTCGCTTTCGCTGTATGAGGCTTACAGCAACCGCACCGCCAAGTTCGACATGGAGATCGTGCTGTTACCGCGCAGCCATGCCGGCGAGGGCCTGACCCTGCTCTGGAACTACTCGACCGACCTGTTCCTGCCCGACACCATCGAGCGGATGCTGGCCAACTATCTGCACTTGCTGCAGCAGGGCATGCAGACGCCAGAGCGGCCCATCAGCCAGTTCGACGCCACCTGCCCGACCGAGCGACAGCGCCTGCTGTATGGCTTTAACCCGCAGCCGGCTGTAGCGAAACCGCCTGTCACCCTGGCCGAGCAGTTCGAAGCCCGTGTTGCTGCAGCGCCTGACGCCCCGGCGCTCAGCTATCTGGCCGAGACCCTGAGCTACCGCCAGCTCAACGAGCGCGCCAACCAGCTGGCGCACCGGCTGCGGGCGGAAGGCGTTTCGCCGGATCAGCGCGTTGCCGTCTGCACCGAACGTTCGCTTGATCTGGTGATTGGTCTGCTGGCCGTGCTGAAAGCGGGGGGCGCCTATGTGCCACTCGACCCGGCCTACCCGGCCGAACGGCTCGCCTTTTTGCTGCGCGACAGCGCCCCAAGGCTGATCCTGACCCACGCCACTGCCCGGCCCGCCCTCGATGCCGCGCTGGCCGATCTCGACAGCCCACCCCCGATCCTGAGCCTGGATGCCGCCGCCGGGCAGGACGACCACCCGATTGCCAACCCCAGCCCAGAGGCGGTCGGACTGACGCCCCAGCATCTGGCCTATGTGATCTACACCTCCGGCTCGACCGGCACCCCGAAAGGCGTGATGGTCGAACACGCCCAGGTCAGCCGGCTGCTGAGCGCCACCGCCGACTGGTTCGAGTTCGGCCCGCATGATGTCTGGACGCTGTTCCACTCCTTTGCCTTCGATTTTTCGGTGTGGGAGATCTGGGGCGCCCTGCTGCATGGGGGCCGGCTGGTCATCGTGCCGCAGCTCACCAGCCGCTCGCCCGACGACTTCTACCAGCTGCTGTGCGAGGAAGGCGTCACCGTTCTCAACCAGACGCCAACGGCTTTCCGCAGCCTGATCACGGCGCAGGCGGCCAGCCCGCTGGCACACCGTCTGCGCACCGTGGTGTTTGGCGGCGAAGCGCTCGATGCTCCGGCGCTGCGGCCCTGGTATGCCGATGCCCGCAACCGGCTATGCCAGCTGGTGAATATGTACGGCATTACCGAAACCACGGTGCACGTTACTTATCGCCCGCTGCGGCCCACTGATGCCGAGCAGGCCGGTAACAGCCTGATCGGCCAGCCGATTCCCGACCTGCAGCTGTATCTGCTCGACCGCCATGGCCAGCCGGTGCCGCAAGGTGCCATCGGCGAACTCCACGTTGGCGGTGCCGGGCTGGCCAGGGGTTATCTGAACCGGCCTGAGCTGACGGCGCAGCGCTTTATTACCAACCCTTTCGTCGCGGGCGACCGCCTCTACAAGACTGGCGATCTGGGCCGCTATCGGGCCGATGGCCAGCTGGAGTACCTGGGTCGCAACGATTTTCAGGTGAAGATTCGCGGCTTCCGCATCGAACTCGGCGAAATCGAAGCCCAGTTGATCGCCTGCCCCGGCGTGCGTGAAGCCCGCGTCGTGGCCCGCCATGACCACGGCGATGTGCGGCTCTGCGCCTATGTCATTGCACAGCACCCGGAACAGCCGCCCACCGCCGAAGCCCTGCGCAGCGCGCTGGCCGCGAGGCTGCCCGAGCATATGCTGCCGTCGGCCTATGTCGCGCTAAACCATTGGCCGCTCACCAGCCACGGCAAGCTCGACGCCGCCGCCCTGCCCGCGCCTGACAGCCGCGCCATCAGCCATCGACCCCGGCAGGTACCGGTTGGGCCGATCGAAACCGCACTGGCCGCCATCTGGAGCGAGGTGCTGGGCGTAGCCGAGATTGGCCGTGACGATCACTTCTTCGAGCTGGGAGGGCATTCGCTGCTGGCCTTGCGGGTTCTGGAAAAAATGCGGCAGCAGGGCCTGCAAGCCGATGTACGGGCCTTGTTTGGCACGCCCACGCTGGCAGCGCTGGCGGCGGCAGTACAGACCGCCGCACCGCCAGAGGCGGTCCCGGCCAACCGGATCGGCGACAACTGCCCTCGCATCACCCCCGATCTATTGCCGCTGGTGCAACTGACCCAGGCGGAAATCGACCACATTGTGGCCACCGTGCCGGGTGGGGCCGCCAGCGTGCAGGACATCTACCCGCTGGCCCCGCTGCAGGAAGGCATCCTGTTCCATCACCGGCTGGCGGGTGAAAATGATCCGTACCTACTGGCCAGCCTGCTGAGCTTTGGCAGCCGCGACAAGCTGGACCGCTATATCGAGGCGCTACAGGCCGTGATCAACCGGCATGACATCCTGCGGACGGCCTTTATCTGGGAAGGTCTGCGCGAGCCGGTGCAGGTGGTGTGGCGGCAAGCCCGCCTGCCGGTCGATTGGCTGGAGCTGCCCGCCGACGGCGACCGGGCGGTTCAGCTACGCCAGCACTTCGACCAGCAGCACCCGGCCGGGCTCAACCTGCAGCAGGCGCCGCTGATGCGGCTGCTTGCCGGGCAAGACCCGCAAACCGGCCAATGGCTGGCGCTGAAGCTGTTCCACCACATCATCGACGACAATACCTCGCTCAAGCAGTTGAACGCCGAACTGCGCGCCCATCTGGCCAATCAGGCCGATCAGCTGCCCTTGCCGCTGCCCTTCCGCAATTTTGTGGCGCGTGCCCGCAGCGGCATCAGCCAGGCCGAGCACAGCGCTTTCTTCCGTGCACTGCTGGCCGACATCGACCAGCCCACCACGCCCTTCGGCCTGACCGACGTCCTGGGCGATGGCCTGCAGATGCAGCAGGCCCGGCTGAGTGTGGACGGTGAACTGGCAGCCGGCCTGCGTCGGCAGGCGCTGGCGCTGGGTGTCAGCGCGGCCAGCCTGTTCCACACGGCCTGGGCGCTTGTTCTGGGTCGCGCCACCGGTCTGCCGTGCGTGGTGTTCGGTACCGTGCTGTTCGGGCGGATGCAGGCTGGCGAAGGCGCTGACCGCGTACTGGGGCCGTTCATCAACACCTTGCCGTTACGGGTCGATCTGGGCAGCACTGCCGCCATTGCCTGCGTGCGCCAGACCCACCAGCGGCTGACCGGCCTGATCCGGCACGAGCATGCTTCGCTCGCGTTGGCACAACGGTGCAGCGCAGTGGCGCCACCGACACCGCTGTTCAGCAGCGTCATCAACTATCGCCACGGCGCTCTGGCTTCCGGCGCCGAGGTCCGCCCGGACCCTGAAGCTGGCACGGCGCACGAGCATGTGCTGACGCGGGAGCGCACCAACTACCCGCTGCTATTGTCGGTGGATGACCAGCAGGATGCCTTCGACCTGACCGTTCAGGTCACCGGCAACGTGGCGCCAGTACGTGTGGGCCAGATGATGCGGCAGGCGCTGAGCAGCCTGTTGTCCGCCCTCGACCATTCGCCCCAGCAAGCGGCCGGGACGCTGGAGGTGCTGCCCCCCGCCGAACGGGAGCAACTGCATCGGCTCAACCCCGCCCCCCGGCCTTATCCGCCGTCAGTCTGCCTGCATCAGCTGGTTGAGGCCCAGGTGGCTCGCACCCCCGATGCCATCGCCGTGGTGTCGGCCAGCCAAACACTCAGCTATGCCGCGCTGGATGCCGCAGCCAACCGGTTGGCCCGCCATCTGCAGCAACTGGGCGTGGGGCCGGATCAGCGGGTAGCGGTCTGCCTCGAACGCTCACCTGACATGGTGGTGGCCCTGCTGGCAGTGCTGAAAGCGGGCGGTGCCTATGTGCCACTCGACCCCGGTTATCCGGCCGAACGGCTCGCCAACATGCTGGCAAACAGCGCACCGCTGGCCGTCATCACCCATCCTGCCGCCCGTCGGGCTCTGGACGAAGCGCTGGCTGGCCTGCCCCAGACACCGCCGATGGTCGATCTGGCCGATGCCGCCGCCTGGGCCGGGCTCGCAGACGGGCCGCTGCCGGCCGGGCCACTGCAGGACACCCATCTGGCGTATGTGATCTACACCTCCGGCTCGACCGGCCGCCCCAAAGGCGCCATGAACAGCCACCGGGGCGTTGTCAACCGCCTGCTCTGGATGCAGGAAGCCTATGCACTGGATGCCAGCGACCGCGTGCTGCAGAAAACTCCGTTCAGTTTCGATGTCTCGGTCTGGGAATTCTTCTGGCCCCTGCTTACCGGCGCCCGTCTGGTACTGGCGGAGCCCGGCGGCCACAAAGATCCGGCCTATCTGGCCGGGCTGATTGCCAGCGAGGGCATTACTACCCTGCATTTTGTGCCGGCCATGCTGCCGCTGTTCCTGCAGTTGCTTCAGCAAGGCGACCATGCCAGCCAGTGCCGCAGCCTGCGGCGCGTCATCTGCAGCGGCGAAGCGCTGGGTGCTCATGTGGTTGCCAGCCTGCGCCAGCAGTTGCCGCAAGTCGCCCTGCACAATCTATATGGCCCGACCGAAGCGGCCATCGACGTCAGCGCCTGGACCTGCCCGCCCGGCAAGCTGCCTGCGCAGATTCCCATTGGCACGCCGGTCGCCAACACCTGCCTTTACCTGCTCGATGCCCAGCAGCAACTGGTGCCCTGGGGTGAGCCCGGCGAGATTCACATCGGTGGAGTACAGGTGGGGCGTGGTTATCTGAACCGGCCCGAGCTGACGGCGGAGCGCTTCATCCGTGACCCCTTCAGCCCCGACCCGACGGCGCGGCTCTACAAGACCGGCGACCTGGGCCGCTGGCTGGCCGACGGCAATCTCGAATACCTGGGCCGGCTCGACTTTCAGGTCAAACTGCGGGGTTTCCGGATTGAACTCGGCGAAATCGAAAGCGCCCTCTGTGCCTGCGCCGGCGTGGCCGAAGCGCTGGTAACCGCGCAGACCGACGGCAGCGGCGAGACCCGGCTGATTGCCTACTACCTGCCGGCCGGCACCGCACCGGCTCAGGAAGCCCTGCTGGCGCAGCTGGCGCGGCACTTGCCTGACTACATGCTCCCCACCGCCTGCGTTGCGCTCGAAGCCTGGCCACTGAGCCCCAACGGCAAGGTCGATCGCAAAGCCCTGCCGGCGCCCGATCTGGCAGCGGCCGGTCAGCTCGGTTACGTGGCGCCACGCACGCCCATCGAGCAGGCCGTCGCCGACATCTGGGCCGAGGTGCTGCAACAGCCCCGTGTCGGTATCCGCGACAACTTCTTCCAGCTGGGCGGCCATTCGCTGCTGGCCGCCCGCGTGGTGTCGCGCATTCAGGACACGCTGGGGGTCGATCTGCCCCTGCGGGTGCTGTTCAACACGCCAACGATCGAAGCGGTTCTGGAATACATCTTCGCGCAGTACGAATCGGCCGAAACGTCCGTCACCGCGTCATGACAACGCTTGGACGCAACAAATTGGATTCAGAATGGGAATGGAAACGGGCATGACCAGCAAACCGACACTCCGCGATTTCACCCCCGAGCAGTTCCGGGCCCTGCAAAAGCGCAAGACCATTCCGGTATTGCCCAGCCACGAAGGCCCGCTGCCGCTGTCTTACGCCCAGCAGCGCCTGTGGTTTCTGGCGCAGATGGAGGGCGGCAGCGAGGCGTATCACATTCCGCTGGCCTTGTGCCTGCATGGGCCGCTCGATCTGCCAGCCCTGCAGCAGGCGCTCGACGCCCTGCTGGCGCGGCACGAGGCGCTACGTACCACCTTTGAAACGGTCGATGGCGAACCCTGTCAGCGCATCGGCCCGGCCGATACCGGCTTTCTGCTGCAGCTGGATGATCTCAGCCACAGCGCCAATCCGTCCGGCCAGCTTGCCACCCTGCAGCAACTCGAAACCGCCACGCCGTTCGATCTGGCGCATGGTCCGCTGCTGCGTGGCCGTCTGGTGAAAATGGCCGACTCGGTACACATGCTGTTGCTGACGCTGCACCACATCGTGTCGGATGGCTGGTCGATGGGCGTACTGACGCGTGAACTCAGCACCCTCTACGCCGCCGCTTGCGCCCAGCAGCCTGCCCTTCTGCCGCCGTTGCCGATCCAGTACGTCGATTACGCCGTCTGGCAGCGGCAATGGCTGGCGGAAGGCGCGCTGGCCACCCAGGGCGACTACTGGAAAACCACCCTGGCCGATGCACCGGTACTGCTGAGCCTGCCCACCGACCGCAAACGCCCGCCGACACAGGATTTTCACGGAGGTCTGCTGCCCGTCGAATTCGATACGGCGCTGACCGCCGGCCTGAAAGCACTGAGCCTGCGGCTGGGCACCACCCTGTTCACGACGGTTCTGACCGGCTGGGCCATTGTGCTGTCACGCCTGTCAGGCCAGACCGATCTCGTCATCGGCACCCCGGTCGCCAACCGGCGTCGATCCGAGCTGGAAGGGCTGATCGGCTTCTTCGTCAACACCCTGGCCTTGCGGATCGACCTCGCGGGCACGCCCAGCGTCGAAACCCTGCTGGGTCGGGTCCGTAACGGGACGCTGGAAGCGCAGGAGGCGCAGGATCTGCCGTTTGAACAGGTTGTCGAGCTGTGCAAGCCCCCGCGTAGCCTCGCCCACGCGCCGTTGTTCCAGGTGATGCTGGCCTGGCAGAACAATGAGGATCACGATTTCGTACTGCCGGGTCTGACCGTCGAACGGGTCGAGGCACCGCTGACCGTTGCCAAGTTTGATCTCTCGCTGACGCTGTTTGAAAAAGACGGTGCCATCGTCGGCAATTTCGACTACGCCAGCGCGCTGTTCGATGCGGATACCATCGACCGGCACCGCCGTTATCTGACCAAGGTCTTGCAGCAGATGGTGGCAAGCCCCGGCCAGACCATCGACCGGCTGGCCTTGCTCGATGTCAGCGAACGCCAGCAACTACTGGTGGCCCGCAACGACACCTGCCAGCCCTACGATGCCCACGCCACGCTGCACAGCCTGTTTGAAGCCCAGGCAGCGCGCGACCCGCAGGCCACGGCCCTGCTGCTGGGCCAGCAGCGCATGAGCTATGGCGAGCTGGAGCAGGCAGCCAACCAGCTGGCCCACCAGCTGCAAACCCTGGGGGTGGGCCCGGACCGGCTGGTGGCGATTGGCATGGATCGTTCGCAGGACATGGTGGTGGCCCTGCTGGCAGTGCTGAAAGCCGGGGGCGCCTATGTGCCGCTTGACCCCTCCTACCCTGCCGACCGGCTCGCCCACATGCTGCGCGACAGCGCGCCACTGGCGGTGCTGACCCACCCGGCGGCGCAGCCAGCGCTGCAGGCGGCGCTGATTCAGCTCGACACCCCACCTGCGGTGATCGACCTCGAACACGACCGCCACCGCTGGGCCAATCTGCCGGCCACGCCCCCCCCCACACCTGATCTGCGCAGCAGCCATCTGGCCTATGTGATCTACACCTCGGGCACCACCGCTGCGGCCAAGGGTGTTTTGGTCGAACACCGGCAGGTATTGGCCATCAGCACTGCCTGGGAACAGAGCCTGGCGCTGCGGCCGGGCCTCGTGCATTTGCAGATGGCCAGTTTCGCTTTCGATGTCTTCACCGCCGATGTGGTACGGGCCCTGGGTTTTGGTGGCCGGCTGGTGCTTTGTCCACGCGACACCCTGCTCGACAGCGCTGCGCTCTACCAGTTGCTGCGCCAGCGTGAAGTGGGCTTTGCCGACTTTGTGCCGGCGGTGCTCGGCCCGCTGCTCGACTATGTGCAAGCCAGCGGCCAGCGGCTCGACAGTCTGGAAACGCTGATCTGCGGCTCGGATCGCTGGAGTGTGGCGCTGGCGCGGCAACTGCGTGCCGTCTGTGGCCCGGCAACCCGGCTGATCAACGCCTATGGGGTGACCGAAGCGGCCATCGACAGCAGTTACTACCTGCTGCCCGAGCAATTGCCCGAATCGCAGGACACCCTACCCATCGGCCAGCCGCTGGCCAATGTGCGGCTCTATCTGCTCGATGCCCACGGCGAGCCGGTGCCGACCGGGGTGGTCGGTGAGCTGTATATCGGCGGCGCCGGCGTGGCGCGCGGCTACCTGAACCAGCCAGGACTAAACAACGAACGCTTTATCAATAACCCTTTCGTCGCCGGCGAACGCCTCTATCGCACTGGCGATCTGGCCCGCTGGCAGGCCGATGGCCAGCTGGTGTTTCTGGGCCGGCAGGATTTCCAGATCAAGCTGCGAGGCTTTCGCATTGAGCTGGGTGAGATCGAAAGCGCCCTCTGTAGCTGCCCCGGCGTGCAGGAAGCCGTGGTGGTGGCCCGGCAGGACCGGGCTGCCGAACCGCAGCTGGTGGCCTACTACACCAGTACGCCCGGCATGGCGCCGCCTGCACCAGCGGCTGTGCGGGCGCATCTGGCACGCCAGCTGCCCGGCCATATGCTGCCCGCTGCCGTGCTGGCGCTCGACCATTGGCCGCTCAGCCCCAATGGCAAGCTCGATCGCAAGGCCCTACCCGCGCCGGCCGCTGCCGACCTTGGCCAACGCAGCTTTGAAGCCCCCATCGGCCCGCTTGAAACGGCACTCGCCGCGATCTGGGCCGAGTTGCTGGGAGTGCCGCAGGTGGGCCGGCAGGATCATTTCTTTGAACTCGGCGGCCATTCACTGCTGGTGATGCGGCTGGTATCGCGGCTGCGCCAGCTATTGCAGCGCGATGTGTCGCCAACCGCCCTGTTCGCCGCCCCCACGCTGGCGACGTTTGCCGAGGCGTTGCAATCGGCCAGCCAGAACACATTGCCGCCACTCCAGCCAGCTGGGCGCAGCCAGCCCTTGCCGCTCTCGTATGCCCAACAGCGGCTATGGTTTCTGGCGCAGCTGGAAGGTGACAGCGCCACCTACCACATGCCGCTGGCGCTACGCCTGCAAGGGGCACTCAATCCAACCGCCCTGCGTCAGGCGCTCGATAGCCTGCTGGCACGGCACGAAGCCCTGCGCACCCGCTTTGTCGCCGTTGCGGGCGAAGCTTTCCAGCAGATTGCGCCCGCCGACACCCCGTTCAGCCTGATCGAGCACGACCTTGGCGGCAGCCTGCAGCCGGACGCCCAGCTGGCTGCCCTGCAACAGACCGAGACGCAACAACCGTTTGATCTGGCCAACGGCCCGCTGATCCGGGGCCGGCTGATCCGGCTCACCCCGGCCAGCCATGTGCTGTTGCTGACCTTGCACCATATCGTTTCAGACGGCTGGTCGATGGGCGTGCTGTGCCATGAGCTGAGCGCGCTCTATCAGGCCCACTGCGACAACCGGCCCGCCGGCCTGCCAGCGCTGACCATCCAGTACGCCGACTACGCTGTCTGGCAAAGGCAGTGGCTTGCTGCAGACCATTCAGACTCTGCCGTGCGCCAGCAAGGCCATTACTGGCAGCAGGCGCTGGCCGGCGCCCCCAGTCTGCTGACGCTGCCAACCGACCGCAAACGGCCGGCCGAGCAGGATCATCAAGGTGGCCTGCACCGACTGCATATCGACGCCGTGCTGACGGCCGAGCTCAAGGCGTTCAGCCTGCATCACGGTTGCACCCTGTTCATGACGGTGCTGGCCGGCTGGGCGATCGTACTGTCGCGGCTGGCCGGGCAGACCGATCTGGTAATCGGCACCCCGGTCGCCAACCGCCGTCGCGCCGAGCTGGAAGGGCTGATCGGCTTTTTCGTCAATACGCTGGCGCTGCGGCTGGATTTGGCCGAGCGCGGCTCGGTGCGGCAGCTGCTTGCCCATGTTCGCACGCAGGTACTGGCAGCACAGGAAGCGCAGGATCTACCGTTCGAGCAGGTGGTCGAACTATGCAAACCGCCCCGCAGCCTGGCTTATGCACCGATCTTCCAGGTGATGCTGGCCTGGCAGAACCACGAAGACAGCCAGTTCGTGCTGCCGGGCGTGCAGGTCGAGTCGATTGCCTCGCCGCACACCGTGGCCAAATTCGATCTCACCCTGTCACTGGGCGAGCAGGATGGCTGTCTGGTGGGCGGCATGGACTACGCCAGCGCGCTGTTCGATGCCCCCACCATCGCCCGCCACTGTGGCTATCTGCGCGAGGTACTGACGCAGATGGTGCGCCAGCCCGATCTGGCCCCACGGCGGCTGCCGATGCTGGATGCCGCCGAACGTCAGCGCCTGCTGATCGACTGGAATCGCACCGATCAGCACTGGCCGGCCAGCACCAGCATGGCGCTGTTCGAAGCCACCGCCGCCCATCAGCCCGAGGCAGTAGCCCTGCAGCTGGATGGCCAGACCTTGCGCTATGGCGAGCTGAATGCGGCCGCCAACCGGTTGGCGCGTCATCTGCAGCTGGGCGGCGTCGGGCCGGACCAGCGCGTGGCGCTCTGCTTCGAGCGCTCGCTGGAGCTGGTGACGGCCTTGCTGGCGGTACTCAAGGCCGGTGGCGCCTATGTGCCACTCGACCCGGCCTACCCGGCCGCCCGGCTGGGCTTCATGTTGCAGGACGCCGCACCCGTCGTCGTACTCAGCCATGCCCCCGCCCGGCCCGCACTCGCGGCGGCACTGGCAGCCCAAGCCACCGCACCCACCGTTATCGACCTGCAGACCGATGCCGCGTTGTGGACACAGCAGCCCGCCCACGA
This sequence comes from Parachitinimonas caeni, assembly GCF_030129945.1. GTDB lineage: Bacteria > Pseudomonadota > Gammaproteobacteria > Burkholderiales > Chitinimonadaceae > Parachitinimonas > Parachitinimonas caeni. The sequence goes on from NZ_JARRAF010000029.1 coordinate 32,769, forward strand.
TCTGCCCGACACCACCCAGCCCGAGCATCTGGCCTATGTGATCTACACCTCGGGCTCAACCGGTCGCCCCAAGGGCGTGGCGCAGACCCGGCGCACCCTCGACAACCTGATGCACTGGCAGCTGCAGCAGGCCAGCATCCGCCCGCCCGCACCGCAGCGCGTGCTGCAGTTTGCGTCGATCAGCTTTGATGTCTCGTTGCAGGAGATCTGCAGCACGCTCTGCAGCGGGGCCACATTGGTGATGCTGAACGAGTCTGCCCGCAAGGAACTGGGGCAATTGCGGCCACTGGCAGCCGAGCAGGCCATCGACCGGGCGTTTCTACCCGCTGCGGTATTGCAGCAGATCGCCGCGCTCGATCCCGGCCCCCTGGTCGCACACGGCTGCGACCTGATCACCGCTGGCGAAGCGCTGCAAGTCAACGCCGAATTGCGCCAGTGCCTGCAGCAGATGGCCGTACGCCGGCTCTACAACCAGTACGGCCCGACCGAAACCCATGTCGTCAGCCAGCATGCGCTGGAGGTGGCCGACATGGCCCAGTGGCCCGAGGCGCCACCGATTGGCCGCCCGATCGCCAATTGCCGGCTGTATGTGCTCGATGCAGAGCTGGAACCCGTGCCGACGGGAGTAAGCGGCGAGTTGTACATCGCCGGGGCCGGGCTGGCACGGGCCTATCTGGGCCGGCCCGACCTCACTGCCGAGCGCTTTCTGCCCGACCCATTCAGTCCGCAGCCGGGGGCGCGCATGTATCGCAGTGGGGATCTGGCTCGCTGGCGCGCAGATGGCGAAATCGACTATCTGGGGCGCGCCGATGCCCAGGTCAAGCTGCGGGGCTTTCGCATAGAGCTTGGCGAAATCGAGGCTGTGCTGAAGCAGCAGGCGGGCGTCAGCGATACCGCCGTGCTGCTACGGGAAGACGAGCCCGGCGAGCGCCAGCTGGTGGCCTATGTCGTCGGCAGCGCCGAGATCGACGCACTGCGCGAAGCCCTGCGCCGCCAGTTGCCCGAGCCCATGCAGCCCGCACGCTGGCTGGCGCTGCCGCAGCTGCCGCTCACCGTCAACGGCAAGCTCGACCGGCGCGCCCTGCCCGCCCCGTCCCGGCTACCGGGCAACGCCATTCAACTGGTACCCCGCAATGCCCGTGAGGCGCAGATGGCGGCAATCTGGGCGCAGGTCTTGCGGCGCAATCAGGTTGGGGTGCTTGATGACTTTTTTGTGCTGGGGGGCCACTCGCTGCTGGCAACCCGTCTGGTGCATGCCATCAATCAGCAGATGGGTGTGCAGATTGCCTTGCGCCACCTGTTCAAGACGCCGGTGCTGGCCGATCTCGTCGCCAGTCTGCACGATGACCCGGCCGACCCGGCACCGGCGTATCCCCCACTGGTGCCCGACCCGGCCCATCGCTTCGAGCCTTTCCCGCTGACCGACATCCAGCAAGCCTACTGGGTGGGACGGGAAGCGACGCTGGCGCTCGGTGGCGTCGGTGCCCACGGCTATGGCGAGCTGCGTTTACGGCAGTTTGACGAAGCGCGCTTTCGCGAGGCGCTCAGCCGGCTGGTTGCCCGCCACGAGATGCTGCGCACGGTGTTTCTGGCCGATGGCCGGCAGCAGACGCTGGCGACGGTGCCGGAAGTCCGCCTGCCGTGTCAGGACTTGCGCTCGCTGCCCGATGCCACAGCTCAGGCCAGCCTGCAGGCGGTGCGCGAACGCATGTCGCACCAGTTGTTCGACGCCAGCCGCTGGCCGCTGTTCGAGTTTGCCGTCACCCGCCTGCGCGATACGGAAGGGGACTGGGTGCATCTGCATATCAGCCTCGATGCCTTGATCGTCGACGCCGCCAGCAGCCAGATTCTTGAACGGGAGCTGGCCCAACTCTACGCCGACCCGGCCAGCGCGTTGCCACCGCTGGCGGTGAGCTTCCGCGACTATGTGCTGGCCGAGCGGGCCCTGCGCGACACGCCACGTTTCCAGCGCGCCCTGCATTACTGGCAACAGCGGCTGAACAGCCTGCCGCCTGCGCCAGCCTTGCCGCTGCACCGTCAGCCCGACAGCATCGAACGGCCGCACTTCACCCGGCGCGACCATCAGCTGCCGGCGGCCGACTGGTCGCAGCTGAAAGCGCTGGCGGCCCGCCACGGCCTGACCCCTTCAGTGCTGCTGCTGACGGCGTTCTCTCAGGTGCTGGCACTGTGGAGCCGCCAGCCACGCTTTACCCTGAGCCTGCCGCTGTTCAACCGCCTGCCGCTGCATCCTGACATCAACGGCGTGATCGGCGATTTCACCTCGCTGGTCCTGCTCGAAGTCGCCATCGACAGCGATCTCGACTTTGCCAGCCAGGCCCGGCAGATTCAGGCCCAGCTGTGGCAGGACATCGACCATTCCGCCGTCAGCGGCGTGCAAGTGAACCGGGAGCTGGCGCAGGCGCGCGGCACCGCGCTGGCGGCCATGCCCATCGTCTTCAACAGCACACTGAGCGAACTGGCCGCAGGTGCCAACGATGCCGGCTTTGCCAGCGCACTCGGTGGCGAAACGGTGCATAGCATCACCCAGACCCCGCAGGTGTGGCTTGACCACACGATTCTCGAAGCCGACGGCCGGCTGTATTTCAACTGGGACAGTATCGACGAGCTGTTCCCGCCGGGCCTGATGGCGCAGATGTTCGCGGCGTATACCCAGCTGCTGGCCAACCTGCAGCAAGCCGAATCCTGGCAGGCCACCTTGCCGCAGCTGCTGCCCCAGGCCCGCTTCGACCACGCCAGCAGCGCATTGGTCGAAGCCCCGCCCTCCTCGCTGCCCCTGCTGCACACGCTGTTCGACCGGCAGGCACTGGCCCACCCCGAGGCCCCGGCGGTACTGGGGGACGGCATCACGCTGAGTTATGGCCAGCTGCGGCGGGCTGCCCGCGCCCTGGCTGCCCGCCTGCAACAGGCCGGGGTGCAGCCGAATACCCTGGTCGGTGTGATCATGGAGCGGGGCCCGGAGCAATTGGTGGCCACGCTGGCCATTCTTTATGCTGGCGCGGCTTATCTGCCAATCGACCCGGCGCTGCCGGAAAGCCGCATCACGCTGATCCTGCAGCAGGCCGAAGCCCGGTTGATACTCACCCAGCCTGCGTTGCAAAGCCGTCTGCAGCGGCCAGATGGCCTGCAGTGCTTCAGCGTGAGCACGGCCGATGCACCAGAAGTCACGCTCGCCGCCAGCATGGTGAGTGAACACGATCTGGCTTATGTGATCTTCACTTCCGGCTCGACCGGCCTGCCCAAGGGCGTGATGATCGACCATCGCGGTGCCGTCAACACCCTGCTCGACATCAATCAGCGCTTTGGCGTCACCGCCGCCGACCGGGTGCTGGCGGTGTCATCGCTCAGTTTCGATCTCTCGGTGTTCGACTGTTTCGGCACGCTGGCGGCCGGGGCGGCGGTTGTGTTGCTCACGCCCGAGCTGGCCCGTGATCCGGCCCACTGGCTGGCGCTGATGACCACGCATCAGGTCAGCCTCTGGAATTCGGTGCCGGCGCTGCTGGGCCTGCTGGTCGAGTACGCCGAAGGCCACCATCTGCCGCTGCCGTCGTCGTTGCGTCTGGCCATGCTCTCGGGCGACTGGATTCCACTGAGCTTGCCGCCCCGCTTCTCTGCCCTGCTACCGCAGGCGCGCGTCATCAGCCTCGGTGGTGCCACCGAAGCGTCGATCTGGTCGATTTATTACCCGATTGACGCCATAGACCCCGACTGGCGCAGCATTCCGTATGGCAAGGCGCTGCGTCACCAGCAGTTTTATGTGCTGGACGACGCCTTGCAGCCACGCCCGTGCTGGGTGGTGGGCCAGCTGTACATTGGCGGCATCGGCCTCGCCCAGGGCTACTGGCGCGATGCCGAACGCACGGCCGCCAGCTTTATCCGGCATCCGCAGACCGGCGAACGGCTGTATCGCACCGGCGACCTGGGCCGCTTATTGCCCGACGGCAATATCGAGTTTCTGGGGCGGGAAGATGGTCAGGTCAAGCTGCAGGGCTATCGGGTCGAGCTGGGCGAGATCGAAGCCACGCTGGAGAGCCACCCGGCCGTGCAGGCTGGCGTGGTGCGGGTCTGGGGTGAGGCCCACGGCGAAAAGCGGCTGGCGGCCTATGTGGTGGTCACCCAGCCGGTTGAAGCCAGCGCGCTCGCCGCCTATCTGCAGGCGCGGCTACCGCAGTGGATGGTGCCGCCAACCTTTACTTTTCTGGCGCGCCTGCCGCTATCGGCCAATGGCAAGGTAGACCGCAAGCAACTGCCCGAGCCGGCACTGCCCACGCCAGCCGCCGCAGTCACCGTGCTTGGCGACGACCCGGCCGAGCGCCGGATTGCTGAAATTGTTCAAGGCATTCTGGGCTGCGCCACCCTGGCGCCGGATGACAATCTGCTGGTACTCGGCGCGAGTTCGATCGACATCGTGCGCATCGTCAATGCCCTATCAAGCGAGCTGGGCTTCAGGCCAAGGCTGGCACGGTTGATGGCGCAGGCCACGCTGGCCGATCTGCTGCAAGGCTACCGCGAGCATCGGCAGCAGACGGCAGCCGCCGCCCCGGCCGTCGCCGTCGCCGACCCCATCCAAACCATCGCGAGCGGCGACAGCCTCGACGATCCAGCCGCTCGCCAGCAGTTCAAGGCTCGCCAGCTCGGCTTGCGCCAGTTCGCCCACACAGCGGCGCAGCCCTTGCCGCTGCCGGCTGGCGACGCGTTCCAGGCCCAATTTGCCGACTTCCGCTCAGTCAGGCAGTTCCGGCCGGAACCTGTCCCCCTGCCGGCACTGGGCCATCTGCTGGCCAGCCTGTCGGCCCAGCCCCTGCAGGGCCAGCCCAAGCGGCTGTATGCCTCGGCCGGTGGCGCGTATCCCGTGCAAACCTACCTCTATCTGGCCCCCGGCAGGGTCGCCGGCATGGCGGGCGGGGCTTACTACTACTGCCCGGCCAGCCACCGCCTGCTGGCACTGGGGCAGGACCGGCGCCTCGCCAGCGATGCCTTTGACTACTTCGTTAACCGCCCGCTGTTCGAGCAGGCCGGCTTTACCCTGTGCCTGATTGCCGAGCTGGCTGCCATCGAGCCCTTGTATGGCGAGAAAAGTCTGGATTTCTGCCATATCGAGGCCGGCGCGATGGCCCAGCTGCTGACCATGACGGCCGCCCGCCACGATCTGGGCCTGTGCGGCATCGGCTCGCTCGATGTGAGCCAGCTCACACCCCTGTTTGATCTGGGCCCGACGCACCGCCTGGTCTACACCCTGGTCGGCGGCCTGCGCGCAGCCGGCCAGACCGGCATTGCGGCCGTGGAACAGTTCACGATGCAGCCCGCCGCCGGCGATGAAAATGAAGGTGAAGATGAGATGGAAGAGGTGGAAATATGAACGCCCCCCAAAGCGCTACGGCATTGCTCGACTACTTCCGGCAGCACGATATCGCGCTCGAAGTAGATGGCGACAAATTGCGCTGCAAGGCGCCCAAGGGTTTTCTGACGCCCGAGCTGCTGGCCAGCCTGCAGCAGCACAAGCCAGCGCTGATCGCCTTGCTCGCTCCCCGTATCGAGGCCGATGCCGACCGCATCCTGCCGCGTGCGGCCGGGCGGGACGTGCTGCCGCTCTCGACCTCGCAGCGCCAGCTGTGGTTTCTCGATCAGCTGGCCCCCGGCAACCCCTTCTACAACAACCCTGCCGCCATTGGCCTGCGCGGCCAGCTCGATGTCGCCGCCCTGGAGCGGGCGCTGAATGCTGTGATAGCTCGGCACGAGTCGCTGCGCACCCGCTTCAGCGAGGGGGGCAGCGAACCCCTGCAGACGGTGCTGCCCGCGCTGCACCTCGTCATGCCGGTGCAGGATCTGACCCAGCTCGCCGGTGAGGCCCGGCAGGCCGCCGTGGCGGCCGCCACCGAAGCCGCCGCCCGCGAGCCGTTTGATCTTGGCCAAGGCCCACTGCTGCGCAGCCGGTTGCTGAAACTGGCAGAAGACGACTACCGCTGGTTACTGAATGTCCACCATATCGTGGCCGACGGCTGGTCGATCGGCATTCTGATCAACGAAGTCGCCCAGCTCTACACCGCCTTTGTCAATGGCCAGCCTTCACCGCTGCCACCGTTGCCCATCCAATACCCCGACTACGCTCTCTGGCAACAGCAACAGACGTCGCGCCTGCAGCACCAGCTGGCTTACTGGACGCAGCAGCTGGCCGACGCCCCCACCCTGCTGACGCTGCCCACCGACCGGCCACGCCCGGCCGTGCAGCGCTTTCAAGGGCGCTGCCACCACTGTCTGCTGCCGATAGCGGTCGTGCAGGGGCTGAAGGCAGTCAGCCAGTCGCAGCGGGCTACGCTGTTCATGAGCCTGATGGCGGGGTTTGCCGTGCTGTTGTGGCGCTACAGCGGCCAGTCTGACCTGTGCATCGGCACGCCGTTTGCCAACCGCAACCATCGCGAGGTCGAAGGGCTGATTGGCCACTTCATCAATCCGCTGGTGATCCGCCACCAGCTCGTGGCCACGCAGACCTTCAGCGACCTGCTGCAGACCGTGCGCGATACCGTGCTTGATGCCTATGCCCATGCCGATTTGCCCTTCGACCAGCTGGTCGAAGCCTTGAAGCCGGTGCGCCACACCAGCCATTCACCGTTGTTCCAGGTGATGCTGGTGTTGCAGAACATGCCACGCGGCCAGCTCGATCTGCCGGGACTGACCCTGTTTCCGCAGGAAACCGGCACCGATGCCGCCAAGTTCGATTTATCGGTTGAAGCCGCCGAAACCACCGCCGGCCTGCAGCTGACCTTCGAATACAACACCGATCTTTTCGACGCCGCCAGCATCGAGCGACTCGCAGGTCACTTCATGCAGCTACTGCGCCACGCTGCGGCCGACCCCAGCCAGACCATCGCCCGCCTGCCCCTGCTCGACGCCACCAAGCGGCAGTGCCTGCTGCATGACTGGAATGCCACCGCCGTCGATTACGGCACCCCGGCCGGCTTGCCCGCCCGCTTTGCCGCACAGGTGCGTGAACGCCCCAGCCAGACGGCGCTGGTGTGCGAGGGCCAGTCGCTCAGCTACGCCGAACTCGACCGGCAGAGCCACCAGCTCGCCAACCATTTGCAGCAACGCGGCATCGGGCGCGATCAGCGGGTGGGGCTGCACTTCAGGCGCAGCAATGCGATGGTGGTTGCGATGCTGGGGGTGCTCAAGGCTGGCGCCGCCTGGCTGCCGCTCGACCCGGCCTATCCGGCGGAACGGCTCGACTATCTGGTAAGCGACGCCGCGCCGGCATTGGTGCTGACGGATGACCCGGCCCGCTCCGGCCTCTGGCAGTCACTGGCGGCGTTGCTGGCCGAGCCGGCACCCGAGCTGGCGCTACCGCCAGTCCAGGCCGACGATCTCGCCTATGTGATCTACACCTCGGGCTCGACCGGCCTACCCAAGGGCGTGGCGATGACGCATGCCAGCGTCGCCAACCTGCTCGACCACTGGCAGCAGGCAGTGGGCGCCTTGCCCGGCAAGGCTGCAGCGCTGTGGTCGAGCTTCGGTTTCGATGTCTCGGTGCATGAAACCCTGCTGCCGCTAACCACCGGCGGCACCTTGCATATCGTGCCCGAAGCCGTGCGCATCGACCCGCAGGCCCTGATGCGCTGGCTGGCCCAGCACCAGATCGCCCAGGCCTATCTGCCCCCGGCTTTTGTGCGCTGGCTGGACGAAGCCCCGGCCGAACGCCTGGATGGCTTGGCGCTGCAACAGCTGCTGGTAGGGGTCGAACCGCTGCAGGAACAAAGCCTCTACCACCTGCAACAACAGCTGCCCGGCCTGCGTATCGTCAACGGCTATGGGCCGACCGAAACCTGCGTTTACAGCACGGTCTACCTGACCCTGCAGCCATTGGCCCGGCAATGCCCGATTGGCCGGCCACTGGCCAATACCCAGGTCTACTTGCTCGATGCCGAAGGCGAACCGGTGCCGATTGGCGTGACCGGCGAGCTGTATATCGGCGGTGCCGGCCTGGCGCGTGGTTATCTGCACCGAACCGCGCTGACCGACGAACGCTTTGTGCCCAACCCCTTCAGCCAGCAGCCCGGCAGCCGGCTCTACCGCACGGGCGATCTGGCGCGCTGGTTGCCCGAAGGCCAGATCGAGTATCTGGGACGGCGCGACCAGCAGGTGAAGCTGCGCGGTTACCGGGTCGAACCGGGCGAGGTCGAAGCCGCCCTGCTGGCGCAAGCCGATGTCCGAGAAGCGGCGGTGCTGATCGACCGTCCCGCCAGCGGCGAGGCACGGCTGGTGGCAGCGCTGGTGCGGGCCGATGGCGCAGCGCCACGGCTGGCCAGCGAATGGCGCGAGGTGCTGGCACAGCGCTTGCCGGCTTATATGATCCCTTCGCTCTTCGTCGAACTGCCGCAGCTACCGCAGACCGCCCACGGCAAGCTCGACACAGCAGCGATTCTGGCGCTGGCGGCCGATGGGCCGCGTCAGGTCAACGTCGCCAGCCCGCGTGACCATATCGAACTGACCCTGTACCAGCTGTGGAAACAGGTGCTGCTGCAACCGCATATCAGCATCCGCGACAATTTTTTCGACATCGGTGGCACCTCGATTGCCGCGATCAAGCTGGCGCATGGCATCGCCGCCGCGTTTGGCGAGACGTTGCCGGTGCGCGACATCCTGCTGCATCCCACCATCGAAGCGCTGGGCGGCCGGCTACGCCACGGCGCCGGCGGCAAGCCCCCCAGCAACCTGATCGAGTTCCGCCAAGGCGATGGCCAGCACCGGGTGGTCTGCATCCATCCGGCCGGGGGGACGGCCTTCTGCTATCTGTCGCTGGCCAAGGTCATGCCTGACGACTGCGGCATTTACGGCATCCAGTCGCCGGGCGTGAACCCGGGCGAGGCGTTTCTGCCGACGGTTGAAGCCATGGCCCAGTCGTATCTGGAAAAGCTCGGCCCACTGACGCAAGGCCGGTTGGTGCTGACTGGCCTGTCTTACGGTGGCCTGATCGCCCATGAGATGGGGCGCCGGCTGGCAGCGGCCGGGCATCGTCAGCTCAGCGTGGTACTGCTCGACACCCAGGGGCTGGAAGACCCGGCCCACCGGGCGATGGTGATGCCGGTGGAGATGGAGGAATTCCGCAGCAAGCTCGTCAAGTTCAACGGCATGTATCCGGGCATCGACGATGCCCAGGTGGCCCAGTATTTCCACATTTACAACCACAACCGGCTGACCATGCGCGACTACCTGACCCCACCGACTGCAGCCCGTCTGGTGCTGATTCAGGCCATGGGCGGCCGCGACCGGCCGTTCTGGCGCGAGGCACGGGCCTTCTGGCGACGGCGGGCGCAGGCGGGCTTTTTGGTCAAGCTGGTGCATGGCGACCACTGGGAAATGCTGGAAACCGCCGAAGTGCTGCGGGTTGCCAAGGTGTTGCGGGGTGAATTGGCCCGACTGGCTCGCCAGCAGGCAAGGGAGGCGTGATGCAGACGAAGCTCCCGAACCCCACACTGGCGGCAGCGGTGCTGGCACAGTGCCAGCGCAGCCCCGATGCCATTGCCATCGACGACGCTGGCATCGCACTCAGCTATGCCGAGCTGGAGGCCCGCAGCCGCCAGATGGCCCACGGTCTGCTGCAAGCGGGTATCGAACCGGGCCAGCCCGTGGCGATTGGCCTGCCGCGCAGCTGGCAACTGGTATGCGGCATGCTGGCGATTCTGCGGCTGGGTGGCACCGTGGTGCCGCTCGACCAACAGAGCCCGCCCGAACGGCTGCAGCATATCCTCGGCGATAGCGGCAGTGTGGCGATCATCGACGATGGCGCGCAGGCCGTAACACCGGGTGACGGCCCGCCGTCGCTGTCCCTCGCCTCACTGCTGGCCACCGCTGGCGAGGCGCCACTGCCGGCCGCAAACGCGGCCCCCTGCTGCTTTCTGTTCTACACCTCGGGCACCACCGGGCAGCCCAAAGGCGTGCGGGTGCGCGATGCCGGCATTCTGCGGCTGGCCGAGCCGGGCTATATCGACCTCGCGCTGGCTCAGCGCTTTGCCTGCCTCTCCAACCCGGCCTTCGATGCCCTGAGCTTTGAAGTCTGGGTGCCGCTGCTGCGGGGCGGTTGCTGTGTGATCTTCAGCGATGCGCTGGTGCAGCAGCCGGATCGATTCGCCCAGGCACTGCTGACGCAGCGGATCGACACCCTGTTCATGACCGTAGCGCTGTTCAACACCCTCGCCGACCGTCAGCCGGACTGCTTTGCCGGGCTGCGCCAGCTGCTGATTGGCGGCGAACAGCTGAACGCACCCTTGCTGCGTCGCTGGTATCAGCACAATGCAGGCAGCCGCTGCCAGATCCACAACGTCTACGGCCCGACCGAGACCACGACCTTTGCCCTCTGTTACCCGATTCCACCTGATTTCAGCGGCGAGGTGATCCCGATTGGCCAGCCACTGGCGGCAACCGGCATCGCGCTGGTAGTCGAGGGGGAGCGGGCCGCCGCTGCGGGCGAGGTTGCCGAGCTGTATCTGAGTGGCGATGGCGTAGCCGAGGGCTATCAGCAGCTGCCCGAGGAAACCGCCCGCCGCTTTGTGCGCCTGCCCTGGCTTGATGGCGGCCAGCAACGCTTCTACCGGACCGGCGACCTGGTGCGCCGCAATGCCGAGGGGCAGATCGAATACGTGGGCCGGCAAGACCGGCAGGTGAAGGTGCGCGGTTTTCGCATCGAGCCGGGCGAGCTGGAACGGCAGATCCTGCGCCATCCGGCCATCCGGCAGGCTTATGTCTGCACCCGCCGCAACGCCCGCGATGACAGCAACGAGCTGCTGGCCTATGTGGTGTTGCAAGCGGATCTGGCCTTTGAAGCCTTCGACCGGCATCTGGCCGAGCACCTGCCGGCCTATATGCGGCCGCACTGGATCTATCTGGTGGATGCCCTGCCGCTGAACGCCAACGGCAAGGTCGATCAGGCCCGCCTGCTGCAAAGGCAGGATCTGCACTGGCGCCACGGCGACGCCGGCCAGCAGGCGCACACGCCCTGGCAAACCGAAGTGCTGCAGTTGATCGGCCGCGTGCTTGGCGTGCCCGATCTGCGTTTGCACGACCGCTGGCTGGGCAATGGCGGCGACTCGCTCAAAGCCTTGCGGCTGCGGTTTGAAGTACGCCAGCGCTGGGGTTGCGAGCTGGCGCAGGCCAGCATCCTGCAACAGGATTTCGGCCAGCTGGCCACCACTCTTGCCAGCGCCCGCGATGCGCAAGCGCAGCAGCGCGGCCAACCCGATTGCCAGCTCTACCCCCCGTTACCTGCAGCCAGCGCACTTCAGGTGGCGGCAGCCACTTCCGAACAGCAGCGGCTCTGGCTGCTGCAGCAACAGCAGCCGGCCGATTGCAGTTACAACGTCGATCTGGCCTTCCGGCTGCAAGGCGAACTCTCGCTGGGCGCCCTGCACCAGGCGCTGAATGCACTGGTCTGTCGTCACCCGGCGCTGCGCACCGCCTTCATCGCCCACGAAGACGGCCTGCAGCAGCAGGTTTGCCCGCCGTATGACCCCTGCACCTTTGCCGCCGACGCCGCTCACGCTGCCCCCTGTCTGGACGAAGCCAGCTGGCGGATGCGCGCCCAGCTGCTGGCGGCCACGCCGTTCGACCTCGCCCAGCCGCGCCTGTTTACGGCGCACTGGCTGCCGCTGGCCCCCCGGCACGGCATTCTGCTGCTGCATCTGCACCATATTGTGGTCGATGGCTGGTCGCTGAATCTGCTACTGCGCGATCTTTCCGCGCTGTATGCGGCCGCGCAGCAGGGGCAACCTTTGCTACCCCCCACCGCAACCATCAGCCCGCTAGATGCCAACCGCTGGCAAGCCGAGTGGTTTGCCAGCCCGGCCTACCAGCCGCTGCGCACCCAGCTGCAAACGCTCTACCAGACCGCCATCGCCAGCGAACCGGCCTTGCCCTTCGCGCAGGCGGAGCGGGGGGGCCGCGCCCATTGTCTGCGCGAGTCGGTCGATGTAGTGCGGCGTACCGCGCTTGATCGCCTCGGCGCCGATCTGGGCCTGACCCGCTTTCAGCTCTTGCTGTGTGTCTTCAGCTGGAGCCTTTACGGCGTCACCGGCCGCAGCCAGCAGCGCATCGCCAGCCCGGTGGCCAACCGACCGCTGGCCGACTTTGCCGAGAGCGTCGGCATGTTTGCCAACACCGTGTTGCTGCCACAGCAGCTTGCCCCCGATGCAAACCTGCTCAGCCTGTTGCAAACGCAGGCCGCGCAGATACAGCGCGTGCTCGATCTGCAGGACGTGGCACTTGCCCATGCCTTGGCCGATTCCCCGGCCGCGCAGGCGGAAGGCGCCGGCTTCGACAGCCTGTTTGTGCTGGAAAACACCGACTTCAGCCAGCTAGCCTTGCCCGGCAGCCGCTGCCGAGTGGAATGGCTGGCCCCGGTGCAGGCCAAATGTCCACTGACGCTCTCGGTCGTCGATACCGAGTCCGGCCTGGAATGCCTGTGGGAATACGCCACCGGCCGGTTCGATGCCGCGCAGATACAGCAGATGGCCCAGCTCTGGCGGCAGGGGCTGGATGCCTTGCTGGCTGGCCACCGCCTGACGCTGGCCGAGCTGGTCACCCCCTACCGGCAGGCGCTGCCAGCACCCGGACGCGGGGCCATGCAGCCGCTCGCCTTCACCCAGATTGCCGACTGGTTTGCCGCCCAGGTGCAAGCCACGCCGGACGCCACCGCCCTGATCAGCCCCCGCCAGACCGTCAGCTACATCGCACTGGCGACAATGGCCAACCGGCTGGCGGCCCGCCTGCAGGCCCGATTCCTGCAGGAGGATGCCCCGGCAACGCTGCGCGTTGCGCTCTATCTGGATGCCTCGGTTGAGCATGTGGTGGCCCTGCTGGCGCTGGCGCGGCTCAATCTCACCATCGTGCCGCTCGACCCGGCCTATCCCGCCCCGCTGTTGCAGCAGGTACTGGCGCAAAGCCAGCCGCTGTGTCTGCTCAGCCAGCCATCACAGCGAGCGGCGCTCGATAGCCTGCTGGCCGATGCCCTGCCCGCGCCGCTGCCGTGCTGGCAGCTGGTCTGCTCACCCACTGCCGATCTGGCCAATGCCGACCTAAGCGATGGCGACGAGCTCATCCACCTGGATGCTGAGGCCGACACCGACTTGCTGCTGCTGACAGTACCGCCCCCAGCGCAGCGGCCGCTGTACACGCTGTTCACCTCGGGCTCGACCGGCCGCCCCAAGGGCGTGCAAGTGCCCGATGCCACGCTCTGCAATCTGCTGCAATGGCAGCAAACGGCCGGCGAGCTGCAGGCGCGTGCCCGCACCCTGCAGTTTTCGATGCTGGCCTTTGATGTGTCGTTTCAGGAAATCCTCACCACGCTGTGCAGTGGCGGCAGCCTGCAGCTGATTGCGCCCGGCCTGCGGCAGGACATGCCAGCCCTGCTCGCCTGCCTGCAGCAATCCGGTATCGAACGGCTGTTCATGCCCTGCGTGGCCTTGCAGATGCTGGCTGAGCACGCGGTAAGCCTTGGCGTCTACCCCGAACGGCTGTGCGAAGTGATCGTCGCGGGCGAGCAGCTGCTCATCAGCCCGGCGATCCGCCAGTGGTTTGGTGGGCTGAAAAATGCCCGTCTGTTCAACCATTACGGCCCGACCGAAACCCATGTTGTCAGCAGCCTGTGCCTGCAAGGCGACCCCGCCCGCTGGCCCGAGCGCCCGAGCATCGGCCGCGCCATTGCCAATGCCGAGCTGCGGCTGGTCGATGCCGCCGGCCTGCCGCTGCCTGCGGGCTGCCCCGGTGAACTGTGGCTGGGGGGCAGCATGGTGGCGCCGTGTTACCTTGACGCAGCCCACAACACCAGCCGGTTTGTGACCCTGCCAGATGGCCAGTGCTTCTACCGCAGCGGCGATCTGGCCTGTTTCGACAGCGAAGGCCAGCTGCATTATCTGGGCCGGGAAGATCAGCAGATCAAGCTCAGCGGCCATCGGCTGGAGCTTGGGCAAGTGGAGGCCGCGCTGTTGAGCCACCCGGCTATCCGTCAGGCGGTGGTGGTAGTCGATGAGGGCGCGCTGGTGGCCTGCCTGCAATGCCGCGATGCCACGCCGCCCGACGTCCAGGCCCTGCGCACCCATCTGGCGACCCGCCTGCCGCTGCCTGTGCGCATCGCCCGCTTCTGCCTGTTGCCGGCCCTGCCTCTCACGGCCAGCGGCAAGCTCGACCGCCGTCAGGTCGCCCAGCTGGCCCAGCAACTGCCGGCCCTCAGTGAAACCATTGCGGACGAGCATGATCGTTCCAGTCTGGAAGACCGCTTGTGTGAAGCGTTTGTCGCCGCGACCGGCAAAGCAATCAGCGTCAGCCAGCGCTTTTTCGATGCCGGTGCCGGCAGTCTCGATCTGATGCGTTTTCATCTGCGCTGCACCGCTGGTCTGGGCCTGTCGCTGACCATCCCGACCCTGTTCGAGCATGTCAGCATCCGCCAGCTGGCGCGCCATCTTTCGCAATCACAGCCTGAGCGTTCCACGGCACTCCCCGTCCCGCATCAGCCCGATGCCGCCATTGCCATCATTGGCATGGCGGTGAAATTACCGGGGGCACCCGATCTGGCAGCGTTCTGGCAGCTGGTGGAAAGCGGTGGTCGGGGCATGCGCGACGTGCCGGCCACCCAGTCAGCAGAAGGCTGGGTGAATGTGGTCAGCCAGCTCGATGCGCCGCTGGGCTTCGACCCCGAATACTTTGGCATCAGCCGGCAGGAAGCCCGCCTGATGGACCCACAACAGCGGCAGTTGCTGATGGCCTGCGTGCAGGCGCTGGCCCATGCCGGCATTGCCGACAGCCGCCGGCAGCGCATCGGCATCGTCGCCAGCTGTGGCGAGAACACCTACTACCAGCGCCAGTTGCGCGAGGCTGGCGACAGCCTGCCCGACAGCTTTCAAATGGCCTTGCACCACGACAAGGATTTTCTGGCGAGCAAGGTGGCGTATCACCTCGACCTGACCGGCCCGGCGCTGACCCTGCAGGCTGCCTGTGCCAGCTCGCTGGTTGGCGTGCATCTGGCCGCCGGCCTGCTGCGGCAGGGCGATAGCGAACTGATGCTGGTGGGTGGTGTGCTGGTCGATAGCCTGCTGAGCCAGGGTTATCGCTACCGGCCGCAGCATATTTTCTCGAAAGATGGCCATTGCCGGCCGTTCAGCGACGATGCCAGCGGCACCATCGGTGCCAGTGGCGTTGGGGTGGTGGTGCTCAAGCCGCTCGCACAGGCAGAGCGCGACGGCGACACCATTTACGCTGTGCTGGCCGGCTCGGCCATCAATAACGATGGGGCCGACAAACAGGGCTACACCGCCCCTTCGGTGGCCGGTCAGCGCGAAGTCATCCGCCTGGCGCTGCAGCGCAGTGGGCAGCGCGCGGCCGACATCGGCTATGTCGAGGCACACGGCACCGGCACCCAGCTGGGTGATCCGATCGAAGTGGCCGCGCTGCAGCAGGCGTATGCCGACGATTCGCCTGCACACTGTGCGCTCGCTTCGGTGAAAAGCCAGATCGGCCACCTTGGCGCCGCCGCTGGCGTGGTCGGCCTGATCCGCGCCACGCTGGCGGTTTACCACGGGCAGATTCCGCCGAATGTGGATTTTCACGCACCCAACCCGCAGATCGGCCCGTCGCTTGCGCCCTTTTATATACCGCGCGCGGCCCTGCCCTGGCCGGCAGGGCAGCCCCGTCTGGCTGCAGTCAGCAGCTTTGGCATTGGCGGCACCAATGCGCATGTGCTGATCCGCGCTGGTGACCCAGCCCCCTCCACCAGCGAGGCACCACCGCCCTGCCTGCTGCTGTCGGCCAGCAGCGAAGCCAGCCTGCGGCAGGATGCCGCCCGCATCGCCGACTATCTGGCCACGCATCCCGCAGCCTTGCCGCGCGTGCTGCGCCATCTGCAGGCTGGTCGCCCCGCCAGTGACTGGCGGCTGGCCGCCGTATGCCCGGATGTAGCCAGCGCCATCGCCGCCCTGCGGCAGCCCGTGGTCAGCCGGCCAAGCCGTCAGGAGACGCCGCGCCCGGCCACCGGGCTGGATGCGCCATCGCTGGTGCAAGCGTGGCACGAAGGCGCACAGTTCAGCTGGCCGGCCGGCCCGGCGCCGGCGCCTTGGGACTTTCCACCGCCCGCATTCCAACTGGCCGATTACGATTTGACCCCCAGCACCACGACCAGCGCCCACGACAACGCCGCAGCCGGCAGCGCTGCACACCAGCCGGGAGAGTCAATCAAGGTACCCCAGCCCACATGGCCAACCCGACTGCCGGCCAGCCAGTGGCTGCATCAGCCAGTCTGGGCCCGCCAGAAATGGCAGCTGCTGCCCCCCTTGGCGCCCCGCCCCGCTACCTTGCTGGTCCTGACTGACGCCCCCATCGCCCCGCTTGAATGGCAGGATCTGACTGCGGCCTATCAACGCACGGTAGTGGTCAGCATCGCCAGTCATTTTCACCAGCAGAGCAACGACCATTACGGGCTCGACCCGGCTTCGGCCAGCCACTGGTCGTCGCTGCTGGCAGCGCTGGCACTTGGCGAGCAAGCGCTGGACTGGCTGAATCTGCTGCCGCTCACGCTCGCGGCCGAAGTAAGCCCCGGCGCGATGGCGCAGGCGCAATCAGCTTGCATTGATGTACCGGCCGCCCTGTTGCAGGCAAAGGGGCCATCCGGCTTGCGGCTGTTCTGCCTGTCGGTGGACGCGCAGCCGGTGGATGGCCCGGTGCGGCGGCCCTTGGCCGGCTTGCTGGCCGGCCTCTGCACCGTAGTCGAGCAGGAACACGCCGTGCCCTGCTACTGGCTGGATCTGCCGGAACCGGAGCCCGACCCTGAGTACGATTCTGACGAGGAACAAAGATCAGCGCTGACTGGCTGGGGGCTGAGCATCGCTCATCTGATGGCAGACCCGCCGCCTGAGGTACGCAAGCTGGCGCTACGGCCCAGTTTTCTGTGGCAGCAGGCGCTGGTACCGCTGACTTTGCCTGTGCCGCAACGCGCACTATGGCCGGTCGAGGCCGGGCGTCATGTGGTGATGGGCGGCGCGGGCGGCATTGGCCAGAGCCTTGCTGCCTGGCTGCTGCAACAATCCCCATCGTGCCGGCTGGTGTTGCTGGCCCGGCGGGCCGAGTTGCCCGCCAGCCTGCGAGACTGGGCTGATCGCATCGAGATGCTGGCGGTGGACTTTGCCGACAGCGCCTCGTGCGAACAGGCGCTGGTCCGATTGTTGGCGTCGAAGCAGCCGGTCAATCTGGTGGTGCATGCGGTGGGCACGGCAGCGGGTGGCTTGATTCGCCAGCGTGACGCCAGCGCTATGCGCGAGGCCCAGCTGGCCAAATGGCAGGCAGCCTGGCTGATGGAGCGGCTGATCGGCCGCTATCAACCGGCGTTTGCCGTCTACTGCTCGTCGATGGCCAGCCACTTTGGCGGCATCGGCCAGCTCGATTACGCCGCTGGCAACGGCCTGCTCGATGCCTTGGCCCATTATCGCACCAGCCCCTTTGATGACACCTGCCGCATCAGCATCAACTGGGACGTCTGGCGCGAGGTCGGCATGGCCAGCACCGCCTTGCGCCAGGACAGCCGGCATCAGGCCCATCGGGCGGTCGGCCTGAGTGTGGCAGAGGGTCAGCAGCTGTTTGCGCAGGCGCTGCAGGCTGGGTTGCCGCAGATCATGATCTCGACCACGGCGCTGGATCAGGCTAGCTGCTTTTACGCCACGAAAGCCACGCCGGCCGCAACTGCCCCAGCCATCGCCCCCGCAGCGGCGTCTGCAAATCTCGATGGCCTGCGCCAGCGTTTGCATGACAGCCTTTGCCAATGGCTGGGGCTGGATGCCCTCGATGCGCGGACTTCGCTCTACGATCTCGGCGCCGATTCACTGACCTTGCTCGATCTGATCGACGCCATCCAGCAGCACAGCGGTATCTCGCTGACACTGGCGCAGTTCGGACATCAGGTGAGTCTGGATGAAGTCATGGACCTGATCGACGACGCCACCTCGGCCATCGCGCCTGCCGCCGCCGTCAATCTGCAGGTGTGGCAAACCGGTGACGGTCACGACTTGCTATGCCTGATCCATCCGGTAGGGGGGGATATTCAGGCTTATCGGCCGCTGGTCGCCGCGCTGCCCTCTCATCTGACGGTCTGCCTGATCGCCGACCCGGCGCTGCAGACCGATTCCGATTTGAACTGGTCACTGGCCGAGCGGGCGCAGCATTACTACGCTGCCTTGCAGGCGCGTTTTCCGGCACAGGGCTGGCGCTGGCAGCTGGCGGGCTGGAGTTTTGGCGGCTGGGTGGCGCTGGCGCTGGCAGCCTTGGCCGAAAACGCTGGCCAGCCTGCGCAACGCCTGCATCTGATCGACCCGCCCCCACCCGGCAGCGGCTCGCAGTTCCAGCATTATTCGAGCACGCAGCTGGAGGCCGTGTTCGCCCGCGAATTGCAGCTAGGCGCGAACGATAGCCATGCCTACGCGGCGAGGCTGGCCCGTTGCTGTCAGGCCAATCTGGCCAGCATGGTGGGAGTCGAACTGCCCAGGCTGGCGCAGACGCCCGTGCAACTCTCTCTGGCCTGCCAGCTCACGCCGGGCCTGCCGGGGCCAGCGCTGCCGGCGGCGGCCCAGCTCGGGTTGTGGCAGACCCAGCTCCCACGGCTCGACCGCTGGCAGATGCTGGAATGTGACCACTACGCCATCGTGCGCCCGCCGCATGTTGTCGCAATCGCTGCGGCGGTCTCGGAGCCTCTGCCTGTGGTTAACACGCCACCGCATTCACCCCGTTTATGAGAATGGAACCTGCATGCAGAACCTTGTGAAGCACATCGCAGATACCCTGCTGGGCATTGGCCAGCTGGTACTGATCGCCGGGGCGGTGGTCAGCCTGTTCGGGCTGTTTGAACTCTGGCGGGCGGCAGGCCGTGGCGGCGGCATCCGCCATCGCGCCTATAACCTGCTGATCTTTGGCCTCAACTTCACCGGCATGGCGATAGTGGGACTGGTGCTCGATCCACTGGAAGCCAAGCTGCCAAATCACGGCCTGATCGGCTGGCTGTTCCCCGACTGGAAGCACGAGGGGTGGCATGGCCCGCTGCTGGCAACGCTGGTGTATGCGCTGGTGTATGATTTTTTCCACTATTGGGCGCACCGGGCCCAGCATGAGATCCCCGTGCTGTGGCTGTTTCACCGGGTTCATCATGATGATGCCGCAATGGATGCCTCGACTTCGGTAAGGCACAGCCTGGGGGCGGGGGTGGCTGGTACTTTGCTGGCGCACTTTCCAACCTACCTCGTCTGTGGCGGTGGTTTGCTGCCCTACGCCGGCTCGGTGGCGCTGTTCTGGGTCTGGTTCTTTTTCAGCCACGCCAATCTGCGCCTGCATTTGGGCTGGCTGGGCTGGCTGATTGTCGGGCCGCAGCAGCATCGCATCCATCATGGTGTCTCGGTTGCCTACCACAATCGCAACTACGCGCAGTTCTTTCCGATTTACGACTGGCTGTTCGGCACCCTGCGCCAACCGCTGCCCGATGAGTGGCCAGAAACGGGTGTTGCCGGCGAACAGCCTTCCACCAACCCGCTGCGACAGGTGTTCATGCCCTGGCGCAGCCGCCCCCAACGCGCTGACGCGACAACCGCTCCCACCCCCAGTGGAGCGCCCCCCGCCAGCGAAGGAGCTTCTTCGTCATGACTACCTTGGTTCAACCAGCCCTCAATCCCTCGCTGCCGCAGTACGAACCGTGGTTCTGCCGCTCGATGTTGCAGAGTGCACCCGTGCGCCTGTTCTGCTTTCCGTTTGCCGGGGGTAATGCCACCACCTTTTTATCGTGGCAGGCCCACCTCGGCCCGCAGATCGAGTTATGTGCGATACAACCGCCCGCCCGGGGCGCCCGCCTGCTCGAACCACCACTCGACACCATGCCGGCCTTGCTGGATGCGCTGCTGCCGGCCATCACCCCCAAGCTCGATCGCCCATTTGCCTTTTTCGGCCATAGCCTGGGCGGCCTGGTGGCATTCGAACTGGCACGCGCCTTGCGCCGACAGGGCCTGCCGCTGCCGGACAGCCTGTGGATATCCGGCACCGAAGGCCCGCAAACCCGCCAGTTACGTGACACCCTGCACACCTTGCCCGATGCCGGGCTGATCGCGGCACTGCGCGACTACAACGGCACGCCCGCAGCCTTGCTGGAAGACGCCGAATTGATGGCGCTGGTCTTGCCCGGTGTACGCGGCGACTTTGCGGTGGCTGAGCGCTATGCCTATCAGCAGGAAGCGCCGCTGGATCTGCCGATCCATCTGCTGCTGGCCGATGCCGACCCTTGGGTGGATGCCGAACGTGCGTCCGGCTGGGCGCGTGAGTCGTCCCGGCCCTTGCAGACCGACACCTATGCAGGTGACCACTTTTTCATCCAGCCCCATATGGCAGCCATCACCGCACGGTTGCGGCAGGCGCTGACGAAACACGAGGTAGCCTTGCCATGAGCCAGAACCCCTACATGCAACAGCCACCACGCGCCTTCTGGCGTAGCGCCATTGCTGAGCGGGCCATGCATGAGATCGACGCCCTGTGGCAACCCAAATTTACCTTATGTCGCGGCGACACCCTGATCACCGCCGGTTCCTGTTTTGCCCAGCACATCAGCCGCGCCCTGGTGGCAGAAGGCATGCACTGGCTGGATGCCGAACCCACCCCAGCCGATCTGAGCGCGGCTGAAGCACAGGCCCGAAACTATGGGGTGTTTTCCTTCCGTACCGGCAATCTCTATACCGCCGCCATGCTGCGGCAATGGCTGGAATGGGCACTGGGCAAGCGCCCCCTGCCCACCGAGCTCTGGCAGGAAGGCGAACGCTGGTTTGATCCGCTTCGCCCCGCCATCGAGCCGGACGGTTTTGCCAGCGCCGATGCCGTGCATGCGGCACGCGAGATCACCCTGCAGGCCATCCGTACTGCGGTGGAGGAAGCACGCTGTCTGGTATTCACCCTCGGCCTCACCGAAGCCTGGGTGGATCGTCAGCAAGCTCTGGTCTACCCGGTCTGCCCTGGCACCGTACACGGCCGGTTTGATGCGGACCGGCACACATTTCACAACTTCCGCTACGACGAGATCGACACCGACCTGCGCGCCGCCCTCGCTCTGCTGCGTGAAGCCAACCCGCTGATCAGGATTCTGCTCACCGTCTCACCCGTCCCGCTGACCGCTACCGCCAGCACGGCGCATGTACTGGTCGCCAACAGCCATTCCAAGTCGGTGCTGCGGGCAGTGGCTGGCCAGCTGGCCAGCGAGCTGGCGTACGTGGATTACTTTCCGTCGTATGAACTGATCAGCAGCCACCCTTTCAAGGCTGCGTTTTACGAGCCGAATCTACGGCAGGTCACCGCCGAGGGGGTGGCCTTTGTCATGCAGCAGTTCTTCGCAGCGATCCGGCCTGCTGCGAGCCCGTTCAGCCCACCCGCCAAACCCTTGGCAGCCGATGATCTGGTGTGTGAAGACTCGGTGCTGGACTACTACAGCCAGGCATGAATCCGACGATTGAAGAAGGAAGCCCATCCATGACGACAAAGGCCCACTTCCTGCTGTTGGGCGATTCACACGCCGGGCCGATAGGTCTGGCGGCACAAGACGAAGGCGTCGCCTTTAGCGGAGGCCCGCTTGGCGCCGGCCGCGAGTTCACGGCGCATTTTTTCGAGCCGGGTGATGGCGACATGGTGTTGCGCAAGCCAGATGCCGACCAGCGCTACCGGCAGTTTCTGAGCGAGCTGGCGATTACCCGGCTGGCCGATCTGCCGGTACCGCTGGTCTCGACCTTTGGCCTGAGCCTGCATTTTTATGCCACCCGCGACAACTGGCCAGCTTACCGATTGCCCGATCAGCAATTCGCACCGGGTTTTCTGCAAAGCCGCCTGTTCGACACCATCATCGCGCAGATGGCCCGTGATGCACTGGCCTTTTACCGCCTTGCACGCACGATGGGGCTGCGAGTCCTGGCCGTTCTACCACCACAACGGGTACCGGCCCTATCGGATGCCGAGGTGTTTATGGCGGCCCAGCATTGCCTGCACAGCAAGCTGACAGCGCTTGGCGTTGAAATCATTGATGTGCGCAAACGGGTGTGCGACAGCCAGGGCCTGCAACGGCCGGAATATTGTGAAGCCGATGATCCGATCCACGGCAACCTGGCCTTCGGCCGGCAGATTCTGGCCGAGCTGATGCGGCGGGGAGTGGCGGTAATGTAAGTGACCAATACTCGCCTAGCGCCAACCTTCAAGACCAAAGGGAGAAAACAATGGAAAACACCGTACTGCAAGCCGTTGAACGCCTCACCACCCAGCCGGCCCTGGCCTGCGAAACCATCCAGTTGCATCCGCTGACACCGGTGATCGGTGCCGAAGTTCGCGGCATCGACCTCGCTCAGGAGCCAAGCCCCCAGCAACTGACCGAGCTGAAGGCCGCTTTCCTGCGCCATCATGTGCTGGTCTTCCGCGACCAGATCATCACCCCCGAACAACACAAGCGCTTCGCCAATCACTTTGGCGAACTACGGCGACTGCCGCTGGCGGATGTTGATGGCGGCGACCCGGCCATTCTCGAAGTCAAAGCATCGAAACATTCCCAATTTGTGGCCGGCGAAGACTGGCACTGCGATGGCACCGCCGATGCCGAGCCGGCCTTGGGATCGATGCTGTACGTGACCCAAACCCCCGAGCCCGGCTGCGGCGGCGACACGATGTGGGCCAATATGCACCTGGCCTACGACATGCTCTCCCCCGCCATGAAGCAACTGCTGGACGGCCTCACCGCCATCCACGACGGCCTGATCCCGTGGCAGGGCTACACCCCGCCGCCAGAGTACGTCGTGCCCAAGAACGAACATCCGGTGATCGTGCGCCACCCCGAAACCGGCCGCAAACTGCTGTTTGTGAATGCCGGCTTCACCTCGCATATCGTGCAGCTTTCCAAAGCCGAAAGCCGGGCGATTCTGGACATGCTGTTCAATCTGGTGGCCCGCGAACCCATCCTCACCTGCCGCGTCCGCTGGACCCCCAATACCCTGGTGTTCTGGGACAATCGCTGCACCCAACACCACGCGGTATGGGACTACTACCCCCACTCCCGCTACGGCCAACGCGTGTCGATTCTCGGGCAACGCCCGATAGCGTGAAATTTCCCCGCAAGATTTGTCAGTCCCTCACAACAGAAAAGCCATGGCCTTAAATCTGAAAGGCTATGGCTTATATGACTTGATATCTGATTGTTACGAATAAAATACAATTAAATTATATTGCGAGATGGGATTTGATAATGCAGTACCAGCAAATTTCATGAAAATATACAGGATGATGCCATGCCATTTTTTATCAAAGAACTACAGATTCAGCCAAATAAACCGGATGTGAATGAAAATATATACCATCTTGCAAATCACTTGAAAGAAATATACAGCAATATGCTAAATGGGCTGACAGATGGGGTTTCGACGCGAGAACTATCGGATATAGCACATGCTACGGCTCGCAGCATGGGAATTTCTCTGACATTCAAGGAGGTTCAGGGATTTCCTGATGGCGTATCGATTTCAGTCAATCATGAGAGTGCCAATGGTGTGCCAGACAAAAGCAAAATAATAAAGACGGGTGACATGGTCAAAGTGGCTATAGGTGTTGGCAATGCAGGCCAAGCATTTTGCGTCCAGAATTCGACAGTCGTGCTTGGAAAACCAACTTTGCTTGATTCTTTGCTGATTGCAAAAACCAAAAAATGTCTTCAGCAGGCAATTGCCGTGTGCCTCCCTGGCAACAGGGTTTCTGATATTGTGCAAGCCCTTGATGAAACCGCCAAGCAGGAAACAATATTTATTTCAAAGCTTTTCTGTGGTCATATGATTGGCACCAAACCAATATTGGCGCCGGCAATCATTAAGCCCAAGATGTTTTTTGGCAAGGATTATATATTGCAAGCCGGGTGTATGGTCTCTGTATCGGTTATTGGCTACTCGCAGAAACCGAATGAGTGCTTTCGCCAGAATAGATGGACAGTCTATGAAAAAAATGGACTGAGATCTGCCGCATTTAGCCACGTGGTAATGGTTGATGAGGGCGGAGTAAAAACTGTAACGGCGGAACTCCCGGTATGCGTCTAGCCGGGGCAGTTCCATTTTATGGAAAAAGAAGCCCCTTGGCGCCGCCAAAAGGCAGCAACCTTATAACTAGGGGTATCAATTTACGATAGGGCGTGACATTCAGGTAGGCAGGCTGCCCAACAGGCTGTACGCCAGTCGCTGATAGATGGCCTGCAGTGCATCAGCCTTGTCGGGATGCCGGTCGTGATTGGCGTAGGCGTGAGCGGTGATATAGAGCAGGGAGAAGGGGTAGCAGTCTGCGTAGGCATCGTGGTCACCGCTGATCAAGGCCGTAGCCAGTTGCTCGGCATTGGCGGCGGCATTGGCATCGGCATGGGAGCAGGCATTGGCCGTGGTGTTGAGTTCGGCATAGCTCCGGGCGAAGTGCTGGGCCTCGTCGGCGGCGTAATCGTTGGCCTCGGCGTAGGCCAGCGCATTGGCATGGGCCGTGGCATAGGCCTCGGCAAAACCATAAGCCTGACGATACAGCTCGTGCAGGGTAGCTTGCAGTCTGGTGTGCCAATCCTGCTGGCTGATAGCTGTCCCATCCAGCGCCTGCCCATGCAGCTGCTGCAAGGCCAGGGCGCGCTCAGGCTCGCCCCCACGTTGCGCGCTGACATCCGCTACGATGGAGAGCCAGTCCCGCTGCCAGCGATGAACGGCACTGAAGGGTAGGCCGTGGTCGAATCGGTCCAATGCAGCCAGCAATTGCTGCAGCCAGAGGTAGGCGCCATCGCCCTGCTTGGCATAAAGCAGGCTGGCAGACTGGGCCAGCCAGCGCGGCATCTGATCTGCAGGTAGCGACGCCCACCATTGCGGATCGATTTCGTCCGGAAGCGGCAAGGCAAGCAAGGATTGATGGGGTTGCGATACTGACACGATGGTCCTCCGGAAGTCGTCGGGGTGCGGGACGGCTGGAGACTGCTCCGGCCTCCCTATTTCGAGCCATCTGGCACCGACCAGTCGAATCCGAATGGAGATATGCGTGTGCTGAATGGCTCATCTGGCAGTTCTTCGCCGCACCAGGGGCAATGCCAGATCGTGCATCCCCGCTCGCCAATTGTCCACATCGGGTCTTCGCCGCGCCACCAGCTGAAGCGAACCCTCTCCATCGTCTCCCTTACCGCAGGGCTGGAAACGGTTTCCTCGACCGCCATGTAGGTTCTGTTGACGTTAGGTTTGCAGATCGCGTTTCGCCGGAAAATGGCCTGGAACAAGGCGCAGAGCGTGCCGCATAGTCATTCTATGCAAACGCTCTGCAACACCGGGCCAGGCCATTTTCCGGCGAAACCCTGCGGGGCGGGGCGAGTTTTTGGGGGGGGGGGGGGGGGGGGGGGGGGGGTTTTGGGGGGAAAAAAAAGCAAACAAAACAAACACGAGCCCAAAACAACAAAACGCCCCACAGAAAAACAAAACAAAACAAAAA
>NZ_JARRAF010000002.1 GCF_030129945.1 Parachitinimonas caeni
TTTTGTTTCCGGTCGCGCCGGGCCGAGTTTTGGGGCAGGGCGAGGCAGGGTGAGTGAGGTTTAGCGAGCTAAATAAACGAACCCTAACGACGCCATGCCCCAAAAATCGACCCGGCCCGGAGGGTTCCGTCGGATTTGGGCCTGCTGCCGCGTTAAAAATCGCTTGCTTAGCTCACTAAGCGGCGCGCTTTTTGCCTTGCATCAGGCCTAAATCCGACGGAACGCGATCCGGAAATAAAACGTCAACAGAGCCTAGGTATCAGGATGAGTGCTCAGCACTTGGCTGCCAGTCTGACCTGATTGGTCTGATACCCCAGCTCAAACGGCGCACCCAGATCAAATTCCACCGGAAAATCAGAGAGGCGGAATAGCTGGCTATCCCCCTGATACAGGTTCCCCAGGCCATTCCAGCCGCCAGCCGCCGTCAGCAGCGCCCAGCTGCCGCCCAGATAGTAAGGCGCGTTGGTCAGATAAATGGTGCGGTCACTGCCTTTGAACGTCACCGCGTTGTAGTCGAAGACTGCCTCGTCACTCTGGCTGACCAGTTCGGCGTCAATCGTGCCGGCAACCGGGCGGATAGTCAGACTCAGCGTCATCCCCGGCAGGGCCATCTGGCATTGCCGGCTGCTACCCGCTGGCAGGGCATTGCGCAGATCAAACTGGCCTGTCGCCGCATTCCAGACCAGCTCGGCATCGAATTTACCCTTTCCAGGCACCGAAATATTGCGCAACACCACACTCGACTTGCCACGGATTTCCGCTTGCGCCTTGGTTAGATTGATATCCATCGCCTGCGCCGAAAACACATGCAGCAGGCCCAGACTGAAGCAGCAAGGGATGATCGGTAGCAGGCGCATGGTGGCTCTCCGAAGCAGGCACTTTCCCAGCCTAGACCAACCCGAGCGCTGCTTAGGCCCGTAATGCATGCCGTCTGTCGCCTGCCGAGCGGCATGGCCGCCGCGCAGTTCCCGCCAGGCTCAGCGGACGTACACCTTGGGTTCACCCTGGCGTAGCTGGCCGATGCAGGCTGCACCAGCAAACCCTGCGGCATGAAACTCGGCCAGCACGGCAGCCGCCTGCTCACGATCGCAACTCACGAGCAACCCACCGGAGGTTTGGGCATCGGCCATTAAATGGCGCTGCCACTCGGCCACGCTGGCAGAGAACTCGACATCCGGACCAAAGCTGGCGAGATTACGGGCAATGGCCCCTGGACCTACCCCCTGCTGTGCAAAGCCGATGGCGTGCGATAGCAGCGGCAATGCTGCGGCATCCACCTCTGCCGCCAGACCTGATCCGCGACAGACCTCCAGCAGGTGGCCGAGCAAGCCAAAGCCGGTGACGTCCGTCATCGCATGCACCGCTGGCAAGGTGGCCAGCACGCTGCCAACCTGATTGAGCTGGGTCGTGGTATCAATCAATTGCCGGTAGCCTTCGGCATCCAGCAAACCTTTCTTCATTGCCGTGCCAAGAATGCCGATGCCAAGCGGCTTGCCCAGGATCAGGACATCCCCGGCCTGGGCATCGCTATTGCGTTTGATCTGGCCAGGATGAACCAGCCCTAGCGCCACCAGACCGTAGATCGGCTCCGGTGCATCAATCGAATGACCACCGGCAATCGGAATCCCGGCCGCCGCCGCCACGCTGGCGCCGCCAGCCAGTATCTGCTGGATCTCGGCCATAGGCAGGGTGTTGACGGGCATGCCGACGATTGCCAGCGCCATGATCGGCTTGCCCCCCATCGCATAGATGTCGGAAATGGCATTGGTTGCTGCGATACGCCCGAAGTCGAATGCGTCATCAACGATCGGCATGAAAAAGTCTGTTGTCGCCACCAAAGCCTGCTCGGGATTGAGCTGATAAACCGCCGCATCGTCAGCCGTTTCGGTACCGACCAGCAGCTGCGGAAACGTCTGCGTCAAGGGCAGACTAGCCAGCATTTCGCTCAGCACTGCCGGTGCAATCTTGCAGCCGCAGCCCCCTCCGTGCGATAGCTGTGTGAGTCGTGTTGCCATGTCGATCCCCTATTTATCCAAATTCGTTCATCACTTCGCGGCGCAAATCTGCCCGGACGCCGGTATAACCGATGCACCGCGCCTATAATTGGGTGTGATTCCTTCAAGGAGCCGTCCCATGTGGCATGCCCTGCATACCGGGCTCTTGGCCGCTATTGTCGCATCTGGCGTGCAGGCTGCCAGTCTGAACGCCTGTTACGAGCGCTGGGAGCCTTACGCCTATCAATCTGGCAGCAAGCATGGGGGTGCCGCCATCGAGACGGTGAATCTGGTGATGAGTCGGCTTGGGCACACAGTCCGGTATCAGGAAGTACCGTTTAACCGCTGCGTATATTTGCTGTCGAACGCCAAAGTCGAGATGGGGTTATTCATTACCGAAGAACCCGGACACCCCTTTGTCTACAGCCAGGTGCCGCTGGCATTCTGGTTGCTGGCCGCCGTTGTCCACCGCGATAGCAAAATCACCCACTTTGAAGGGCTGCAGACCTTCAAGGGCGCCCGCGTCGCCACCGTACGCGGCTATCGCTACACCCTGCCCGAGCTGGAGCAGATGCAACAGGACGAAGCGACCGATGCTGTCTCCAGCCTGCGCAAGCTGGATGCCAAGCGGGTCGATGTCATGTTCGAGGATTATCTGTGGAGCACCATGACCGCCAACCGCCGGGCGCTGAATGTGCGTGCTTTGTTACCCCTGGTGAAGGTAAGTCCCGAAGTCACGGGTTTTCACGATGAGCAGCTGGAGCTGCGCAATGCTTTCGATAGCGTGTTACGCGAGCTGATCAAAAGCGGCGAGGTCGATGCCATCTACCGACGCCATTTTGATCATTCCTACCGCGAAATCTCGACGATGCGCTAGGCTCCGATGCCCACTGGCCCGCTGTGCATGCCTGATTCAGTATTCCAGCCGAGCCAATCCCTTTGAATGAGCCGATTCTGATTGATGAGTACCCCTCCGACCTTACTGGCCACGCTTGCCACCCTCACCGAGTTCGACGAAATCATTGACGTCCGCACGCCCGCCGAGTTTGCAGAAGACCACCTGCCCGGCGCCCGCAATGCCCCGGTATTGAACAACGAAGAGCGGGTCATCATCGGCACGCTCTACAAGCAGGACCCCTTTGCGGCTACCCGGTTGGGCGCCGCCATGGTTGCCCGCAATATTGCCGGCCACCTTGAGCAGCAATTTGCCGACCGGCCACCACGTTGGCGCCCATTGGTCTATTGCTGGCGGGGCGGCAAGCGCTCTGGCTCGCTGACGACGTGGTTCAACCTGATCGGCTGGCGGGCGCGTCAGCTCGAAGGCGGCTACAAGGTATATCGAAGCTGGGTGTTGGAGACCTTGCAAGGGCTGCCTGCACAGTACCGCTATGTCGTGCTCCATGGCCCCACCGGTAGCGGTAAAACCCGCCTGCTGCAGCGCATCGCGGCTCAGGGCGGGCAGGTGCTTGATCTGGAACAGCTTGCGCACCATCGCGGCTCGGTACTCGGTGCCTGGCCCGGCATTGGACAGCCAAGCCAGAAGCGCTTTGACAGCTTGTTGCTTGCGCAACTTCAGCAATTCGATCGCAGCCGGCCGGTTTTTGTCGAAGCCGAGAGCAAGCGAGTCGGCCAGGTGCATCTGCCGGAATCGTTGATGCAATCCCTCCGCACCGCCCACGGCGTGACGCTCTGCGCCGGCCGGGAAGCCCGAATCACCTATCTATGCCACGACTATCGACATCTGTTTGATAACCCCGGCCTGTTCAAGGCACAACTGGACCGGCTGACCATGCTGCACGGTCATGCAACGATCTCGCACTGGCATCAGCTGATTGACGCGGGCGCGATGGTCGAGCTGTTTGGCGAGTTGATCGACCAGCACTACGACCCGGCCTATCGCCGCAGCCGCCCGCTATCCCGCCAAAGTGAACGCAATGACTCGCTCGATATCGATCCATCGGCCGACCTGAGCACCACAGCCAGCCAATTGCTGACACGATATGGGGGCTAGGCTCTGCTGACGTTTTGTTTCCGGTCACACCTGTCGATTGCGTCGAGTCTTCCTTGATTCGGGGGCCGCAACAGTCTGTACTGTAGCTATGTTGCCCTCCATCCCCTCAAACGCCGAACCCCAGCCCATCACTCTTCGACAGCTGCTCGGCTATGCCTTCACCACCCGCGCAGGCGCCAGTCTGCTGGCGTTTGGTGTATTGGCCTTGCTGGTTGTCACCGTGGCTTCTGCCGGGCTGCTCTGGCAGCTGCGTCAGCAGGCGCTGACCGCCACCGAGAGCCATTTGAGCAGCCTGGGTGAAGTGCTGGCCGAACAGACCATCCGCACAGTGCAGGAGGCTGATCTGGTCTTGCGCGCCACGCAGGAACGTCTGCGTGAAGATGCCCTGGCCAATGTGCGCCACGATGGTGCCAGCCTGAACGCCCTGCTGAGCGGACGGCTGATCGGGTTGCCACAGAGCAGGCACCTGCTGGTCATCAACAAGGAAGGCCAATTGATTGGCCATTCCCACATCACCAAGCCACAGCAGTCATTTGCCACACAGGAATCCTTCAACCGGCATCGCCTGTTGCCGCGCGATCAGCTGATTCTGGCCGACCCGACCCCCCAGCCCGATGGCAAGCACTGGGAAATCGCTTTGTCCCGACCGCTGATCGGCATTGATGGGCAATTTGCCGGCACGGCCGTCATCACGCTGGATGTGCGCTATTTTCAGGACTTTTACCAATCCATTGGCTTGGGGCAGGCTGCGTCGATTTCGCTGGTGCGGGACGACGGCACCATTCTGGTCTGCCAGACCGGCAAGGAAAGCAAGGTCGGCAAAAAGCTCACCGTCAACTCACCGGCACTGCAAGCTCTGTTCCGCAAGCAGTCTTCCTGGTACGGCAAGATTTATTCGGCCAACTCCGACAGCCCGCGCTATCTGGCCCTGCGCCATGTCGGCAATTACCCACTCGCCGTGTCACTCTCGGTTTCTGAAGACGCCATCACCGAGGACTGGCGCGTCGCCCTGAAGATGACGATCACGGGCCTGTTGCTGATCGCCTTCATCATCGGCCTGTTCATCCTGGCTTTGCTGAATCAGCAGCTGCGCCGCCAGCAGGCCGAGGGACAGGCCACGCACAACGAGCAGCAGCTGGGTGCCTCCCTTGCCCTGCAAAACGCGATTCTCGACAGCACCGCGTATGGCTTTATCGCCACCGACAGCGATGGCACGATACGCAGCGTCAACCGCCGGGTGGAAACCATGCTTGGCTACCCGCCCGACGAGCTGATTGGCCAGCAAAAGCTCACCCTCTTTCACGACCCCAACGAAATTGCCGTCCATCTCGATACCCGCGAGTATTCACCGGATGGGGCATGGGCTTTGCTGACCGACAAGGCCCGCAAGGGGCAGATCGCCGAAAGCGAATGGACCTATCTGCGCAAAGACGGTAGCCGGCTGCCGGTGATGTTGTCGGTAACCGCCTTGCAACAAGGCACCGGCTTGGTCAGCGGTTTTCTGGCGATCGTGAATGACCTCACCGAACGGCGACGGGTGGAGCAGATGAAACGGGAGTTCGTTTCGACCGTGAGCCATGAGCTGCGTACGCCGCTGACTTCGATCCGGGGCTCGCTTGGGCTACTGCTGGGAGGGATGAACAACGAGTTGTCCGAACAGGCGGTGCAGTTGATCGGGATTGCCCACAAGAACAGCGAGCGGCTGGTGCGCCTGATCAACGATATTCTGGATATCGAGAAGATCGAATCCGGCAAGATGAAGCTGGAGATCCGGGCAGAACCTGTCATGACACTGGTCAGTCAGGCCATTTCGATCAACCGTGGCTTCGCACAGGAATACGGCATTCAGTACAAGGTGGTAGAGAGTTGCGATAACGTAATGGCCTGGCTGGATGCGGATCGTTTCGGTCAGATCATGGCTAATCTGCTCTCGAACGCCGTCAAGTTCTCCCCCACCGGTCAGGGTGTCGAAGTCGGTGTACGCCGTGCCGGCAAGCGCATCCGAATTATGGTGCGTGATTATGGGCCGGGGATTCCGGCGCAGTTTCGCAGCCAGTTGTTCCAGAAATTTTCGCAGGTGGATAGTTCGGATACCCGGCAAAAAGGCGGCTCCGGCCTTGGGCTGGCAATCAGCAAAGCGCTGACCGAAGCCATGCAGGGTAAATTGGGTTACGAGGATGCGGAAGGGGGGGGCAGTCTGTTCTGGCTGGAACTGCCGATTGCAGATCCGGTTACATAGGCTCTGTTGACGTTTTATTTCCGGATCGCGTTTCGTCGGATTTGGGCCTGATGCAAGGAGAAAAGCGCGCCACTTAGTGGACTAAGCAAGCGGTTTTCGACACAGCAGTAGGCCCAAATCCGGCGCAACCCTCCGGGCCGGGTCGATTTTTGGGGCATGGCGTCGTTTGGGTTCGTTTATTTAGCTCGCTAAACCTCACTCACCCTGCCTCGCCCTGCCCCAAAACTCGGCCCGGCGCGACCGGCAACAAAACGTCAACAGAGCCTAGGTTCTGTTGACGTTTTGTTGCCGCAAGGGGCATGCCCCTCACTCCAAGGGGATCAAACCCTGTCTGACTGCGTAGCGCACCAAACCCGGAATGTCGTCGATGCCCAGCTTCTGCATCAATCGGCTGCGATAGGTATCCACCGTCTTGGGCGACAGAAATAGCAGGCGTCCGATCTCGGCGCTCGACTTTCCTTCCACTACCATCTGCAGCACCTGCCTTTCCCGTTCAGACAGGCTATCGAGCAGGGCATCTGACTGTGCAGGGGACAACAGTACATCCGCCAGACGGTCCGCGACATCTACTGCAAAATAGCGCTGCCCTGCATGAACCGCCCGTACTGCGGTCAGCAGTTCGCAGCCCACGGTTCCTTTGGGCAGATAGGCTCTGGCCCCACTGCGCACGGCATCGCGGATATGGCGCAGGGAATCGTGCATCGACAACACGATGACCCGCGCCGACCCGCCTCGCAAACTCAGCTCCCGCAAGACGTCGAGCCCGCCCATTACCGGCATTTCAAGATCGAGCACCACGACATCTGGACGTTCGGCAACGATCCGGCGCAGGGCTTCGCTGCCATCACCCGCTTCCGCGACAACCTGGATGTCAGATTCCGACTCAAGGATCAGGCGCAAGCCTTCCCGCAACAGGGCATGATCATCGGCGAGTACGACACGAATCACGGCAGCCTCCGATCACTTGGTCTGAATTCAGCGATGTTTACTGCAAGGTCATCGGAGTTTCGATGATGGTCCCGACCACCCGACCAGCAACCGGATCAACCAGCCCGGTCCGCCAGGTGTATACCCCTGCGGGCAAGCCCGTGAGCGCAATCGGTGGAAACACACCACCAAACAGCTGGCCATGCAGGCTGCCGCTTGCCTGATAGCCCTTGGCCAATACCGGATAACCCTGGCTGGTATCCTGCCAGCGACCATCCGGCATCAGTCCAAACTCGCCATTGGGGGTACGCACTGCAACATAAATATCAACCAGGCCGGCTGTGGGCGGCAGGCTGTAATCCAGCGTCAGGCTATCCCCGGCGGCAAACGTCTTCTTGGGCAGGGTCAGATCGGGCAGGCGTGTCAGCATGGCAGCACCGCCCTGCACAATCCCATACGACACGGTGTTGCCGGCAATCGGCTTTGCAGTCTGCTTGAGCAGGCTGGCTATCTGGCTGCTGCCCAGGCGAGGATCGACCTCCAGCAAGGCTGCCACCACACCGCTGACCGTGGGCGCGGCAAACGAGGTGCCTTGGCCAGCGCCGCCAAAGCCGCCGCCCAGCAAGGTGCTATAGAGATTGGTCCCCGGTGCGGCAATGGTCACCTCAGGCCCGGTATTCGAAAAGCCAGCGAGCTGGTCACTTTCATTGCTGGCGCCAACAGCAATCACGCCAGGAATCGTTGCCGGAAAGGCCACGGCCCCACCCTGGTTGCCACTGGCCACCACAACCACAACACCCGCTTCCTTGGCCCGCTCAATCGCCGCAGCCAAGGTCTGGGTATCTTCATCAATCGTCAGGCTCAGGTTGATGACCTTAGCGCCCTGGGCTACGGCGTAATCGACCGAATCGGCAACGTCGGAGGTCTTGAAGGTTCCCGAGGCCCCTGCATTGATCTTGATCGGCAACAACTTGGCCAGAGGCGCAACGCCAGCACCAGCCAACGCATTCCCCCTGACCGCAGCCAACAAACCGCTAACCTTGGTGCCATGGCCGAGCTGATCCTGCGGATTGGCATTGCGATCGCCAAAGTTATAGCCGGGCAGCAGATTGTCCTTGAGATCGGGGTGTGTCAGATCTACCCCGCTATCCACAACCGCCACCTTGATCCCGTTACCACTGGCTACCGACCACAATTGGCGAGCGCCAATCTTCTCCAGGTTCCAAGCCTGACTGACGCCGGGATCATTGGGAGTGGCAACCGGCACCGGCATATCGGCAAATTCGCCGTAATAATCCGGCTCCGCATAAATCACGTTGGGATCTGCCCGCAGTTCGGCCAGCTTTTGCTGCAGCAGCAAGCGGCGATCGCTGGCATCAGCCATGGCAAAGTGTTGCCCGTCTACGCGTAACACCTGTACGCCAGCGCGAGTAGTACGTACCGCATCAGCGGACTGGGCTGCGGCAAATCCCGGTTGGGCACGATATTTGACCAGAATCTGATCAGGCACCAGCCCGGTCGCAGCCTGAGCCAGCGATGGCAGGGCCAGGGCAGTCATAACATAGAGGATTCGTTTTTTGATGGAATGAGTAGCGCGCATAAAACTCGAAATAGATTTTGAACAAGATGTCAGCTCTGTTGAGTTTTGTTTCCGGTCGGAAATAACGTATCAACAGAACCTAAAACAACAAGGCCGTAGTCGGATTCCGGCTACGGCCTTTTACTGCAGAGCGACCGGACCAGGCCGGTGGGCAGCTTACAGCAGCCAGTCAAACATGGTGTTGGCAGCAATCGGCCCGAAGTCAATCGTGAACTCGGTTGGCGAGAACAAGGTCAGCGTACCACTAAAGCTGTTGTTGGCCAGATTCATGTTCAACCGATAACGTACCGAAGTCCCGCCAGCCATCATGCTGATATCCATAACCAGATTGGCAGTGCTGACTGTTGACCCGCTCAATGTACCGTTGAACCGGGCAGTTCCTGAGTAGGTAATGCCAGGCGCGGCATTGTAGTTGGTGTAGGTCGCTTCTGCCGATAGATTACCGCCACTGTTGTTGGTGGTCAGTACGGCGGTCCCGCCCTGACCATCCGTCAGCGTGATGGTTTCTGCTGCTTTCTCTGCCGTCTGAGCCTGCATGGCGGACTTGACGACCAACTGCTCGAATTTGCTCTCGGCCATTGCAGCCTGGGTGCCCAGCAAGCAAGTGCCCGCTACGACTGCAGTGCCCATCCATTTGCTGATTTTCTTCATATGCAACCCTCACATGTTGATTCAAAACACACAGAAAAGAGCGGAAATCCGCCCAACCCAAGGTTCTGTTGACATCCATCCTGCAGATCCATCACGGCCACACGGCCCCTAAACAGGACCGCGCAGCCGGGACACCAGAACGTATCGCATGGAATCCGTCAGAACCCGCCGTTCTTGGCTTGAGTCAACCACCCGGACAAATCGCCAAGATCGGTTAACTGGCCAGTCGAGCCATTGAAAAAATACAGCCGGTTGTCCTTAGTACCAAGATATGTGTTGGTTGTGCCATAGAAGCGGTAATAGTACCCAAATCCATTTTGCGACTGACTGGTAACCGGCGAGAGGAAGCCGGCGTAAGTCACCTGCGCCCAATTGAAAACCCGATCAGAGTCGGTTGTTGTCGTGCCGGTGCCGCCACCAGTGACCTTGGTAGGCTTGAACGCCGCCACAGCGGCGCGGGTATTGTTCAGCGACAGCGCATTATTGGCACTACTGGTTGGATCGCTCTCCGAAATGCCACAAGGGTTGCCATTGCAGGTGACGGCCGGGTTGGAGAATTTGCCGATCTTGGGCGAGATATAGCTCATGATGGTACCGAACGTACCCGAAATACCGTACCCGTATGAATAGGTAAAGGCGCCTGAGCTACCAGAATTGGCTCGATCGTGAGCCGACCCCATGTTATGGCCCATCTCGTGTGCCAGCGTGTAATCGCTGCAATACGAGCGGCTACCCTGAACATCGTTACCATAGCTGACGATTGAATAGCCATAAGGGGCGTATCGGGATATGGATTGCCCCCCCGCCCCACCGACCCAACCCACCCCGCAGCTGTTTTGCGATGAGCGGTCAAATGGTCGGAGCACACTGACCAGATCGGCGCCGTACTGATCGCGCAGGCTGGCCACATTGGCGAATGCGGCATCTGTCGCATCGGTTACGGCATCCAGCGCCGCATCGTTGTCGTTCTTGACCGTGTAGTTGACTTGGCTGCTATACACGAGCCGGACGGTAATCCCGATCTGGCTGTCAATATAAGCCTGATTCGCCTTGGCAATCAGATCGTTGATCAGTGTATCAACCGGGCTGTAGCGCGATGCCATGTCCGGGGTGTACAGCACCATCACGTCGATGGTCGAATTCTCGGCAAACTGATTGCTCACTGGCTCGATGACACTGTGTGCAATATCCGGCAGACGTGGTGGCACCCGGCCATCGTTGTGAAAGCTGATGAACTCTGAACGCTGATTGGCTGGCTGATCATCCAGCGACGAAAAACCATTTTTGCTGGTCGAGACGGTGTACAAACCGTGCGGCGTGTTGACGCTACCAAATACCCCACCCTTGCCTAGGGTAATCATCACCCGGTAATCCGAATACATCCCTTCCATATGCCCAATCCAGGTCCGGTCGCCATTCAGATGGGTTTCAATGCGATCCAGTATTGCCGTCATGCGACGACCACCAGGCAAGGGCATGCCCAGTTTGCCCCCGATCGGCAGCGCAAAGGCCTGTTCGGTATTGAAGGTAAACGGGTACGCAGACTGCCCTTCCGCAAAGCGCTGGCTGGACAGGCTAAACAGATCGGCCGCCTGAGCGGATAGGCCAAGGCTCAGCAGCAGGGCTGCGGCAATAGCGGTAGGCTTGCGGATATTCATGAAAACTCTCCCTGCAACGATGTGATGGCATCCGCCATCTTTACTGAAAATTTTGCTGATTCAGCCGAGGGCAAATCGATATCGGATTTGAGGCATCCGAACTTTGGGTGGGCAGACTAACCTGCCACAGACAAGCAATCGGATCGCCGCCGTCCGCTGAACATGACGGCAATGTAACAGTTGGACGGCGGGCAATCGAAGGGGTTCGAGGCAAGTTTTTGTTAATAATCAGTCTTATGGCTTAGGCGCTGTTGACGTTTTGCCTCTGCTACCAACCGGTGCAAAACGCCAACCGTGCGCCGTCCATCAACGCTTGAACGCTGCGGCTCCCGTCACCAGGAAACCGCCCGCATCCAGCACCTTGTATGACAAACCTGTGTGCGACGCATCCTTACCCGACAGGAAACCGAACACATCGCCGATACAGCCCTGGCCGGTGCTGCAGGCGCCGCCCGACGAGCCGGCAAACCCGGCATTGGTCACCGAGAGGTTGTACTGGGTGCCGCTCAGCCCCGTACCGGCAGCCACCATCTGATAGACCCGTGGCCCGAAAGCGATGGAGCTATTCAGGGTCAGATCATAAATGCCGGTAGGCTGATAGTTGAGCGAGACCGAGCCGTTGAAGGTTCCTGCGCCAGCATAGATATTGCCGTTCTGGTCTACCATGGTCGGCTTGGTTGCGCCAATCATCGCGTAGCTGAAAGTGGTCGGGCTGGTCACAGTCGGCATCGTCGCCGGCATGCCGATAACGTAATGACGGCCAGAGTTCGGATCACTCAGATCCTGCTTGTTATTGGGATTGATATTGGATGGCGCATCGCTGACGCCGCCAGACCAACGCCCCCAGCCCAGAACGCCATCGGTTCCCATATCCACCAGCTTCGCCGTGCCGATGTTCAAGGCAACATTAGTCCCGTTCAGCACTTTGGTCAGACCACCCTGAGGGTCGATCTCGGTCGTGATATTGGTCATGGGCGAGGCATCGGTGAACAGCACACCCAAGTCCGGGTTCTTGCCGCTCACACCAAAAGCGCCGACATAACCGCTCCCACTCTTGAGTACGGCACCGCCCCCAATGGGCACGCCGGAGGCCGGGTCCACTTTGAACGCGGCAGCACCCATCAAGGTTGAGTTGCCATCCACCACTTTGTAGCCCAGACCGGTATCCACGGCCCCGGTACCTGCCAGGAAGCCCGTGACCTCGCCACTGCAACCTGATACGCAGGCGCCGCCAGAGCCTTTGATGTCGCTACCGCCCAACGTGAAGGCGTACGAGGCATTGGTAAAGCGGCTGCCCTTCCCGGTCATTTGATAGCTGAGGCTATTGACCGCCACCACCCCGTCGAGCGTCACGTCGTAAACCCCTGCTGCAGGGTCAAAACCAACTTTGACGGTACCGCTGAAACTCCCCCCCGCAGCAAAAGCCCCCGTGGTGTTATCCCGCATCGATGGCTTGGTCGCGCCGATCAGGTTGTAGGTAAATTGCGTCGGCGCAGTAAAGGTGCCAGGTCGGCCGCTTGCCGGCTTGCCCATAACGTAATGCTCGCCGGAATTCGGATCGGTGTAGTCACGGGTCGCATTGGGGTCAGTCAGATTCGGGGTCTTGATGACGCCTTCAGACCAACGTCCCCACGACAACACGCCATCGTTACCGCTATCGACCACCTTGGCAGTGCCGATCTGCACTCTGACCGTGCCGTTTTCAGAGACTTCGCTCAGCCCGCCAGATGAATCAAACGTTGCCGTCAGATTGCCGGTCTGACCAATGCCGGAAACGCCTGCCGGCTTGCCCATGAAAGCAGCAATGCCGGTCACGCCATTCACTACGGTGCCCTGACCGGTGCCTGAATTCGGGTCGATCTTGAAAGCGGCAGCCCCGGTAATGGCCAGGCTGCCGTCGCCCAGCTTGTAGCCAAGTCCGGAGTGAGTGGAACCCGTGCCTGCCATCAGACCTTCAGCCGTCCCTGTGCAGGCTGCGGTCGTGCAGGCCCCGCCCTGGCCAGTGACTTTGAGGTCGAACGTATAGTCGCTACCGCTGAAGCCCGTTCCACCACCCTTGAGCTGATAGCCTTTGGTGTTGACCACTACCAGACCATCCAGAGTGAGGTCGTAAGTCGTCTTGGTCGGGTCAAAACCCACCTTCAGACTGCCGGTAAAGCTGCCCGCTGGCCCAACAGCCCCAGTCGAGGTATCCACCTGCGTTGCGCCAGTCGAACCGACCATGTTGTAGGTGAAAGTGGTGGCCTTCTGCAGCGAAGGCAGGGTAGCGGCCGTGCCAAAGACGTAATGCTGACCCGAGTTCGGATCGGTAAAGTCGCGGGTTGCGTTTGGATCGGAACTGGTAGGTGTTTTGGCGACACCCCCCGACCAACGGCCCCACACCAAGGGGCCATCCTTGCCCGCGTTCGACACCTTGGCGGTGCCTACCTGCAACAACGGTGAACCGCCCGACTGGATTTCGGCCAGCCCACCGGCGCTATCAACCGCCGCATCGACTCCCGATTGCCGTCCCAGCTGCGCGGTTGCAGTCGTACCGACCTTGCCGGTGAAAGCTTCGACATAACGCACATTCGGGATGGTGGTATTGCCCGTGGTGCCGGAAGTCGGATCAATGCGGAAACCCGCCGCCCCGGCAATGCTGGTCTTGCCATCGGCCACCAGATACGACAAACCGGTGTGGCTGGCAGCGGTGCCAGACAGGAAACCTTCCACCGACCCGGTACAACCCGAGGCGCAGCCCCCACCCTGACCGGTGACTTTGGACAGCGTGAAACTATAGGTTTTGCCGGTGAATTTGGCGCCGCTTCCCGAAAGTCCGTAGCTGGCCGGCCCCATGGCTACGACGCCATCCATGGTGACATCGTAGGCCGCAGCCGTCGGGTCGAAGCCGACCAGCAGCTTGCCGGAGAAGCTCCCCACCCCAACCGACTGGCCCGTGGCCGTGTCCACCGCCGTCGGCTTGGTTGCACCGACCAGGTTGTAGGTAAACGTGGTGCGTGCCGACAGCGTCGGCAGGCTGGTCGCCAGCGCACCATAAACAAAGTGCTGGCCGGAGTTCGAATCGGTGACATCCCGGCTGGCATTCGGATCAGATCCGGTGGGAGCCTTGACCTGACCTCCAGACCAACGGCCCCAGCTCAGACTGCCATCCTTGCCGGTATCCGTGATCTTGGCCGTGCCAATCTGCAACACGCTATTACTGCCAGACTTGATCTCGGTCAGCCCACCAGAACCATCGAGTACGGCATCGACACCGCTGGTCTGTGACAGGCCGCTCAGGCCGGTATTGCCCGAACGTGCCGTGAATGCCTGTGCCAATGCCACATTTTGTACCAAGGTACCGTTGACCACACCGTTCGGGTCTTGCTTGAACCCGGCCACCCCGGTGATGGCGTTCTGACCATCGTTAATCTTGTAGGACACACCAACATGACTGGTGGCTGGCCCGGCCAGGAAGCCATTGACCTCGCCAGTACACCCTCCCACACAACCAGACGTGCCCGAAGTGGCGGCGACGAAATTGCTGGTCGTCAGTCCCAGCGAGAAGATGCCGGACGTAAAGCCGGTGCCATCCGCCTTCATGGTGTAGGTCTTGGCGTCTATGGCGACCACACCATTGAAGTTGACGTCATAGGCGATATTGGTCGGGTCGAACTGCAGCTTGACCGCACCGGTAAACTGGCCGGGAGCCACGGTGACACCGGTGCCCAGATTGATCATGGTCGGCGCAGTCGCCCCAACCAGATTGTAGGTATAGGTAGTACGGGCACTGATGACTGGCCGCCCCGTCACCGGCAGCCCCACGATGAAGTGCTGCCCAGAGTTCGGATCGGTGAAATCCCGCGCATCGTTGGCATTGGTCGGCGTGGGTGAACTCACTACGCCACCCGTCCAGCGCCCCCAGATCAGCACGCCATCCTTGCCGCGATCAACGCTGGATGCCGTCCCCGCACGACTCAGCGGCGTCGAGCCCTCAATCACCTCCAGCAAATGGCCATTGCTATCAAAAACCGCCGTGATATTGGGTGAGGTATTGGCACCTGAAATGGGCACACCCACTGTCGCAGCCGTCGCACTCTTGCCGACGTATGAGGTAGCGCCTTGAATGCCTGTCAGGGTCTGACCACCAACGGGTGTAGTGCCACCTCCTGGGGTCGTGCCACCGCCGGGCGTCGTACCACCGCCGGGCGTGGTGCCGCCGCCAGGGGTCGTACCACCACCAGGTGTCGTGCCACCACCAGGGGTCGTACCGCCTCCCGGTGTGGTGCCACCACCAGGCGTTGTCCCGCCTCCAGGTGTCGTGCCACCTCCAGGGGTCGTACCACCGCCAGGCGTGGTGCCCCCACCAGGGGTCGTACCGCCACCGGGTGTGGTGCCGCCACCCGGGGTCGTACCGCCGCCAGGATTGGTTCCGCCACCAGGATTCGTATTGACGCCCACCAACACTGCCGGCTTGCCGGAATTCGGATCACGGTTGTCCGAGCCAACAACGGTATTGCCACCAGAACCACTGCCGCCTGCGCCCCCGGTACCAACTGGCCCGCCGCCGATGCTGGTGCCTGCATTGATGGGCGGCTTGGTATTACCAGCCACACCTGGTGCTGACTGGCCGCCAGAATCACTCTGACCGCCTCCCTGCCCGCCATTCTGAGCATTGCCCTGCTGGTTGCCATTGCCGCCTGCCTGGTTGCCGCCGGGCTTGTCCTTGTCTTGCTGGCCACCGCCGTTATTGCCTTGCTGGTCGCCGTTCTTGTCTTCCTTCTTCTCTTCCTTGTTGCCTTGCTTGTCGTCCTTCTTCTCACCTTGCTGACTCATGGGCGCCGCTTGTCTGGGCTGGCTATTCTGGTTGGCCACGAAGCCGGTCTGGCCGGTTTCCAATACCAGCGAACCCATCTGGTTAAACACCACCACAGAACCGGAATTGACGGTCACCGTCAGCGAGTCGGACTGAGAAGCCAGATACTCGGTACCACGAATCCCGATGGTCGCGGTTGGCGTCACCATCTGGTAGGCATCGCGGCGATTCTTGCCGATCAGGCCGGTGATGGTCCGCAGCGTCCCCTTCAGCAAGTTGAAGACACCCTCTTCCTTGCCATTAGCCTGACCATCAAACCGGTAACGGCTGATCTTGAACTGTGTCTGGGGGGACAGCGAGACAAAAGAATTATCGGTAAAACGAATCTGCACCCGGCCTTCGCGGGTGTCGATCAAGTCAGTGGCTTCAATATCGCTGCCGCGCACCAGTTGACGAGGATTCTGCCCCTCGGTGGTCGCAAAGGGCGCACCGCTGGAGAACTCCACTTTGCCGACCGGGATCGCATAGGCTTGCAGTGAATACAGACCGCATAGAAACAGCACTGAGGCCGTGCGAGACAGACTGAACACGGAACGGGACATGGTGGCCTCCGGGATTTACTGGAACTCGGACCGCACGGCAAATTCAAAGACGGCGCGGCGGTAGTCGTTGATCGGAATATTCGATTCATTGCGCGTGTAGCTGATACTTGGCGCCAGCTGCCAATCCTTGGCAAAGGTGTAACCCACACCGAAACGGCCGTCGTATTGATTGTCTTCACGCTTTTTCAGGAACAGCGCTTCTTCGCCCTTGTAGCGGCGGCGCTCATAGCTGAAGTTGGCAAAGCCTTTGAGCGCCGGGGTAAATTGCCACTCCCCGCCCACTCTCAGCCCGCCCAAGCCATAACCCAGACTGGAAAAAGCCCCGTCATCGGTCTTTTCCTCTCCCAGATACAGCCCGGCAAAATAGCTGGCAGGCATCTCGCCTTCCGTGCGCATCGCCAGCGCAGTGCCTCCCATCAGCCGCCGGCCATTACGGACGGTCTGATCGGGGTAGCGGATCTTCATGGCCTGACCAAACGTCGCCAGCTGGGTGGTCTCGGCGACGTTGTAAACCCACTGCAGGGCCAAGCCTCCGGTGTGGCGATAGCTGCGGCCATCCAGCCACATCGTCGATGCCTGCACCATGCCGATATAACCATTGGCCCCATTCGAATACGCACCACCGGCGTTGAAATCGAGGCTGTCGGTGTTGAAGGCGTGCTCGCGTTGATTGCGACGCATCGAAGCATTGGCACCGCCCAGCCAGGTCATCGAGTCCGTCGCCCGATGGGTGATATTGACCCCACCCGACAACGTGGCGAAGTTATCGGGCCGACGCCGACCATCGTCGTTCAGATCAAAGACAATGCCGCCCAGCAGCGGCAACGCCACCTGCCGTTCAGTTGTTGCGCTGTTGACATTGGTATCGCGGCCCAGCGAAGTCTGGGCATAGCCTTTGATGTCGGTTTTCTTCTGCTTCTGCAAGGCGCGCTCTTCAATCGCAGCCAGAAAGCGGTCAATCGTCGGAATCACCTCCCGTGGCGGGTTGGATGCCTTGACGGCCTCGAACTCACGCCGGGATGCACCCAGCTCATTCAGTAAAAAGTAGGAGCGCGCCAGCTCCAGCCGCGCCAGCTGGTGATCCGGCTGTACGGCCAGCACCCGCTCCAGCGCATAAACGGCCTGCCCCGGCTTGCCGGAATCGTTGGCAGCCAACCCGTAGACATAGTCGAAATCTGGCGTCCCTCCGTACTCCCCGAGCAAGGGTTCGAGCGCAGCCAAAGCTGCCTGTGGCTTTTTCTGCGCCAGAAGCCCCCGCGCCTTGCCAATCGCCTCAGGCGAAGCCAGGGCCCCCGAAGAAATCGACATGATCAACATGGCGAGCAAAACCGAACCAGAACGACGATGCATTGGTAATTCCCCCGAAACCGGCCATAGATTATTTTTCCATTCTAGCAATTAGCTTGGGGTTTGCACTCGACCGGCTGAATATGTCCCTGGTCAGACAATGGCGCCATAGACAATTTCCTTTACTTTTACAAGTGCTTATTCAGATAACACCAGATAAGTCGAATCGCATAATCAATCGGATATTTTACGTATTACCCGCTACCGCCACGGTCTTGCCCGATTGCCACACCATCAAACTGGCTTACAACTTGCTTTCCAGCTGGGCTTCATGACCAACAGCCATAAATCTGCCCACTGAGACTACGGGTATTAAGATAATGCAAATAGCCGGTGATTCGCGTGTAAATACTGCGAAATTCACCGGCTTATTTGTTTACGCAAAAATCGTGGATTATTGCAGTTTGTTTGGGCTATGCCCGACATTAAATAAGCATTTGCTGTTATTCATTTTGCCGGACCAACCTGAGGTCATTGAGAATTGACAGGCAGGTATATAAGGACAGTTGTCCCGACTTCTAATTGGCTTTCCACCTTTATTTTCGCCCCCATCAAATCGAGTATTTCCCGCACGATCGACATGCCCAGGCCAGTACCTGGAATATGCTGCGAGGGGTCCGCCCTGAAGAAGCGTTCGAACACGCGGGCCGTCTGTTCAGGCGACATGCCAATGCCCTGATCGCTGATCGCCACTTCCACACCACGCCCGGTTTCTGATTCGTCGTAGCGTGCGCTGACCGAAATCAAGCCACCGTTTGGCGAATACTTGATTGCGTTGGATAGCACGTTGTCGAACACCATGGTGAGTTTGTCGATGTCGACCAGCACCTCGGGCAGTTCTGCTGGCAAGCTGCGCTGCAAGCTAAAGTTCTCGGGCAGTTTGAGGGCATCGGTGCTGCGCAGAATGGCCGGCATCGGGCTCTGCCGGGCAAAGACGAAGTCGGCCCCATGCTGCGATTCGAGCTTGGACAGCGCCAGCAACTCGTCGATCAAGCCCATCATCAACTTGCTCTGTTTATGAACCGTACCCAGCATCTTGGCCTGCTTTTCTGGCGGGAATGTGCGGGCCAGCATCAGCTCGACATAACCGAAAATGCTGACCATCGGGGTACGCAGCTCATGGGCAGCGGTTGTCAGGAACTCACTCTTGAGCCGGTCCAGCTCGCGCTCGCGGCTGACATCGCGGAAATAGAACACGATTGAGCCATCTGCAGCGTCCCGGCGCTCTACCGTCAACACCCGGCCAGAATCCAGCACCAGCGTGCCATGGGCGATTGACGAAGGCTGGCCGTGTGTTGGCTCCAACCAGCTTTCGAGCATGTCGCAAAAGGGCTGCAGCGACATCTCGGCCAATTCCTCATCGTTCTTTTCCAGCAGCTGACAGGCTGCAGCGTTTGCACTGATTAGATGCCCATCCGCCGCAAATGAGACAAAGCCATCCGGACTCAGGTCAAACACCATCGCCAGCTGGCGTGAGCGTTCGCGCAGTTTGCCGGCCATCCGCTTTGCATCTTCAAAAGCCAGACTCATCGAACGCTGCATCAGCAGGAATTCGTAGATCGGGTCGTGTGCGGAAAAATCACTCAGGCCCAGGCCGAGTGCTTGTAATTCTTC
Source organism: Parachitinimonas caeni (assembly GCF_030129945.1). Classification (GTDB taxonomy): domain Bacteria; phylum Pseudomonadota; class Gammaproteobacteria; order Burkholderiales; family Chitinimonadaceae; genus Parachitinimonas; species Parachitinimonas caeni. The sequence continues at coordinate 19,439 of NZ_JARRAF010000002.1, forward strand.
GATCTGGTTGGCAACTGGCGAGCCGACAAAGGTCAGTAGCCCGGCCTCATCCGAAGCCACCAGTTGTCCCCGCAGTTTCAGACTTTCAGACTGCAAACAATGTAAAACCACCACATCACCCGTCACCGCGCGCAAGGCCTCGTAGCTATCACAGCCCGCCGGCCGGTGAATCTTGAACCAATGCCGTAAATCTTGCCCAGGCTCGGCAGCCGGCAAGGTTTTTTGCAGTGCGCTCCCTAGTTCCACCAGTTGCAAACTGCAGTTGAACACGATGAAGAAGGGAAACAACGCTGCGAAGCCCGTAGGATCGAGTTGCATGCCGACCTCTCATGATGTCTTGGGTGGCTGTCCTCGCATCCACACAGCCCACCAGATTTGCACTTTGCGCGAGCGCGAGTCCGTCAGGCAGACGGCCGCACCGTACTGCCCGCCACCGGATCGCGACCGCGCAGCGATCTTGCAAACCGCTTTCAAGCCAGCCGGCGGATGCTGAACACATCCTCGGGCGCCCCTTGTGTGCGGTCGGCAATCTGGGCGATCTCGATCGTCTCACCGAACATCTTGGCCAGACCGCGAATCAGTCCGACCACCATTGGCGCCAGGCCCTGCCGCGACGACTGGTAGTGCAACCACCAGCTACCGTCGGCCTGATCTTCGCAGCGGAAGTGCGGCAGGATGGTTTTGGGGTAGATCAACTCGACCCGACCATGCATGGCGTTCAGATTGCCCAGAAACTCACGCATGCTGTTGCCGCCCGCCTTGAACATCTCGCCATACCCTTCCTGCGCGGTATAAAGCGTCCAATACTCGCCGAATGCTTCGAGCACTTTGTCCGGCGGCAATCCAAGCACCTCGGATGCAGCACCAACCAGGCGATAGGTCACGTCATCCGGGTAGGTTTCCATGCCGATGAATTCTTCGTCCTCAATGCCGGCACGCTTGCGGATGCGATCCCAGGTTGGGCGTCCAAACTGGCTGACTACCAGGCCTTCGACTGCTTTGTTCACCAATCCGTACATGATCATCTCCTTGGACATTCAACGGGTACGAGGGGGCTACCAAAACGTAACCGGTCCCCCTACCGAGGCAGGGACTGGTAGCGCCGCAGAATATCGACGCCGACCGGCTTGTTACCGATATGGTCGCGAGTCGCCCGGAAGTGCGGGGCGTTCGCAATCAGCAAATCCACCAGCGTGGGGTCGAACTGACGGCCACTGCGGCTGACGATCATGTCGAAAATCTGATCATCGCCATAACGGGGCCGGTAACAACGATCCATCGCCAGCACATCGAAAAAGTCCACCAGCGCGACGATCCGTCCTGACAGCGGAATCTCGCGTCCCTGCAAACCCTGCGGATAACCGGAGCCATCAAAGTGTTCGTGATGGGTCCGGGCGATTTCTGCCGCCAGTTTGAGTACCGGCGAGGTCGATCCCGACAACAAGTGCGCCCCGACTTCGCAATGGCGGTTGACGGCGACACGCTCGGCCTCGGTCAATGGCCCCGGTTTGAGCAAGGTGGCATCGGCGATGGCCAGCTTGCCGATATCGTGCAGCGGGGCGGCCATCCTGATTGCGGTGCACCAGCTGGACGACCAACCAGCCAGGCGGGCCAGCTCTTCAGCCAGACACCCAATGCGCACAATATGGGCCGCTGACTCGTCGTTACGGAATTCGGCCACCGAGGCCAGCCGCAACATCATCTGCAGGCCGGCGTCTTCCTGACGTTCGAATTCATCGCGCAACTCTTCATATAGCATCCGCTGGTCGGAAGCCGCCTGCCGCAAAGCACCGATGACACTTTCCTCAAACGAGAAGCTGTCATCACCGAGATAGGGGGTCTGCATGGCCAACTCCTCAAGCCGGGGCAAGCAGCTGATCAATCGTCTCTATCAATTCCAGAGGGCTGAAGGGTTTGAGCATGTATTGATCACACCCGGCCTTACGCCCCATTTCGCGGTCGGACGCCTGACCTCTGGCCGTCAGCAGCACGACCTTGGTCTGATGCAAGGCGCCGTTGGCCTTGATCCGGCTGCATACCTGGTAGCCATCCAGCTCGCCCTGCATCATCACGTCCAGCAGAACCAGATCCGGCCGGATGGCCTCTGCCAGCTTGAGGCCGCTGACCCCATCGCCGGCTTCATGAATTTCGAAGTCTTCAAACTCCAGCGTCACTCTCACCAGGGTGCGAATGTCGGGTTGGTCTTCGACGATCAGAATCTTGTGCATGATCTTGCTCCCGATGCGCAGTCCGCCCTTCCGTGCCATACCGCATCGTCCACAGCACGGAAACTCATTTGCCCACGGCTCAAGGTCTTTGCTCCGCAACGCGTTGGGGGTGAATCCTGATCAGCGTTGCGGGCAAGGGCCTGGCCCATCCACCCACCGTTCAACCGGCGGCAGGCGCATCCTTGGCCTTGTTGCGCCGCGCCAGCAACCGGGACATATCAGCCGCATAGCGCTTGGCCTGTGCCAGATCCAGCTCGCTGTTGTTGCTACGAACGGGGGCTCCGGTTGGCAACTCGACCACGAAGTCCAGCTGGTCAAACTCACACTCTTCCCGCAAGGCGCCGCCATGCAATTCAACGATGCGCTTGCACAGATTGAGACCGATCACCGCTTCGGCCCGGCGTTCAGCCGACACCGTCGGCACAGGCAGGAATGAACGGCTGCCGGCTTCTGGCGGGGCGTAGAAGCCCAGGTTGCGGAACACCAGCATGATGCGCTGACCAATCTGCCGACCCTCGATTTCGACATTCGAGCCTTTAGCCGAAGATGCAATCGCTTCGCGCAGGCACTCTTCGAGCGCCCGTTTCAGCCAGACCCGGCTGCCGTAAACCGGCGCACTGTCGGCATTCAAACCGTTGATCGAGACGCGGACGCCATGCTGCTTGGCCTGCGGTGACAGCTCGGTCCAGATCTCGGCCAGCATTTCGTGCAGCACGATGCGATCTTCACTGTCGAACCCATCACTGCCCCACAACTGCCCCAGATCAGCCAGTTTTCCCAGCAACTCCGACACCTTGTTCACGGCCTCCAGCTGCTCGGCCAGTTCAGGTTGATCTTCAATCAGCGCATTCAGACTGCCCGCCAGCTGGTTGCATGGCTCGCGCAGATCCAGGCCGATCACGGTCATCAAATTGTCCAGCGCCTGCCGGTACAAGCCTTCCTTGCGGCTCTCGGTCAGCAGCACCACCGCTTCACCCATCTGCATGCCGGGCAGGCAGCGAGCCTTCACCACCGAAGCCGACGACTCGCGCAGAACGAATTCAGCAGCATCGGCATTCGGCGACTGGGCAATGCGACTGATCGCTTCGCGTAACGGGCCGGGCGGCAAGGGTTGTGGCCGCTCCAGACCTGTCATCCTTTCGGCTGCCGCGTTGCTGTAGCGCACCCGGCCGTCGAATCCAACCAGTACCAATCCTTCGGACATACCACCCAGGATTTCCTTCAGCGTGTTGTTCATGGCAGCCTCCGTCTTTTCACGGTTTCATTTTTATCATTTATATCATTTTTATCAAATACCGTTCGTCGCCAGACATCTGCAGTACCGCGGCAGATGGCCACCTAGCCAAAAATTCCTATTACATCAGAGGCCTGAGTTAGCTCCCTTTGTCGCAATGGCACCGGATCTGTCTGCATTCGGATTGCAGCCAACCCGCCTCGCCAACAGACCAGATGACTTGCTTTCGCAAAAAAAATAGTAATAATGATAAATATGAAAGAAATTCCATCAGACACTGACTATCTCTCCACCCGGGAAGCGGCCGATCTACTCGGCGTTGCGCTGCGCACCGTGCAACTGTGGGTGGAGGCCGGCACCTTGCGTGCCTGGAAAACGGCCGGCGGACACCGCAGGATCGAGCGGGATTCGGTGCAGGCCCTGCTGCAGCAACGCTCCGGGGTGCTGGCAGCCAGTACGGATTTGCAGATAAACGAAGTGGGCAAGCTGGTGCCGCTGCACATTCTGGTGGTCGAGGACGATGAAAACCTGCGGCGTTTGATGGAACTGACGATGGAAGGCTGGGAACCGCCTGTCACCTTTGAAATGGCCGGCAATGGCTTCGAGGGATTGATCAAGCTGGGACGACGTCGGCCAGATCTACTGATCACTGACCTGAATATGCCGGGCATGGACGGCTTCCGCCTGATCCGGCATCTGCGGGAAGACCCGCAGTACCGTGACATCCAGATCGTCGTGATGTCGGCGTTGCGGCCTGCCGATATCCAGGATCGAGGTGGCTTGCCACCGGACATTCCGGTATTTGGCAAGCCGATCCAGATGGCCGAGCTGCACCGGCTGATTCAGGGGCGGCAATTTGCCCGGAACGGCAGCAGCTAGGCTCTGTTGACGTTTTGTTTCCGGTCGCGCCGGGCCGAGTTTTGGGGCTGGGCACGGCGGGGTGAATGACCCGGCCATCTTTGCAGGAGAGGCTTCATGGACAGCGCTATCGTCAACACCGCCAGGGCCCCGTCGGCCCATCAGGACCAGATCGACGTCAGCACGCTGTCACTGGTTGCCACGCTGACCCATAGCGCCGTTGCGATTACCGACCGCGAAGGGCATATCGAATGGGCCAATGAGAGCTTCGCCCGGATGGCCGGCTATCGGCTCGACGAAGTCATTGGCCTCAAGCCTGGAGACCTGCTGCAGACCACCCGCACCGATCCCGTCGCCGTCGAACATATGCGGCACGGGCTGGAAGCCGGCGAAAGCTTCCGCGTGGAACTGCTCAACCGCAACCGCGCCGGCAGGGAATTCTGGGTGGCGCTCGAATTGCAGGCCATCACCAATGAGTCCGGAGAGGTCACCCGCTTCATTTCTATTGCCAGCGACATTACCGCACAGCGGCTGACAGACCTCACCATCCAGCTGCAATACGGCGTTGCACGTATCCTCGCCGACACCGGTCGCTATGATGAACGGCTGATCCGGGTGCTCGACATCCTCTGTACCAGCCTCGACTACCAGCTGGGCGCCATCTGGCTGGCACACGAGCCCGATCCGCAATTGCACTGTGATGCGGTCTGGCATGCACCACGGGCCAGCCTGCTGCAGCTGGCGGAAGCGATGTCGGCCCATGCCAGCCTGCCTGAAGACAAGGACTGTGCCGGTAGCCGATTACCGCTCAACCAACCGCTCTGCGAACCCTTGCCGGCATTCAGCACCTGCCAGCTGGTCAACCAGGCCCGAGCCGCCGGGCTGATTTATCGTGTGGTGGTTCCGGTGGCCGTTGCAGACCGCCAGCTCGGCATTCTTGAATTCTGGCAGGAACGCATCAGCCCGCCAGCTGGCGCCGTGCTGCTGGCCCTACAGGCCATTGGTCAGCAATTGGCGCAGTTCGTGGCACGTCAGCGTGATCAGATCCGGCTGCAAAAGCTCACCCGCGAGCTGAGCGCCATCTTTACGCTGAGCCCGGATGGTTTTGTCGCCTGCAACGAGCGTGACGAGTGGACCTATGCCAACCCGGCCTTCCATCGCATTACCGGCCTGGAACGCAAGGATGGCGCCAGCCGCAACGATCTCGAAGCCGGGCTGCGCAGCCTCTGCCATCAGGCTGCCAACTATGCCTCGCTCGCCACCCTGCTGCCTGAAGGCAACGACGAGCTGGAACTGGCCATACCCGAACTCTGCGTCGTGCAACGTTCGGTGCGCACCATGCAGCACAGCGACGGCAGCAACGCCGGCTTCGTGCTGTATCTGCGCGATGTCACCCGCGAACGTGAAGTCGAAAGGATGAAAAGCGAGTTTCTTTCGACAGCCGCCCATGAGTTGCGCACTCCCATGGCCAGCATCTTCGGCTTCTCGCAGCTCTTGCTGGTGCGCAAGTACGACGAAGCCCGCCAGCGCGAGCTGCTGGAGCGCATTCACCGGCAATCGGGATTGCTGTCGCAGATGGTCAACGAACTGCTTGATCTGGCAAGGATCGAAGCCCGCGCCGGCACCGACTTCGCCTGGAGTGAGGTCTCGCTGGCAGATGTAGTCCGCACCACCGTCGATAATTTCCTGCCCGATGGCAACGCCCGACCGACGCTGGTCGATTACCCCAGCCAGCCAATCCGGGTTCGGGTGGACGAAGAAAAATTCTCGCGAGCGCTGACCAATGTCATCGCCAATGCGCATAAATATTCACCCGATGGCGGCGAAGTCCGTATCAACTTCATCGCGCAACAAGATGATGGTCAGCGTCCACTGGTGGGGATCGAAGTGCGGGATCAGGGCATAGGCATGACCCCTGAGCAACTTTCGCGTATCTGCGAACGCTTTTACCGCGCCAATCCGGCCGGGCCAATCCCAGGTACCGGGCTGGGAATGTCGCTGGTCAAGGAAATCATGGGATTGCTAGGCGGTAGCCTGGCGCTGGCCAGCACTCCAGGCCAGGGCACCACCGTCACGCTCTGGCTGGAAGCGCTGTCAGACTGACCTCGCACCGGGTTGGCTCCGCTTGCGTTGGCCTGCGCGAGCGATTGGCTTGGCCGCTCTGCTACAATCTGGCGCTTTCGTACCTCAGTCGGGGCCACCGCTCCGGGCACCCATGCAGTCGGTTTTAGCTATTTCCTTACAAGACGTTGCCAAGCGTTACCAGATTTTCAATTCGCCCAAAGACCGGCTCAAGCAGTTTGTATTCGGCCGCTGGAGGCGCTACTACCGGGAATTCTGGGCCTTGCGCCAACTGTCACTCGATATCCGTCGCGGTGAAGTCATCGGCCTGGTGGGCCGCAATGGCGCAGGCAAATCCACCTTTTTGCAGCTGGTCTGCGGCACCCTTACCCCTTCCTCAGGTCAGGTGCAGGTCAACGGCCGCATCGCGGCCTTGCTGGAGCTGGGCGCTGGTTTCAACCCCGACTTTACCGGCCGCGAAAACGTCTATCTGAATGCCGCCATCCTCGGTCTGAGCAAGGCCGAAGTCGATGCCCGCTTCGAGCAGATTGCCGCCTTTGCCGACATCGGCGACTTCATCGAACAGCCGGTCAAGACCTACTCCAGCGGCATGTATGTGCGGCTGGCGTTCTCTGTCGCGATCAACGTCGATCCTGACATCCTGATCGTGGATGAGGCGCTCTCGGTGGGCGATGGTCTGTTTTCCCGCAAATCCTTTGATCGCATCATGGAATTGAAGGAAGCCGGCAAGACCATCCTGTTCTGCTCGCATTCGATGTATCAGATCGAAGCCATTTGCAATCGCGCCATCTGGCTGGAGCGCGGCGAGGCAAAGATGATCGGCGAGCCGCATGAGGTGGTGGCCGCGTATAACGACTTTCTCAACAGCGGTCACGACATGCCGGATCTGGTACAGGCCAACGACTCTCCGCTGGCGACGCCTCCCGCTCCCTCCAGCAGCACTCATACGTTGCCCAAGATCACCGATGTCGTCGTCAGTGTGGACGGCATCTCCGGCAAGCAGCTGGATGCACACTGCGGCCGCAGTGACCTGCTAGTCCGGGTCCATTATGCCGCGCCGGCCCACTTGCCCACACCCAGCCTGGCCATCGCCCTGCTCAATCGCTCGGGCATGATTGTCGCGAGCGCCGGCAGCATCAACGATGGTCTGGAACTGACGCGCCAACCGGATGGCAGCGGCGAAGTAGCCATCGAATTCCCGGCTTTGCCACTGCTCAAGGGCGAGTACGGCGTCAGCCTGTATCTGATGTGCGAAAAAGCCATTCATGTCTACGAACACGTTGATCGCGCCGCCGTCATCACCGTCAGCCAGACGGGGCTCGCGCAGGGCGTTGTTGAGCTCCCCCACCGCTGGCACACTGACTCAGCCACCCACTGACCCGGATCACCATGACCGCTGCCCGTCCCTATCAGGCCTTTTCCTTTCCGCTCAACGCCTACGCCCATGTGCTGTGGCTGGAAACCGGCGAAGTACGTTATCTGCATTACGGCCTGTTCGAGCACCTCGATGAGTCGGTCACCACTGCCCAGGAGCGCTCGACTGAGCTGCTGTTTGCCCAACTGCCGCCCCCCTGCCGTTTGCTGGAAGTCGGTATCGGTGTTGGCACCACGCTGAGCCGCCTGGTTGCCGCCGGCTATCAGGTGACCGGCATCACCCCAGACGCCAGCCAGATCGCCTATGTCCATGCCCAGCATGGCCAGGCGCTGGATCTGCGGCTGACCCGGCTTGAAGATTTCAACCCCGGCGAGCGCTTTGATTGTGTGATGTTTCAGGAAAGCGCCCAGTACATCGCACTCGATGATCTATTCGATGCGGTGGATCGCCTGCTTAAACCGGGTGGCACGCTGGTGGTTCTGGACGAGTTCCGGAATGTGCCGCCCGCTGCGGGCGAATCGCTGCACCCCCTGACAGCCTTCCGCCAGGCTGCTGATGCCCGAGGCTATACGCTGCACGCTGAAACTGATGTTTCTGCCGCCGCCCGCACCACCGCAGACTGGCTGCTCAACCGCTTCGACCGCTATCGCCAGGCCCTGCTTAGCGATCTGGCGCTGACCGAAGCGGATATTGATGGCGTCAATAGCGCCAATCAGCGCTACCGCGAGCGTTACTACGCCGGCGACTACGGCTATGCCCTGCTGCGCTTTAGCCGGAAGTCCACCTCGCGCTGGCAAGCCGCCGAGCTGGACGTGCAACAGTCCGAGGCGATCCGTCAGCTATTTGGCGAGGTATTTGGCAGCGAGCTGACACCCGCACTCTGGCACTGGAAGTATGGCGATGGCCGTGGTCGGGCCAGCGGGGTCTGGAATACCTCGGGCCAGCTGGTTGCCCACTATGGCGGCATTGGCCGGCCCATCCTGTACCGGGGGCATCCAGCCGCTGCCGCCCAGATCGGTGATGTGATGGTCGCGGCCAGCGAGCGTGGCACGCTCAGCCATCGCGGCCCCTTCATGCTGGCCGCCTCGTATTTTCTTGATAACTGGATGGGCTACAACAAGCCCTATCTACTCGGATTCGGCTTTCCAACCAAGCGGGCATTAGCCACGGCGGCACGACAGAAGCTGTATGCCGAAGTTGGCAGCGTTGCCGAACTCAATTGGACACCCGACGCCAGCCCATTACCCTGGACGTGGTCGCTGGAGCCTCTGCAACTTTCGAGTAAAGGTTGGCGTGAAGCCGTGAATGGCCTGTGGGCCGAAATGGCCCCCGAATTCGCCGATGGCATCATCGGCATCCGTGATGCCAGCTGGATTGAGCACCGCTATTTCCACCGTCCGCAGACGGCTTATCACCTGCTATTGCTGCGCCATAAACTCAGCCGGCGACCACAGGGACTGATTGTGCTGCGCCAGTTTGATGACCGTGTGGAATGGATGGACTGGATCGCCCCCCGTCAACGCTGGCCACAACTGGCTCAGGCCGCACGCTGGGCCGCCGCCAAGCTGGGGGCGCCTCGCCTGAATGCCTGGATCAGCCGCCCCTGGCAACAGGCTTTGCTGGCCACCGGCGCCACCGAGTCCGACGCTGGCGTTGTCATTCCGTGCAACAGCTGGTCGCCCGGCCCCACCGCTGACGAGCTGCGCGACCGCTGGTTCCTCACTGGCGGCGATACCGACTTCAAATAACTGTCACCAAGTTTACTTAAACCACTATGAGCATTTCCGTTCGACAGGCTGACACCACAGATCTGGACTGGGTTAACCAGTGCTATGCCGCCATTGACTTCACCCCCTCCCACAGCGGTGAATTGATCGTCATCGCCAGCCACAATGGCCAAGCGGCGGGCTTGGGCCGTGTCGTACCGCTGGAGAATGGCCAGGGCGAGCTGGGTGGTATTTATGTACTCGACGATTTTCGCGGGCTGGGCATCGCCAGCGTCGTGGTAGACAGCCTGTTGCAACAGGCAGCCAACACTCCGCTGTATTGTCTGCCTTTTGCCAAGCTGGCCGAGTTTTACATGGGCAAGGGCTTTGCCCCCCTTCCTGCCGATCACAACGTTCCTGCCGTCATCGAGAACAAGCATGCGTGGTGCAACCAGCACTACGCCGAACCCGTGCTGTTGCTGTACCGGCCCGCCCAACGCCATGCCAGCCAGTGATGCCAGAATCAGCGTCTGTGCCGGCATCGTCTGCCATAACGCCGACCCGGCGCGCCTGCGCAGACTGATCAGCAGCTGTATTGATTCCGTTGACCGGGTACTGGTTTTCGATAACGCCAGTCGCAATGCTGCCGAGTTGCGTCAGGCCGTAGCCACGACGCCCCATCTGAGCTGGCAGCAGTCTCCCCACAATATCGGCTTGGCCGCAGCCTATAACCAGCTGGCCAAGCAAGCCCGCCGCAGCGGGGCCAGCCATTTATTGCTGTTCGATCAGGACAGTCTTTGTGAAGCCGGCATGGTGGAGCGGCTGATTGCCGTAGACGGGCAGCTACGCTCGCTGGGAATCTCGCCTGGACTGGTGGGGCCGCTTTATCTTGATCGCAAGCATCAGCGGCGGCCACAGCTGCCGCAACGCCAGACAGACCGCCTGCCTCGCGCCGTGCAGGCGGTCGATTTCACCATCAGCTCGGGTTCCTTGATTGGGCTGGATGCCTACACGGTGGTCGGCGAGTTCATGGAACCCTTGTTTATCCAATACATTGATATTGAGTGGGGATTTCGGGCCTGGGCCTGCGGTCGGCCCTGCTTTGTGGTGGAAGATGCGGTACTACAGCACGATATTGGCGACAGCCTGGTCAAGTTGCCGCTGCTCAACCGCCGCATCCCCCGCCACTCTGCAGAACGCGGGTATTACTTTTGCCGCAATCTGCTGGCCCTGTGCCGGCTACGTTATATCCCGCTACGCTGGAAAGTACGTGAAGTTGGCCGCACCCTTGCCAAGCTGATGATCCAACCCATCCTGTTTGGTCAGGCAGCGAGCCGGCTTGGGCATATGCTGGCCGGTCTGCGAGATGGCTTGCGTCGAATTGGCGGACCGCGCCGTTCAGGCTGAGTGCAGGCGTCTTTCCAGCCGCATGCGTAGATGCAGTAGCAGATGGTCAAGACCAAATGGCCAACGGGCCGGGTGAACTTCGGTAAAGCATTCGGCAAAACGCTGGCTTTCGGCTGGCGGGCAATACAGACCACGATAAGCAGCCAGCCCCAGATTGGCCGAGCGATAGTCGCAATAGCGCAGAGGCAGCACATAGCAGTCGATCGCTGCCTTTTTTTGCGACATGACGGCTGAAATATCCACCAATAGATTAGCCGGCAACGGCGCCCAGATCTCGTAGAAGAACACCCGCCCTGGCTGACCCATGCGCCGCCAGGCGGCCAGCGCAGCGTAAGACGTGGCAACGTGGTCGCGGTGGTAATCAAGCAAAGACGGAATGAATAACCAGTCTGCCGCAAAATTGGCAAACTCGGCCTGCAGACGACGAATCAACTCGGCATTGGCAACCACACCGCCATCCGGCTCATCCATGAACACCAGCTCTGTGCCCCCCAACGCGGCGGTTGCTGCCGACACTTCCTGCCGGCGTACCGTGTAGACCTCCCCCGCGCAGAAGTCGTGAGGATCCCCTTTACGGCCATCCGTCACCACCACCACCCGCACCGTGCAACCTCGCTGGCGCAGCAGGGCGATTGTGCCACCGCAACCCAGGGTTTCGTCGTCGGCATGGGGGGCCAGCACCAGAATCCGCCCGCCCATCGGCAGGGTCAGGGCCTGCGGCAACGGACAATCAGCCAGTCTATTGATGGCTTGGTCGGGCTTGCTGATAAATCGATTCATAGCAGGTCGTGACTTCGTGCAGATCAGGGAATTGCGCGGCGTGGGTGCGCGCACAGGCGGCCAGTCGGTGTCTTTCGTCGGCATCATCGAGCAGTGACTGCAATGCCTGCCGGGCCGCTGCCGGGCGTGGGGGGATCAACATCGCCCCAGCACCGACCACATCCGGCACCCCCGCCACTGCGGTGCAGATGGCAGGTAGCCCAGCCACCAACGCTTCAAGATTCGCCAAGCCGAAACTCTCGGTCTGGGTAAGGCTGATATAAACATCAGCCGCCGCCAGATACAGGCCGATGTCGTCTGTTGCGGTGATGGTCATTGCCGCCAATCCAGCTAACTCGGCATGGCGGTACAAAGCGGCTGCATCCCCTTCGCCAAGTATCACCAGGTGCAGAGGCTGCGGTGCCCGAACCTGGGCGCACGTCTCAATGACCAGCGGGAACTGCTTGAGCGGAACCAGGCGCCCTACCGACACCACATAAAGCGTCTGTGCATCCCACCCCAGGCACTGCCGGGCTTTGTCCCGGCTATAGAACTGGATCACGGGTCTGGCATGGGGTACCACATGCCAATGCGGCGCCAACGGGTATTCGCAGAGATCCCTCGCCAAAGCGTCGCGGCCCGCCGGTGTCGGTGAAATCACCCAGTCTGCACGGCGCAGTACGAAGGCCTCCAGACGCCGCATCCAGCGTCCGATCCGCGCCGTCATCGGCAAACCGTCTTCGTGCATGGCCTGGGTATAGCTACCATGACCGTGCTCGGTAACGCCCCAGACGGGACGCGAGGCACGGCTTGAGAACAACCAGAACCCCAGGCCGATCAGCGGATCATGGCAATGGACATGGCTATAACTGGCTGCTCGGGCGTGCTGCACGGCCAGCCGTCCCATCGCCACCCGCTCCAGAATGCACCAGCTGAGCGCATACAGATTGGTCGCTGAATTCAGCCAGCGCAGCACCGGCTGCATACGGCCATGCCAGCGCCGCCAACTGGCCAGCGTCGCCTCGGCCAGATCTTCCTGGCAGAGATAACCGGTTGCATGACCGCGTGCCGCCAGGGTCTCCAGAACCGGCAAGATGCTTTTGCCAAGTCCATAACGGCGATCCGCCTTCTGCTCGCGGGTCACAAACAGGATTTTCACGCCACAACCAGCGGCTCATCCGCCTGAGTCGCAACCACTGCCAAGGGCAGCACATCCAGCTTGCGCGGCGGCACCGACAAAGCGAAGTCGGTGGTGCGCAGGGTCAGGTTAGGGTTGTAGGCAGGGTCCCGCTCCAGCAGATCGCCCCAGCGTTTCTGCATGAATTCGACTTCCGAAGCGAAGCGCTTGCGCTTCTCCGGGGTGTCTTCCACGCCACGGGACACCGACTCATGGTGGTAAAGCTCAGCATACGGATTCCAGACGTTGCGATAGCCAGCCGCCTGCACGCGCAGGCAGAAGTCGATGTCATTGAAGGCAACGGCCAGCTGTTCGTCCAGACCGCCGACCGCATCGTAAATCGACTTGCGCACCAGGAAGCAGGCGCCGGTGACCGCCGAAAATTCCTGCAACACCACCGCCCGGTTGAAATAGCCAGGATTGCCGCGACGGCAGAACAAGTGAGCATGGTTGGCTACCCCCCCCACACCGATCACGACCCCACCATGCTGCAGACGGCCATCCGGATACCAGAGGCGGCAACCAACAATGCCAACCTTGGGCTGCAGAGCCAGCGATACCACTTCGCTCAACCATTCCGCATTGATGACTTCGATGTCGTTGTTCATCAGACAGACGAACTCACCCTTGGCCTGACGCGCAGCCACATTATTGAGACGCGAGAAGTTGAAGGCATCGTCATCGCGGATCACCTTGATGCGCTCATCACGCACGATAGTGGCAAGGTAACTGAGCGTGGCCGGCTCGACGCTACCGTTATCGACAATGATGATCTCCAAGGCCGGGTAGTCGGTGCGTTGCAGTACGCTGTCCACACAGGCTTTGAGCAGGCCCAGCTTGTCGCGGGTCGGAATCAGGATCGACACCAGCGGCGGATTTTCCGGTAACTGGTAGCGAACCCGGTAAGCCCCCATGGTCTCTTCCGCCTCACCCGCTTCGGCCTGGATGCCTCGTCGCTGCAAGTGGTCGTTGATGGCCTTCATTGCAGCAATCTGGGCATAGGGCTTCTCACCGGTGCTGGTCGATGTGCTGCCTGGCAAGGTCCGCCAGTGATAAAGCACACGGGGAATGTGATAAATGCCACGCTGGTCGCAGTGGTCGATCACCCTCAGGGCCAGGTCGTAGTCTTGCGAGCCTTCGTAGCCTTCGCGGAATCCTCCGACTGCCCGGACCAGACTGGTCCGGTACACGCCCAGATGGCTGATGATGTTCTGTGACAGGAACAGCTGGTAGTTCCAGTCTGGTTTGAAGTGAGGCTCACTTCTGACCCCGGCTTCGTTGATCTTGTCTTCGTCCGAGTAGATCACGTTGGCGTCGGGATGCACGTTGATTTCACGCGCAACCCAGAACAGGGCATCCACCGGCAACTCATCATCGTGGTCGAGCAAGACGATGTACTCCCCTGCAGCCTGCGCCAAAGCGAGGTTGGAAGCCCGCGAAATGTGGCCATTCTTGGGCGCGAAGCAGACTTTAATCTGATCAGGATATTTCTGCTGGTAGCTGCGCAGCGTGTCGAGCGTCTCAGCGCGGGTCGAAGCATCGTCGCAAATACACAGTTCCCAATGCGGATAGGACTGACTGAGCACTGACTCAATCGCCGCCGCCAGCCACTTGCGGTCCGAGTTATAAGTCGGCATCACGATCGACAAGAGCGGCTTGTGGGCCATCTGCGACAGCTGCGATTGCATCTCGGTACGACTGAGACCATTGACCACCTGCTCTCCCGCCAGCCATTGGGTGTAATCCACGACGGTGGCGCCGGTTTCAGTAGCTCGCATGTCGTTGTGACGGGTCAGGTACATCGCCAGGCGATAAGTCGTCAGCTCGGCCACGAGCTGCCCCGGTCGCACCGGCAGGACCAGGTCCGCAAACACATAGTCAGCACGGCTCCAGCGGCTACCGATCAGGCGAATCCGGGTATCCAGCGCGGCAGAGCGTTCAACCAGATCAACCATCTCAGCCGGGGCTGCTTCCAGATCGGCCAGATACAGCTCCCAGGCGGGGTAGAGCTGATAACGTACCGAATCGATCGATTGCAGCAGATCCAACGGCTTGGCGCCTGCAACGCTGATTCGCACCCCGATCTGCGGCCGGACCTTGAATTGGTCGATTTGAGCACGCATGGCATTGCGGAACTCATCGGTCAGATGGGGCGACTCGGCAAAGCAGCCGTGGAACTCGGCGAATTCCGGCGGCAAGGTAACGCTTGGTGCAGAGGGTACCGTTGGGGCTGGCGCTGCGGGTGGTGTCGGCAGGCTCAGCTGCGGGGATTCCGGCACGGGCGGCACTGCCACCACGGGTAGTCCTTCGATGGCAGGTAGCGGTGCCCCCGTCAGTCGGGCCTTGATCCGCCGCAAACGGCTGGCCAGATGCCAGGACCGTAAACGATAAACCGCCGCCAGCCGGTCGTGCAGATTGCGCGCCAGCTCGGTCTGCTGCACCAGCGCCTGCCGCAAGTGATGGTCGGCGTGTTGGGATTGCTGCTCAAATCGGGCTACGGCTTCGGCCAGCACTGCCGCCTGATGACGGATGCCGTCCACTTCGCCACGCAGCATGTGTTCCTGCATGACTTTGAGCTGGAACGCCTCTCCCTGGCGCTGCAACGCCCGGTGCAGGTTATCGCGCTCGCCCAGCAAAATGTCGCGACTGCGTTCGACATTGGTGGCATGGTCTTGCGCCTGTACCACCTTGGCTTCGGCACCACGCAGCTTATGGGCCAGTTGTTCAAGCTTGGCTTCCACCTTGTTCAGCTTGAGTTTGGCTTCATGCAGCTCGGACTCGCGCTCACTGACCCGCTTACGGAAATCGTGCGACTGCGCTTCGAGATACGGGACGCGCTCAGCCAAGGCCAGCATATCGAACAGCTGACGCGGCTCGCAGCGGCCGACCCATTTGCGGAACAGCTGCAGGCGCGCAGCTTGTACGCGCTCGTCACTGCGATGCGCCCCCGAGCCGGTATCTGCCGCGACCCGGTAGTAGGCGCTGATACCGGGACGGTGCAGGAAATCCCCGCCCTGAGCGACCTGCAACCAGAAATCCCAGTCTTCGTACAGATCAAAATCCAGATCAAAACGGCAGCCTCGCTGCAGTGCGTTGCGCCGGAACAGGATGGAATGGATGGGCAGATAGTTCGCGGCCAACAACTGAACCCTGCTGAATGGGCGATCGTAGGTCTGATGCAAGGCCCCACCATCCATATCAACCATCTGCACCCCGCTATAGGCGGCAGGCACGGTCGGCTGTTGCGTCAGTGCGGTGGCAAGTTTGGCGACGTGATCGGGCAGGAACCAGTCGTCGTCATCCAGAAAGCACAGATAATCGCCGGCGGCTGCATCCAGCGCCACGTTGGCGGCTTCTGATCGCGGCAGGGCGCGGCCGGATTCGACCAGACGCAGCGGATAAGCCCCGCAACGGTCGCCCAGTTTTCGGTGCGACTGCGCCCCCGCATTAACGACAACCACTTCGATATTCGGCCAGGTCTGGGCCGCGATGGAGTCCAACGCATCCCGCAACAGCGGGCGATTCATGCTGCGGATCAAGACCGACACCAGCGGGAATCCGGTGTCTTCAATCGCTTTACCTTCAACCCGCCGGGACTCCGACAGGAAATAGCTCAGCGTACCCGCCGCCAACTGGCTGGCCGCAGCAAACTCGAACGCCTCAACCTCGACCTCACCCAAAGACCGCGCATGCAGGTGGTTGAGTTCGTTCATCAAGCCGGCACTGGCACCTGCCGCCAGCCCGCCCAGACGCTGCAACGCCTGTTGCTTGGCCACCGCATGGCCTGCGAGGTCAATCAGATATTGTGGGCGCAAAACATGCGTCAGCGCGTACTGTGCAAGATGGCACGCCCCGCCTTCCCGCCGCACGGCTTCGAAAGCCGCCGCCGCCAGGGCACGGCGTAAGGGATCGGCCTCCCACTGCGACGGCGCCAGTACCATATCAACCTCTTGCAGCCGCATGTAGTGGCGGATCTCTTCAACCAGAGGTTCAATCAGCTGCCCGTCTTTGCGCTGCCAGAACATGGGCGGCTCATACGCCAGTTCGGCTGCAGCCGCGATAGCCGCCCGCTGGGAGACATCAGCCGTCTGATTGACCACCACGACATGGACTTTGCAGCCAAGCGCGGTTGCCTGCGCCAGCGTACCGCCGGCAGCAGCCAGCTCATCACCCGCGTGGGCAGCCAGCATCAGCAGGCTTTTTCCGGGCAGTAGCGAGACAAGGCGGGGAGAGGAAATTGGGGAGGAACTCATGGTGGCAGGCTCAATCGAGAATTTGGTGCAAAACGTCACGCCAGTGAACATTCTGTGTTGCCCAGGTGCGATGCTGGCTGACATCGGCAAAGGCATTGTGGACTAGCTGATGGCGGTAATTGCGGTCGGTAATCAACATATCGAGCGCTTCGGTCCAGCCAGCGTCGTCCTTGGCCAGCAGCCCATTTTCGCCATGACGCACGGCGGTGCGATAGACATTGTTATCGCTGTAGATGCCGGCAAAACCCAGCAGGCCGTAATCGAGGTATTTGATTTCGGACTTGTATTGATTGAATGGCCGGTCGGAAAGCGGGGCCAGGGCGATATCCCAGCACAGCTCGCGCCGGGCCCAGGGAATAAAGTTCGGGTAGTGGTAGTCGTTGCCAGTGTGGACAATCCGGTAAGGATAGCCTTCGAACAATGACAGCACTGCGCGATTAGTGGTAATGCCTACCATCTCGAACCGCACCTTGCCCTGATGGCGGCGCATGGCAGAGCGCAATGGGCCCAGTATCGACAGCAGGTCGTCGAAATGGCTGAAGGTGCCCATATAGCCGATGACAATATCGTCGTGGTCGCGCGGCTTGGGCAACACCGGAAACAGCCTCTCATCAAGCTGATTACGCACGACAAAGACCCGGCGATTGAACTGCAAGCAGCGTTGTTGCAGGGGTTCGGTCGAAACGATGACCGCATCGGCGGCTTGAAGCAGCAGGCGCACCACCAGCCGATCCACTTCCGACGGAAAACCGCTGTGCAGCTCATCCCGGTGCAGATCGAGCAGGTTGTCATCAAGGGTATAGATAAGCTTTGCCCCCTTGGCCCGGATAGTCGCGATCAGATCTTCTGCCATTGCAATGGTCATCCGGTGGGGATGCCACAAACGCTCAACGATGACCGCGTCAACGGCTTCTTCCGTCAGCATCAGGCCCGAGCTGATATCGAACTCCGCCGCAATCGAGGGGTGTTGCAGCGGTTGCAGCAGGCGGATGTAGCTGCAGCTGAGCGGCATGCCATCGGTGGCAAATTCATGCATGACATGAATACGCGGCTTCATGCGCTCTCCTCTTCAAACAAGGTTTGCAGAATGCGATATGCAACACCTTGTGGGTGATAGATGGGGACATCAAGCAAAGCCTGTCGCTGCAAGGCATCCCGCAGGGCATGGTTGGTAATCAACTCACTCACGGCATCAATGCAGGCGGCTTTCGAGCGGGTATCAACCAGCAGGGCATTTTCGCGATGCCGTATGAACTCCGAAGCCCCACCCGCCTCGGGTGCAATCACGGCAACGCCACTACTCATGGCCTCAAGCGCCGTCAGGCCCATGGCCTGGAACGTTGAGAAGTCAGTAAAAATGTCGATGTCACGGAATGCTGCTGCCAGCTGCGCCTGATCACACACCCCGAGCAACTCATACTCGAAATCGGTCTGATAGGTACTCCAGGCGAGGTCATAACGGTCAATGCCGAACAGCACGATCTCGACCTGATCGGAGTAACGCAATTTGATATCGCGCAGCACCTGCATGGTCAGCAGCGGCGAGCGGCGGGGTGAGGTGGGTCGCACCATGGCCGCAATCCGAATCTTGCCCTCGGGAAAACGCTGGCTGGCCCGATTGGCTGGCCGATACAGGTCAACTTCATAGCTGATACCGATACGACTGGCCTTGGCACCAATTCGGGCAAGCTCTGCTTCATTCCAGCGTGTCTTGGTCAGCAACCGGATTCGCGAATCGAGCTGATAGCTAGCCAGTGCGCGCTGATATTGCGCCGATTGGGGCTCGAAAAAATAGGGTTCAAAGTCTTGAACGTAATAACCCAACATCAGTTTGGGATGAAGCAGGCCAACGCGGTGAATCCAGAACGCCGTATGGTAGGCCGTGGCGACGATGGCATCGTAATCGCCCGCAATCGCCGCCAGTTCCGACTCCCCTTCAACATAGATGACCGGCAGGTTCAGATTCGGGTAGGCCGCCTCGAAGCTGGAGGCATGGTGTGCAAGATTGACAATCCGGGCGTCCACGCCCATTTCCTGTAGCGCCCGCACCTCGGACACCACCACATTGCCACCGCCACCGGCATTGACCACTGGCAACACAAACAGCATCCGCTTACCTTCCCAGCGCCGGCGCCCCTCATCAACCAGGGTCTGTCGCGCCAGTAACTGCCGGGCTCGGGCACGTATGCCCTGCAGCACAGGGGAATGCCGACATTGCTGTACTCCGGCATCAATGATCGCTTGACCGTGCTTGGCCGCCAGTGCCCTGCCCGCCGCCTCGGCCAGAAGCTGCCGACGCTCATGCGAATAGCTCTTGGACTGTGCGTGATAAACATAGCAGTCATCAGCCAGCAACAAGACAAACCCCGCCGCACGGGCGCGTAGGCAATAGTCGTTCTCTTCGCCATAGCCTTTGGCAAAGGTCTCTTCATCGAACAAACCGATCTGATCAATCAACTGGCGCTTGATCAGCAGGCAGAAGCCATTCAGAAACGGCATGTGTGGATTCAAACGGCCAGCACGCAGGGCCAGTAATTGGCTGAACCGCTCGATCGACATTCCGGCAGGCAGTGGGTTGGTTGCCCAGTCGCCATCCTGTTCGAACTCAGGAACAGACTGCCAGGAAGCGGTATTGGAAAGCGGCCCGACAATACCAACCACCGGATGAACCTCCGCCGTCGCTACCAGGCGCTCCAGCCATTGCGGGGTCACTAGGGTATCGCTGTTGAGCAACACCACGTAACGACCGCTGGTAGCCTGCATGCCACGATTGGCCGCCAGGGTGTAACCCAAAGCGGCCTCGTGCCTGATGAGATGCGCGCCCTGCTCAAAAGCAAACGCCTTGAGATAAGCGGCGGTATCTTCCTGACTGCCATCATCCACCAGAATCAACCGGTAAGGCAGCGTGGTATAACGGAGTACCGAGGCGAGACAGGCTTTGACATCTGGCAAAGCGTTATGCACGCACACAACGATATCCGCATGTAGACCAACTTCCTGTTGCTCGACCGACACCTCTTCGCTCTGGGCGACCCGTTGGGTTGTTGCCTCCGCGCGGGCTGGTGATGGCCGCACCACACCTTTCAAGGCATCGACCCAGCGCACGACCTTACGATTCAGCACGCGCTGCACATCCAGGCGAGCCGCATCACGCTCGGCCCTGGCCTGATCCCGCTCCGCCAGCAATTGCTCCGCCTGCTGTTGCTGCAGCGCCGCCGTTTGTGCCGCCAGATCCTGAGCCTGCTGCAATTGCTGTTTCAACGCGATCAGCTCCTGCCTCTGTTTGGCAATGCGCGACCGTAAGCTGATCAAGACCGTCTCGGGCAAGGTGTCGTTGATATCGTTTTGCATGGCTTAGTTGTTAATACTGAATCGGTTATTCCTGAATACCCGCTTTCTTGGAAAAAGTTGCCAGGTAAATGGCCGCCAAATATCCCAGCAGGTGGAACGATTATCAAGATTCGGGTTGTAGTAAGGATCTCCTCGCTCAATCAGGTCAAACCAACGGTCGCGGAAGAACGCAGAATCGACGGGATGCGGATCGGTAGTGCTCTTGCCTCGCGAGACCGACTCATGATGAATCAGCCGTGCATCCGGGCAAAACATGATGCGATAACCAGCATCGCGAATGCGCAAGCAGAAATCGACATCGCCAAAGCCCACCGCCATTTTTTCTTCCATGCCCTGGATCTGGTGGAAGACATCCGCCTTTACCAGCAAGCAGGCCGCTGTCACTGCGCTCATTTCACGGCGGGCAATCAAACTGCCGATATAGCCGGGATTCAAGCCTCCATGATCAAAATGCTGCCCCATGAATTTGCCAAAATGCTCGGCCGCACCAAACAACCCAACGCACACGCCAGCATGCTGAATCATTTCCCCATCCGGGTAATACAGCATGGCCCCGACTGCTCCCACATCCTGCTCATAACAAGCGGACAACATTTTATTCAGCCAGCCACTCTCAATGGCCTCGATATCGTTATTGCACAGCAGATAATGGCTATATTTCCCAGCAATTTTATCGATGGCACCATTATTGATGCTGGAGAAATTAAAGTCTCCTGAATGCTTAAGCAGAATATGGTTAGGTTGTTCTGCAAATAAGGCGAAATAAGCCAACGATTCAGGATCATTTGAATCGTGGTCAACCAGCACAATGTCGTATTCCACATCCAAAATAGTTTTCTTCAAGCTCTCAACGCACTGCTTGACCAAAGCATGGTGATTTTTGGTAGGAATCACCACCGCAACACGTGCCTTTTCAGGCTGCGGATATTCAATGCGGAAAAAGTTAAACCAGTCACCATCCACCACGGATGCCGCCGGAAGATTGCTACGCTGCAAATGCTGACACAATACCTGCTTTGAAACAGCCATGACCTCCGACTGCTGTTGATGTCCACTCGAACTCGGGCGCAGACGCCATTGGTATAACACTTCCGGGATATGTGTAATGGCTTTTGCCTGTTCTGCGACACGCAATATCAGATCGTAATCCTGCGATATTTTCAATGTTTCATTGAAGGCGCCTATTGCTTTCAATGTCTCAGCCTTAAAACATACCAAATGAACGATGTAAGGATGATTGCGTAGTAACTCAAGAGAAAATGCAGGCCGAAAAACAAATGCGACTACTGAATCACCTGCATCATTGACGATGATCTCATCCGAATAAATCATATCCGGCTGATCCGCCAGAATCGCATCTGCCAATCGGTACAAGGCTTGTGGCTCATACACATCATCATGATCAAGCAGCGCAATATACTGGCCACGCACAATATTTAATGCGCGATTGGAAGCCGCTGCCGCATTCGTATTTTCCTGGCTATATAAAACCTTAACGCGTGAATCTCTGGCTTTATATTCTTCAAGAATTTCTCTGACACGAGGATCTGGCGATCCATCATCCGAAATACATAACTCCCAATGCGGATACCACTGATTCAGTACAGAATCTAACGCCGTCCGCAGTAAATGCTCCGGCGTATTATAAGTCGGCACAATGACGCTGATCAGCGGGGGATTAGTCCAATTCTTTATCACCTTCATTGCCGCGCCAATTTTTTCTGGCGTCATTGTGGCTTTGTAGCCTCGCCATACCTGGTCATACTCCTTGGCAACCGCCTCTGGATTAAAACCTACATTGGCAATGAAGTGATTGATGAAGGCCTTGATTCCGTTAAATCGGTACTTTCCAAATGCCTCAAACAGACCATAAATAACTTGAGGAATCAGTCGCGGATGGGAAAGTAAATAACGGCCAAATAGTACGAGCTTGTCTAGTTTCTTGTTCATGAGCAAACAAAACAAAAGACACCCCGGCAAGCCGGGGTGTCCTTTTCAAAGGAACAGCGCGTTGATTATTGCGAGTAAATCGTTGTATAGGTCTGATTACGCAGCATATTTGCAAATGCCGCACTACCTTGACCATCTACCGGCATCGGATTATTACTATCAGAACCCATGCCATAACCCGCAAAAATCCGCAGAGGCTTGAGTCCGCTGATGTCTAACGGGTTCGCCAACACATCAAAAGTCAGGGTATCGAGATTTGCCTGAGATTGCAGAGCAATTTTGGCACCATCACAACCAGGACCACCGCTCGCGAAACACTCCAGCAGTCGGGTATACAGCATCCAACCACTACCGGATGTCAGGAAGAACAATTGGTTGCCAACAGTAGCCGCAACAAACAGGGATCCTGCCTTACCCTTATCCGCGCTGGCAGGTGTCAATTTGAGAGCCTTGATCTGAGCTTGCTTGGGATCCGCGACTTGCACAGAGGCAGGTGGAATCCAAGGCGTTACACCAGCACCGATTGTTCCCAACTTGATATCTCGCTTGGTGGCTTTTGCACCTTCGTTTGAACCGAAGTCAGCGTCGGTCAAAGCGGTACCACCAACTTGTTTGCTGCCACCAACCATTACTTTGAAATCGGCCGCCGTAGTGTTGCTGTCAGCCTGAGCCTTCAAGCCTTTTACGACAATTGTATAAGGACCATCAGTAGCGCTATTCCAGTTCGCGCCTAAAGTCAGTTTCAGATCAGTATTCCCACCAAACTGACTGGCAACCTGCACATCACCTGCCAGAGCACCTGCTTTGAGCACTTGCACCGTCGGCACAACCGAGGTGTCAAATGTAACACCTGTTGGCAGCTTGATAGCCAAGGTCTTGTTACCCGTTAGATCCAGAGCCCCTTTGTCAGCTTCGGCAATTGAGATTTCAGGCAAAGCAACAGCTGCGCCTCCCGGTGCCAGGCTTACTAAAGACGCAGACGGAACATTTGCGTAAGTTGTCGCATCTTTCAATTGCGCGAGCTTTGGCGCGCAGCTGGCCCCCCCGGCGAATGTCACCGACACCTCACCGACCGTTGTGGCAGATGTTGTATCCAGTGTAATCGGAGCAGCATCGCTTCCCAGTTCGAGGTAACCGCGCAAGGTGTCATTGGTATCAGCAGGCAAGGTGAACGCTACTTGACTCTTGGCGCTGGTGCCGATGGAAATGTCTGCGGTTGGTTTGGGAACACCACCTTCATCGGAACGTAGTCCAATTGAAGAATTCGCGGCAAACATGACGCCTGAACTCAGGCTGCCCGTAATCTGCCCTTTTATGGAACCACCAGACTCTTCCTGTAAGCGCAGGCGATCTCCCAATAACTGATTGGTACGACCGGTGTAAATCGATTTGGCAACTCCACTCAGAGTGGAACAAGTCAACGTCTGAGCCACGGAAGTTACCGAGAAATTGGCGGTAGTCGTACCAATTGTCACTGTAGCTGTCAGAGATGTACCCGGACCTGTAGGGGCTGTTACCTTAAGGCGAATAGTATCTCCAGCCTTCGCCTGCCCACCGCTTGACGTAAATGCCCCTCCATTCAGACTATATTGCGCATTTGTCCCGACAGAGATAGTCCATGTCCCACCTTGTCCTGCCAGAGTGACCGAATCTGAAATCACCTCTGAGCCAGGAGTGGCGGTTGGCTTAGGATTGAAAGTAAACGGCGTTGGGCCACAGTTTACTGTGCAGCCTTCAGGGGGACTCCCATCAACACCATCGTTCGACTGACCAGGTGTGCCATCGTAGACTGACGACCAAGGACGCTTCCTCAGCCAGTCCATGTACATTTTTGGATCATCAATAACCATTGAAAAATCCATTTGGCCAAACTCAAACGACTGCTCAAATCCATTATATAAATGCAAATAAACATAGCGTGCTTTGTCGTTAATTACTCCAGTCCCCCCACTCGTGGGATACACGAAGTTGTTCAAAGCGCGAAAAATCGGAAGGTCATTTAAATATAAATATTCGCTACTCGACTCCACGCCAGGCTCACTGCAATAAGGAGGAGCAGCAGGTCTGGCCGACGGGCGAGGACAATATGGGATATTTTTGGTTGTCACACCAAAATGCTGATCTGTGAAGAAATACGAGTTAGCGTAAGCCGTTGCAATACTTACACCCGGCGGAAGCAAAATAGAAAAACGAATATGATTATCTACAGGTAGTAGCTGCCACACTTGTCTTGGTTCAGATGGCGCAGAGCGTGGATTAACCCATGTGTAAAAAATCTGCTGCTTACCCGTCTCGGGCACTGCCTTGTAGAATTTTCCGCCAACCTCGGGAAATACATATTTTGAACTCGTATAGCCGAAAGAAATAGCAGGCAGAGCCATCACCACAGAAGCTGCCACCGCCTTCATAAAAAAACTTAATCCATGCCTCACGGAAAACTCCTGCCCAAGAAAATGTATTTAACAACCATATCAGGAACTGCCTGATAACAAGCAATCGTCCACTGCATTCAAGGCCATTATAACAGTGGAAATTTGTCACAACATTGCGAATATTCCCCAATAAAAAAGCCCGCCAATTGGCGGGCTTTTATCAGCAATAACTCTGCTGACCTACATACACCACATCAGTCTTAGTTCTGACCAACGTTGTTGTTACGATTCAGAGGCTCTACGATCGAGCGAGAAATCGTACCAGTATTGGTGTAGAAGTAGTGTGTGTAACCGATCGTCGGGATACCTGCGTAAGCAGTACCCAGAACACCGATGTCATAACGCGGAGCACCCGCAACACCACTCAAGTTAGTGGAGTACCAGCCAGAGCTAGGATTCCAGTTGGTAGCGCCAGTAACCACGTTGTAGTTCACTTCGTGAATCAGGAAGCTGCCAGAAATGGTTGCAATCGGGCAAGGAGAAACAACGCAAATCTCGGAAACAGTAGCAGGTGCGCTGTTCTCTTGGTTATCAAACAGGGAAGTTGCATACCCGATCTCACCGTAGTTGTGGAAAGGAGCGCCGTAGGTCATCTTGCCTGAAGCATCCTTAACTAACTGGTGACGGTACTTGGTCGGGAAGGTAACTTCCATGCTCAAACCACGACCACCATTGTTCTCGTAGAAGCCACGCAGGTTGCTAGAAGCGATACCGGCTTCGATATCGTTAATAGTGTCGATCGTGCCAGTCAGGTTCAGAGTACCACCAGTCAGAGAACCAAAGTTTTGGCCCATCTTAACTTCGTTACCAACTGTCGGATCCAGCAGCGGGTTACCAATTACATAGGTAACTGCACCAGCAGTCAGAGGGTTGATACCGTCACGCAATGCACTCATCGGAGTAGCGATGCGATCATCGCTCTTGATGGTTTCAACGAAGCCCGACAACTGAACGCGAGCAGCGTGGTCAGCAGGGCCTGTGCCGATTGCAGGGTTGTTGGTAACGTTGTTACCAGCGATATTCAAGCTACCCTTAGGGGTATCAAAAATACGGATAACTTCAAACTTGGACATTGTCTGGCGAACAGTTACGTTCGGCAGACCACTTGCCAAGCCAGAAATTACGCCAGCAGCAGAGTAAGCACCAACCACTTCAATGTGACCCTGAGCACAGCTATCAGCAGTAGGCTCGGTCTTCAGAACAACGGACTCGTTGATCGGGAAGGTAACGCCACCAGGAACCTGAGAAGCAAACTTCAGGCTGCCATCAGAGCTACGGCTTGCCAAGATTGAATCATCATCAGTCCAAACTTCCGGCTTGCCTGCTGCGCTCAGACGCAGATCCAGATAAGCAACGTCGCCAGGTGTTAGGTACAGAACCGTATCGAAACATTCGTCAGAATGCTTCTTGGAACGCAGCGACAGACGTGCCTTAACTGCATCAGTCAGGCTAGGGTTAACAACGCGAATACGCGTTGTTGTGTAATCAGCGGCACGTGCCAGGTATTGTGCGCCCAGCAGTACTTGGCCCGAGCCGTTTTCCGACATGCGAACAGCGTGTGCGCTGCCGCTAGCCAGCATGCCAGCGACAAAAGTCGTAGCCACGGCAGAAGCCAGGATCTTTTTCTTCATCATGGGATGTTTCTCCAATTGAAAATAAGGTTTGTTCAGCAAAACTACTTAAGTGTTACTCTCACCGACCGCCACGCCAGACAGTGGTCGTAAGTTCCCCAAACTTTGCCAAGCTTGCTACCGCAACAAACAAGTGCCGCAGCCTGCTTACCTTGGCCTGCCACAGTAACACGCGCCGAATATATCAGCAGCCTAGAGACATGGCAAGCGCACACGCGGTGAGCACTGGGGTTATCACAACACGTTCTAAATACTTTGCGCGCTTGCAACACCCGCATTCCATTTTTAGCAGATTGACAGGCGTTCCTGAAAATATCCAGAAGCTCTGGCAGCTTGGACATGGTGCGGATTCTAGCTTCATATTGGGCGAAGGTCCAAGCAGCCTTGGTACCTGTGCGGGAATTACCACATATTCTCGTGCAATCACTCCACTTCGTATACGCCCAAGCAAGCGGTTAGGTATGAAATGAATCCAGAGAGCCCCTACTTGGCACAATCGCCAACTCGTCTGCCAGTAAACTCGCTGACAATCACCATCCGCCCTTGCGGGCCGGCAGTCGTATCAATAGTTGACTTCCCTGAATACGTATCCCCCTTGAACCCCACATCCACAGTGATATTGGAAACACCTTGTTTGCCATCACAGCGCATCTTGATGGTGGCATGGTCATTTGCAACATTCTGCTCTACTGGTTTGCAGTCACTTCCGTTACTACCATGAGGCCCCTGCATGGCATATTTGCGCACATCCGCCACGTCAGAAGGAGCGAGACAAACTTTGACTGTTTGAGGTGGAATCTGTATGCCCCCACCACCTTGAGTACTCATTTTGTAAGTCACCTCATACTGTCCCGCCTGCATATTCGGTGCTGCAATAGCAAAGCCGCTACTTGTCAGCAGGCCTAAAACACAAATTAGCTTTCTCATCTAACCACCCCCAGCAAAGAGTAAGAATTGGCAGTACGCAGTTGTCATCCATATCAAGAAGGCCGTTACTTTACATAGAACCGATACCTGCAATTTTTGCAAGCTTATCAATGTCCCTCGACCAGATGCGACAACTTAATTACATAGCCTTAAAGAGCACGCGCGATAACACAACACGCCGTTCCTCATCACAATTTCGACTTATCTTGCATCCGTCGCAGCACATTTATGAATAGTGCCTAGTCACATCATGGCCGCGCGCCCATGAATGACACATGAACCGACTCACCACAACAACCTGCGTATTCACTAGAAAGTCGGAACCCCTCACTTGTGATTCGGCACAACGCCCTCACATTAATGCTATCGTCATTATTTCAACAGTCCACCCATGTTCGACTTTCTCAAGCGCGCTTTTAGCCCCAAGCATGAAGCCATGTCTGCAGAGTTGCTGGCGGCTGGTGGCTGGCCTCGCCTAGCAGAAACCCTCCCTCTTTTGCAGGGCCTTACTGAAGATGAGCGCGGCGCTTTGGAATATAGAATGCGGCGATTCCTGCTTGAGAAATCATTCTACGGCGCGCATGACTTTGAGCTGACCCCTGCCATGCTCACTAACATTGCTGCTCAAGCCTGCTTGCCGATCCTGGCTCTTGATGTTGATAGTTACAAGGATTGGCTTGGCGTCATCATTTATCCAAGCCCCTTTATTGCCAGAGACATCTGGCGTGATGATGTTGGCCTTGTCCACGAAGGGGAAAGACAGATCATCGGCATGGCCCGCCAGGATGGCCCACTTCTGCTCAGTTGGCCGGATGTCACGAAAGCGCCTGCATTGGATGGCTGGAATGTGGTGATTCACGAGTGCGCCCACAAGCTGGACATGATGAATGGCTCAGCCAACGGATTTCCCTTGCTTCACAAAGGCATGAATCGAGAAACCTGGAGTCGCGTCTTCAATCGCGGCTTTGAAGATTTCCGCCGCAAATTAAGGCTGGGAATACCAACGCGGATCGACCCCTATGCAGCGCAAGACCCGGCAGAGTTCTTTGCGGTGCTCTCTGAATGTTTCTTTGAGCTTCCCCATCAGCTGTACGAGGAATATCCGAGAATCTATGAACAGTTAAGCCTATTCTACAAACAGGATCCTCGTCTTCGTATCGCTAAGCCACTTGTGCAAGAATTCCGCCCGGAAGACATCCCCCCGGGCAGCAATCTTTATCACACCAACCCATGAGCCTGTTGGTCTGCGTGATAGCTGGACCGCACCAACGCCCCAACTGCCGCATGTTTAAAGCCTAGTCGGTATGCTTCGGCCTCGAATAGCTTGAATTGATCCGGATGCACATAGCGGAGAACCGGCAGATGAGAATTCGAAGGCGCAAGGTATTGGCCAATGGTGATCATGTCGATATCGTGCGCACGCATATCCCGCATCACTTCCAGAATTTCCTCGTCAGTCTCACCCAAACCAACCATGATGCCGCTCTTGGTCAAAACGTCTGGGCGCAGTGCCTTGTACTCCTTCAGAAGCTTTAACGAATGCAGGTAGTCCGAGCCAGGTCTGGCCTGCTTGTAGAGACGTGGAACCGTTTCCAGATTATGGTTCATGACATCTGGCGGTATCTGGCTCAAGATGTCTAGCGCCACTTCCAGCCGCCCTCGAAAATCCGGCACCAGAACCTCAATTTGAGTAGTGGGACTGAGTTCACGCGTCATCCGAATACACTCAGCAAAGTGCTGGGCGCCACCATCGCGCAAGTCGTCTCGGTCAACGGAAGTCACTACCACATACTTCAACTTCAGCGCTGCAATCGTTTCAGCCAGATGTTTAGGTTCGTTCTGATCAAGCGGATTTGGGCGACCATGCCCAACATCACAGAACGGGCAACGCCGGGTACAGATGTCACCCATGATCATGAAGGTAGCGGTGCCTTTGCCAAAGCACTCGCCAATATTCGGACAACTGGCTTCCTCGCAAACGGTGTGCAGCTTCTGTTCGCGCAGAATATTCTTGATCTCGTAAAAACGACTGCCACTTGGCGCTCTCACGCGAATCCACTCCGGCTTATCCAGAGGCTTATCCAGAGGCACGATTTTGATCGGTATGCGGGCCGTCTTCGCCTCACCCTTGAGTTTCACACCTGTCACCACAGGTTTGGGAGAAACGGCCTCCGTCGCGATTGCGACAGAATCAGATGGAGTATTGCTTTCAGAGTGACGGGTCATGATGCTTCAGGCGGTTGAGGTTGGGAGGTCAGCGCATAATCAGCAACCGAGGCAACTCCCGGTAGCGCTAACAAGTGACTGATTTTAACTGCCAGTTGTGAAGCAAGCGAGGCAAGGCTCGCCTCAACATTCAAATCACGCAGTTGGGTGACTCGAAGCCCGGCATAACCACAAGGGTTTATATATGTGAAGGGCGTGAGATCCATATCCACATTCAACGCCAGACCATGGTAGCTCTTGCCATTCCGGATACGTAGGCCCAAGGAGGCAATTTTGGCATCTCCCACATAGACCCCAGGCGCATCTACTCGCCCTGCGGCAGCGACATCGTAGTCAGCCAACAGATCAATCACGCTCTGTTCCATGCGACGTACAAATTCACGCACACCAAGTTTGTGTCTGGCCAGATCGACCATCAGATACGCCACTAGCTGGCCAGGGCCGTGATAAGTCACCTGACCACCTCGATCAATCTGCACCACCGGAATGTCAGATGGGCGAAGCATGTGCTCGGGCTTGCTGGCCTGGCCAAGGGTGAAGACGGGCAAGTGTTCGAGCAACCAGATCTCGTCTGCTGTCTCTACCGTACGGCTGGCCGTAAATTCGCGCATGGCCTGCCAGGTGGGCTCGTAGTCAACCAGCCCCAGGTGTTTGATATGCATGATTCAGCTTCGCGGCGACCAACAGGTTTGGCCGCACGGGGGATATGGATCTGATTTTATTACAGTACGACCTTGACCATCGGGTGCGCCGTCAAGGCGCGATAAAGGTCATCCAGCTGGGCTTTGGAGGTAGCGGTGATCGTCACGGTCACAGACAGATACTTCCCTCCCGAACTCATTCGCATTTCAACATCACTGGCCTGAACATCCGGTGCGTGTACCCGTACAACCTCAAAAATGGTCTGGGAAAACTCATCATGCCGAACCCCCATGATCTTCAAGGGAAAACGGCAAGGAAACTCCAGCAGGGTTTCAGGCTGACTTTGCATGGGAATACCTATATTAGATTAGTGGCGAGTTCAGCTCGCCAGACCAGATCGCATGACCTGATTCTTGAAATTCTGATAGAGCGCATCCAGTCGTTGCGCCAGCGGCCCAACGGTACCATTACCGACGGGTAGTCCATCCAGTTCAACCAAGGCGAGCACTTCCTTGGTCGAGCTGGTCATCCAGAGTTCATCAGCAGCACGCACTTCAGCCTCTGCCACGGCACGGATCTCAAGCGGGACACCATTGTTCTGACACAGCTCAATCACGACATCGTAAGTGATGCCGGGCAAAATCAGATGGGACTTGGGCGGTGTGAACACCACGCCGTCTTTCACCACAAAGATATTGCTGGCCGCACCCTCACTTAGAAAACCATCTCGAAACAATACGGTTTCAGCGCAACCCACCCTGCGCGCCGCCTCGCGCATCAGAACCGCCGGCAGCAGATTGAGGGATTTGATATCACAACGCAGCCAACGAAAATCCACATGACTGATCGCCCGCACACCACTTGCCTTGGTCTGGGCCGACGGCGTTATCAAGGGCGTGGGATTGATCAGCACGGTCGGGGCGACATTTGCCGGAAACGGGAAATCCCGCTCATAAGCAGAGCCTCGGGTCACATGAAAATATACCGACTGATCATCAAAATCCTGCATGACAATCAATTGATGAATCAGACGCGCCCATTCGGCTCGGGGATAGGGATTCGGCAATTCGATGGTTGCCAGGCTCGATTCCAGCCTAGCCAAATGCTCCTCAAGTCGAAATGGGTGGCGCGAGTAAACCGGAACCACCTCGTAAACCCCATCCCCAAACAAGCAGCCGCGATCCAGTGCAGAAACCTTTGCTTCAGAAGCCGGTAAAAACTCGCCATTCAAATAAAGCATTCTGTTTACTACCTTTCTGCCAGATCGTTTGCGGCTTGCATTAGCCGGAGGCGAAGCAAGAAATCGTCGTTGATCGTCTCTTGAGCCAGTTTCAGCGCCGCTCAGTGAAACCACAGGCGCATCGTATCCCAAGCCCGACCGAGAATCCCGGCCTGCTGCACTTCAGCCAAAGCCACAACCGGCAGCTCGCCAACAGGTTGGCCTTCCAGTGTCAGCTTGAGCTTGCCAAGTGTTTGACCAGCGCGAATCGGTGCCACCAATGGTTGCTGGGTCACCAGATCCGCCTTGATTTTCGAGGACTGACCACGCGGCAGCGTCATGAATTGATCGGCCTGGAATCCCAACTGTACCTGCGGCACTGCCCCCTTCCAGACCGGCAGACTGGAGACGACCTGCTTGGCGCTATACAGCTTGGGAGTGTCATAGAACTGCAGACCGTAGTTCAGCAACTTCAAGCTTTCCACTGCGCGGACATTCTCATTGGCGGCGCCCAATAATACCGAGATCAGGCGACGACCATCCCGGTGGGTCGAAGCCACCAGACAGAAGCCCGCGTTATCGGTATGCCCAGTTTTCATGCCGTCCACAGAAGGATCGCGAAACAGCAGCAAGTTGCGGTTCGGCTGGCTGATATTGTTGTAGCGATATTCCTTCAGCGAATAAATTGGATAAAACTCAGGAAAGTCGCGGATGATCGCCGCCGATAGAATCGCCAGATCTTCAGCCGTTGAATAGTGTTGCGGATGAGGCAAGCCCGTTGCGTTCATGAAGTGCGTGTTCTTCATACCAAGGCGCGCGGCTTCGGTATTCATCATCTGGGCAAATACCGCCTCATCCCCGGCAATGGCTTCAGCCAGCGTCACACACGCATCATTACCCGATTGCACGATCATCCCGCGAATCAACTCTTCCACCTTGGCAGGTTTCTTTGGATCAAGAAACATGCGTGAACCTTCCGTTTTCCACCCCTTCTGCGACACGGTGAATTGCTGGTCGAGCTTGATCGAACCCCGCTTGACAGCTTTGAAGGTCAGGTAAGCCGTCATCAATTTGGTCAGGGAGGCTGGTTCCACTTTGTCCGCAGCGCCACGGGCAGCAATGACCTTGCCGCTTTGATAGTCCACCAAAAAGTAAGACCGTGCCGCAATCTCGGGCACCGGAGGCACATTCATGGCATTGGCGAACACGGTTGCATTCAGCAACAGGCCGGCCAAACCGGCAAAAAGCAATCTTTTCATTCTTGATCTTGAATAGTGGATAGACTTCGAGAAAGGCCAAGATTATATGCGATCCACCCCGATAAACCGGCAATTTGCCGTATTCAATGCCGATTTTGACACCCGTGGTGGTTTATCAAGACTTAAGCCACTCCGGCAAATGTCCATCATCAAAGCGACGCGGTCCAGCAAACCTGCCGGTGAGCCTGGCGAAACACTTCCCATTTGGCGTGAACCAAACAAAACGCGCCGGACTTCCGGCGCGCCGCGACTCTATGCAGAAAGGGCGTCAAGGTAATCGGGATAACTTGGCTCCGGCCAACTCCAGCCGCTCCGCATCGGAAAAGCGAAGCGTGCCGGTCAGTTGGACCTGCTTCTGCCCCGCAAGTTTCCGGGCTTCTTCACGCGGCATGGGTACACCAAAGGTGTGATCACCCAAGCGCACATTGAACACCTGAACATCCGCATCATATTCACCCAGATTGACGATGGCGGAATAAGCCGACGACCATTTGCCAACCCGGGTCTGGTATTCCAGCGTTGTTTCGAAGGCGTCTTTTGACAAGGTGGCAATGTCATTCACTTCTGGCAAACCCCACAGCCGCAAGCTCTTGTCATCCCCCCATGACAGCAAACGACGCCCATCTGCCGAGAACACTACATTACGGATCCGTTCGACATGCCCTTTCAGCACACCGACAGGATCCCCATGCTCGGCATCCCACAACTGCAGCGAAAAGTCATTGCCTGCGGAAGCCAGCAAACGCCCCTTGCCTGCGAAGAATACGGCAACCTGACCAGGTAAACGCGCCACGGCTGCACCACTCTGGGTATCCCATAAACGCGCACCTTCATCCCCTAACGTTGCATATCGTCTGCCATCTGCGGAGAAACTGACAAAAACATTACCTGGAATCGTCGCCAACAGGGCCCCACTTTGGGCATCAGCCTGCCGTAGTACCCGATCCATTCCATTAAGAATGATCTTGCTACCTTCGGGCGAGAAAAACATGGATTGCTGCACGCCTTCAAATACTTGCAGTTGCCGACCATTCGTACCATCCCACAAGATGACCTGACCATTGGCACCGCGTGTCAGAACTCGCCGGGCATCAGCAGAAAACAATCCGTCAACCACGGGGCCGACATGGCCTTTCAGGCTGAACAGCTCATCCCCGCTCTCGCCATTCCAGACCTTGGCAGATTCGTCATCACTGGCCGTGACGATACGGCTACCATCCGGTG
The DNA here is from genome assembly GCF_030129945.1 of Parachitinimonas caeni. Lineage (GTDB taxonomy): Bacteria > Pseudomonadota > Gammaproteobacteria > Burkholderiales > Chitinimonadaceae > Parachitinimonas > Parachitinimonas caeni. The sequence continues at coordinate 53,379 of NZ_JARRAF010000002.1, forward strand.
AAAAACGGATGCTGTTAACCTTCTTCCAATGGGCGCGCATGGCAGATTCTCGTTTGCCGTCCGCGACATTCCACATGCGCAGATTCGAGTCTTCGTCGCCCCAAGCCAGCAATCGCTTGCCATTGGGCGAAAACAGGAAGGTGACCTTGCCGCTGGGTGCGCTCAATGTATCGAGCAGCTTGCCCGCCTCGATATCCCACAAATAAATATCCCCCTCACCACCGCGCGCAACAATCCGCTTGCCATCGGGAGAATACAACGCCTCAACCACCCGCTCGCGATGGCCCTTCAGGTGGGCAACCATGCCACCGCTTTCCGTATCAAGCACCCTCAGACTATTGCTCTCAGCCGGCGTCAGTAGATATTTGCCATCCGGCGATAGCGAGCGCTGGCCCGCACTGGCCGTCTGGTTGATTACAGCCCCGCTCTGCGCATCCCACACTCGCGCTGCGCGATCAGCGCCAAATAGCGCCAGGCGACGACCATCAGAAGAAAAACGGGCACTCAGAACATCCCCAGTGAACCCTCCCAGACCAGAAATCAGCTGATAGCTTTCAAACAACTTGCGAGGCAGGATGACCCCGATAGACCGGGAGGGTGCCAGCTCAGCGCTTTGCGCCATGGCAAGCTGGATCGGTGCCGCCGTATTTTCCTGGCCCGCCAGCGGATTGAAATAAAAATCCCCAGTCAGCGACGTATTCTCCCACGGGGTTTGCTGACCACCCGACTGCTGCATGACCCCCACCCGCACCTGCTTGAACACCTCCTCAATGCGCAAGCCAGGCTGAGACATGGCCCGCAACAGGTTCTCGGTGTACAGCCCATTACCGCCACTGCCATCCGAAGCGACCCGGCCGGGTGCCGTTGCAAACGCTACCAAAGTACCGGTCGGAGCATCCATTTGGGCAAGACCACTGCCATTCGAACGGAAGCTACGGGCAAACGGGTTATTGCGGCATGCGTCCAGAATCACCACATTGACCCGATTCTTGGCGCTATCAAGCTTCTCCAGAACTTCGTTGACGTTATAGGCACGCGTCGATACCTCATCTTCTGCCTGGATGTCGGCCCCTACCGGCACCAGATAGTTATTTCCTTTCACCTGCAACCCATGCCCCGCATAGAAGAACAAACCCACTCCACCGTTCTTTAGTTGATTGCCAAAGTCGCGTACCACTTTCTGTATTTCTTCCAAGCCAATGTTCTCGCGCTTGGTCACCGAAAAGCCGAGCTGTTGCAACTTGCTGGCCATGGCTCTCGCATCATTGACCGGGTTCAATAATGGCGAGTCACGATAGGCGCCATTGCCAATCACCAGCGCCAGTTTTTGTTCACGCACGATCGCCGGTGCGGTCGAGACACTGGTGGCGGCCACCATAGGGCTCGGTGCCGGTTGAGGAGAAGCCACCGTTGTCGCGACAGGAAAAGAAGCAGGTACTTGCGGGACGGCAGTCGTAACAACCGGAGCCGGGTGGGCAGCTACGGGAGCCGGCATCGCTGGTGGCGGTGTTTGTTTGGCCGCTGCAATAACAGGCTGCGCCGAAACCGGCGCAGAGGGCTGAGTTTGCGTAGGGGCCAAAGTTGGGGCTGAGGCTGGTGCCGAAACGGGAGTTGAAGCGTGGGCTGGAGTCGTCGTTACCTGGCCCGGCACGGTCTGTATAGCCGCCACCAATGGCGCCCCCGACGCACTGGTGACGTTCTTGGATGGCGGGAGAATCACCACATTGGCGGGCAACAATGGCGCCCCTTCACGCGGGAAGGGAATGGGCGTGATGGTAACGGAGACTTCGGGTGCCGCCTTGCTGGAAATGGCAGAAGGCGCCGGAGCAGGCTCACTGGGTCGAGTCTTCTTGGTAGATACCGATAGATTACGCTGCTCTGCCGCGCTGACCATTCCGCCCCCGAGCAACAGCAACCCTGCCAGCAGACTATGGTAGATGACTAGCTTCTTCATCGAATCGACCTCACGGCTTTCATGACGAGCACGGCAAATTGCCTGACAACCCAAGTGCAGCTCTGATGAGGCGCAACCGTCACGTCAACAGAGCCTAGTTCAGTTTAATCAAGCTCACAGCAAGTCGCCCGCCAGCATTACGCATTTCAGAGATGCAATACGCCACACCCCAGTTCGACCACCCGGCCACCCACATATATCCCGCCGTCCGTCGCCACCTCCAGCGAGAGGCAATTCAGACGCCCCGTTTGTCTGCCCTGCGAGATCTGCGCCTTCAGGGGCACTCTTCCACACTGGAGTTGCCACCAGCCACCCAGATTGGCAGCAGCAGAACCAGTCCCTGGATCTTCCATGACACACCCTTGCTTCAACCAGAAAAAGCGGGCCAGGAAACCTTCTTCCGTACGCGCAAACACGTACACCTTGCTCTGCCCAGCCACGTTTCGCACCCTGCGCGCCATCAAACCAGCGTCAGGCTGGCAACCCTCAATCGCTACCTCATCCTTCACTGACACCAGAAGCTGCTCATTACCCTGTACCGACATCCAGACCGGCTCACCTGCCAGTTGATCGGGCCCAAGCCCCAATACTTCGGCAATCTGGCGTCGATCTAACTCGCACAGACGATGCAAAGGCACAGGTGCACGCAAACGCCACCGATCCTGCTGAGCCTGCAGCGCAATCTGCCCAGCCGGAAGTTGTAGCGTCACCGTATCCCCAGTCTGGTAAACGCGCCGCACCACGGCCGCTGCCCCTAGTGCAGGATGCCCCGCAAATGGCAATTCATACGCCGGAGTGAAAATACGCAAGGCCGCTGAAGCCGTTTCCGATTCAAACAAAAATGCCGTTTCCGACAAATTGAATTGGCTGGCAATTGCCTGCATGGTTTGCGCGTCAAGCTGGCTCGCATCCTCGACCACCGCGAGCGGATTTCCACCAAATGCTGTTTCAGCAAATACATTCACAATGCGAAAGCGCACTTCTGGCATATCGGCCACTCCAAATATAAATACGGCCAAAACGGCCGACTGAATAAGTTTGTTTTGTATAATGCAGGGTTTATCGCATATTTTCAGATTATCAACCCGAGCCGATCCGACCCATGATTCGTAAACTACTGGGCCGCGTGCTGCGCCTACCTAAACGCCACGGTGGTGGCCGAGTGGTCATCCCACAGCGCCGCCATGGCTTGCATCGCGATGGCATCGACTCCTGTGCCCTCAAGGTAACCGACCGCCTGCATGAAAGCGGCTTTGAAGCCTATGTAGTAGGCGGCGCGGTGCGCGACCTGTTGCTGGGCAAGCATCCCAAAGACTTCGACGTCGCCACCAACGCCACGCCAGAAGAAATTCACCGGCTATTTCGCCGCTCCCGCATTATTGGCCGCCGCTTTCGTCTGGTGCATGTCATGTTTGGCGACGAAATCATCGAAGTTTCGACATTTCGTGGCGGTGGAGAAACGGTAACCGATGAAACCGGCCGCGTCATTCGCGACAATGCCTGGGGTAACCAGGAAGACGACGCCAAACGCCGCGATTTCACCGTCAATGCCCTGTTCTACGACCCGGCACGCGAGGAAATCATCGACTTCCATGGCGGTGTCGAAGACCTCAAACGCAAAAAGCTGGTCATGATCGGCCCTCCTGCCCAGCGCTACCGCGAAGACCCGGTGCGCATGCTGCGCGCGGTGCGTCTTGCAGCCAAGCTGGGGCTGGATATTGACGGAGCAACACGCAAGCCGATTCGGGAACATGCCAAGCTACTCGAAAACGTCCCGGCTGCCCGGTTATTCGACGAAATGTTGAAACTGCTGTTCTCTGGCCAGAGTTGGGGGGCGCTCATGCAACTACGGGAAGAAGGCTTGCATCATGGCTTTTTCCCCTTGCTTGACAGCATCCTGGCCAATCCTCAAGGCACGCAGTTTCTGAAGCTGGCGCTAGAGAACACCGATGCCCGGATTCGTGACGACAAGCCCGTATCAGCAGGCTTTCTGTTTGCAGCCCTGCTCTGGCAAGAAGTGCTGCAAAACTGGGCTCGGCGCAAAGCACGCCACGAGAAACCAATGCCCGCACTGTTTGCTGCGATTGATGAAGTAGAGGCCGTACAGGAAGAAAAACTGGCAATTCCGCGTCGTTACGGAACGGTAATGAAAGAAATCTGGATGATCCAGCCCCGTTTCGAGCAACGTACCGGCGCCAAACCATTCCGCCTTCTGGAGAGCCCACGTTTTCGCGCCGGTTACGATTTTCTGTGTCTGCGTGCCGCCAGCGGCGAGCTGGATCAGGAGCTGGCAGACTGGTGGACCCGCTTCCAGTCGGCTGATATGTCGCAACGTGAAGCCATGCTGGTCAAAGACTCCCCCGCCGGCAGTGGCAATAAAAAACGGCGGCGCAAGCGCAAGCCCAATGGCGGCAACGAGTCCGGCCAGGAATGATAGTGCGCGCCTACATCGGCCTCGGCGCCAATCTGGGCGAGGCCGCCAATACCTTGCAAGTTGCCCTGCAAGCGATCGGTCTGCTACCCGAGAGCTGGTTGCTGGCAGCCTCCCCACTCTATCGCAGCGCTCCCGTCGGGTATCTGGACCAGCCTGATTTTGTCAATGCAGTTGCCTGTATCGAAACCACCCGACCTCCCCTGCAACTCTTGACAGACTTGCAGGCTCTGGAGGAGCAGTCAGGTCGACAGCGCACTTTCCGCAACGCACCAAGAACTCTCGACCTTGATCTGCTACTGTATGGCGATTGCGTGCTGAATGAGCCCGATTTGGAGCTCCCCCATCCACGCATGCACCAACGTGGCTTCGTGCTGGTTCCCTTGCTCGACATTGCGCCGGACATCATCATTCCCGGCGTCGGGCCGGCAAACCGTTGCGCCAGCCTGTTAGATCTGACCGACCTCGTGAAACTCGAATAACACGAGCGCCTGCAGCAGCCGGGTAGCCGCCCGGCCCCTGACAGGCCAGAAGGGAGACTGCATGACACTGGATCGATATCGTTATCTTGTTGTGGAAGGCCCCATCGGTGCCGGGAAAACGGCTCTGGCCCGCAAACTCGCAGATCACCTTAACGCCAACGCCATGCTGGAACGTCCCGACGACGTACCATTCCTGCCCAAATTTTATGTCGATATGCCCAGGTATGCCTTGGCAACCCAGCTTTCCTTTTTATTCCAGCGCGTTCACCAGATATCCGATCTCGCGCAGATAGACCTGTTTCATGGCCAAACGGTTGCTGACTTTCTGTTCGATAAAGACCCGTTGTTTGCCGAGCTGACGCTCAGCGATGATGAATTCAAGCTATATAGCGATATTTTCCATCACCTGAAATTACAAACCCCCAAGCCTGATCTGGTCATTTATTTACAGGCTGACGTCGAAATATTGCTGCAGCGAATCCGCGCCCGGGGTCATGAATATGAGCTGAAAATTCCCGATGGCTATTTACGCAAACTGGTCGAACGTTATAGCCGCTTCTTTTATGACTTCAATGACGCACCCTTATTGATCGTCAATGCCAACAACCTTGATTTTGTTGATGAATCAGAAGACTTTGCGATATTGTTGCGCCGCATCGAAGCAATGAAGAGTGGCCGGGAATACTTCAACAAGTCCTGAACGACCTGATTCTGCAGTCGTTAGACGCTATTCCGGCCGCCTCCCGCCGAACCCCTGCGAGTAGAAACCATGAAAATCACAATCAGTACCTTGCAAAAACAAGTTCATGAGGGTCACAAGATCACCATGCTCACCTGCTACGACGCCAGCTTTGCAGCCATGCTCGACGCAGCCGGCGTGGAAATTCTGCTGGTGGGCGATTCGCTCGGCATGGTTATACAAGGCCACAACTCCACCTTGCCGGTATCGTTGGATGATCTTGTCTATCACACCGCTTGTGTTTGCCGGGGAACCAAGCAAGCGCTCGTTCTGGCAGACATGCCTTTTGGCAGCTATCAGCAATCGAAAGAGCAGGCATTTGCCAATGCCGCCAAATTGATGGCGGCCGGTGCCGAGATGGTCAAGATCGAGGGCGGTGCAATCATGGCAGAAACCACCGAATTCCTTACTCAGCGCGGCATTCCGGTCTGCGCCCACATTGGCCTGCTACCGCAATCAGTTCACAGCTATGGTGGCTACAAGGTACAAGGAAAGACTGAAGAACAAGCTGCCCAGCTCAAGCAGGATGCGAAAGTGCTCGAAGCCGCAGGTGCAGCCATGGTCTTGATGGAAATGGTGCCCGCACAACTGGCCAAAGAAATCACCGAGTCCCTGACTGTCCCCACCATCGGGATCGGCGCCGGGGCCGACGTCGATGGTCAGGTTCTGGTGTTACATGACATGCTCGGCGTCTACCCTGGCAAAAAAGCACGTTTCGTCAAAAATTTCATGCAAGGCACTACCAGCATACAAGGAGCGATTGAAGCCTACGTCCAGGCGGTCAAGGCCAAGACCTTCCCAGCTGCAGAGCATAGTTTTTGAGTTATCCATCACGTCCAGAACAGGAATCCGACCGTGGACAACTTTACCGATTGGCTCAATCAAGCGTGGAATGACCACGCAGATAACGCCCAGGTCGTTGCCGACCGGCTCGACCAAGGCATGTCACAACTCCGCACTCCTGGAGATATTGCGGGTATGGCACGTCTAGCCAGCCACGTTTTGGGCGAGCATCTGGGCCAATGGGAAACAGGTATACGGTTGTTAGATCAACTCGCGCGCCATGTGCCGGAAATCGACACAGCCGCCGCAGAAACCATCGCCATCAACCGGGCGGCACTTCGCCTGTGCTCAGGTAGCGACAATGCGCTACCAAGCTCACTTTCACCAACAGCGGCGATACGGGCGGATGGCGTTGCAGCATCGGCACTCGCCGCCCACCAGCAACTGGAACGCGCCGGGATGCTATTAAGGCGGGCCGCGACGGCTGCCCAGACTTATGCCGAAGCAGGCAATCCTGCAGCACGGGCAGTCGCCATTGCTGGCAACAACCTGGCTTGCAGCCTGGAGGGACTACCAGAACGCTCGGCACAGGCCAACGAGTTGATGCTGATGGCCGCTGGCTATGCCCGCCAATTCTGGGCGATTGCCGGGGGGTGGCTGGAAACCGAACGGGCCGAATACCGTCTGGCTATGAGCCACTGTGCCGCTGGCCTTGCTGAAGCGGCCATCATTCATGCGCAGGCCTGCCTGGACATCTGCCGGCAGAACGATGCTGCTGCGCTGGAATGGTTATTTGGCTACGAAAGTTTGGGCCATGCCCATCTACTGGCAGGTGAGCAGATCAAGGCGTCACAGGCCCTGCAAGACGCCGAACGGCACCTTGCACAAGTCGGCGAAGCAGATCGCCCCTGGTGCAACGAAGCGCTAAACGGTCTGCGCCAAAAACTCAAAACACAGACAAACGAGAAACGGATTTCCTCAGGACTGCCGATGAAGATTATTACTTCGATTGCCGAGCTGCGCGCTTGGCGCAAAACGCTGCTGGTTGCAGGAGAGACACTGGCCTTTGTCCCAACCATGGGCAACCTGCACGAAGGCCATCTGGCCCTGGTTGCAGCGGCCCGGCAACACGCCCGGCGAGTGGTGGTCTCAATCTTCGTCAACCCGCTGCAATTTGGTCAGGGCGAGGATTACCTGACCTACCCGCGCACCTTCGATGAAGATTGCGCCAAACTTGAAGCGGCAGGTGTTGATGTGGTGTTCCATCCATCCGTCGAAGAGCTGTATCCGCGCACCGAACAGCGCTACAAGGTAGAACCACCAGCGATTCAAGATGAGCTGTGCGGCAAATTCCGGCCAGGCCACTTCCGGGGCGTCGCCACTGTCGTCACCAAGCTATTCAATATCGTGCAATCTGAATACGCCATGTTTGGCAAAAAGGATTACCAGCAACTGAAGGTTATTGAAGGTTTTGTGGCGGATCTTGATTTTCCGGTCACCATTGTGCCGGTCGATACTGGCCGTGCTGACGATGGGCTGGCACTGTCATCGCGCAACGGTTATCTGACCCCCGAGGAAAGAGCCGAAGCTCCTCGCCTTTACCGCAACCTGAAGCAGATCGAGTCTTCTCTGAAAGCAGGAGATAGCGACTTTGTAAAGCTCACCGAAACAGCCCGCGCCGACCTGGAAAACCATGGCTGGCGCGTTGATTATGTTGAAATCCGCACCGCCCAGACGCTAGATCACGCCCGGCCGGGCGATAAGGCGCTGGTTGTGCTGGCGGCAGCCCGTCTTGGCAAACCAAGACTGATCGACAATCTGGAAGTGTCGCTTTAATTTCATGCTAACTGGCACCACTTTCCTGTTAGGAATCGCGTCCAACGGCGACGACATTGCAACCGAGCTGTGCCGTCTGTTTATGGATGCTCGACAGACAGCCATGCCATGGCTGCCACAAAGGCATGATTTTGAATCAACCCGTGCCTATCTGGCTGACCTGCCCAACCAGCAAACCGTCGTATTAGCCCGCTCTGGCAACGACGACATCGCCGGATTTGCGGGGTACGATCAGGAGTGGATACATCATCTGTACATCGCCCCCCGCTACTGGCGCCAGGGGCTAGGCAGTCAGTTGCTGGGCCATATCCTGCGTACCCAGCACGAGACATCGTTATGGTGCTTTACCGATAATCTGGCGGCACGCGCTTTTTATGAACGGCACGGCTTTGTGCCGGTCGAATTTACCAACGGCGGGGGCAACGAAGAAGGTTGTCCCGACGTGCTTTACCGTCATCCGGGCGATCCCCGGCGCGACTGACTGCAAAGGAATACTTATGCAACGCAATATGCTCAGAGCAAAGCTCCATCGTGTCGTTACCACCGATGCGGAACTCCACTACATTGGCTCCTGCGCCATTGATGAAAATCTGCTGGAAGCCTCGGATATTCGTGAGTACGAAGCCATTGATATCTGGAACGTCACCAATGGCGAGCGCTTTTCAACCTATGCCATCAAAGCAGAACGCGGATCGGGGACCATTTCGGTCAATGGCTCGGCGGCACGCCGGGTTCAGGTGGGTGACCTGTTGATCATCGCCGCTTTCGGTCAGTTCAGCGATGACGAGCTCAAAGACTACGCTCCCCGGCTGGTGTTCGTGGATGAGCAGAACCGCATTACCGAAGTGCAACACCGAACCCCAGTGCAGAAGTAAGCGCTGTTTCTATCACAAAAACCGGGCCTTGCCCGGTTTTTGCGTTGTGTCGCCGTAGACTTGTTGACGTATTGTTTCCGGTCGCACTAGGCCCACTTTCCACCCCACTTTTTTCATAGGATGTTCCGATGGATGCCCTCGCCGTCAAAACCTATCTGCTCTCACTGCAAGACAAAATCGTTACCGGCCTGGAAGCCATGGATGGCGGTACTTTTCTGAGGGATAGCTGGGAACGGGCAGAAGGTGGCGGCGGAATCAGCCGCGTCATCGAGAGCAGCCACGTACTGGAACGCGGCGGCGTGAACTTTTCCCATGTATTCGGGCAGAAGCTGCCGCCATCAGCCTCGGCGGGGCGCCCCGAACTGGCCGGGCGTAGCTTTGAAGCCATGGGAGTCAGCCTGGTTTTACACCCACACAACCCGTTTGTACCCACCGTACATTTGAATGTGCGCTTCTTTTGCGCCACGCAGGAGGGCATGGACCCTGTCTGGTGGTTTGGGGGCGGCATGGACCTTACCCCCTACTATGGCTTCGAGGAAGACGCCATTCACTTTCACCAGACCTGCCAACTCGCCCTGCAGCCTTTTGGCCCGGACTGGTATCCACAATTCAAGCAATGGTGTGATCGCTACTTTTTCCTCAAGCATCGTAGCGAGCCCCGCGGCATCGGCGGCGTCTTTTTTGACGATCTGCAAGCGGGCGGCTTCGACAACGCATTCGCCATGACGCGTGCGATTGGCGATAGCTTTCTGGATGCCTATCTTCCCATCGTCCAGCGCCGCAAAGCGTTGGAGTGGAACCAAACCCAGCGAGACTGGCAATGCTACCGCCGGGGCCGCTACGTCGAATTCAATCTGGTATGGGATCGCGGTACCCTGTTCGGGCTGCAGTCGAACGGCCGCACTGAGTCGATTCTGGTGTCAATGCCCCCCGAAGTCAGCTGGCGCTATAACCACACACCAGCACCGGGCAGCGCCGAGGCCAGGCTGCTCAGCGACTTCCTGTGTGAGCGCGACTGGCTTTAGGCGCCCAACAAGGGGAGAAAAACGTCGAAAAGTCGTCAGCGCCTACATTGGCAGGCGGCTTTCCGGGAACATCATCCGACAATGCAAGGTAACAAGAGCCCCGCCCTATCATGATTACCGCCATTTCGCAGCACTCCCTCAGCATCCTGCGCCAGCCGGGCCACTTCAGCTGGTCGATCATTCCTTTGATGATGCTGGTGATCTATCTGTACTCACGAGAAGCCGATCGCGGCAACTGGAATCGTGTGCTGGCGGGCTTGGCACTGGTTGGTATGGACGGATTCAATGAGATCGTCAACGGACTGGTTTTCCATTTCAGCCAATACGCGCCAATCTGGGGCATCTCCGGCCAGACCTCGCTACTGCTGTTGATGGGTCTGAACATAGAAATACTGTTCGGATTCTTCATCATGGGGCTGACTGCCACCCTGCTCCTCCCTGCCGACCCCAAACTCAAATGGTTCGGCATCAATAATCGCCTTATCGTTTCGGCCATCAACTGTGTGTTGTGCGTGCTGGTTGAAATCACCCTCAACTGGCTTGGGGTGCTGACCTGGGAGTGGCCTTGGTGGAATGGCAGTCACCCCTGGGGCATATTCCTGTTTGGCTATCTCCCCTTCTTTCTGGTCAGCTATTGGGTTTATGACATGCCCTCCAGACGCCGCCAGATTGCGGTCGTGGCCAGCATATTCTGCTTTGACATCGTGGTTGGTGGCAGCCTGCTGGCCATGGGCTGGATATGAGTGCCCTTCCTCGAATTGTCGCCATCATCACCCCCATCCTGCTGATCGTATTGATCGGCTATCTATACGCGCGGCGCCACAAGCCCGATCTTGGCGCCATGAATACACTAACCGTCGATCTACTCTCTCCGATGCTGGTGTTCTCGTCGCTGACCGGCAAAGACTTTGACCTGATCGCCAATCGCTGGCTGCTGGCCGGGGGCTTGCTGGTTGTACTGGGTTCAGGGGTGATTGGGGCCGTTGTCGCCAAACTGATCCGGGAAGACCGCCGCAGTTTTGTGCCACCCATGATGTTCACCAACACCGGCAATATGGGTCTGCCCCTGGCGCTGCTGGCCTTTGGTCCAGCACATCTGCCGGCCTCGGTGGCCCTGTTTGTCCTGACCAGCATCCTGCACTTCACGCTGGGCGCACGCCTGGTCAATCCGACAGCCTCACTAGGCGCGGTCTTGCGGTCACCCATGGTTCTGGCCGCCATCGCCGGCATTGCCTGCAATCTCGCCAGCCTGCATCCGCCACCGATGCTGGCGTTACCCCTCAAGCTGCTGGGCGATGCAGCCATCCCGCTCATGCTGTTTTCACTCGGCGCCAGAATGACCGATGTCAGCCTGCGAGGCTGGCGTACCGGGTTGGTTGGCGCGGTAATCTGTCCGTTGGCTGGATTGGCCATCGCGGCACTGGTCGGCCCCTGGCTACCTATCGACGCCATCAGTCGTGGCCAGCTGTGGCTGTTTGCCAGCCTCCCACCTGCCGTCCTGAACTTTCTGATCGCCGAACGCCATGGCCAGGAGCCCGATAAGGTGGCCTCCATCGTCTTGCTGGGGAACCTTGCCTCGCTGGGCTTCGTGCCGGTGGGGCTGATGCTGGCACTCGAACAATAGTGGCCTTAATGCTGCAAATTTCGTCGAAAAGCCGCTGTAAACATTGCATTCCGGCCCTCTCTGGCGCAGACTGCGCGCTTTGTAGCGTCGGCTTATGTAGCTACAATTTTGGACTTTCGCCGCAGCGACAACCAATTCTGCGGCGTTCACTCTTCTACCTTGCCGCCACGCAATCCGCCCACCCGGTGGCCTGCGCCTGGCCGGACCGCGCCGAACCTGAACGAACCAACCGTCGCAGGTATCGCGCCTTGACCTTCGTGTTTAGGAGAATCTCCACATGCTGACCTCGACCTCGGCTGTTCCAGCCGAAATCACCCCGCCATCCTTCGTCAAACACCCGGGGCTTATTGCCTGGGTCCGCCAGATGGTTGCGCTGTGCGAACCCCAGTCCATCTATTGGTGCGATGGCTCCCAGGAGGAATACGACAGGCTGTGCCGGCAAATGGTCGATACCGGCATGCTGATCAAGCTCAACCCGGAAAAGCGCCCTGGCAGCTTTCTGGCCCGCTCAGACCCCTCTGATGTCGCACGGGTAGAAGATCGCACATTCATCTGTTCCGAAAACAAGGATGACGCCGGCCCGACCAATAACTGGGTCGCCCCGGCCGAGATGCGCGGCACGCTCAATGGTTTGTTCCAAGGCTGTATGCGTGGTCGCACAATGTACATCGTCCCTTTCAGCATGGGTCCGCTCGGCAGCCCGATTGCCCATATCGGCATTGAAGTCACCGACTCGCCCTACGTCGCCGTGAGCATGCGCACCATGACGCGAATGGGCCGTGCCGTGTACGACGTGCTCGGCGAAGCCGGCGAATACGTCCCTTGCGTCCACACAGTCGGCCTGCCGCTGGAAAACGGCCAGGCCGACGTGGTATGGCCTTGCAACAAAACCACCAAGTACATCGTCCATTTCCCCGAAACTCGGGAAATCTGGTCATATGGCTCCGGCTACGGTGGCAACGCCCTGCTGGGCAAGAAGTGCTTTGCCTTGCGCATTGCCTCCACCATGGGGCGCGACCAGGGTTGGCTGGCCGAGCATATGCTGATCCTCGGCGTCGAATCTCCCGAAGGCAAGAAGCGCTACGTTGCAGCGGCCTTCCCGTCTGCCTGCGGCAAAACCAACTTCGCCATGCTGATCCCGCCCAAATCGCACGATGGCTGGAAAATCACCACCATTGGCGATGACATTGCGTGGATCAAGCCGGGTAAGGATGGACGTCTGTACGCCATCAACCCTGAAGCAGGCTACTTTGGTGTCGCCCCCGGTACTTCGGAGAAAACCAATCCGAACGCCATGGCCACTCTGCGCGAAAACTGCATCTTCACCAACGTCGCCCTGACCGATGATGGGGATGTCTGGTGGGAAGGTATGACCAAGGAAGCCCCAGCGCATCTGATCGACTGGCAAGGACACGATTGGACGCCTGATTTGGCCAAGGAAACCGGCCGTAAAGCCGCTCATCCCAATGCCCGTTTCACCGCCCCTGCCGCGCAATGCCCTTCGATTGACGCAGACTGGGAGAACCCGGCAGGCGTACCGATCTCGGCCTTCATCTTTGGCGGTCGCCGCAGCCATGCGGTGCCACTGGTTGTAGAAGCCTTCAACTGGAACTACGGCGTGTACATGGCCGCTACCATGGGTTCTGAAACCACGGCAGCCGCCATGGGCAAGCAAGGCGAAACCCGCCGTGACCCGTTTGCCATGCTGCCGTTCTGTGGCTACCACATTGGCGACTACTTCAATCACTGGCTGCAGATGGGCCATGTGGTTGAGCACGCCCCACAGATCTTCTGTGTGAACTGGTTCCGTGTAGACGACAATGGCAAGTTCATCTGGCCAGGGTTTGGCGACAACATGCGGGTGCTGGAATGGATCTTCCATCGCACCGAAGGCAAAGCCAAAGCCCGCCAGACGGCTCTTGGCTGGATGCCAAGCTACGAAGATCTGAACTGGAATGGACTTGAGCATTTCACCCAGTCTGACTTCGAAAGAGTGACTTCCATTGATACCGAACTGTGGAAGCAGGAGCTGGAAGAACACGGCGAGTTCTTCAGCAAATTAGGCGAGCGCCTGCCCAAACAGCTGGTGTTAAAACGCGAACTGATGAAAATGCGAGTCTGGAAGTAAATCCAGGCGCAGACCAAAACCCCGTCCGAAAGGCGGGGTTTTGTTTTTGGCTGATTACCCCCGAACAAAATAAGAAAAATGAGAATGATTCCACTTGTATAGGCAATTAAAAATTGCCAACCCATCTATACAAGTTAGCCAAATTAACTCGGCAAATAGTCCATTCTGTAGTGGCAAATTCGTGACAACGTCGGCACCAAAATCACCAAATTTCGCACAGAACAAACATATCTATTTGATTTTATTGATTTTTCGCACCGCAACAAAATAATTGCAGCCGTGTAAATGTGTCAGCTAGAATCGGTAGTTCCCCCAATTGAATTGGGGTCGATTAGGGTTAGAACACGGGTAAATTGCAATGGAAGACAGACAAAGCCGCCTTGACGGCACTTTATACAGTCCGAACTTCGAGCAGGATAGTTGTGGGTTCGGCCTGATCGCTCAAATGGATGACAAGCCCTCGCACTGGCTGGTCAGTACCGCAATCAGCTCACTGGCTTGCCTCACCCACCGGGGTGCGGTGGCTGCCGATGGTAAATCGGGTGATGGTTGTGGCCTTTTGTTTCGCAAACCCGATGGTTTTCTGCGCGCCGTTGCCAAAGAAAAAGGCTTCGATCTGGCTGCCCACTACGCAGCCGGCCTGGTTTTCTACAGTCGGGATCTGACTGTCGGCAAGCAGTCTCTGGCCAACCTCAAAGATGCACTGGAGGGCCAGGGGCTGGAAGTCTGCGGCGTCCGCAGCGTACCGGTTAACACCGCCGCCTGTGGCGAATACGCTCTGGCCACCCTGCCGGCAATTGGCCAGCTCTTTGTCAATTGCCCCAGCACCATGGATGCCGCCACTTTCGAGCGGCGTCTGTACATCGGCCGTCGTCTGGCCGAAAAGGCCAATGCGGCCGACCCAGCGTTTTACCTGCCCACCCTGTCCGCCCAGACCATCTCTTACAAGGGCTTGGTCACCCCCGAGAACCTACCCGTGTTCTATCCGGACCTGCAGGATGAGCGCTTCCAGTCGAGCCTGGCCGTATATCACCAACGCTTCTCCACCAACACCTGGCCCCAGTGGAAGCTGGCGCAGCCATTCCGGTATATCGCCCACAACGGCGAGATCAACACCATTTCGGGTAACCGTTCGTGGGCCAAGGCGCGCGAAAAGATCATGGCCTCGCCACTGATCCCGAATATGGATGACATTCGCCCCATCGTGCAGACCAATGGCTCCGATTCGATGAGCCTCGACAACATGCTCGAAGGGCTGCTGATGGGGGGTATCGACTTCTTCCGCGCCTTACGGCTGCTGGTGCCGCCGGCTTGGCAGAATGTGGACAGTACCGACAAGGAACTGCGTGCCTTCTACGAATACAACTCGATGCACATGGAGCCATGGGATGGCCCCGCCGGTATTGTGCTCACCAATGGCCGCTACGCCGGCTGTATGCTGGACCGCAACGGTCTACGGCCTGCCCGTTATGTCATCACCCGCGACCGCCATCTGACGATTGCCTCGGAAGTCGGTGTCTGGAACTACAAGCCGGAAGACGTGGTAAAGAAGGGTCGGGTCAAGCCCGGTCAGATCCTGGCCGTCGATCTGCAGTCCGGTCAGCTCTTGCTGCCCCATGAAATCGACCACAAGCTGAAGACTGCACACCCCTACCGCCGTTGGGTCAAGCAGTACGCCACCCATCTGGAACTGAGCCTGGACGAAGACTCGGGTCGTCCCGAGCTGTCGAAAGAACAGCTTGCTGTTTTCCAGAAGCACTTTCAGGTCAGCTTTGAAGAACGGGATGCGGTAATCCGGGTACTGGCTGAAGATGGCCAGGAAGCCGTTGGCTCGATGGGTGACGACACGCCGATGGCCGTTCTGTCACAACGCGTCCGTCAGCCCTACGACTACCTGCGCCAGCAATTTGCCCAGGTTACCAATCCGCCCATCGACCCGATTCGCGAAGCGGTGGTGATGTCACTCAACACGGTATTCGGTTCCGAAAAGAATATCTTTGAAGAAACCGCCGACCACGCCAAACGGATCGAAGTTCGCAGTCCGGTACTGAGCTATGAAAAATTCAAGATTCTGGCCAGTCAGGAAGAGCCTCAATTTACCGCACGCAGTTTCGATCTGACGTATGACCCAGCCACCAGCAACTTGCAGACCGCCCTCACCGCACTGTGCGAGCAAGTAGTAGCCGCTTCGCGTGAAGGCGTTTCGATTGCCGTGCTGTCCGACCGCAATATCGCCAAAGATCGGCTGCCTATTCATGCTTTGTTTGCCACAGGCGCGGTCCATACAGCGCTGGTCAATGCGGGGCTGCGTTGCCGCACTAATTTGCTGATCGACACGGCAACAGCGCGTGACCCACACCACTTTGCCTGCCTGATCGGCTACGGCGCCACCGCTGTCCATCCCTACCTTGCCTACGAAGTGATCGCCGATCTGGTGGCGAACGGCCAAGTGGACGATACCATCAGCGAGGCCATGAGCAAGTTCCGCAAGGGCATCAACAAGGGCTTGCTCAAGGTATTGTCGAAGATGGGTATCTCCACCATCGCCAGCTATCGTGGTGCCCAACTGTTTGAAGCTGTCGGGATTGCCGAAGAAGTGGTCAGCATGTGCATGCCTTTCACCGTCAGCCGGATCGGCGGTGCCAACTTCGCTGACTTCGAAGCCGACATGAAGGTACTGGCCAAAGCCGCCTTCAACCCGATGCGCCCCATCTCGCAAGGCGGTTTGCTCAAATATGTATTTGGCGAGGAATACCACGCTTACAACCCTGACGTGGTCATGCAGCTGCAAAAAGCGGTACAGAACGGCGACTACAGCGAGTACCTGAAGTATGCCGAGCTGGTCAACCAGCGACCGATCGCCATGCTGCGCGACTTGATGCAGGTGAAGATCGAACCCGGCAAGGGTATCCCGCTGGATCAGGTCGAGCCGGTTGAAACCATCGTCAAGCGATTCGATTCGGCCGGTATGTCACTGGGTGCCCTGTCGCCCGAGGCACACGAAGCGCTGGCCGAAGGTATGAACCGGCTGGGAGCCCGCTCCAACTCGGGCGAGGGCGGCGAAGATCCTTCCCGCTATGGCACAGTGAAGATGTCGAAGATCAAGCAGGTGGCTTCCGGCCGCTTTGGCGTGACACCGCACTACCTCGTCAACGCCGAAGTCCTGCAGATCAAGATCGCACAAGGTGCCAAGCCAGGAGAAGGGGGCCAATTGCCCGGCGACAAGGTTAGCCCGCTGATCGCTAAATTACGTTGCTCCAAGCCCGGCATCAGCCTGATTTCCCCGCCGCCGCACCACGATATTTATTCAATTGAAGATTTGGCCCAGCTGATCTTCGACCTGAAGCAGGTCAATCCGCAGGCACTGGTGTCGGTCAAACTGGTTGCCGAACCCGGTGTTGGCACTATCGCGGCCGGCGTGGCCAAGGCTTATGCCGACCTGATCACCATCTCCGGTTACGACGGTGGCACTGGCGCCTCGCCGTTGACCTCGGTCAAATATGCCGGCACCCCTTGGGAGCTTGGCCTGACTGAAGCCCAGCAGGTGCTGCGTGCCAACGGCTTGCGCGGCCGGGTGCGGGTACAAACTGACGGCGGCCTGAAAACCGGACTGGATGTGATCAAAGCCGCCATCATGGGGGCGGAAAGCTTCGGTTTTGGCACCGGGCCGATGGTGGCTTTGGGCTGCAAATATCTGCGTATCTGCCACCTCAACAACTGCGCTACCGGCGTTGCCACGCAGGAAATCAAACTGCGTTCGAAGTACTTCACTGGTCTGCCCGATATGGTGGTGAACTACTTCGTCTTCATTGCCCGCGAAACCCGCGAGTGGATGGCCAAGCTCGGTGTACGCAATTTCGAAGAGCTGATTGGTCGTACCGATCTGCTGGAACTTCTGCCAGGCGAATCCGACAAGCAAGGCCGGCTCAAGCTGGATGTACTGCTGAGCCAGGGCACGATTCCCGACAGCGAGCCACGTTACTGTGTGCAAGCCTCTAATCCCTCGTTCGACCGGGGCGAGCTGGCGGAACGCATGGTACGCGACACCGCTGCCGCCATCGCCGCGAAGACCCCCACCACGCTCGAATATGCGGTGCGCAATGTGAACCGCTCAATAGGTGCCCGCCTGTCTGGCGAGATTGCGCGTCAGCATGGCGCAGCCGGGCTCCCGGAAGGTTGTCTCGACATTCGTCTGAAAGGCAGCGCCGGCCAGAGTCTGGGCGTGTGGAACGCCAAGGGATTGCACCTGACACTGGAAGGCGACGCCAACGATTACGTCGGCAAAGGCATGGCCGGGGGACGCATCGTCGTCTACCCCCCCAGTGAGGTGATGTACGAGCCCCATGAAGGCACCATCATTGGCAACACCTGCCTTTACGGCGCCACCGGGGGCGAGCTGTTTGCTTCTGGCTTGGCCGGTGAACGCTTTGCCGTGCGTAACTCTGGCGCTACTGCTGTAGTCGAGGGCATGGGCGACCATGGTTGCGAATACATGACAGGCGGCTGCGTGATTGTGTTGGGCCAGACCGGGTTGAACTTCGGTGCTGGCATGACCGGTGGTTTTGCCTTCGTGTATGACCGCGACGAGAAGTTTGCCTACCGCTACAACAACGAGCTGATCGACATCCACCTGATCAATGGCGAAGCCATGGGCCAGTACCGCGCCTTCCTCAAGGCCAAGATCGAACAGCATGTGGCGCTGACGGGCTCCAAGCTGGGTAGCCAGATTCTGGAAGACTTCGACGACTACGTTGACTACTTCTGGCTGGTGAAACCCAAGGCCGCCAAACTCGACAGCCTGCTCAAGGACTAAGCGCCACGGTGCGGAAAGGAATCTGAAATGGGTGACGTATTCCAGTTCATGAACATTGCGCGCAACCCCGGTGAGAAAGTCGAAGCCGGTGAGCGCAAAGTTCGATTTATGGAAATCTACCGGCCGCTGAACAAACATGATGCGGCCGAGCAGTCGGGGCGCTGCCTCGACTGCGGCAACCCCTACTGCGAGTGGGAATGCCCGGTGCACAACTACATTCCCAACTGGCTGAAGCTGGTGAAGGAAGGCAAGTTGTTCGAGGCCGCCGAAATGTCGCACAAGACCAACAGCCTGCCGGAAATCTGTGGCCGAGTCTGCCCGCAGGACCGGCTGTGCGAAGGGGCTTGTACGCTGAACCAAGGCGGTTTTGGTGCCGTCTCGATTGGTAGTGTCGAGAAATACATCACCGACGAAGCCTATAAACTGGGCTGGCGGCCGGACATGAGCCAGGTGATCAAAACCGATCGAAAGGTCGCCATCATCGGGGCCGGACCTGCTGGGCTGGCCTGTGCCGACGTGCTGGTTCGCAACGGTGTTACACCTGTTGTGTTTGATCGTTACGAGGAAATCGGTGGCCTGCTCACATTCGGCATTCCCGAATTCAAGCTCGAAAAGGACATCGTGCGCCGCCGACGCGCCATCCTGGAAGAAATGGGTGTCGAATTCCGCCTCAATACCGAAATCGGTCGCGATGTGGAATTCGACAGCCTGCTGGCCGACTACGACGCCGTGTTCATGGGCATGGGTGCCTATGAATACCTGAAAGGAGGCTTTGCTGGGGAAAACCTGCCGGGGGTGATGGAAGCCCTGCCTTTCCTCGTCAACAACATCCGCCAGCGGTTGGGTACGCTGCCAGAAGGTGAAGCCCACCAGACTATGCAAGGGAAGCGCGTGGTTGTGCTGGGAGGTGGTGATACCGCCATGGACTGCAACCGCACCAGCATCCGCCAGGGTGCCGCCAGCGTGGTCTGCGCCTATCGTCGTGACGAAGCCAATATGCCGGGCAGCAAGCGCGAAGTTGCCAATGCCAAGGAAGAAGGCGTCGAATTCCTGTGGAACCGTCAGCCGGTGGAGATCATCCAGTTGAACGGCGCGCTGGGCGTCAAGCTGGTGACAACACGGTTAGGCGAACCCGACGCCAAGGGCCGACGCTCACCGGTTGTCGTACCCGGCTCGGAGGAAATCATTGAATGCGACCGCGTCATCATCGCTTTTGGATTTCAGGTCAAACCCGAAGCCTGGTTTGAAGCACACAGCATCCGCGTGGATGAACGCGGCCGCACCGTCGCTGCCGAACGGCAGAAGTTCAAGCACCAGACATCCAACCCCAAGGTTTTTGCGGGCGGGGATCAGGTACGCGGGGCGGATCTGGTAGTAAGAGCCGTGTTTGAAGGCCGGCAAGCCGCAGAGGGTATGCTGGCTTATCTGGGTATCTGGTAAGAACCTTCCTTCGCCATAACCCCACCCAACGGCACGGTCAATCCGTGCCGTTTTTTTGCTTTATCAAAAGCCCGTACCACCCTGCATTGGCAGCGGTGATTTAGGCTCTGTTGAATGTCCAGCCCAGATCGTGTTTCGTTGAATTTAGGTCAGATACATGGTGAAAGGCGCGCCGCTTACTGGTACGCCATGCGATTTTTAATCGTGGTAGTAGACTCAGACCCGATGAAATGCGATCCCAAAACAAAATATCAATAAAACCTAATCCTGAAAAATAAAAACCATAACCACACAAACCAAAAAAACCATCCCGGCCAATACAACCAAAATAATTACCAAACAATCATCTCAAATCGGGACATTTATCTCATTGAATCCATCCGACTTTCAGAATACCTTTGAATTACCCAGCAGCAATTTACCACCCCATGCTCAGAGAGGGTATTCCAATGAAAATCCGTCATAGCAGCACCCATCTTCCACAAAGCATCCCTGACCATCAAAATCCAGGCGCTTATTTTCTTTATAACTCCGCCCAAGAGGCGATTCACACAAAACCCATTGTAATGAATACAACCCTGCGGGGTCTTTTCAGGTTGCGCCAGAAGAATCGGCATTCACATGCAATAGCCGGGTAAATGACACAAACCACCTCGCCGCTTCGCAGTTTTTCTTTGGACACAGCGGTCGGCTAGGCTCTGTTGACATTTTTCTTCCGGTCGCACCCGGCCAAATTTCGGAGCGGGGCGACTGTAAATCTAACGACAACAGAACCTAGCGCCCTTTCTCTCTTGTCACCCCCCGTTCATTGGCGCCCCCCTCGACGCCCCGCGTCTGCCAACCGGCTCCTGTCTCAGTACTTTTCACCCGACGAATGCATGCATTTGCAGTATTTACGAAACTTATTTATTTAAATAAATACACACAACAAAAACAACAAATAAACTGTAAAAAATCACAAAAGGACAGATTACTCATTGTCGACAGGCTTATTCAAATCTACATTACCCAGCACGAAAAGCCATTCACCGAGATTTAATTTCAGAGACCAAAGGAAATTACCATGAATAATCATTACCCACCAAAGCGCTCCATTGCAGCATTTTCCGGCATTGCGGCAATTTCATTATTAAGCATTAATATTGCCCATGCTTTTCCTAGCTCCAATATTCCCACCAACAATCTGGTAAAAGGCTATGACCGGACCCCGGCAGCAGAAACCTGCAGTATTGATTTAATGCCCACACCGCCCGCTGCGCTGCAGGAAAGCATCCCGTTCTTCGTTCCGGGTGAACATCGCCTTTCTCTTGACTTGCGCATGTTTGCCCAAGGTAAAGACCCCATGGCCAGTTTAAATATGGCTGCGGCGTATTACGCTGCGGGTAATACCGCCAAAGGGAATGCATTTGCCGACATTGCGGTAACGGGCCGTAAATCTTTTGGCAAATTCATGGATTTGAAAATCAAAGATGAAGATCTGACCCAATACATTGTCAGCAAACTCAAGACGCCCTACGGCAATCTCACCCCCGACAACGCGGCCACCCATGCCGCCCGCGCACTGGATCGTGCCTACAAGGTTGCCAATGCCTTGCATTACCCAGCGCTACGCCAAGTCTATGACTTGGGGTGGATCGCCGTTTCGGGCGAGGACGATAGCCCGTATCGGCCGGTCAATGCCCATGCAACCCAGTTCAATCAATACGATCTGGCCGTGGCAGTGCCGCGTTCGGGAGGAAAGTCGGATCTGACCGTCCACACCCGCTACTTTGTTGCCGGAGATGAAAAGGATGGTAATGCCTGGGCGCAAATGGTCGAGCAATGGGGTGGCATGCATCCGCGCTTCGTGCTGGGCGTCGGAGAAGATGGCGCCAGTACCTTCACGCCACGCATCGACCCGAATGCCGAAGTCTATATCTATATCCACGGAATGGATTCCCGGGCGGAAGAGGCCGAACAGATGGCCGAAGCTTTCCAGAAGCGGGCCAAGGAAGATGGCAAGAAATACGTGGTGATTTCGCTCGACCTGCCAACCAGCGGCTACGCTGATCAGATCAACCATTTCAGCATCAGCAGCCTGGAAGACGTGGGCCACCCCAAGGATGCCCCGTTTCCAACCAGCTTCGACGCCAATGGCACGCATAACGTCCCGGTCTTGAACTTCATCGAGAACTTTCTGGTGAACTTCGTCACCACCCTGGACGAGAAAAACCTGCTCGACAAGGCACAGGTCAAGGCTTTCATGGGTGGCAGCCTGGGTGGCAACATGGCCTTGCGGATTGGCCGCCGGCATGACATCCCCTGGTTGCCATCCACCGTGGCATGGTCCGCCGCCTCGGTCTGGGACTCCTTTGCCGACGGCGTGGATTTCGCCGGCAAGAAAGCAACCTTGCGCAGCCTTTGGTTCAAAGCTGGCGGCGACCCGGCCAATGCGCCCGGCAACGAAGTGCTGGCTGATCGCAATGCCTGGTTCACCGATGCCTTCGATACCAAAATTGCCGTGTTACCAATTGATCTGGGCTTCAATGTGATTTCGCCACAAGGGCCGGTGATGTGGTATTCGAGCAATTGGCCCTGCAAAGATAAAGCCATCAAGCAAGACCGGCGGGAACGCCAGGAAACCTACAATGCCAACTTCCGGGTCTGGCACTATCGCCTGGCCCTTGAGCAGCTGGTGTACAGCCACCGCACCGTCGTCAGCAGCTTGGCCCCAAGTGGTGACCCGCCCCAACCCGGCAAGCCAGCCAAGCCACTCTACCAATGGAATGATCAGCGGCCACTGCTGCTGGCTTGTGGTGCAGACGATAACTTCAACTACGCCAGCATCTGCGATGCCACAACCTCGATGTCCGCCGGCATGTTCGGCACCAGAGGGCGCTTCCGTCGCCTCAATGGAATCGGCCACTCCATCCACAATGAAGTGCCATCTTACTGGACCAATCAGATTCTGGATTTCGTCCACGCCGATGGCCAGTGGTAAACCCAGGCGCTACTAATGCGTCGTCTTCTGGCATAGCAAAACCAAACGGGACCAACTGGTCCCGTTTGGTTTTGGCAGGTAACTCCCTCTCAATCAACGCGGCTGGCATCTCCGAGCATAGCTTGCTCCAGTCGGCCGCCATGCCGGCGCGGCCAGTGGCTGAGCTGCCCATCAACTTCCATCAGCCAGCATTCGCTGTCATCAGCCATCTCACGTCCTCGGCACAGAATGCGGCCACTGAGCAGAAACACTTGCTCGAACAGGCGCCACAGCTCTTCACTCCCGACCTCACGCCCCGTGAAATCAGCCAGTTGCTGCACTTGCTCGGCCAGCTCGATCTGCGCCACACGCGGCAGAATCACGCCAAATTCCTGCTGCAACACATGCGCCACCCCGGCTTTACCAGACTGGCTATTGATGCGCACCAGCGCTTCGTAGTCACGGCCGACATCCTGCGGATCCAGCGGTAAATATGGCACTTGCCAGAAATCCCCAGGGATTTGCGCCGCCAGACCCTTCTTGATCGCGTCCTGATGCGAACCCGAAAATGCCGTGTACACCAGCTCACCTGCGTAAGGATGGCGCGGATGAATTGGTAAGCCATTGCACTCGGTTGCCACTCTCGCAATCGCGTCGAGATCAGAGAAATCCAACCCCGGATCAACACCCTGCGTATACAGATTCAGCGCCAGCGTCACCAGATCGACATTGCCGCTACGTTCGCCGTTGCCGAATAAACAGCCTTCTACCCGTTCGGCTCCCGCCTGCAAGGCCAACTCGGCCGCCGCTACTGCAGTGCCACGGTCGTTATGCGGATGCACGCTCAGCACAATACTGTCGCGGCGTGACAGCTTGCGATGCATCCACTCAATCTGGTCGGCATAAATATTCGGGGTACAACGCTCTACGGTAGCGGGTAGATTGATGATGGCCTTACGGCGTGGCGTAGGCTGCCAGATATCGAGCACCGCCTCGCACATCTCCAATGCAAAATCGAGCTCTGTCGCATTGAAGGATTCGGGCGAATACTGAAAACGCCAGTCTGTTTCAGGTTGTTGCTGCGCAAGATCCTGCATCAACTGGGCGGCCTCGCTTGCCAGCTTGACCACCTGGCTGCGATTGGCGCGATAGACCAGCTTGCGAAATTGCGGCGACGTTGCGTTGTACAGATGGACGATTGCACGTGGCGCACCACGTAGCGCCTCGAAAGTACGGCGAATCAGCTCGGGTCGGGCTTGGGTGATGACCTGGATGGTCACATCGTCGGGAATCCGCTTCTGCTCGATCAGCAGGCGGACAAAATCGAAATCGGCTTGAGAAGCAGCGGGAAATGCCACTTCGATCTGGCGAAAGCCGGTGCGGACCAGCGTTTCGAAAAACTTGAGTTTGGCGGTGGGGCTCATCGGCCGCACCAACGCCTGATTGCCGTCACGCAGGTCGGAGCTCAACCATTGCGGAGACTGGCGGATAACCTGATCGGGCCAGCGGCGGTCGGAAAGATGCAGGGCGGGAAATGCGCGGTATTTGGCTGAAGCGGGGCTTAACATCGTCGAGTCCTTTGCGGGTTTGCTTGCGGGAAGGTGGCAAACAGGCCAGCGAGCTGCCACGGACGCGAGGCGCGCCGGCCGGATAGCAGTCGGGACAGGACAATCGAAATCAGCGGAATAATTCGCATGGCAAAGCTCCTTGTGAAAGCGCCGGCAACGGCAGCGATAGCCTGGCCTGTTGGGCCGGGCCGATCAAAACAACTGGGTAATTTGAGAGAGGGGGGTGTTTTTAGCGCGCTGGGCGCAGCAGCAACAGGCCGTGCAGGCGCACGGCCAAAATAATTCGGAGGGGAATCAGCTGCGGGTTCATGAGGTTGAGACTAAGCAATGGGGACAGGGGATGTCAACCCGCAGACATCTAATCAGGCTCAATCAGGGACAAGCGAATAAAGCAACTCAGCAAAACCATCAGCATTCAACAAGCCTGTGGCCACATCTACCATCGCATCTTCAAGAATAGCGCTACGAGGGATTACTATGCCTTGCGTATCAAGATAGGTAAGCGCTACCACCAAGGCGGTACGCTTTTTGGCATCACTAAACGTATGACCGCGAGCCAAAGCTACCGCATACATAGCGGCAATCTCGAACACATCACACATGCTCCGATACTCTATATGCGCCTGTATACGGCCAAGAGCACCCTCCAAAGGACCATCACCATAGTCCCCCACCAAGCCAGGCTCGCTATCCAGGATCAAATCATGGATATCCTTTACCTGCTGGAGCGTTAGTAGACCAATATTACTCAACGATCCGCCAGCCGTTTGATCACTTCTGCATGGGTCGCAGCAACACGCTTGGCGCTAGACATGACGACACGACTCCCTTGAGGGGCATCCAGATCAATAGCAACGGGCGCAACAACCTCTTTGCGCTGCTTAATCGCAACCCCATACATAGTTTTCTGAGCGGGTGGATTAACCGTTTGATTTTTTTCCACTTCATGGCCTCTATTAAGATCAAATTACCTAACAAGGGCAGTTGTCTGGCAACTCCAGGCAAAGTACCCATGTTGAAATTCTACTCTCGGGAACAAGTCTGGACCAATAAACGCTTAAAGCTGTGCTGCGTCCAATCACGGTTACTGACACTGGCAAACCACAAGTTATATGTAACGGAACACCCCCCAAACCAAGCAAGCGCACGCTAGAATCAGAAGCAAGTTTCATCACAACAACCAGTAGAGGAGACAAAGCATGCTACCCACCCCTGCCCACCATCCGTGGATGACCGAAGACATCGCCGCCCTGCGTGAAGCTGTGCGGCGTTTTTCTGAGCAAGAGCTGACGCCTCATCGTGCCCGCTGGGTTGAGCAAGGGCATGTTGATCGTGCGGTGTGGCGACAGGTTGCCGAGATGGGCATGTTGTTGCCCGAGCTGCCCGAAGCCTATGGCGGCATCGACGGCAATGCCGCGCATCAGTTCGTCTGTCAGGAGGAAATGACGGCGTGTGAGGTGCTACCAAGCTTTGGTACCTCGGTGCATACCATTGTCGCCCATTACATTCTGGATTGCGGCACCGAGGCCCAGAAGCGCGCCTGGCTGCCCAAGCTGGCGTCAGGGGAGTGGATCGGGGCGATTGCCATGACCGAGCCGGGGGCCGGTTCTGATCTGCAAGGCATCCAGACCCGCGCCCGCCGCGAAGGTAATGAATACATCATCAATGGCGCCAAGACCTTCATCACCAATGGCCATATGGCCGATTTCATTCTGGTCGTTGCCAAGACCGATCTGAACGCCGGCGCGCGCGGGGTGTCGTTGCTGGCTGTCGAAACCCATGAGCTGGCAGGTTTTCGCCGTGGCAGGGTGCTCGACAAAGTGGGCATGCGCGGCTCTGATACCGCCGAGTTGTTCTTTGACGAAGTGCGGGTGCCGGTAGCCAATCTGCTGGGCGGCGAGGAAGGTCGTGGTTTCTACCAGCTGATGCAGCAACTACCCTACGAGCGCTTGCTGATTGCGGTTGCCGCCGTCGCCACCATGGAGCGTGCAGTCAAGCTGACGGTCGAATACACGCAGGAGCGCCGTGCCTTCAAGCAGGCCATCTTCGATTTCCAGAACACCCGCTTCAAACTGGCCGAGTGTGCCACCACGGCTCATATCGCCCGCTGTTACCTCAATGACTGCATCCAGCGCTATCTGGATGGCTCGCTCGACCCCAATGCGGCCTATATGGCCAAGTGGTGGCTGACCGAGCAGCAAAGCCAGTTGCTCGATACCTGTCTGCAACTTCACGGTGGCTACGGCTATATGAACGAATACCCGATCGCCCGCATGTGGGCCGATGCCCGGGTCGCCCAGATTTTTGGCGGCAGCAACGAAATCATGAAGGAGCTAATCGCCCGCTCCCTCGACAAGCGTTGAGGCCAGGTATGGGTCCACTCAAGGGAATCCGGGTCGTCGAATTTGCCGGCGTCGGCCCGGCGCCTTACTGCGGCATGCTGCTGGCCGACCTGGGCGCCGACGTCACCATCATCGAGCGCCCCGGCGGCGACCCGGCCAGCCGGGCGCTGGGATTTACCGAGCCCCGTGCCAATGTGTTGAACCGGGGTAAACGTTCACTGGCACTTGATCTGAAACAGCCCGCCGGGCTGGCCGTGGCACGCCGTCTGCTCGCGCAGGCCGATGCGCTGATCGAGGGCTATCGCCCCGGAGTGATGGAGCGACTGGGGCTGGGGCCGGAGCCGTGTCTCGCCGCCAATCCCCGCCTGATTTATGGCCGGATGACCGGCTGGGGCCAGACCGGACCCTTGGCACAGGCGGCAGGGCACGATCTGAATTTTGTGGCGCTGTCGGGGGCATTGGGCCTCTCGCGCCGGGCGGAGGGCGCCCCTACCGTGCCAGCCACCGTGGTTGGGGATATGGGCGGCGGAGGGCTGTTTCTCGCTTTTGGTCTGGTCTGCGCACTGCTCGAAGCCCGTCACTCGGGCCTGGGACAGGTGATCGACGCCGCCGTGGTCGATGGCAGCGCCAGCCTGACCTCGCTGATCTGGGCGCTTAAGGCCAGCGGCGGCTGGAGCAATGCACCGGCCCCCCATGTATTTCGCTACGACTCGCCGTTCTACGACTGCTTTGCCTGTGCCGACGGCAAATGGATATCACTGGGGCCAATCGAGCCGCCGTTCTACCAGCTGCTGCTGGAAAAGCTGGAACTGACTAGCGCCGTGACGGGCAAGCAATTCGACGCCAGCAACTGGCCCGCCCTCAAGGCCACCATCGCTCGCCGGATTGCCGAGCGATCGCAAGCCGAGTGGTGCCGCCGGCTGGAAGGCAGCGATGTCTGTTTCGCCCCGGTATTGGATCTCGATGAGCTGCCGCAGCACCCCCAGCACCAGGCTCGTCAAAGCTTTATCGAAGTCGCCGGGCACACGCAGCCTGCGCCCGCCCCCCGCTTTTCCCGCACCGCCGCCGCACCGCCCTCTGCCCCCCCTCGCCCCGGCGAACATGGCACTGCCATCTTACTCGACTATGGTTATGACGAAGCCGAGATTGCGGCGCTGACGGCCAGCGGTGTTGTGGGATAAACCCCTACCATCCAAAAACGATTGAGGACAAAACACATGACGGACTGCTACATCTACGACGCCGTGCGCACCCCGCGCGGCAGAGGGCGAGCTGGTGGCTCGCTGAATCAGGTCACCCCCTTGCGACTGGCTGCGGGCGTACTCGCCGCATTGCGCGACCGCAATCAACTCGATACCCGCTTGGTTGATGACGTGATTTTCGGCTGTGTCGAACCCGTTGCCGAACAGGGCGCGGATATTGCCCGCAGCGCCGTCCTGCTGGCCGACTACGACCAGAGCGTGCCCGGCGTGCAGATCAACCGCTTCTGCGCCTCCGGTCTGGAGGCTTGCAATATGGCAGCCGGTCAGGTGATGTCAGGCCAGCTCGATCTGGCGATTGGCGGCGGCGTCGAGTCGATGTCGCGCGTGCCGATGATGTCATCGGGCGGTGCCTGGGCCATGGACCCGGAATCGGCCTTCAAAACCTACTTTGTGCCGCAGGGCATCTCCGCTGATGTCATTGCCACCAAGTGGGGCTATAGCCGGGCCGATGTCGATGCCTATGCACTGGAAAGCCAGCGACGGGCAGCCCTGGCCTGGGCCGAACGCCGTTTTGATCGCTCGATCGCCCCCGTACTTGACCTGAATGGCCTCACCATCCTCGACCGCGACGAGTATTTGCGGCCCGAGACCACGCTTGAATCGCTGGGCTCACTCAAGCCAGCCTTTGCTGAACAAGGCCGGCAGGCCGGCTTTGATTCGGTGATCCTGCAACGCTACCCCGAGCTGGAACGGGTCGAACACGTCCACACTGCTGGTAATAGCTCGGGCATCGTCGATGGTGCGGCCGCCGTGCTGTTTGGCAGCAAGGAAATGGGTGAGCGACTGGGGCTCAAGCCTCGTGCCAGAGTGCGCGCCTACGCCAGCATTGGCAGCGAGCCATCAATCATGCTGACCGGCCCCAGCTACGCCACCGAGAAGGCCCTGAAGCGCGCCGGAATGGGGGTGGGGGATATCGACCTGTTCGAATTGAACGAGGCGTTTGCTGCCGTCGTTCTGCGCTTTATGGATGTGTTGAACGTGAGCCACGACAAGATGAACGTCAACGGCGGCGCCATCGCCCTGGGTCACCCCTTGGGAGCCACCGGCGCCATGATCCTTGGCACCGTGTTGGACGAGCTGGAACGCCGCAACCTGTCGACCGGACTGGCCACCCTCTGCGTCGGTGCCGGCATGGGCACTGCCACCATCATCGAACGGGTTTGAAAGGAGCCATCATGATCGACTACCAACTGGACCAGGATGGCATCGCCACCCTCTGCTGGAACTTGCCCGGCAAAAGCCAGAATGTGCTGAACGCTGAATCACTGGCCGCCTTTTACGCCGCCATCGACCGGGCCCTGGCCGAGCCCGGTCTGCGTGGCATTCTGCTGACGTCGGCCAAGCATGACTTCATCGCTGGCGGCGACCTCGACATGCTGGCGCAGGCCGACGACGCCCAAGCCCTGTTCGACCTGACCATGCGACTGCATCAGGGCCTGCGCAAGCTGGAAACCTGCGGCAAACCTGTCGCCGCCGCCCTCAATGGCAACACCTTGGGCGGTGGTCTGGAGGTGGCACTGGCCTGCCACTATCGCGTTGCAGCGGACAGCTCCAGCACCCGCATTGGCCTGCCCGAAGCCACACTGGGCTTGTTGCCCGGTGGCGGCGGTACCCAGCGTTTACCAAGGCTGATCGGCATTCAGCCCGCCCTGCCCCTGTTGCTGGAAGGCAAGCGTCTGAAAGTGGCCGATGCCGCCAAGCTGGGGATCGTGCAGAAGGTGGTCCCGGCGGGTGAAGAAATCGTCGCCGCCCGTGCCTGGTTGCTGGGTGAAGGCCAAAGCAAGCCGCAACAGCCGTGGGATAGCAAAGGCTTCAAGATTCCGGGGGGCGCCGTGCAAAGCCCCGGCGGCATGCAAACCTTTATCGCCGGCAATGCCCTGACACGCGAAAAAAGCTGGGGCAATTACCCGGCGCTGCGTTACATCCTCTCCTGCGTCTACGAAGGCATGCAGACCGACCTCGATACCGGCCTCAAGATCGAAGCCCGTTATTTCGTCGCCGCCGTCCGCTCACCCGAAGCCCGCAATATGATCCGCAGCCTGTTCTTTGGCATGCAGGCCGCCAACAAACTGGCCGACCGGCCTGCCGGGGTACCCGAGCAAAGCTATAGCCGGATTGGTGTGCTCGGCGCCGGCATGATGGGGGCTGGCATCGCCAATGTGGCCGCGCAGGCCGGACTGGATGTTGTATTGATCGACACCAGCCTTGAAGCCGCCGAACGTGGCCGCCAGCATGCGCGCGACGCCCTGGCCCGCAGCCGTAAAACCCCGGAGCAGATCGACGCCATTGTCAGCCGGATACATCCGGCGACCGATATGGCCCGACTTGAGGGCTGTGAGCTGGTCATCGAAGCAGTATTTGAAGATCGCGCCATCAAAGCCGACGTCACCCGCCGTGCTGAAGCCATGCTCAGCAACGAGGCGATCTTCGCTTCGAATACCTCCACACTGCCGATCAGCAGTCTGGCCGAAGCCAGCGCCCGCCCCGAGCAGTTCATCGGTCTGCATTTCTTCTCACCGGTCGAGAAAATGCCGCTGGTGGAGATCATCGTCGGCAAGCAGACCTCTGCCGCCACGCTGGCGCGTGCCATGGATCTGGTGAAGCGCATCGGCAAGACACCCATCATCGTCAACGATTCACGCGGCTTTTATACCAGCCGGGTCTTCGACACCTATATCAGCGAAGGCATGGCCCTGCTGGCGGAGGGCGTGGCCCCGGCCCTGATCGAACACGCCGGCCGGCTCGCAGGCATGCCCGTCGGCCCGCTCGCCCTCACCGACGAAGTCTCGCTGGAGCTGATTCTCAAAGTTACCCGACAGACCGAGCAGGATCTCGGCGCCGCATTCCAGCCCAAACCGGCCTACACCGTCATCAAGCGGCTGGTTAACGATCTGGGCCGACTCGGTCGCAAGGCCGGTCAAGGCTTTTATGACTACGACGGCGAGGGGGGCAAACGCCTGTGGTCGGGCTTGGCTCAGGAATTCCCTCTGGCGGCCGACCAGCCCGATGTCGAAACGGTAAAGCAGCGCTTGCTGCATGTGCAGGCCGTTGAGGCGGCGAAGTGTCTGGATGAAGGCGTATTGCGCTCCAAGCGGGATGCCGATATCGGCGCCATTCTCGGCTGGGGCTTTCCTGCCTGCCTTGGCGGCCCGCTCAGCTATATCGACACCGTGGGCGCCCAGCGCTTTGTTGCAGAATGCGATGCCTTGGCCAGCCGATATGGCCAGCGTTTTGCCGTGCCCGCCAGCCTGAAGCAAATGGCTGCCAGCGGCGAGCGTTATCACCCGCGTTAGGCTAGGCTCTGTTGACGTTTTATATCCGGATCGCGTTTCGACGGATTTGGGCCTGATGCAAGGCAAAAAGCGCGCCGCTTAGTGATAAGCCACGCGATTTCCCGTCTGGGCGCACAGGCTGTAAGGCTTGCATCGCAAGCCAACAGCCTGGCAGTTAACGTGGCAGCAGGCCCAAATCCGGCGAAACCCTCCGTCCCCGCAAGGGGGATGCCGTGGCTGTAAGCCGCTTTGCGGCAACAGCCACGCAAGGCCGGGTCGAGTTTTGGGGCAGGGCGTCGTTAGGGTTCGTTTATTTAGCTCGCTAAACCTCTCTCACCCTGCCTCGCCCTGCCCCAAAACTTGGCCCGGCGCGACCGGAAACAAAACGTCAACAGAGCCTAGAAGCAGCAGTCATTGCCGGCACCCACAAGGGGCAGCCCATGCTACCCCTTGTGGCTTGTCGCAACTCCCCATCTCCGATAAGTTGAACCACAATCAAGGGACGGCCACAAAGCAAAGGTCGTACCAATATTCACTAGCCTGGCCGTCAGACCGCGACGGCACAGTGCCAGGACTTTCAGGACAGGGAGATCGGCAGCATGTCTCAAACCTCGCTCTACTTTGCCGCAGCCATTTTCGCGCTGGCGGTATTGCATACCTTCGCTACCAAGTGGTTTGAACACCGCGCCCATCGCAGCCCCAATCATGGCGGCCTGTGGCATTTGCTAGGGGAAGTCGAGGTCGTATTCGGCCTGTGGGCCTTAGTGCTGATACTGGGCTTATGGGGGCTGCAGGGCCAGAAGCACGCCATCGACTACCTGGAAAGCTGCAACTTTACCGAGCCCCTGTTCGTGTTTGCGGTCATGGCGATTGCCGCTACCCAACCCCTGCTGATGGCCGCCAGACGCTTGGTATTTCTGCTGGCCAGGCTAGCCCCGGGCTCATCGGTCGTCGCCGCTTACTTTATCTGCCTGTCGGTGGTGCCACTGCTCGGCTCCTTCATCACCGAGCCCGCGGCCATGACCGTTGCAGCCATCCTGCTACGCGACCGTTATTTTGTTGATGGTGTCAGCACACGCTTCAAGTACGCGACGCTGGCGGTGCTGCTGGTAAATATTTCCATCGGCGGCACGCTCACCCCTTACGCGGCACCGCCGGTGTTGATGGTCGCCAGCAAATGGAATTGGGACATCAGCTTCATGCTGGCAACGTTCGGCTGGAAAGCTGCATTGGCTGTTTGCGTAAACGCCCTCATCGTTACCGCGCGCTTTCGCCGCGAGCTGCTGGCCAAAGTCAGCGATACGCCACCGGCCGAGGTGGCAATGCCCGCGTGGGTGATTGTGGTGCACGGGTTGTTTTTGCTGGCCACCGTCATTTTCAGCCATCACCCGGTGGTATTCATGGGGATGTTCCTGTTTTTCCTGGGCTTTACCGCAGCCTACCCCCGCTTCCAGAGCCCGCTGTTGTTGCGCGAGAGCCTGCTGGTGGCGTTTTTTCTGGCGGGCCTTGTCGTTATCGGTGGCCCGCAGAGCTGGTGGCTGCAGCCCATTATCGAAAACCTCGGGCCAGACTCACTGTTCTTCGGTGCAACCGGCCTGACGGCCATTACCGACAATGCGGCGCTGACCTATCTGGGCTCGCTGATCAATGGCCTCTCGCCCGAGGCCCGCTATGCCCTGGTGGCCGGCGCCGTCACCGGCGGGGGCCTGACCGTGATCGCCAATGCTCCGAATCCAGCTGGCTTTGCACTGCTGCGTGAGCGTTTCGATGAAGGCGCGATCAGCCCACTGGGTTTATTCCGTGCCGCACTGCTCCCCACCCTCTGTGCTGGCGCCAGCTTCTATCTGCTTTAGCAGGCCATGCTAGACTTCCCGGCCGGTTTTGGACGGCCCCGAACGGCCGTGGAAGGATGGCAATGCAAGGAATCCATTTACTGGCGGAATTTCACCAGTGCCAAGGCAATCAACGCCTGCTCGATAATGCAGCAGCCTTACGTGAACTCTGCGTTGATCTGGTTCGCCGCTCCGGTCTGAGTCTGGTGGGCCAGCACTTTCATCAATTCGAGCCTGTCGGGGCTACAGGCGCCATCGTACTGAAAGAGTCCCATCTGGCCATTCATACTTGGCCGGAACATGGTTATGTGTCACTGGATGTCTTCGTCTGCAATTTCACGACCGATAACAGCAGCAAGGCACGCTGGCTGCTAGACCAGCTACAGCAGGCTTTCCAACCTGCCGAAGTCGAAACCCAGCAGATTAAACGGGGGCAGCCATGCGCGATACCGAGCTGATCCACGAATGGCTGACCGATGACATCGCCCTGACCTTTCGGGCCAGCTCGCCACTGGCCTGCATACAAACGCCATACCAACAAATCGAAGTACGGGATACCCCAGCCTTTGGTCGGGTTTTCCGGCTTGATGGCTGCCTGATGAGCTCGGAGGCCGACGAGTTTTTTTATCACGAAAACCTGATCCACCCGGCGGCTGTCAGCCACCCGAATCCACGCAAGGCGCTGGTAATTGGTGGGGGCGACGGGGGTTCGGTGCGTCAGCTGCTCAAGTATCCGGGCATTGAACGCATCGTTCTGGCAGAGATCGACGGCGTTGTCATCGATGTCGCTTTGCAGCACTTTGCGGCAATCCACCACGGCGCACTGCATGACCCCCGCGTGGACATCCAGATCGGCGACGGCCTTGCCTATCTGACCAACAGTCATGAGCAATTTGATCTGATCGTTCTCGATCTGACCGACCCGCAAGGCTGCGCATTGCCCCTCTACCAACCCGCGTTTTATGCCTCCTGCCACCAGCACCTGAGCCCGAATGGCCTGCTGTGCCTGCATATCGGTTCCCCACAATTCCATCCGCAACGTTTTCAAGCCAGCATTGCCGTACTGGCACAACAATTTTCGCTGGTGCGACCCTATCTGGTCCCCATTGCCTTATATGGCGGCCTATGGGGAATGCTGATTGCGTCGCGCGGTCCGGACCCACGAGCCTTAAGCCCAGAGGCCGTGGAAGCCATTCTGCAGGAGCGGGGCATTTGCGGCCTCGACTACTACAATGGCGACACCCATCGCGCCGTGTTTGCCTTGCCCAACTGGGTGCAACGGCTACTCCCGGCCTAAGCACTGGCAGCACCGCCCCCCATCAATCCTTCAAGTGACCGCCTATAGTTCGGGAAGAGGCCCCCGGCCGGGCCGTCGGAGCACTGCATGGAAACATCCTCTTTCGTTTCAGCCACCATCCTGCTGATTCTGGTCACCGATCCGCTCGGCAATATCCCGCTGTTTGTCAGCCTGCTCAAGCAGGTCAAGCCCGAGCGTCGTCGCCGCATCATTGTGCGGGAGGTGTTTTTTGCCTTCCTGCTATTGCTGTTCTTTATCTTTTTTG
Organism: Parachitinimonas caeni; assembly: GCF_030129945.1. Taxonomy (GTDB): domain Bacteria; phylum Pseudomonadota; class Gammaproteobacteria; order Burkholderiales; family Chitinimonadaceae; genus Parachitinimonas; species Parachitinimonas caeni. Next base: position 88,306 of record NZ_JARRAF010000002.1, read on the forward strand.
GCCAGAAGATTCTCAACCTGATGCACCTGACGGACACCTCACTCGGCATTGCCGGTGGCGTCATTCTGTTTCTGATCGCATTGAAAATGGTCTTCCCGCATCCCGAGGGCAGTTGGGGACATGAAGCGCATGGCGAGCCCTTTCTGGTGCCTTTGGCCATTCCCTTCATCGCCGGCCCATCTGCAATTGCAACCGTGCTGCTGCTGGTATCACGCGAACCGCACAGGCTTTACGAATGGATAGGCGCGCTGACCGTGGCAATGCTGGTTGCCGCTGTTGTGCTTGGCTTTTCAGAAAAAATCGCCGACTTTCTCGGAGAAAAGGTCACCATGGCCTTCGAACGGCTGATGGGACTGATTCTCACGGCCATTGCGATCGAAATGCTGCTGGCCGGCATCGAGAAATTTGTGCGGCAACTGCAGAAAGCCGCCTGAAAGTGCTGGCTGCACATTCGTCTGACGCCGCTAAAGCCGGTAACATTTACAACGATCAGCCTACCAATCCACCCAAGACTGTCTAAACCATGACCCAAGATGAACTGAAGCAAGCCGTTGCCCGCGCCGCCATCTCGTTTGTGCAGGATGGCACCATTGTTGGCGTAGGGACGGGTTCGACCGCCAATTTCTTTATCGACGAACTGGCCAAAATCAAGCATCGGATTGATGGTGCCGTCGCCAGCTCCGAGGCATCCGCCGCACGGCTCAAGCAGCACGGTATTCCTGTGTATGACCTCAATAGCATCAGCGAACTGTCGATTTATGTGGACGGCGCCGACGAGGTCAATAAGTACCGCCAGATGATTAAAGGCGGTGGCGCAGCGTTGACCCGCGAGAAAATCGTCGCGGCGGTAGCGGAGAAGTTCATTTGCATTGCCGACGAGTCAAAATGGGTCGATATCCTCGGTAAATTCCCCCTCCCCGTAGAGGTGATTCCGATGGCGCGCAGCCATGTCGGCCGCCAGCTGGTAAAGCTGGGTGGATATCCGGTTTACCGCGAAGGCACAGTAACCGATAACGGCAATATCATTATTGATGTACACGGCCTGCAGATTGCCGAAGCCAACAAGCTTGAGTCCGCAATCAATGAGATTGTGGGTGTTGTGACAAATGGCCTGTTTGCCCATCGTCCGGCTGACATCGTACTGCTGGGCACCAAGGACGGCGTCAAGACACACTGATAGGCTATTTGCCTGAACTGCCGGGTTGCAATAAGGGCTTCATGTAGCAATGCTAGGCTCTGTTGACGCTTTGTTTCCGGTCGCGCCGGGCCGAGTTTTGGGGCAGGGTTAGACAGGGTGAGCGCGATTTAGCGAGCTAAATAAGCGATCCCTAACGACACCATGCCCCAAAAATCGACCCGGCCCGGAGGGTTTCGCCGGATTTGGGCCTGCTGCGGTGTTAAAAACCGCACGGCTTACCACTAAGCGGCGCACTTTTCGCCTTGCACCAGGCCCAAATCCGACGAAACGCGATCCGAAAATAAATTGTCAACAGAGCCTAGGCTCGGCGGTTTGCACAGAGAAAAGAAACGCGCCACCAAATAGAGGGAGCACTTCATGTCAGAACATATTTCAAAACAATTCGATGCCGAACTTGAAGCAGCACGCGCGCGCGTTCTACTGATGGCCGGACTGGTCGAAGAACAGTTCACCGATGCCATGGACGTCCTATCCACCAACGATGCCGACCTGATCGCCAAGGTCCACCACAACGAACAGCGGGTAAACGCCCTGCAGCTGGAAATCGACGATGCCTGCATGCACATCATTGCCCGCCGTCAGCCCGCGGCCAGCGACCTGCGCATGGTGCTGACGATCAACAAGGCCATCAACGATCTGGAACGCATCGGCGACAAAGCCACCAAGATCACCAACCGCGCCCAGAAACTGTATGAGAGCGGCCGCATCAATCTGCCCCGTTTTCCGGAACTGCGCCATCTGGCGGACCTGGCCCTGGCCATGCTGCGCAAGTCACTCGACGGCTTTGCCCGGCTTGATCCGACCGTCTCAGTCGAAGTCGCCCGGGCCGATCAACAGGTTGACGATGAATACCGTGCCCTGCAGCGCCAGCTCATTACCTTCATGATGGAAGATCCACGCACCATCAGCACCTCGCTCGACATCATTGAAATCGCCAAGGCCATTGAGCGGGTAGGCGATCACGCCAAGAATATTTCCGAGTATGTGATTTATCTGGTCAAGGGCAAGGATGTTCGCCACTCCGACCTGGAGACGCTGGAACGGGAAGCCAGGGGCTAGGCGCTATGGACATTTGTGGCTACCCCCGTTGCACTCTGGGAGTCAGCCGCAAAATGCCTGAGGCAGCCCCTCCTCTTCTTGCAATGCAGCAAAATCCTGCGCGGGCGCTTAGGCAAAGCGCCTGCCGCCAGCTACAATTCGTAGGTTGCCGCGTTGCCAGAGTCCAGTCATGACCTCACATAACACCATTGCCGCCGTCGATCTCGGTTCCAACAGCTTCCGCTTGCAAGTTGCCCGGGTCGTTGATGATCAAATCTACCCCCTGGACTCACTGAAAGACACCGTGCGTTTTGGCGCAGGCCTTGATAACCGCGGTATGCTGGACGAGAAGAGTCAGACCAAAGCCTTGGCGGCCCTGTCCCGCTTCAGCGAGCGACTCCGTGGCATGGACCCGGCAAGCGTCCGCGCTGTCGCCACCAACACTTTGCGGGTCGCCCGCAATGCCGCTGAATTCCTGCCCAAAGCCGAAGCTGCACTCGGGTTTCCGATCGAAGTCATTGCCGGCCGCGAAGAAGCCCGGCTGATCTACCTGGGCGCCTCGCACTCCCTGCCGCTGACACGCGAAAAACGCCTGGTCGTAGATATCGGTGGCGGCTCCACAGAGTTCATCATTGGCCAGCAATTCAAATCGCAGAAAACCGAGAGTCTGCTGATGGGCTGCGTCTCCTACAGCCTCAAGTATTTTCCCGATGGCAAGCTAACCAAGCAGGCATTCCGCGAGGCCGAACTGGCTGCGCGCAATGAAGTACAGTCGATAGCTGGTGAATTTCAGCGTGACCACTGGCAAACCGCTATCGGCACCTCAGGTACCGCTCGCTCGCTATCTGACATCATGGAACTGAACGGGCTGTCAGCCGGCGGCATTACCCTTGAAGGGATGGAAAAGCTCCGCTCCATCATGCTCAAAGCTGGTCAACTTGACGCGATTCAACTCAATGGCCTGCGCCCCGACCGTCGGCCAGTATTGCCCGGTGGTTTTGCCATCATGTCCGCCGTCTTTGCCGAGTTAGGCATTGAAAAGATGTCGATTACCCTTGGCGCCCTGCGTGATGGTGTACTTTACGATCTGGTGGGTCGTCAGCATCAACGGGATATGCGCGATGTCACCGTGACCCAGTTCAAACGGCGCTACCATGTAGATTTGGCGCAGTCAGATCGAGTATCCGCGCTTTGTGAACATTTTTACCGTCAGCTCTGTCGCTCTCTGGCAATCGACCCCGAGATCGAACTGCCCGGCCTGCTTCGCGCAGCCAAGCTGCATGAAATTGGCTTGTCCGTATCCCACACTGCCTACCACAAGCATTCAGCCTACATTCTGCAACATGCGGACATGCCAGGCTTTTCGAGTCAGGAACAGGCACGGCTGGCACAACTGGTACTGGCGCATCGAGGTGGCCTGAAAAAGCTCGGAACCAACCTGCCCGATGCCAAGTGGGCGCAGATCCTGTCCTTACGCCTTGCAGTCTTGATGTGCCGCAGTCGAATCGAGCATGATCAACCCGCACTCCATCTGGAAGTGAATCGCGGCAAGTTTACGCTGTCAGCACCTGATGACTGGTTGACGGCCAACCCTCTGACTCATACCGCCTTGATGCAAGAGTCAGCTGAATGGCGCGATGTGGGCATCCACCTCAATCTATCCCCCAATTTTGATCATTGGTCTTGAATTGAGCCGCAATAAGCACCGACTCGTTGGCCATAACTCGAAGAAGGCCGGGCTCCCTCCAGGCAGTCTGGTTCATGTCGGCGAGATCAAAACCAGCGAACCGCTGGCAACACTGATCGAGTATGGCCACGATGGCTATCGGGAAACCTGCTTTACTTCACTTGAGCAAGGACGAGGCTTTCAGCCGCAGCATCCGAATCTCTGGTTGAACATTCACGGCTTGCACAACATTCCCCTGCTGGAAGAGGTGGGGCGACGTTTCGGCCTGCACCCGCTGGTACTCGAAGACATCCTGAATACCGGACAACGGCCCAAAGTCGATGTCTATGACGGCTACAGCTATATCGTGGCGCGCCTGATTCACTTTGATAATGATCGCCGCTGTTTGAGCTCTGAACAAATCAGCATCGTACTTGGCCGCAACTTCGTACTGACATTTCAGGAAAAGCCGACCGGCACCTTTACAGAGCTAAGGGAACGGCTCAAAGTCGGGGGCACACAGGTCGCCAGCAGCGGCCCGGACTATCTGGTTTACTCGCTACTCGACAAGGTAATTGACCGCTACTTCAAGGTAGTGGAAGACATTGGAGAAGAAATCGAGCTGCTCGAAGATGAGGTCTCGGTTAAGGCACAAACATCAGTACTCACCCGTATCCACAGCCTGCGACAGGAAATGCTTGGGTTAAAGCGGGCGCTATGGCCTATGCGCGAAGTGCTGAATACCTTGCAGAGGGATGAACCCGATCTTTTCAGCAAAGAAACCCAGCTTTATCTACGAGATGTCTATGACCACACCATTCACCTGATCGAATCGCTGGAAACCCTGAGAGATCTGATTGCAGGTCTGCTCGATATATTCATGTCAGCGCAAGGTCATCGTCTGAATCTGGAAATGCGGTTTTTGACCGTCATCACCACCATTTTCATGCCGCTGACGCTTATTTCCAGTATTTATGGCATGAACTTTGAGTTCATGCCCGAACTGCATTGGCGTTGGGGTTACTTTGGCGTGCTAGCGCTCATGGCCTTTCTGGCTGCCGCTATGGGGATTTTCTTCTGGCGAAAAAAATGGCTACGCTAGGCTCTCCGTGATCATGCGCTTCGCACCAAAGCAAAACGCCACAGCAATGCTGTGGCGTTTTGCTTTGGGAGACTCTGGCAAGTATTAAGCCAGCTTACCATGGCACTGCTTGTATTTTTTGCCAGACCCGCAAGGGCAAGGATCATTACGATTGATCTTCTCGTACCCTTCCTCCGGAATACCAATGCTTGTGGTACGGGTCGCACCCAAGGCTTCTTCATAATCCGCATGGTGGAATTGCATCGAAGGCTCTTCATGCTGCTCCAGCGCTTCTACATCCGCTTCAGAGCTGATCTGAACCGTCATCGCCAAATGCACAACATCACGGCGAATTCGCTCAAGCAGATCAGAGAACAACTCGAAGGCTTCTCGCTTGTATTCCTGCTTTGGATTCTTCTGACCATAGCTACGCAGATGAATCCCCTGACGCAGATGATCCAACGCCGCCAGATGTTCGCGCCAATGCTGATCAAGCATCTGCAACATCATGACGCGCTCAAAATGGCGCATCACTTCCACGCCAGCCAGCTCAACGCGAGCGGCATAGGCATCTCGACATGCCGCAATCACCCGATCTCGGATTTCTGGCAAATCGACGTTTTTATCCTGCTCTATCCATTGTGCAACCGGCACAGCAAGTTGGAATTCGGTCAGGGCTTTGGTTAGCCCGGCAACATCCCATTGCTCTTCCATACTTTGCGGAGGCAGGTACTGATCGAACAGATCTCCGAACAAGCCATCTCGCAAATTGCTAATGGTTTCGGAAATATCACTCGACTCCAGCAACTCGTTGCGTTGCGAGTAGATGGCCTTGCGCTGCTCGTTAGCAACGTCATCGTACTCAAGCAATTGCTTACGAATATCGAAGTTACGCCCTTCTACTTTGCGCTGCGCGTTCTCAATAGCACGACTCAGAATGCCCGACTCAATAGCCTCGCCCTCTGGTAACTTGAGTCTCTGCATCAAAGCGCCGATCCGGTCAGACGCAAAAATACGCAACAGAGGATCTTCGAGCGACAGGAAGAATCGACTCGACCCTGAATCCCCTTGACGGCCAGAACGACCTCTTAGCTGATTATCAATACGCCGCGATTCATGTCGCTCTGTGCCGACGATATGCAACCCACCCGCCTGCAATACCTGCTGATGCAAAATCTGCCACTCAGCCCGCAAAGATTCAATCTTTTGCTGCTTATCAATACCGCTGAGTGTTTCGTCAGCTTCAATCGCTTTGATATCCGGTTCAATATTGCCGCCCAACACAATATCGGTTCCCCGGCCAGCCATATTGGTCGCCACCGTAATCATGCCGGGGCGGCCCGCTTGCACCACAATCTGAGCTTCGCGCGCATGTTCCTTGGCATTCAAGACGTTATGCGCGAGCTGCTCCTGATTCAGTAGTTGCGAAATCAACTCTGAATTTTCAATGGATGTAGTACCAACCAGCACTGGCTGACCACGTTGCTGGCATTCCTTGATATCTATAACGATGGCTTTGTATTTCTCGGCAGCAGTACGAAATACCTGATCGTTCATGTCCCGGCGAATCATCGGCCGGTTGGTCGGAATAATCACAGTCTCCAGACCATAAATCTGCTGGAATTCGTAAGCCTCTGTATCCGCTGTACCAGTCATCCCCGAAAGTTTGGAGTACATGCGGAAGTAGTTCTGGAACGTAATAGAAGCCAGTGTCTGGTTTTCTTTGTTGATCGAGACACCTTCCTTGGCTTCAACCGCTTGGTGCAGACCTTCCGACCAACGACGGCCCGGCATCAACCGCCCAGTAAACTCGTCAACAATGACGATCTCATCGCCCTGAACAACGTAATGCTGGTCTTTGTGGAACAAGGCATGTGCACGCAAAGCCGCGTACAAATGGTGCATTAGACTGATATTGGCTGCCGCATACAGGCTATCACCGGGCACCAAAATCCCCGCATTTGCCAGCAACTCTTCGGCATGCTCATGCCCAGTCTCCGACAAAATAACCTGATGAGCCTTCTCATCTACCCAGAAATCACCGGGGCCTTCCTCAGTCTCTTGTCTGACCAGATGCGGAACAACGAGGTTCATCTTGTGATACAGACCGATATCGTCGTCAGCCTGACCAGAGATGATCAACGGGGTACGGGCCTCATCAATCAGGATCGAGTCAACCTCGTCAACAACGGCAAAATTCAGGCCACGCTGAACACGCTCCTCCTTTGAGAACACCATGTTGTCTCGGAGGTAATCAAAGCCAAATTCGTTGTTAGTGCCATAGGTAATGTCGCTCGCATAGGCCTCAACCTTTTGCTGATGCTGCATCTGCGACAAATTGACCCCAACCGACAACCCAAGGAAGTTATAGAGGCGCCCCATGGTGGCAGCATCCCGGGTGGCCAGATAGTCGTTTACGGTAACAACATGCACACCTTTGCCAGACAAGGCGTTGAGATACGCTGGCAAAGTAGCGACCAGGGTTTTGCCTTCACCGGTGCGCATTTCGGCAATCTTGCCATCATTGAGCACCATGCCGCCGATCAGCTGGACATCAAAGTGCCGCATCCCCATAACCCGCTTGGAAGCCTCACGACATACGGCAAACGCTTCTGGCAGGATTGCCTGCAAGGCTTCCCCTTTGGCAATCCGCTGTTTGAATTCGCCTGTCTTGGCTTGCAGATCAGCATCGGACAACGCAGACATTTGCCCTTCCAGAGCATTGATCTGACGTACCGAGGCACTGTATTGCTTGAGCAGCCGATCATTACGGCTTCCGAAGATTTTCTTTAGCAGGTTGGAGATCATGGTCTCTTCAGTCGGGGCTCTAGCGCCCCATCTAAATATTCAAAATCAATACCCGCAATTAGTGCGGGCGTAAAAACACGGCGGATCGGGCAATCCGATCCGCCGTGCCAACAATTCTTGGCTTTACAACCAGCTCACCAAAAGGATTGGGGCACCACTACCCAGTTTCAAGCGGCTCATCAAATCAGCGCGACGCTATATTCTGGGTTCCAGCCATCTGCAGAAAATGCAAAGGGTTTTGAGGTACACCTTTGTAGCGAATCTCAAAATGCAGATGCGGGCCTGTTGACCGCCCCGTACTTCCCATCAGAGAAACCTGCTGCCCAGCAGCAATGAGATCACCTTTTTTAACCAACAGCTTGCTGGCATGTGCATAGCGACTGGTAAAACCATTGCCATGGTCAATTTCGACGATATTACCATACTCAGGGTGGTATTCTGCCGTCACGACAGTACCTGGCGCGGCCGCTTGAATGGGGGCGCCGACATCGCCAATAAAATCTATACCCTCATGAAAAGTCTGCCGACCATTGAACGGGTCTATTCGCCAGCCAAAGTGCGAAGATTGAACACCCGATGGCATGGGTAATTCGGAGGGCGCCCGCCAGCTCATGATGCGCTTTTCCAACAGCAACGAATCAATCAAATTCAACTGATCAGTCCGATCATCCAGTCTCCGCGCGGTCTGACCAATCTCCGCTGCAAGCTCGTGCACGTTGAACGGACGCCCCGGTAGCATGGCACCGCCACGAGGGCTCTTTTCGCCGCTCAGAAACGGACGGGGATCGACCCCTGACTTGTCCGCTACGCGCTCGGTAAGGCCGTCCAGCTGCACCAATTTGGCTTGAATCTCGCCGAGCTTCACAGCCAATGCGTCTATTTCCTTCTGGTTGGCCGCAGCGGAGCCCGACAATGTCGGCAAATGCCAACCAAACTGCCGGGTAAGGGTGTATGTGGCCCAACTTGCAGCAGAAACCATCCCCAGCACCGCAAACAATGCCAGCGCAGCAACGACCACCAGATGACGTGCATCCAGGGTTACTGCCTTGGAGAGACGGTTTGATACAACGATAATGTTCACGATTACTTGACTCCTTCACCGCCATGCATTCACGCAAGATTGCAAGTTTTATAGACCGCACCCCCAACCTTGCCAGGCTGGGCAAACTCGCAGCAGCTTTGCGCGAGTTGCAAAAAACATGGAACGACTCGCTCCCCGACGAGTTGAAAGGCTTATCTGAAGCTGTAGGCGGAGAGGGAGGAACCCTGGTGGTGGCAACCCGATCCAGTGCAGTGGCCGCCAAACTCAGGCAGATGGAAACCCGTCTGCTGATAAATCTGGCAAAAAACGGGCTTGAAGTTAGCGCAATCAAGGTACGGATGCAAGTTGAGCTCTTGCCACATCAGGCTAAAAATCCCAAACGAAATCTGGAACTTGGCGAATCGGCACTGAATGCTTTCAGTTCCGCCAGCGAGCAATTACCTGACTCGCCGCTCAAGCAGGCCTTGCACACTTTGCTCGCCAAACGGCGCCAGAGCTAGTACTCAGACCAGCACAGCATCATAATTTCACACTGTCAAAATAATTAACTTTCCGTCAAAGTCCCGGCGGACAATTGATTCAGCACCCGCGCTGCGGCAAACAGGCCAAATGTTGCAGTTACGCACATGGAGGAGCCGAATCCTGCGCAGTTCAACCCTTGGGGTCGTTGCGGTACTTCGTCAACTTCACAGGCAACCTCAGGGTAACGCAGTGGTTCTGTCGAGAAGACGCACTCGACGCCAAACTTACGCTTGGCTTCTCGTGGGAAGCCATAGTTTTTGCGCAACAAGGCACGCACTTTTGCCAGCAGCGGATCCTGTATTGTCAGTGCCAGGTCAGAGACCTTGATCTGGGTAGGATCCACTTGGCCGCCAGCGCCCCCTACCGTTACCAAAGGGATGGCGCGCTCACGGCAATAGGCAATCAACGCTGCTTTGGTGCGCACGCCGTCAATGCAATCCAGCACGCAGTCATAGCCAGCACCCAGCGTTCGATCGAAGTTGGCTTCTTCCACAAACTCTTCGATTTCGACAATGTCGCATCGCGGGTTGATCGCCTTCAGCCGTTGGGACATGGCAGTCACTTTCGGCTTGCCAAATTCGCCATTCATCGCATGCAATTGGCGATTAACATTCGATACGGCAACGTTATCAAGATCAATCAGCGTGAGCTTGCCCACCGCACTACGAGCCAACGCCTCGGCAGCCCAAGAGCCGACGCCACCCAGGCCAATCACACAGACATGCGCCGCCTGAAAACGCTGCCAGCCTGCATCACCAAATAAACGACCGACCCCACCAAAGCGCCGTTCGTAATCATCGTGTTCCATATCCATTCCTTGCATTACACCCTTGTTCCGGGCCTGTCGGCCGCGAGGGTAGCTTAGTCGGGCACGATACGGAACCCTGAGCAACTTGCCAGCACCCCATTGCAGCGCACAAAATCGAGACTAGGCTCTTCCTCGACCGCATGTCGCGCTCGCGCCAGGGCCTGGTTTTATTGGAAATCTAACTATGACAACACTTCACGAACTTCTCACTTCTCGTTGCGCTGCGGCCATGCTGGCAGCAGGCGCACCTGCTGACTGCCCTGCCCTACTGCAAACCGCCAGCCGACCTGAATACGGCGACTATCAGGCGAACGGCATCATGGCTGCAGCGAAGCGATTGAAGTTGAATCCGCGAGAGCTCGCGCAGAAGGTCGTGGACGCGTTGGACCTGAAGGACATCGCTGACGAAGTGTCGATTGCCGGCCCGGGCTTTATCAATATCCGGCTATCGCCAGCTTTTTTGGCCAAACAAACCGAACTGGCATTTACTGACACCAAGCTGGGCGTACCCATGCCGGCGCAGCAAAAGGTCATGGTTGAGTACTCCTCGCCTAATCTGGCCAAGGAGATGCATGTCGGCCACCTGCGCTCGACCATCATTGGCGATGCGCTGGCACGCATCATGCAGTTTCTGGGTCATGAGGTAATCACCCAGAACCATGTTGGTGACTGGGGCACCCAGTTTGGCATGTTGATCGCCCATTTTCTGGAGGTACGCAACAGTGGCTCCGCCGAGTTTGCGCTGACCGATCTGGAAGCCTTTTACCGCGAAGCCAAGAAGCGGTTCGATGCGGAGCCTGAGTTTGCCAATCTGTCACGGGACTACGTGGTGCGGTTACAAGGCGGGGATACGGAAGTGCTGGCACTCTGGCAGCAGTTCCTGGCCATTTCGATGGAGCATTGTGATGCGGTCTATCGCAAGCTGGGCGTGCTGCTCGACCGCGACAGCGTGCGCGGTGAAAGCGCCTATAACGATGATCTGCCCAAGGTCGTGGCAGATCTGGCGACACTAGGCATGTTGCAGGAGTCAGAAGGCGCACAGTGCGTATTCCTTGATGAGTTCAAGAACAAGGAAGGTGCACCACTACCGCTGATCGTGCAGAAAAGTGATGGTGGTTATCTGTATGCCTCGACCGATCTGGCTGCCATTCGTTACCGGACCCGATCCCTGCAACTGGACCGGGTGTTGTACGTCGTCGATGTCCGGCAGGGTCTGCATTTCCAGCAGGTATTCGGTGCGGCCAAGAAAGCTGGTTTTGCGCCGGCAGCCATGTCGCTGGAGCACATTGCATTCGGCACCATGCTCGGTGAAGACGGCAAACCGTTCAAAACCCGGTCTGGCGATCTGGTCAAGTTGGTGGAGTTGCTGGAAGAGGCGGAAAACCGGGCATTCGAGGTTGTCAGCCAGAAGAACCCCGATCTGGATGAAAGCCGTCGGCGGGAAATTGCGCATACGGTTGGCATTGCCGCCGTCAAATATGCCGATCTCTCGAAGAACCGTACCGGCGACTATGTTTTCAGCTGGGACACCATGCTGGCCCTGGACGGCAACACCGCGCCCTACCTGCAATACGCCCACGCCCGGATTTGCAGCATCTTGCGGAAGGCGGAAGTGGATTTCTCCAATGCCAGCGTCGCGCTTGCAGATCCGGCAGAACGCAATCTGGCGCTTGAACTGGCCCGTTTTGGCGAGGTCGTGCATGGCGTAGGACGGGAAGCAATGCCACACCTTCTTGCAGCCTACCTCTACGGACTGTCGGGGCAGTTCATGCGCTTCTACGAAGCCTGCCCAGTACTGAAGGCCGAGCCTGCGATCAGTGCAAGCCGTCTGAAGCTATCCGCGCTGACGGCAAAGATCCTCGCTGCCGGCCTGAATATGCTGGGCATTGAAGCACCTGAGTCAATGTAATCTCCCCGCTGGCGGGCGTTATGCCCGCCACACCGCTCCACTCATCCAGTCTTCTCAGCCGTTTGCCTGTCGATTTCCTATGATTGGAAAGTAAGACTTGGTAAAGGCACCTCGTGTGGACATCGAACGCCCTAAAGAACTGACCATGACGGTGCTGATGACACCCGACATGGCCAATTTTTTCGGAAATGTGCATGGCGGCGCCATCCTGCGTCTGCTGGATCAGGTTGCTTATGCTTGCGCCAGTCGTTATGCCGGGCATTACGTGGTGACGCTATCCGTCGATCAGGTGGTATTCCGCCAACCTATCCATGTGGGGGAGCTGGTGACCTTCCTGGCTGCCGTCAACTACACCGGACGCACCTCCATGGAGGTTGGTATCAAGGTGATCGCCGAAAACGTTCACAGCGGCGTATCTCGCCATACCAATAGCTGCTACTTCACGATGGTTGCAATGGGAGTGGATGGTCACTCTCAGGAGGTACCACCTCTGCGGCCAGCCGATGCCGAACAAAAGCGACGATTTGAAGCGGCGCTGCTGCGAAAAAATCTGCGACTGGAGCTGGTGCAGCGCCACGAAGCCCTGCGCAAGCAGCCTGACTAACCGGAGACAACAAGGTGAGCACGAACAACAAGCGGGTACTGATCGTTGATGACAGCAAGGTGTCACGGATGCTGGCACGGGCCTATATAGAGGAGAAGTATCCGGGCTGGGAGATTCTTGAGGCCGGCAACGGCCAGGAAGCTTTGTCGATCGCGGCCGACCTGTCGCTTGATCTAGTGATGATGGACGTCAACATGCCCGGTATCAGCGGCCTGGAGGCCGCCGAGCAGATCAAGGCAAGTCAACCCGCTGCCACCATTACCATGCTGACGGCGAATGTACAGAACAGCGTCAGGCAGCGTGCAGAAGCCATCAGCGTGCATTTTCTGGAGAAGCCCATCACGGCCGCCACGATCCAGCAGGCACTTGCGCTGATTGGGGCGTGAAATGGCCATACAGTTCACGCCTTTGCAACTTGATGCCCTGTCGGAAGTGTTCAATATCGGTGTCGGGCATGCCGCATCAGCCTTGTCTGAGCTGCTGCATGACTCGGTATTGCTGAACATTCCTGAACTGCGGATTGTGTCACGCGATGAAGCCGGCCAGCTGCTGGTGCCCAACCTCAACCAGAAAGTCTGCGCCGTGTCGCAGGCGTTTTCCGGCAGCTTTGTCGGGGAAGCCCTGGTGATGTTTCCCGAAGAAAACAGTTTGGAGCTGGTTCGCCTGATGATAGGCAAACCAATGCCGCTGTCTTACCTGACCGAGCTGGAACAGGATGCACTGACGGAAATCGGCAACATCATCCTGAATGCCTGTATCTCAACGCTTTCAGATGTCTTCGGCGAGGCCATCCAGTGCGACCCACCGGTCTTGCATCTGGGTAGCGGTCGAGACCTGCTCGACAGGCCGGATAAAAAGCAAAGCCACGAAATCCTGATGCTGCAGATCGCATTTTCGCTGGAAAAGCGCGAGGTAAAGGGCTTTTTGGCCTTTTTGCTGGACACCTCATCGCTGGATGGCCTGCGAACCGGCCTGGATCGCTTTCTGACAGGCGCCTTGCATCGAGCCGGTTGAATCGGGAGTCATCATGACCAGCCGCCCAGATACGTCCGATCACGACAATTTTGTTGGTCAGGTCGTCAACAGCCTGCAGCTGGGAGTCATGGTATTCAATGCTTCGGGCCAGATCGCACTGTGGAATCGCTGGTTGGAAGAAAAATCTGGCAAGCCTGCGGAGCAGATGTTGGGACGCAATTTTGTCGAAGCCTTTCCCTATCTCGCACGCAGCCGGGTGCAGCAATCCGTGCAAGGCGTTCTAACCGGGGGCTTTCCGGTAGTGCTGTCACAGTCGCTGCATCGCGCCCCTTTTGATCTATACCAGCAAAGCCGTCCGGATGAAGAGCCGCAACGCATCCAGCAGGCAATCCGTATAGCTCCACTGCTAGGGCCGGATCAGCGTCGTTGGTGTCTGCTGCAGATCGAAGACGTCACTCAGGCAGTTCACCGCGAGGAGGTTCTCTGGCGACAAGCCGAGCAGCTGACGCATCACTCTTATCATGATGCGCTGACCAACCTCCCCAATCGGCGCCGCCTGATGGAGTATCTGGAGCACGAATGGGGGCGGGCCCGCCGGGCCAGGCGCCCTCTGGCGGTGTTGATGGTCGATATTGACCATTTCAAGAAATACAACGATGCCCTCGGCCATCAGGCCGGTGACCGCTGTCTGGTACAGATTGCCCACACCCTGCAAAGCACCATGCGGCGGGCGTCAGACCTGATCACCCGTTATGGCGGGGAAGAATTTGTAGCCGTACTACCAGAAACCGATAACGACGGCGCCCTGCAGGTAGCCCATGCCATGCTCAGTGCCGTTGCCACACAACAGCTCGCGCACCCGCAATCCGCTACGGGGGAATGGGTCACCGTCAGCATAGGCATTGCCTGCAATACCGAATGGCAGGATGTGCCAGTCTGCCAGTTGATTGAGGCTGCCGACCTTGCCCTGTATCGAGCCAAGGCCGCAGGGCGGTGCCGGATCTCCTGCTAGGCACCGTTGACGTTTTGTTTCCGGATCGCGCTTTGTCGGATATGGGCCTGATGCAAGGCGAAAAGCGCGCCACTTTGCGGCAACAACCACGCAAGGCCGGGCCGGCTTATTCGCCGAGCAGGGCCAGCTGCTCGGCTTGATATTCGTTGACCAGCGCTTGCGACAGCTCGAACAGGTCGCCGTCCATGATCGCGTCGATCTTGTACAAGGTCAGGTTGATGCGATGGTCTGTCACCCGTCCCTGCGGGAAATTGTAGGTTCGGATCCGCTCGGAACGATCGCCTGACCCCACCAAGCTCTTGCGGGTAGCCGCTTCCTTGGCGTGGCGCTCGCGCTCCTGGCCATCGCGAATGCGTGCGGCCAGCACCGCCATGGCCCGTGCCTTGTTCTTGTGCTGCGAACGATCATCCTGACATTCGACCACAATACCGGTCGGCATGTGGGTGATACGCACGGCCGAGTCGGTCTTGTTGATGTGCTGCCCGCCCGCACCCGAAGAACGGAAAGTATCAATGCGGATATCTGCGGGATTAATGTTGACCGCTTCCAGCTCGTCAGCTTCCGGCATCACGGCCACCGTGCAGGCCGAGGTATGGATACGCCCTTGCGTCTCGGTAGCAGGCACGCGTTGCACTCGATGGCCGCCCGACTCGAATTTGAGCTTGGAGTACGCCCCAAGGCCGGCGATGCGGGCGATGATTTCCTTGTACCCTCCCAGATCAGACTCGGATACCGACATGATCTCCACCTGCCAGCGGTTTCGCTCGGCAAAACGGGAATACATACGGAACAGGTCTGCGGCAAACAAGGCCGACTCATCCCCCCCGGTGCCCGCACGGATTTCCAGAAACAGATTGCGCTCGTCGTTTGGATCTTTAGGCAGCAGGGCTTTCTGCAGATCCACCTCCAGCGCTTCCTGTCGCAGCTTCCCATCGCTGATCTCGGCTTCTGCCAACTCACGCATTTCAGGATCGGCCAACATCTCCTGCGCTGCCACCAGATCGGCCTCACAGCGCTGGAATGCATGGAAAAGTGCAACCACCGGCTCTAGCTCGGCATGTTCGCGACTGAGCTTGCGATACTGGTCCATATCGCGGGTCACATCTTCGCTCGCCAGCAGATGGCCGACCTCATCCAGACGGTCAGCAAGTTGAGCTAGCTTGGCGAGAATACTGGGCTTCATTTTTAATTCCGATCGTGCAAGTGATAAAGGCGACGCACCAGCTCGATTAGCTCGGGATGCTGGCTGGCGCCGGCTTCGTTAAGGGTTGCCAGGGGCGCATGGATGAACTTGGCGGCCATTGCCTGGGACATTGCTTCGAGCACCTCATCAACAGGCGCCCCCTTGGCCAGACGCTTGTGTGCTCGCTCCAGCTCATGTCGGCGAATACGGTCAATATGGTCTTTCAGATCCCGGATCGTGGGCACCAGCGCACGGCTATCTATCCAGTGCATGAAGTCATCTGCATGCTGGTCAACGATGGTTTCGGCAGCGGCGACGGCAGTCTGTCGCTCTTCCCGTCCCTGTCTGACGATCTCAGCAAGATCATCCACACTATAGAGATAGACGTCAGATAGCCGCCCGACCTCAGGTTCGATATCGCGCGGCACCCCCAGATCAACCATGAATATCGGCCGATGCTTGCGCCGCTTGATGGCGCGCTCGACCAAGCCCTTGCCAATCAACGGCAGCTGGCTGGCAGTACAGGTCACCACTATATCGAACGCAGACAGGCTTTCAGGCAAATCCGCCAAAGAGATGGCCTCGCCACCAAACTGGGCAGCGAGCGCAGCACCACGCTCTACCGTACGGTTAGCAATCGTCAGACGACGCGGCTTGCGGGCGGCGAAATGCGTGGCTGTCAGCTCGATCATCTCCCCGGCGCCAACAAACAGGACGGCGAGTTCGCCAATATCCGGGAAGATGCGTTCTGCCAGCTTGACCGCAGCAGCAGCCATCGAAACTGAATTGGCGCCAATCGCCGTCTGGGTGCGTACTTCCTTGGCGACCGAAAACGCACGCTGAAACAGGCCATTAAGCAAAATGCCCAAAGCGCCGGCGCTTTGCGCAGCGCGAACAGCATCCTTCATCTGGCCAAGGATCTGCGCCTCGCCCAGCACCATCGAATCCAATCCAGCAGCCACCCGGAAGGCATGGCGTGCGGCATCGCGGCCTGGCAAACGGTAAAGAAACGGGTTCAGCTTGGACACATCGAGCTGGCGGTACTCGGCCAACCAGCGCATGGCACCTTCAGGATCGCGGGCATTGCAGTAGACCTCGGTGCGATTGCAGGTCGAGACAATCGCGGCCTCGCGTACACCCTGGCGTTCCAGCAAGTCCGCCAGCGCGCTTTCGACCTGTTCAGGCGCAAAGGCGAGTTTTTCCCGCACCTCGATAGGCGCTGTCTGGTGATTCAGACCGTAAGCGAACAACTGCATGGAGCCGTCCAAAAAAGCAAACCCGACATTTTATTACGGTAATGCCGGGTTTGCTGAGAAGTCGCTGCAATCAGGCCGACTTTCTGTGACGCTTTCCGCAATAGCGTGGCATAAACCACCAGCGATGAAGCCGAAGCGTTACGAATAAAATCAAGGTGGAAAGGGGCTGACACATTGCCACGCCAACCGATAGCTGTGAGGTAAGGTGTCAGAAGGGGGCGGGCTCAGCAAGGCCAAACTTCTGGCTTGCTGGCGCCTTATGCAACCGGATCACACGTCGTCGGGTTTCAGGCTTGCGAGGCGCTGTTGACGTTTTGTCTCCGGTCGCGCCGGGCCTGGTCTTGGGGCAGGGAGATACCAGCAAAGAGTAGGCCGTGAGTGGTTAGGGGCGAATGCCCCAACCACCGCATGCGGCAGGGTGAAAGCGGTTTAGCGGGCTAAACAAGCGAACCCTCACAATACCATGCCCCAAAAATCGACTCGCTCCCCCGCTGACGGAATACGATCTTGTCAATGAATCCTCAATCGCGATTAGCGCTTGAAGTCGGGATGATCCCGCACCAGGGAGGCCAGTTCGACAGCCGACTTGACTCCCATCTTTTCCAGCACGCGGGCGCGGTGAACCTCTACGGTCTTCATGCTGATACTGAGTTCATCGGCAATCTGCTTGTTGAGCCGGCCCAGCAGGAATAACTCCATGACCTCCCGCTCGCGAGGTGTGAGGTCGCCCAGCTTTTTCTCCAGCTCACTACGTGCCAGATATTCCGCCCGGCGCATTTCATCCAAACCCAAGCAGCGTTCAACCTGATCAACCAGCGCATTGTCATCAAATGGCTTTTCGATGAAGTCGATGGCGCCCAATTTGAGTGATGACACGGCAAGTGGTACATCGCCGTGGCCGGTCAGGAAGATCGTAGGAGGGCAATAGCCTCGTTTTTGCAGGATCTGAAACAGCTCGATGCCACTCATCCCCTCCATACGCAAGTCCAGCAACAAGGCACTAAAGTCGTCCTGTTTATAGTGTTCAAGAAAGCGCTCAGCGCTTTCGCAAGTTTCAACGCGGTGACCGCGCGACAAAAACAACCACTTGAGGGCATCCCGGATAGCTTCGTCGTCATCAACGACACAGATGCGGTGTTCAGGCGGCATGAGCCATCTCCTTATTGAGTGGCAAGCTGACCCGGAAGCGCGACCCGCCTCCGGGGTTGGGTTCAACCCACAGCCTGCCATGGTGATATTCGACGATGGAACGGCAGATGTTCAGACCCATCCCCATCCCTTCCTGTTTAGTGGTGTAAAACGGCAAGAACAAGCGTTCCAGCTGATCTGGCTCGATTCCGCAGCCTCGGTCGGCCACGGTGATGATGAGCTGACCGTTTTCACGCCCGGTTTCTATCGTCACTTCACGCGAGCCTGGCGGGGTATCCGCCATGGCTTCGATTGCGTTCTTGGTCAGGTTGAGAATCACCTGTTCCAGCATGACCCGGTCGGCATGCAGAATCGGCAGCATGGGGGTGCGACGGTCTATCAGCTTGACGCCATGCTTGCGAAACTCCGCCTGCAGTAGTGGCAGAACCGTATCGACCAGTTCATCCAGACTGCAGGTCGTACGTCTTGGTTCACGTCTTTGCACAAATTCGCGAATGCCCCGCACGATTTCGCCGGCTCGACGTGCCTGTTTGCCGATTTTCTCCAACGCTTCCGCCAACGCATCCACCGGCAGGTTGCCGCCTTTGAGCAGATTGGTACACCCCGTGCTGTAACTGGAAATCGCAGCCAGCGGCTGATTCAGCTCGTGTGCCAGGCTGGAGGCCATCTCACCCATCGAAATCAGCCTGGCAGACTGCTGCAGCTTTTCAGCCTGCTGTCGTTCCCGCTCGGCGGCCAGCTTGCGTTCGGTAATATCACTGGCGAAATCAAGCCAGACGCGGTGGCCATCCACCCAAGTACTCTGGCGTCGTCGCACCTGATACCAGCGCCGACTGATCGGGTCGAACACCTCCCCCCCGCCTGCATCGCTCATACGATGAAATGGCAAGGCGCAGAGCGGCCCATCGGGGCTGCCAAGCTGGAACGCCTCGGCATAGGGTTGGTTGGATAGCAGTAATTCCCCGGTCTGGCAGTTGGTCACCGCCACTTCTGCATCCAACCCGTTCAAGACCGCCAGAAAACGTTCATGGGCCGCTTTCAGGGCCTCACGTTCGATCTTCAATTCAGTAATGTCATTGAGTGAAGCCATCCAGCCGGTGTGATTGCCGTAATCGTCAATCAATGGTGCCGAATAAAGGCGTACGTCAAAGCGCACCCCATTGCGACGCCGATAGGGCAAGGCATAGCCGCTGTAGGGGTTTTCACCCGCCAGAATCGCGTCATGTACCGCCTGGCATTGCGCAACGGCATCTGCGGGCCAGAATGGCATGGGCGCGGTACGGTTCAGCAAATCTCGCTCGGGCCACCCCACCATTTCGCAAAAAGCCCGATTCACATAGATGATGCGACCATCCAGATCAATCGCGCACATCCCGGACACCATGGAATTCTCCATGGCACGCCGCATACTGGTTTCCCGCTGCAGTGCCTGCTCAGCCTCCAGCCGGACTCGCATATGCCGACGCAAAGCCCACACCGACCAGACCATCAGCATGCTCACCCCGGCCAGCACCAGATAGAGCAGGTTCTGCAGAACGGACGAACTGGTGCGATAGCTGGTTGCCCGCAAACGCAATCCATAACCCGGGGGATCAAACGCAATATCGTGCGACAACGCTCCCTCGGGCGTGCGCTGCTCAAACGTCTCGGCAACGGTCCGCCCCTCGATGTCGATCACGCCGATCTGATAGCGCTCGGCAATCCACCAGGGCACCTGGCGTCGCAACAGATTTTTCAAGGAAATGATGGCGACAAATGCCCCCAGCGATTCCTTGCGCGAGAGCGAGGGCTGCGCAACGGCAATACAAGGCCCAACCCCCGGCAGGTCGAAAACCGGCGTGGTACCGGCCATGCCAATCCGGGCCGAGCGCTGTATGGGTTCAATCGCCGCCGGCATATTACGGATCGGGTCGAGACTTCCTGCGGGGTAGCTCCAGCGCGAATCGCCGTATTCATCGGATAAGGCAACGGCAACCACCTCGGGTGCGTCATCCACCTTGGAGGTGGCCGCCGCGTAGAATCCGACTTCCGATAGATTGGACTTGGCAAAATCCCGCCCGAGATCCGCCAAAAAATTCTGATGAATCTGCACCCGATGCCGGAGCGCCTGTTCCTGCCACAGCAGATCTTCCAGCAAACGCTCGCGCCCTGACTCGGATTCGTTGCGCTGCATGTAAACCAGCAACGCCCCCACCGACAACAGGAACAACAGCATCGACAAATTGGGCAATGCCCAAAGTGCGCGGGTCTTCCAGGAGATTTTTCGATTGGGCGGCATGGTGTGACACGCAGGCAGGGTGCAATCACTTCATGGTGACTGCAAAGGAGGGGCTTTTCAATTGATCTGAACGCGGGATTTCCCTAGGCTCTGTTGACGTTTTGTTGCCAGATCGTGTTACGTCGGGCCTGGGGACGCAAAGGGGCGATACAGCCCCCGCGCCCCCACAGATCAATCCTTGAAGTGTGGGGTGGTCTTGGTGAGCGTGGCCATGGCAGCCGCTTCCAGATCTTTCGACACCAGCATGCCGGAGTTCCAGGCTGCCACATAGCGCAGGCTGTCGGCCACGGAATGATCTCGGGAATAATTGATGATCTCTTTGCTGCCGCGAATCGCCAGCGGTGACTTGGCCACGATGGTCGCCGCGATTTCCAGCACATCCATAATCATCGAGTCGCGGTTGGCGTAGACATTATTGGCCAGCCCGATCCGCTCAGCCTCCTCGCCCATCATGCGACGGCCGGTGTAAGCCAGTTCACGCAACCGCCCATCGCCGATCAGCTTGGGCAAGCGTTGCAGGCTACCGACATCGGCCACCATGCCCATATCGATCTCTTTGATCTGGAAGAAAGCATCCTCAGTGCAATAGCGCATATCGGCTGCCGCCACCAGATCCAGGCCACCGCCAACACAGGCGCCATGTATCGCCGCCAGAACTGGTTTGCGACATCGCTCCAAAGCGGTCAGGCAATCCTGCAGATCCAGAATCAGGGCATGCAGTTTTTCATTCTGCCGGCCCAGGCACTCATCCTTTACGGCGGCCTGCACACTCATCAATAAAGACAGATCAATGCCGGCACAGAAATTGTCACCATTGCCCGACAGCACCACGACTCGCACGCCCGGGGTTCGATCCGCCCAGACGAAGGCCTGACGCAACTCCTGCCACATCGCGTCGTTCATCGCATTGGCTTTTTCGGGGCGATTGAGGTTGATGCTGGCCGTGTGATTTTCGAGCTTGAGCTCAAGAGTACTGAAAGTGGGTATCGGCATGGCGTTTGGCAATTCCAGAGAGGGATAGGAAAGGGTTCTATTCAAGTTGATTCGATTATAGGCAGCCAGACTTTGTTGACATTTCATTTTCAGATCGAGAATGAACCGGCAACAGCACCCAGCAAGATGCTCAATTTTTCTTGGGAATCCAGGCCCACAGCATTTCGCAGGTAATGGGTGACTCGCCCGACTCGTCGGTCACCGTTACCGGCACCAGCACCTCCCCCTTGGGCTCGGTGCGAATCTGTTGCCGCTGCGCTTCAGTCAGACGGGCTACGGCACGCATACTGCCTTGCGAACGCTTCAGATAATTGACCTTCAGGCTTTTGATCAGCGGCAGCTTGTCATCCGGCAGGTTCATACCGACACAGAAACCCGTCGCCGTTTCGGCCAGCAGTGCCATAGCTGCCGCATGTACGCCTTTAATGTGGTTCTGGACTTTGGAGGCATTCGCGATGCTGACCACCACCTCTTCCGACGTCACCACATCAAAGCTGACGCCGGCGGTCCCGGCAAATTTAATGACTTTGCCAAAAGCCCAGGACATCAGACGCTGGCGCATAAAACCAGGAAAGCGGTCGAATTTGGCGATTTGCCGGGTCATGCGATTTTCAAACGGGGTCATGATTTTCCTTCTCGGGACATAGGCTCTATTGACGTTTCATGTCCGGTCTCACCAAGCCGGTATTGGCACAGAGGCCGACGGGGAACGGCCTGCAGGTTGTCAGCGCGCGCCCAGATCAAGGCGGATTTGCTTGATGACCGCTTCCAGCGCAGCTGGCTGTACGCGTGCCAATTGCAAAGCGCCCTGCAGCGCTGCGAATATCTGCAGGGTTTTATCCGCTACGCTGCCCGGAAAGCGGAAATAGCCCCGTTCAACACCGTCGCGCAGGATATCGCCGCCCCAATTGATCAACCCCAGTGCAAAAGCCTGTGCTTCCGCCTGCATGGGCTCGGGCAGGGCATGGAATTCCGCAGACAACATGCCGGTAGGGCAAATTTTCTGGTCATCGTCGTAGTAACGACCCAGCAGGTCGAAATACCACTCCAGGCGCATCCATGGATCAGCCGTCAGCTGGCCCTCACGCTCGGTCCAACGGGCAAAACGGCGACGAAAACGCTGGATCACCGCCACGCCCAGATCCGTCTTGCTGGGAAAGTGGTAGTGAATAGCGGCATTTTTTACCCCCAGCTGGCTGGAAATATGCTGGTAGCTGAAAGCATTGAAACCACGCGACAGCATCAGGGTTTCGGCGCAATCCAGAATCTGCTTGCGGGTATCGGTACGCGAATTAGACATAGGCAAAATTTACTTATTAGTAAGTTGATCTGTCAAACCCAAGACGCTAGCCGTGCGCTCTGCGCACCCTTGGCCTGACTTGCCGGGGTATTCGCTGAAATCAAGCCATTGATGCCTGATCCGCCATCCGAACGACACCACCGCAAAACGCATTTCAACCTCGCTCCACCCCCGCTAAACTGGCCGACTTTCCCCCGGAGACAACGAAAAATGAAAAACCTGATTGCAACGGCTGCTCTGCTGGCTGGCACGGCCCTGGCCGCCCCCGGCGATGATCCTTATCTGTGGATGGAAGAAATCGAGGGCCAGAAGCCTTTGGACTGGGTCAAAACCCATAACCGGAAAACCCTGAATCAGCTGGAAACCGACCCCGCATTTGGCAAGCTCCAGAAAAGTCTGCTTTCGGTTTATGACTCTCCGGCCCGCATTCCCTCGGTCCAGAAGCTCGGCAAATTCTTTTATAACTTCTGGCAGGATGCAGCGCATCCTAAAGGCGTCTGGCGCCGTACCTCGCTAGCCGAATACCGCAAGGACAAACCCAAGTGGGAAGCCGTGCTCGACCTAGATGCACTGGCCAAGTCGGAGGGGGAAAACTGGGTCTGGCACGGCTTCAATTGCCGTGAACCGGAAAATGATCGTTGTCTGATCAGCCTGTCCCGTGGTGGCTCGGATGCTGCTGTCGTGCGCGAATTTGATTTGGCCAGCAAGTCCTTTGTCAAAGATGGATTCGCCTTGCCTGAAGCGAAATCGGATACCACCTGGATCGACCGCGATACGCTGTACATCGGAACCGACTTCGGCAAAGGCTCGATGACCGACTCAGGCTATCCCCGCATCATCAAGCGCTGGAAGCGCGGCACCCCCCTGACTGCGGCCGAAACCGTACTTGAAGGCCAGGCAAGCGATGTTTCGGTCTCGGCAGCCCATCACTTCAGCCGAGGCCAGCACTATCTGACCCTGCACCGTGCCGTCACTTTCTGGGAGAGCGAGGAGTTTCTGGTCACGCAAGGCAAGCAGGTCAAGATCGAAAAACCCAAGGATGCCCAGATCAGCTTTATCGGCAATCAGCTGATCTTGAATGTAAAAAGCGACTATAAGGCTGCGGACCGCACCTATCCGGCCGGTAGCGTGCTGGTGATTGATTTTGCACGCTATCAGGCCGGCGAGCGCCGGTTCACCGCCCTGTTCGAACCGACCGAGCGCACATCCCTGGGCGGAATGACGGCCACCCGCAAGCATGTGCTGATTGAAGTGCTCGATAACGTGAAAAGCCGGCTCTATGAATGGCGGCTGGAAAAAGATCAATGGTGGCGACGCAGTGTCGAGACGCCGGCATTTGGCAATCTGGAAGTACATGCCGTGGACACAGAAGCCTCGGACGATTATCTGCTGACATTTTCCGACTTCCTGACCCCCACTACGCTGTACCTGGCCCAAGCCGGCCAGGACAAGCGTGAGAAGCTCAAGCAGCTGCCTGCCTTCTTCGATGCCAGCCCCTACGAGGTGGCGCAATACGAATCCACTTCGAAAGATGGTACACGGGTGCCCTACTTCGTCATCGCCCGCAAAGGCATCAAGCTCGATGGCAACAACCCGACGCTACTGTATGGCTACGGCGGCTTCCGAGTGCCGCAGACACCTTTCTACAGCGCTACGGTAGGCCAAGCCTGGTTGGAAAAAGGCGGCGTCTATGTGCTGGGGAATATCCGGGGCGGAGGCGAGTTCGGCCCGCGCTGGCATGAAGCCGCGCTCAAGGAAAAACGCCAAACTGCCTACAATGACTTCATCTCGATTGCTGAAGATTTGCACAAGCGTGGTGTCAGCTCGCCGAAGAAGCTCGGCATTATGGGTGGCAGCAATGGCGGCCTGTTGATGGGCGTTATGCTGACGCAACGCCCAGACCTGTTCGGCGCGGTGGTATGTCAGGTGCCGCTGCTGGATATGCGCCGTTATCACACGCTATTGGCCGGTGCATCGTGGATGGGTGAGTTCGGCAACCCGGACAAGCCGGAGGAATGGGCTTACATTTCGAAGTACTCGCCGTACCACAACCTGAAGCAGGACGTGAAATACCCTCCGACTTTGTTTGCGACCTCCACCAAGGATGACCGGGTTCACCCTGGTCATGCCCGCAAGATGGCCGCCAAGATGCTGGAAATGGGGCAACCCGTCAGCTACTTCGAGAACATCGAGGGTGGCCACGGCGGTGCCGCCGACAATGCCCAGCGCGCCCTGATGAACGGCGTGGCTTACACCTATCTGTGGCATCAGCTCAATAAGTAATCCATCACACCCGGCGCCGAGGACAATTCATGATCGGTATATGAAGTGTCCTCGGCGGCCGGGCGCTGTTGACGTTTGCTTGCGAAAACGAATCGTCAACAGAACCTAGCCCAGCGCATCCAGCGCTGCTGCGTAGCTATCCACCAGCTGGTCTGAAGAAGAAATCGAAATCCGCAGATCCTGCAGCAATCCGTCCTTCAGCTGGTAAATCAGACCATGAACCGTCAGGTCTTGCCCCTGAGACCAGGCATCCTGCACGATGGTGGTCTGGCAGGCATTGACCACCTGTTCAATCACATTCAGTTCACACAGGCGATCGAAGCGCTGCTCAGGGGGGACATCCTGCAGCCGCAGCCGATGCGCGCGACGGATGTCATGAATATGGCGCAACCAGTTATCGGCCAGACCCACCCGCTTCTTCTCAAAGACCGTGCGAATCCCGCCGCAGCCATAATGGCCACAGACCATGATGTGCCGGACCTTCAGCAACTCGACTGCAAACTGGATGGTTGACAGGCAGTTCAGATCAGAATGAACAATCAGGTTGGCCACATTGCGATGGACGAACACCTCACCAGGCAACAAGCCGATCAGCTCGTTGGCCGGCACCCGGCTGTCAGCGCAGCCGATCCATAGATACTCTGGGGTTTGTTGACGTGATAACAGCTCGAAGAAATCGGGTTGCGCTGCCGTAATCTCTGCCGCCCAGCGGCGATTGTTTTCGAACAGATGTTCTAAGGCATGGGACATCGGCAATTTCCTTGAATCATTGAACCCAGGCCACTGGCATTGGTTTGATACACCCCTCAAAACCGTTGCAATAGCGCCTAGAATAGCGGGACCACATTCCCGGCTTTGCTGCCAATTTGCCGGGTACTCGACCAGGCGCGGTTGACGTTTCGTTTTCGGTCTCGCCGGGCAGGGTGAGCGCGGCCTGACAAACTAAATGAGCGAGCCCTAACGTCGCCCGCCCCCCAAAATCGATCCGGCGCGACCGAAACAAAACGTCAACAACAACTGGAAAACCCGCTATTTTGGCCCATTTATCGCCAGAATCACGATTTGATTGCAAAAGCAGCCCGCCCGCTCCCACCCTCTTCCGCCCTCAAACCATGACTCACTCTCTCGAAATCGACCCCAACGGCTGGTGTCCGCAGGCGCGCCAGATCCCTTCGCCCAACTTCGATGCCCGGCCAGATGGCCAGAGGATTGATCTCGTGGTCATCCACGCAATCAGCCTGCCCCCGCGCCAGTTTGGCGGGCCGGGTGTAGAGCAGCTGTTTCTCAACCAGCTTGATCCCGCCGAGCACCCTTACTACGAAGGAATCCACCAGCTACGGGTGTCTGCGCACTTTTTCATTCGGCGCGATGGGGAATTGGTGCAGTTTGTAGCCTGCGGCCAACGGGCATGGCATGCCGGTGTTTCCAGCTGGCAAGGACGGGAGCGCTGCAATGATTTTTCGATTGGCATTGAACTGGAAGGTGGCGATGACGACCCCTTTGCGCCCGCGCAATACCGCAGCCTGCTATCGCTACTGACTGCGCTGCAAGCTGCCTATCCGATTGCCTCGATCGCCGGTCACCACGACATCGCCCCGAGCCGCAAAACCGATCCCGGCCCATATTTCGACTGGCAGCAGATTTTCGACACCATGCCGCAATGGCGCCGCTGATCGCAATCAGCCAGACATCAAAGCGATAGCCGATCCCGCGCAACGGCAAACCTAAGGTCAACAGAGCCTAAGGCTTGTTGGGAAAAACCGTCTGGATCGCGGTGTTGATGCGTTGCATCAGCTCTACACCGATCGTTCTGGCACACATGATGTAGCGGACGTTTCCGGCAGGGATGTCAGGAAACGGCACCGTTTCCAGTTTCAACCCCTTCAGCTCGGGCATCTGGCGCAGATAGGTCAACTCATCGACATCGACAATCGCGTAGTCCACAAAGCCAACCCCAACCTTGCGCAGATTGGTCACAGGAGACACGCTGGCCCGTTCCACTCGCCGCCCCATGGCGGCAATCAAGTTGTCGATATACGGCCCGTAGGAATAGCCGTCGGTCACCACCAGTCGCAAGGAAAGGTTCTCGGTCAGCTCCTGCAAGGATTTGTGCTGGCGAACCTTGGCAGCCCTATCCGCATGTGTCAGCACTGCCATCGGTTGATCTTGATGGATAGCCACACTGAATCGCGCAAACTTTTCCCTCTCGGGATTCTTGAACCAGCCAATCGAACAAGTCGGCTCCTGCGCCTGCTCCATTTCCGACAATATCCGCTTGGCAGGCCGCTCTTCGAATTGAGGCTCGATCCCTGCATGCCGAAACATCTCGCGGGAGCGCTCCAGCAGAAAGCCTTTTGCCTGGCCGGCCTCGGTGTAGTAATACGGCGGCTTGCTGATATAACTCACCACCATCGGTTCCGCTGATGCCTCCGCCGCCGCAGCCATGGCACAGGCGGTCAACGCATAAGGAAGGCTGCAGCGATTCAGCATGATTCCGCCCCTTGATGATCCCGGCCCAAATCTCATTATCGGCCGTCCGGCGCTCTGCGCAAGCTGGTCGCGCAGACGGCAGTGACAGGGATTTTCGAGTCATAAAACCGTCACTACATATTCACTCGACGGCAATCTGACTAGATCAAAGTGAGTTGCATGGATACCAAACGCTCACTTTGCCTGGCATTTGTCACCGAAACCTTTCCGCCAGAGGTCAACGGCGTCGCAATGACGGTCAGCCGTATGGTGACCGGGCTGCTGGCGCGAGGTCATCGCATCATTCTGACCCGGCCGCGTCAGCATCGCCACGATCAGCCAGCCCAATCCGGCAGCTATCACGAGCAGCTGGCCCCTGGCATGGTATGCCCGCTTTACCGCGATTTGCGGCTGGGTTTGCCCTCCGTCCGTTTACTGCTGAAGGCCTGGCGTGAGCATCGTCCTGATCTGGTAGTGGTCGTGACGGAAGGGCCACTCGGCTGGTCAGCCTTGCGTGCGGCCAAACAGCTTGGCATCCCGGCATTGACCGAGTTTCACACCAACTTCCATCGCTACAGCGAGCACTACGGCTTTGGCTGGCTGAAGGGCCCGGTCACCGCTTATCTGCGCCGCTTTCACAACAACGGCCAACTGGCGCTGGTGCCTACCAGCGAAATTGCTGAGGAACTGGGTCGCATCGGTCTGCAACGAGTCGAAACCGTGGCGCGGGGCGTCGATACCCAGCTTTACCACCCGGAACGGCGTAGCGATGCCTTGCGGCAACACTGGGGCGTCAGCCCGCAGACCCAGGTGGTAGCTTATGTTGGCAGGCTGGCCGCTGAGAAGAATCTGCCCCTGGTCCTGCAGGCGTTTGCCGCCATGCGGGAGATCCGCCCGGATAGCCGCATGGTGTGGGTTGGCGATGGGCCGGAACGGGCTGCGCTGGCAGCCGCGCATCCCGAGCATGTGTTTTGTGGAATACAAAGGCACGAAGCACTGGCCAGCCACTACGCCTCGGCGGATGCCTTCCTGTTTGCCAGCGAGACCGAGACTTACGGCAACGTCACCCTCGAAGCCATGGCCAGCGGCCTGGGAGTCGTTGCCTACAACTACGCGGCAGCCCGCAACCATGTCCGGCATCGGTGCAACGGGTTGGTAGCGCCGCTTGGCGACGAGGAGGAATTCATCGAACTCGCACGCTATGCCGCGAGCTACCCCAGTGTGATGCGCGATCTGGGTACCGCCGCCCGGCGCAGTGTGGAGGCGATCGGCTGGGACGCAATCATTGACCGGTTCGAAACCATTCTGTCCCAACTATTGCAGGGCCGCGCCTCACTCCCCCCCCATCCCAACGCCGCACTGGCCCAGTAGAGATCCGTCACCGCCCATCTGCCAAGGAGATTTGCCATGCAGCTCAGTCAGACCAAAGCTCTGCTTATCGAATGGGATCAGTCACTGACCCTGCGTTGCAACCGGGTCAGCCGGCATCGTTTGCTACGTGGACTGTTCATCGGTGTCAGCCGGTTGGGAGATGGTCTCTTCTGGTATGCCCTGATGCTCTGCCTGCTGGCGGTGTTCGGTGCCGAGGCGGCCCGTGGCGTGCTGCACATGACAGTGGTCGGCATTGCCAGCCTGCTGGTCTACAAATGGCTGAAGCGACAAACTGCCCGGCCACGCCCGTTCATGCGCCAGGCCGGGATCATCCCCGCCACCGCCGCGCTCGACCTGTACAGCTTTCCCTCCGGCCACACCCTGCATGCGGTGTCGTTCACATTGGTGGCCAGCGTCTACTTTCCTTACCTGCAGCCTGCGCTGTGGCTGTTCACCGCGCTGGTTGCCGCCAGCCGGCCAGTTCTGGGACTGCATTATCCCAGCGACGTGCTGGCAGGAGCCTGCCTGGGCGGAGCACTGGCTTGCGGCTCATTCCTACTGCTCTAAACGCAGTTGACGCTTGATAGCCGGATAGGAAGCGCAACGTCAACTGAACCTCTGCCCCTCGGCAAAGAGTCCCCTCTCACAGACCAATCCACTCCCTCTAGATTCTGTCCCAAAGCTATTTTGCAAGCCGCATCTCAGGCAAACTGGGCACTCCCCTCAAGGAGTGCCCGGCATGTTTCAGCAACCCTCAGACCGTGAAATTCGTGATCGCCTCAAACAAATCCGGCGGATTGCCGTGGTCGGGTTATCACCGAACCCAACCCGTCCCAGCTATCGGGTGTCTTCCCGCATGCAGCGCTGGGGCTTCGAGATCGTGCCGGTTCGACCTGCCGTGACAAGCGTTCTGGACAGTCCGGCCTTCGGCTCACTGGCAGAGGTTCCCGGCCAGATTGATCTGGTCAATGTCTTTCGCAATGCCAGCGAGCTGGATGTGATTGTCGATGACTGCATTGCCCTGAACCTGCCGGCCTTGTGGATCCAGCAAGGCATTATCAATGAGTCGGCGGCAGCACGCGCACAGGCTGCCGGCATCTGGGTAGTCATGGATCGTTGCCTGATGGTCGAATACAACCGACTTTGCCTGTAGGCGCGACCGTCGCCTTGAGATTTTGCGGCGGATAGCCGATTAATCAGCAAAGCGCGCCGTACTTGCACGACCTGCAGCTTTGGCGCCAAATACCCCCGCCCGTGTCGTCGATGGAGCTAACGTGTCCCGCAAAAGCAAGCTTGTTGTCCTGACGCTGATTGGCAGTGCCACCTTGGCCGGCTGCAGTGAGCAGGTTCAAACCAAACGCAATATGTACGCCAGCCGAGAAGACTGCCTGAAAGAATGGCCCCCCGAAGACTGCCGGGAAGAATCATACCGTCGCTCGAATGGCAGCACCGGCTACTCCTACTGGGGGCCGCACTACACTAGCAATGGCCGGGTATTCCACTACAACGGCCGTGAAAGTATGCGCTACGGCAAGTTGTCGAGCAGCCGCGCCATCTCTACCAGCCATTCATCTGTCAGCCGTGGCGGCTTCGGTTCAATCGGCCACGGCAGTCATGGAGGCGGCTGATGCAAAGGATCAAAGTTCCTCCTCGTCCCGGCTGGCAGCGGAAAATGGAGTCTGTCGGCTTTCACTTTCATAGTATTGATGGCGTTTACTGGCGGGATGAGCTGGCCTATCGCTTCAGCAGCGCCCAGATCGACGAACTTGATGACGTCACGGCTGCGCTCAACCAGCTATGTTTGCAGGCGGTAGAGCATGTCGTACGTGAGAAGCGCTATCGGGAGCTGGCGATACCGCCACACGCCATTCCGCTGATCGAAGATTCCTGGCGCCGCCAAGACCCCAGTCTGTTTGGCCGGTTTGACCTTGCCTACGATGGCCTGTCGCCCCCCAAACTCTACGAATTCAATGCCGACACCCCCACCTCCTTGATTGAGTCAAGCATCGCACAGTGGTTCTGGCTACAGGATTGGAATCCGCAGGCCGACCAATTCAACAGCTTGCACGAGAAGTTGATCGAACGCTGGAAGACGCTACGCCAGCATTGGCCGGACGCACACAAGCTGCATCTGGCTTGTCTTTATGACAACGAAGAAGATGTCGGCAATCTCGAATATCTGGCCGACTGCGCAAGCCAGGCCGGCTGGCCGATCGAATGCCTGGACATTGCCGATGTCGGCTGGGATGGTCGGCAGTTTGTCGATAATCAGGAACAGGCCATCAACCTGCTGTTCAAGCTCTACCCGTGGGAATGGCTGTGTGCCGAGGCATTCGGTCCCGACATTCCGCGCGCCGCCACCGGCTGGGTTGAGCCCCCTTGGCGCATGTTGCTGGCCAACAAGGGCATTCTGCCGATTTTGTGGCAACTCAACCCTGGACATCCCAATTTGCTCGAATGCCATTTCGACGCCAGTGCGTTTACTGGTCGGCCTTATGTGAAAAAGCCCCTGCTTTCGCGAGAAGGCGCCAACATCAGCGTGGTTGGCATGGGCCCGACCGTGACAACAGCGGGTGACTATGGTGAAGAGGGCTTTGTCTATCAGGCCTTTCACAGCCTGCCACGGTTTGATGATGCCTACGCCCTGGTTGGGTCGTGGCTGGTAGGAAATGAGCCCGCCGGCATTGGCATACGTGAAGATGCTTCGGCCATCACCCAGAACACCAGCCATTTCGTCCCGCATTTTTTTGAATAGCCCATCGCAAAGGTCGCCCATGGATTCTCAACTGATCGCCCTCAGCAACTTTCTGCCCTATTGGGGCGCAGCACTGACGCTGACGCTACTATTCATCCGAGTCTATGTCCGCATCACGCCCTACGACGAGATCGCCCTGATACGCACAGGTAATCAGGCAGCAGCCTTTTCTCTGGCTGGGGCGGTGCTCGGCTTCGTTGTGCCACTGTCCTCGGCGATTGCCCATAGCGTGAGCTTTGTCGATATGCTGGTCTGGGGAGGCGTGGCACTACTCGCCCAGCTGCTGGTCTACGCCATCGTGCGCTTCGCCTTCTTGCCGGAGGTCGTCAAGCAGGTTGAGACCAATCAGATCGGGGCTGGTGTGTTGCTTGGCGGTTTGTCGCTGGGTTTTGGCATACTGACAGCCGCCTGCTTCAGTTACTAGACAGAAAGTCCGTATGAAACTTCGCTTCACCAAAATGCAGGGCCTTGGCAATGATTTTGTTGTGCTGGATGGCGTACGCCAGCACATCCAGCTTAGCCGTGAACAGTATCGGCAACTTGGCGACCGCCATTTTGGAATCGGTTGCGATCAGATTCTGTTGGTAGAGCCACCGAGCAATGCCGAAGCTGACTTCCGCTACCGCATTTTCAATGCCGATGGCGGTGAGGTAGAGCAATGCGGCAATGGCTCGCGTTGTTTTGTGCGCTTCGTAACGGAGCATGGTTTGACCGACAAGCGCGAAATCGTTGTGGAGACCGCGCGGGGGTTGATTCGCCCAAGACTGGAAGAAGACGGGTCAGTCACGGTAGACATGGGGCGACCTCGTTTTACCCCTGCCGAAATCCCCTTCCTCGCCGAGCAGGATCAGGTCTGCCATCCCTTGCAGCTTGGCGACCAGACGGTTCTGATCAGCGCCGTCTCGATGGGAAATCCACATGCGGTTAGGATTGTCGAAGACGTTGATACCGCGCCAGTCGCCACGCAGGGCCCGCAAATCGAATCTCACCCGCGCTTTCCGGCCCGCGTCAACGCCGGCTTCATGCAAATCGTCCAACGCGACAGAATTCGCCTGCGGGTATACGAGCGCGGCGCCGGTGAAACCTTGGCCTGCGGAACCGGTGCATGCGCTGCCGTCGTCAGCGGGATACGCCAGGGCCTGCTCGATGCTCGCGTGCAGGTCCAGGCCAGAGGGGGGCAGCTCATCATTGAGTGGGCGGGAGACTCGCATCCGGTCTGGATGACTGGCCCTGCCGTAACCGTGTTCGAAGGCGAAATCGAGATTTAGATCTGACTTGTCATCGACAAGACCCGTATTTTTACCGCCCTATTGCCCAACCTTGCATGCCAGAGACCCATCATGCCGATTGACGCTGCTGCCGTTGCAACCTACCTCCAGCAAAATCCCCAGTTCTTCGAGGAGTATGCCGACTTGCTGTCAGAAATCTTTATCCCGCACCCGCATGGCGGACGGGCCATTCCAATTGCCGAGCGACAGATTCTGACGCTGCGCGAAAAGAACAAGATGCTGGAAGGCAAGCTGGCAGAACTGATCCAGTTTGGCGAAGAAAACGACCAGATAGGCGACAAGGTGCACAAGCTTTCTGCAGCACTGTTGCAGACAACCGATCTGTCTGGCGTGGTCGGTACCTTGCAATACCACTTGCAGGAGCACTTTCATGTTCCACACGTTGCCCTCCGCCTGTGGCTGGACGGCCTCGACAGCAGTCTGATTGAGTGCAGCGATGTCAGCAGCGAAGTGCGGTCACTGGCCGACAGCCTGGTAACCGCCCCTTACTGCGGGCCTTATGTCACGGATGAAGTCATCAACTGGATGGGAGAAGTCGGCCCACAGCTCAAATCGTTCGCTCAGGCGGCCTTGCATGCAGAAACCCCTTTTGGCGTACTGGTGCTCGCCAGTGAAGACCCGCAGCGCTTCTACCCCGAGATGGGCGTCCTATATCTTGCCCGGATCAGCGACCTTGTATCCGCTGCAATCCTGCGCTGTGCGCATCAAAAGTAGATCTGCAGGCATATCTGGCCGCAACCAAACAAGCAAGGCTCTGTTGACGTTTTGTTTCCGGTCGCGACGAGTTGTGTTTGGGCCTGCTGCGGTGTTGACTGCCGGCTGTTGGCTTGCAATGCAATGCCTTACAGCCTGAGCAGCCTGACGGGAAATCGCGTGACTTATCACCAAGCGGCGCGATTTCTGCCTAGCATCAGGCTCGAATCCGACGAAATGCGGTCCGAAAATTAACATGTCCACAGCGCCTAAAAATCAAAAAGGGCCTGACGGCCCTTTTTGATTGCATCCTGCAATTACATCTTGGCGGGTGCCATCGGACTACCCGGAAAAGTCGGTCGAGGTCCAGAGGAAGGTTGAGGCTGCGCCGCCGGAGGTGGCGTAACCGTCGGCGGATGATTCAAAGGCGGAGAAGCTGGCTGACTTAGCATCTGCGCTGGAGGCTTAGGCGGAATGCCCGCAGAAGAATTGGCCTGAGAATTACTTGCAGTGCCCGTCTCATCCTTCTTTACCCCCGTCTTGCTACCTGGCTTAGGTGCGGGCGGGAAGTACATACCCACCACTCGCATCCGCACAGACAAATACGGTGGCGCCGCTGTCCCAACATCCAGATCCAGTTCTGTCACCCTTTGCAAGCGCGTGGTCTCAGTAAGCGACTTGACCAATTCCACCACTTGCTGCGGGATAGCAGTGAAAGTCAGATCCAAAGCCAAAGCAGGAGCAATCGGATTCTTGGCATCAACTTCCACCGCAGTAGCCTGCATGTCTGCAATTTTAAGTGCTGCTGCCTGGGACTGGATCTCTTGCTGCCAGGGACCGACCAGCACTTCAGGCGGCGCAGCCACAAAGCTACGCGCCTCATTGCCCCCCTGCTGTAGTTTGGCGGCAGCCAATGCATCGTCAATTTTCTTCTTCAGCTCAACCTTGGCCTTCATCTTGGCCACTTCGCGGGAAAGTTCCTCGCGATTTTGCTTGAGCGCGCTAACCCGCTGCTGAACACCATCGCCCCAGACGGCAACGCCCAACAAGACGGCCAGACCAATACCAATTGGCTTGAAGCCGATCAGCTGATAGAGGCGCCCCAGATCGCGACGGCTGCGCCGCCACCAGGCATCAGGACTTGAGCGCGGGCTTTTCGGTGGGCTTGCCGGTTGACTTGGGGTTTGCTTTGGCAGGGCGGGGTTTGACTTGTTGTTCATTGAGCGTCAGGGCAAATGGTTTCAGCTTAGGGTCTTGGGCAACTTGCGCTTGGGCCGGTGTCATCACCAGCTTGGTCTTGCCGAACAGTTTGCCGACATCACTGGCAGTACTGCCATATCCTTCCAGCACTATCGACTCCGGGCGGTAGTGATAACGCACCAACCAGGACTTCTCTGGCATTTTCTCCGATAGCAGGGTCAGGGTTTCGAGCGGTGAAGCGAGCTTGCCAAAACGATCAAAACGATCCAGCTGGGCTTGCAATGCAAATACTTCTCTCTGCTTGGCTTCAACTTTTCGGAAAGTCGGCGCCAGTTTGGCCTGAGTGCTGCCTAGCTGCTTGACCTCAGCACTCAGCGAGCGCTCATACCAGGAAGCGCCAACCACGCCCACCAATGCCAACACCACAACGGCAATCAAGGCAGGGGTGTAACGTGCCAGAACCAGCTGGGGATCCGGCTTCACCCAGATACCCGCCCCCCCGGATAACCAGTGCCGCAAGATCAAATATCCAGCAGAAGCCTGGGTGATCTGGACCAAGGCACGCCCCTCCTGAAACCGAGCGCAAGATTGAGCAAGTGCCGGATCAAGCCCTGACCCGACAATCGGCCGGGCCTCATAGCTTCCAAGCATGGCCTGTATCGACAGCCCCAAAGCAGCAGGATCTGCCGGTGTACTGAACATCAACTCCGGCACACCGGCACGGAAAGCATACGCGCTGACAGTATTCCCGGCCTGCTCCAGCAGCAGCCACGCGGCATGGCTACTCTCACGACTTCCGGCCAGTAAAGGCGCCCGGCCATAAAACTCGGCAATCAGCACCCCCAGGCGGGCAAAGGCGGCTTTGCATTCAATCACCCAGCCTCGAGGTAACCAGAAGATGCTCAACAGGGAGGCATTCTTGCCGGCCACGACCACCCGCGAATCGTACTCC
This sequence comes from Parachitinimonas caeni, assembly GCF_030129945.1. Taxonomy (GTDB): domain Bacteria; phylum Pseudomonadota; class Gammaproteobacteria; order Burkholderiales; family Chitinimonadaceae; genus Parachitinimonas; species Parachitinimonas caeni. The sequence continues at coordinate 124,140 of NZ_JARRAF010000002.1, forward strand.
AGCTCTCGCAACGGGAAAGGCTGCCGGGCAGCCAGAGTCTGTTCAATCTTGGTCCGCAACTGCTCGTCATCCAGCTTGCCTTCGAAAGTGGCGGAAGCGATTCCCCCAATCTCTGCCGGGGGAACGATCAGCGCTTCAGTCTGAGGCTTCACCCCCCAAGCCAGCAACGTCGGTCGGATGGTACCAACCAGCCGCTCAGCAAATGACTCTTGCGCGGTAGGGGCTACCCGCCAGGGCAATCTGACCTCTTTCTCAATTCGCCAACCAGTTATGCCTCGCGCTAACAACGCAAGATCAATACCGGCAGCATCCAATGCAATCGCAAGTTTCACCTTGTCATTCTGCCTCGGGCTTTTCCGCTGTACTTTCGCGGCTTGCCTCATCCAGTTTTTTAAACCCTTCGGTGGTCCATTTCCCACCGCTCTCCTTGATCGTCACTTCCGCATAGCGGTTTTTTCCGATCAGCTCCAACTTTGCTTTGAATACATTGCCACTACCCTGCAGGCGCCGGACCGCATCCCCCAGAATACGCACCGCCTCATCAACCTCCACTTTGGGCTTGCTACGGCGCAAAGCTTCAAATTCGACCAGTTTCTCATTTGGTGCAGCGGTAAATGCCGCAATCAGCTCAATCGGTGATTCCTTCAGGCTGATCTGCTTAGACTTGCTGCCAACCGTCACCAGATCAAGCAGGCCTTTATGCTTACCTTTAGCCGCAGGTCCGCTCTCACCGCCAGCCTCTTCCGCCTCACTCCCTCGCATAAAACGAGCTGGAGCATCGGGCAGGTTCGCTAAATCATCCAGTGTTGCAAAACCATCCTTAGGTCGGCTGCGCAGAATACCCTTTGCGTACTCCTTGGCTGCTGGCTCCTCCGCCCCCAAAGCCTTAAACAACCTCATCAACTCCGCTTCATCAATCAAATTGATATCTGGTGGCTCAACACTTGCCACAATTGCAATCGCCACCTGATCGTCACCAATACTGATCTGGTAGTGCCCGTCAGCCTGCCAGCGCTCAAGGGCATCTACAGCCGAATCCTTGATATTAACCAGAGGTTCCAGAGCCTTGCTTCTGGCCAACTGCGCAACCGTGTACTGCGCTGCGCTATCCAGAACCAGATCCTGTTGGGTAGTTTCCTTCTCGTTGATGACCAACTGAACGGCCACACGCTGCTTATACGCCACCGACAGTGCAAGCATGCTGAGCACAATCATCACACCCAGCACATACATCAGGATAAAGCCACCCGCCCGCTGCCGAGACATCATGGCTTGACCAAGCTAAAAATCAGAGGCGGCAACTCGTGCTCGGAGGCTGCCAGACGCAAGCGCATGGCGACCGGTACCTCACCTTCGCCAGGTTCATCCACCCATTTAGTCTTGACCAACACTTTCTCGCCTTTCCCGGTCTCATTGAGCGCCGGGGGCGTCACCGCCGGCGTCGCTCCAACTCGAGAAGGATCCGGCTTGGCGGGCGCATCCTTAACCAGATAGCTGAAGTTGCAAACCCTCAAGCCTTCGAGCAGCGTCTCTGTACTGGCCTCATCTTCCTGTTCAGCAACAGCCTCTTCCTTCGCCTGCTTCAACTCCGACTCCAGTCGCGGTTCCGCTTCACTCTTGCCAGAAGATGGCACCGAGGTCGTCTGACTGAGCGTCCATTCACCGCTGGCTTCATCTTCGTGACAATCAAGCTGAATCAGGGCAGCCCCCTCCATTGCCAGACTCTGGGCGGGTGTTTTACTGGTTGCGCCAAAACGAAGTGACCCCGTCTCCAACTTGCTGATTGAAGCAGGATCAAACTGGTGCCGCAGCAAATGCACAATCGCCAGCGCTTGCTGCTGCTGGCGGAAAGTCGCTTGCCCTCTTTCCAGAAACTGGATGCCCATCCGAAACGCCGCCACAACCCCAGCGCTGACCGCAGCGGCCAGGGTAATGGCGATCAATAATTCCATCAGAGTGAAGCCAGCCTGGCCCGTTGGTCCAGATCTCCAGCGCCTTTGTCGAACGCCGTTCATATCAAATGCCTCGGCAGTAAGGAGGGCTGGCTAAGACTCATCATACGTCAGTGTTATTGCTTGGCTGCCGGAGCGGGCTGAGCTCCACCACGTCTGGCTGCCTCAATCGCCTCCATCAGCGACATGCTGGAAGAATTGGTAGTTGTCTCAGCCCCCTGATCCGGCGTCTTCACCGCAGGCTTTCCAAACGGGGAGTTGGCCGGAGCACCACTACCGCCACTCTGCCTGGCCGCCTCTATGGCTTCCACAAGACTCATCCCTTGGGTTGGAGCTGGCGCTTCGTTACCTTCTGCAGGCTTGGTCACACTATTGTCCGCAGGCTTGGCAAAAGGATTAGCCGTAGGTTGCTCTACAGCAAAAGCGCTAACAGAAACTGCCATCAGAGTTGCAGCAAATACAAATTTCATGGTTTGAACTCCTTCACATTACAGAACGTCAGCAAACCCGGAACGCGTAAATCTGAACCAGGCCAAACCTGCCGCTGCGATCAATCCGGCGGCGAGGCTGTAGACACTGAGCGACGCCCAGTCGGGTAAGTTCCCAACAATCATGACCAACCGCGCCTGTTCGATAATCAGCGCCAGCGGATTCAGTAGCGCCCAATCCCTGACGAACACTGGTAGTCCTTCCAGGGGGTAGAAAATGGGGCTAAGAAAGTTCAGCAACATGACAACCATCTGAATGACAGGCGCCAGGTCCCTCAGATATACCCCGGTCGCCGCAAGCACCCATGACAAGCCCAATACCAATAACAAATAAGGCGCCAGAACAATCGGTAAAGCCAATATGGTAATGGGGGGTAAGCCATGTACGAATCCGTACAAAATCAACCAAACCACCAAGCCAACGCAGAAATTGAAGATTGCCGCACCCAGCGATACGACAGGCAACAAGGGCAGAGGAAACACCACTTTCTTGACGTAATTAGCATTGGAAACAATTACGGCAGGCGCTCTGGCAATACATTCGGCAAACAATTGGAATACCAACAGGCCGACAAAGATGGTCAGCGCATAATCAAGCTTACCCTGCGGGTGTGCCGATTGAGCAGCTGTAATCCAACGCCCGGTAAACACCACACTAAAGACCCAAGTGTAAACGGACAACATCAGCAAAGGGGTCAGCACGACCCAAAAGCCACCCAGCCACGACCCGCGATATCGTTGTGCGATCTCGCGACGGGTGAGTTGGACCAATAAATAGCGCAGGCCAAGCCAGCGAGACAGAAAGTGAGGCATGGAAGAATAAATTTGGCCGATCATGCGATCGGCCAGTAATCAAATTATTTAGGTTAGCGCTTATTTGGCTGGCTTTTGCGGAGGCTGCTGATTCTTCTCCCGCTCCAGCTGGTTGGTAAAGCTCTTTACTTGTGCCAATGCTTCATCCTGTAGTTTGCCGACACGATCGGCATCTTCTGCATTACGGACAATATAAGGGGTGACAGTAAAGATTAGCTCCGTCTTTTCAACTTCTTTTGAGTCAGCACCGAACAATCCTCCCAAAAAGGGAATATCTTTTACATATGGGATTCCATTTGAACCGTTGGATCGCTTCTCCTTAATAAATCCACTAATCAGTAGAGTCTTACCCTCTTGAAGAGTAATTTCGGTGTTAACCTTTCGCTTCTTGAACCGTGGCTGACCGTTTGCACCATTGGCAGCGCTAGTATCAGCAACCTCACTCACCTCTCCACTAAGCTCTAACTGAACCAAGCCCGAATCATTGATGCTAGGTTTGAATTTAAAAATGATACCCGCATCTTTGTATTGAAAAGTCTCAGAAAGTCCGCCTGAAGAGTTTGTACTGCTGCCCGTCTTGGTTGCTACACTATCAATAATTTCAAAAGTCGCCTCTTTGCCATCTGTTGCCATAACGCGTGGAGACGAAATGATGTTTACGTCAGAATCCGACGCCAGCGCTTGCAACAATACAAATGGATTATTAGCCGCATCTAAAATTGTATAAAGTAGACCACCTGACCTACCAGAACCTATCGGAGTATTGCCCATGCCATAACCGGGATTTACCGAAGGAAATGGGAATGTAGCAGTTTTTCCATCCCCACTTAATGAAATGCCTTTGGATTTGTAGCTCCTACCATCAATACTGATACCTTCATTGTTCAGCCACCACTCCAAGCCAAACTTCTTGCTACCTGTCAGCGCAACTTCAACAATATTCGCCTGAATCAACACTTGACGTGGAACGGTATCCAGACTTTCCAGAATCTTGCGAATTTGCAGGTAGTCTTGTGGGCTAGCCTTGATAATCAGTGAATTATTCTTCTCGTTGGCAATAATTTGGACATCACCAGAGCCTCCTGCTGCGCTAACCACCGGAATGGCACCCTTCTGCACAACTCTCGAGGGCGCTTGGCCACTCGATGATGTAGTGGATGACGATGAGCTACCAGAAGAAGTTGGCGCAGCACCATAGATCTGCCCCACCATATTGGCCAGATGCTCTGCTGTGCTATTGCGCACCTGATAGATATTGATGCGATTGCCGATACCCTGTTTGGGCTCATCATCCAATACTTTCAGCCAGTTCTCGGCGGCTCCAAGCAGTGCCTCGTTCTGAGCAATAATCAGGATTGCATTCATGCGCTTGATCGGCATGAAGGAAACCTTGTTGGCATCGGTACCTGAAATATTGAACATGGTAGACGACTTGAACATCGTCTCCATTTCCTTCGCAAGCTCCGTCGCATCTCCCTTGGCAACCTGAATCAGCTTAATCTGCACCTGCTTCAAATAATCCAGGTCCAGAACCTGGATCATCTCAATCAGCTTCTTCACGTTATTGGCGCGATCAGCAATGATCAGATAACGATCCGTCGGATCATTCTGAATGGTGGCATTGGGGCCAACAAAGCTCTTCAAGACATTCACCAATGCGGATGCCTTCATGAACTTCATCGGCACGATTTGCAACACAGCACCGCCTTCACCAACAGCCGAGCCGCCAATCGTGTCTCGCGGTGCGGACGCATCACGCACCACTTTGTACAAATTCCCGTCCCGGATAATCGACACCCCGTTATAAGCCAGTACGCTCTGCAACAACTGGAACAGATCTGCTTGACTGACAGGTGACACGGAATTCAAGTTAACCTTACCGTTCACACCAGGATCAACGATGTAATCCAGATGCAGAATATCGCCAAGAATGGTCTGGACAACTTCATAAATATCCGCGTTATCAAACCGAACGGTTACACCACCACCATCTTGCGACACGCCAGGCGGCAGAATCGATACCTCACGACGAGCAGCAATTGGCTTTGCCTGAGGCTTGCTAACAGGCTTGGTCTCAGCTTTGGCCTCTGCGGTGGCGGTAGATTTGTCTGGGCTCGGCACGGCATCGGGTGCAGCCTTGGTATCGACAAGTTTGGCTTCTGCGGGCTTGGCATCCGCCGGCTTCGTCTCCGCAGGCTTGATCTCGCCAGGCTTCGCAGCCACCGGCTTTATATCTGCAGTTGCTTTCGCCGCTGCGGCCGGGGGTTTAGGTAAGTCAACAGGCTGCGCTGCGGGCTTGGTATCCGTCTTGGCCTCTGGCTTCGCATCGACTTTGGCAGGCACTGCAAACGGGTTTGCGGGTGGTTTACCTCCTGCGGCCTGTTGCTGTGCCTGCGCGGCACGTATCGCATCCAGCAACGACCCCGTACCACTGGAAGGGGGCGCATCGGCAGCATAGAGGGAAGAACAGCAAAGAATTCCAGCTAAAGCCTGCACGAGCGGGCGAACGCGGAGAGGCTGCATACGCATTATCAACCTTGTCATCTATCTATTCGGAGTCGTCTTAGAACCAGCGTTTTCGCTAAAGGTTCTGAATATTTTTCGTATTGCCAAATCCCGGTCGAAGCAGGGAAAACAGCAGAGTATACAGGATGTTGTATGCTAAACGCGCCTGCCACCCTTCACTCCGGCTCTATAAGCCAGCCATTTTGTCGCGGTATGCAGTACCGAAATGACCGCCCAATGGGGAGCATGGCGCAAAGCGTAGTACATCTCGGCAAGAGCGTACTTCTTGCCCTCACCCGAAACATTGCCAAACGATTCAAGCAACCAGGCTTCTTCGCGATGAAACTGCCCTATCGCCCGATAGCGCTGCCATAGGGCAGCCAACCCCTCATTATGAGAATGATGCACTCGGGCCTCGGCGCAATACTTGATCAGCCATCCTCGAAGCAGCAGACGCCCTGCGGCATGCATGTCTTCACCAAACGTCAGCTGACTGGCGAATCCTCCCACCGCCTGCAAAGCCAGCCGACGATAAATCGCAAAAGAATTTGAGCAGAATGCTACTTTCAGACCCAATTTCTCTTTGTCTGCCAATGCTTTGGTATGGCTGATTTCAGGATAGTTATAGAGCCGGGCATGGCTAGCAACAGGGCTTGCATCTTGATGAGGCAGCTGACGGCCATAAGCAGCCGCAACCTCAGGGTCATCCAGTGCGCACACCAAATTTAACAGGGCATTTTCATCGGCCAGGATGGCATCCTGGGTCATGAAAATGATGGCCTGTACCTCCGGGGGTAATAAGTCAACCGCTTGCTGACGGGTTGCGCCGTGACGAAAATCACCCTGAGCGACATTTACGATCTCAAATCCCAGACTCCGAAACAGTGCACACGTCATGTCTGTTGAACTGGAATCCATCACCAAGCAATGCGAAGGCTGAAAGCGCTGAAGACGCCACATTTTGCTCCAGTGTTCAAACCAGCCCGCCGCGTTTAAGGTGGGAATGACCAGCGCTACCTGATTCGGGTTATAAGTCGGAATCATGAATCTACTGTGCAGACGTCGGATTAGCCGGCTTGGGTGTCTGGGCTCCCCCCGGATTTGCCCCCCCGACTGAGGCTGCTTGCTCTTGCTTCAAGCGATAGGAAATCAACGAATACTGGCGGTCTTGCCCTTCATCTTCCCAATGGACTTCAACCTTCACCTCATCCAAGCCTACAGCTAGCTTTGCCTTTTTAGACAAAGACTCATCAAGCAGCGGAATAGGAGTCCAGCTTATTCGGTATGCGAATAAGGTCCCGTTGTAGCGTTCTTCCGCACCATCATCATCCAGTTCAGCATCGGGAACAGCGGTTGCTTCATCCAGCTTGGATCTGGCCAGCAATACCGCTGTTTCGTAGTCTGCGGAGCGCTTCATCATGCGCATAGACCCCGAATAAGCAGTCAAAACAGACGCGACACCAATACCCAACACCACCAAGGCCACCAATACCTCGATCAAGGTGAAGCCCTGGCTATTGCGCAACAAATTCCGCTTAACGCTCATTGTTAGGGGCATCCACCAACTCCACCTTTATCTGGCCGGTCAACGCTTTGACGGTAACGCGGGTATGGCGACCAGCTTCGTCCGACAATTCAAAAGAAACTGGCCGAGCACTCCCATCGGGAAAAAACTCCATTTGAATGGCAGGATTTAGCAAGCCCTCAACGTCGAACTTCCAGTTATCCGGCAACTGCCAATCCCCTAAATCGTCATGCCATTGCTTTTGTTCCAGATCGAGCGTCGCAATTTGCGACCTATTTTGCAAAATCGCCTGATTATGTAATCGCGAAAGCCGATACTCCAGTTGATCCTGCACTTCGCGTAGATCATTGCCTTGGATTAACTTAAAAATACTTGGACCGACCAAAGCACTAGCCAAACCAACCAGGAATACCACCAAGAGCATTTCAAGCAAGGTAAAACCCAAAGCAAAAAGACGACCCGAAATAATTCCGGATCGTCGATTCAACTTCAGGTAATTAGAGCGCTTCAACACCACTTAAAATAAGTATCAAAATATCCATCAGGGCTTGGCGGCAGTATTGGCATCTTTGCCAGCCTCAGTCCAGTTACCGATCTCTGCAGCATCGCCATCACCCCCCTCTTTCCCGTCCGAACCAAAAGAGAACAAATCATAATCACCATGATCACCTGGCGCCTTATACTGGAAATCATTACCCCAGCCATCTTTTGGTAAAACTCCAGAATTTTTCAAATAAGGGCCACGCCATTTCGATGCACCAGGCACGTCATCCGCTGGTTTATTTACCAACATTGACAGGCCTTCTTCTGTGGTTGGATACTTTCCGAAGTCCAGACGATACGCATCCAATGCCGTTGCAAACAAGCCAAGCTGGGTTTTGGTAGAGTTTATTTTGGCGCTATCTACATGACCAAACAGTCGAGGCCCCACCAAGGCCGCCAACAGCCCCAGAATCACCATTACAATCAACAATTCGATCAAAGTAAAACCACTTGCCTTGCTTGGCAAAGATTTTTTATTTCTCAGCATTGGAAACTTCCTATAAAAAATAAAATAATCAGGCTGAAATCAGAACAGAATCACATGCCCATTTCGTTAATGGAGAAAATGGCTGTTAGCATAGACACTACAATTGCGCCGATCAGCCCACCCATTACCACAATCATCATAGGTTCAAACAGGGCTACAAACCGCTTTGCCGATTTACGCACATCGTTATCATACTGATCGGCAACTTTAACCAACATAATGCCAATATCACCTGTCTCTTCGCCCACCGTCACTAAATTAGTCATGAATGGCGGAAAAAAACGATCGGTTCGCATTGGGCCAGCCAAACCTTCGCCATCCCGTATACCTCGCTCTAACCGAGACAGTGCCAAATTGACAGGCAAGTTATCTGAAAGTTGCGAAACAATTTGCAAAGCTTTCAAAATAGGAACCCCTGCACCCAATAAAGTACCCAGCGTACGACAGGCCCGTGAAAGATTAGTTTTAAGAATCAAATCCCCGACAATTGGCATACGCAACAAAATGCTATGCCACCACATTTTCCCTGAAGGAGTACGAACATAGACATTGAATAGTACGACCGCTGCAACACCCGCCAAGAGTAATTCAATTCCATGCTCAGTAAAGAATTTGCTGGACCCAATCAACACTGCCGCAGCCCCCGGCAGATCTTTCCCCATATTTGTAAACACTTCAGCAAATTTGGGAATTACAAAGACTGTCAGCACCACCAGCGCGGACAAACCAAATACGAGAAGCGCCGCTGGATATATGGAAGAAGTAATCAGAAAATTACGAAACTCGATGCTGCGCTCATAAAATTCGATCAGTCGAGCCAAGGTCAGAGGCAAAATCCCCCCCTCTTCACCAGCTTTGACCATATTGATATATAGACGTGGAAAAATGGAGGGATGCTTGGCAAACGCTTCAGCCAAAGGGCTCCCCTTTTCGATATCCAATAGCAGCTCTCTGATTACCCCCCGCAATGATTGATTCGGCAAAGTGGCCATCAGAATCTTCAATGCGCGATCCAATGGCAATCCGGCCTCTGTTAACGTGCGCAATTGCGCCGTGAACTCCAGCACGTCATCCATCTTGGCCTTGCTGCCACCAAACTGCATATTGAGAAGCGGCCGCTTCTCGCTCACAGATAGCAGCTCCCAGCCATTTTCGCGCAGTAACTGCTCAGCGCGCTCAGCCGACTCTGCCTCAAGGCTGCCCTTTACGACATCCCCTTCGATACGCACGCTATATGTATAAACCGCCATGCCAAGCCTCAATCCTCTCGAGTCACCCGACCGAGTTCTTCAAGAGTCGTCACACCTGCCAACGCCTTATGAATACCCGCTTGGCGCATGGTACGCACACCATCCCTCTGTGCAATTTGCTTAATCTCCACGGCTGGTAGCTTCTTCAGGATGGCCGCTTTGACCGCGTCGGTAATAGGTAATAGTTCATAGATACTTTTTCGACCGCTATAACCTGTATTTGCACAGTGTTGACACCCCACTCCCCGATATAAATGCGACACCTCTGCCGGGTCAAAGCCTTCCTGACGAAGAAACTCCGCATCAGCAGCGGATACCGGCGTCTCTACCCGACAGTGCGGGCAGATGACGCGCACCAGACGCTGAGCCAGCACCATGATGACCGACGAGGCAATCAGATAGCTTTCAACCCCCATATCAAGCAAACGATGCGGAGCGCTGAAGCTGTCATTCGTATGGATGGTTGAAAACACTAAGTGCCCCGTTAACGCAGACTGGATAGCGATATCCGCCGTTTCACCATCGCGAATTTCACCCACCATGATGATGTCAGGATCTTGACGGACGATGGAGCGCAGGGCATTGGCAAATGTCAGATTGATCTGCGCTTTGACCTGAACTTGATTGATCCCTTCCATTTGATATTCGACGGGGTCTTCAACCGTAATGATCTTGACGTCCGGCGTATTGATCTCACCCAACGCAGCGTAGAGTGTCGTCGTCTTGCCCGAACCAGTTGGACCTGTTACTAGAATCATGCCATGCGGTTGGCTGATCGCTTTGCGGAAAGCAGTGAGCGTCGCCGGTTCAAACCCAAGCGCATCCAGATGCATTGTTGATTCTTGCTTATCGAGAATACGGATTACCATGCTCTCGCCGTAAACCGTCGGCAAGGTAGAGACGCGCATGTCCACATCCCGATCTTTGATGGTCATCTTGATACGGCCATCCTGCGGCAACCGTCGCTCCGCGATATTCATTCTGGCACGCAGCTTCAGATGCGATATGGTCGGCAAAAACATACGTTTTGGAGGCGATTCCATATCATGAAGCACGCCATCAATCCGCAAACGCACCTTGAAAGCCTCTTGATAAACTTCAAGGTGAATATCCGACGCATTGCCCTCAACAGCCGTCTGAATGACGTACTGAGCCAACCTAACTACTGGTGCATCTTCAGCTTGGTGCTTGAGCGCTTCCAGATCATCCTCATCAAGACCTGCCGCATCACCATAGGAATCTGCCAGCCCGATGCCTCCAGGCATTGCACCTTTCTTGTAGGCAAGGTCAATTCCCTGCTCAATCACATCGCGGGGCGCCAGAGAGACATGAAGCTGGGCCTGGCTAGCAAACTGCTTCAGCCCCTCCAATGCCATAATGGGCATCGGGAGTACCGACACCACACGCAGGGTCTCACCATCAAACCCCAACGGCAAAATCCCGTTGTCACGCAAGAACCCCTCAGTCACACCTTGCAGAGGGATAATCTCGTCAGGTAAATCTGACTCCGCGAGAACGGCTAATCCCATAGCCTGCGCTTGTACGGAAAAATCTGTAGTCAACATTATTGCAACACTCACCGATGCAATGACTTATCTGCCTCATCCGACGGCCCCTCTTCACCAGAAGGGGCAAATGGATTTGGCGCATGAGGTTTACCTTGATTGGCCGCAATCGCTTCGAGCAGATTCATGCCAGACACAGGCTTGTTCTCCTCAACGGGTAACACTGCACTCTGTGCGTCGCCCCGCTTTTTTTTGAACAAATTGAACAGACTTTTCACGGAAACCTCTATCGCTCGTTACATATCAAAGCCAGAAAAATTTGCCATTACAGCAAACCTACCAGAGCCAAACAATTGAGCGCCCGTTCAAGGGCGCCCAAAAGAACCGTGATTACCAAAGCGGTCAATTACTTATTTGCAAACGGGTTAGGACCGGAATTAGCCACCCCATTTCGCCTTGCCGCCTCAATAGCCTCAATCAAAGTCATCCCTCTTTGAGGTGGCGAGGAACCTGCACTCGAATCAGGCGGCACAGCAGACGCTGACGCTTCCGGAGTAGACACAGGAGGCGGTGGGGGCGGCATCATCTCTGGAGTAAATGGGGTTGGCATTGAGGACGACATATCCCCCCCAGATCCATCCATCAACGTTGGCATCGCAGCAGGCATCACAATAGCAACCTGAGCAGGAGGCGGAATCGCCACACCAGAAACTGCCCTATTTTTGGCGATAGTAAACGGAAGTGGCGCTCTTACCCCTCCATTCTCAAACACCAGTTCCTTTGCACCGATCTCTACCAACTTGTACTCGCCCAAATATTCCCCTTCCGCCAAAACTTTATAGGGACGTAAAGGCTTTCCCGGCATCGGCGGAGGAAGTAAGCGCATAGCACCAGCAGCGACCTCCACTATTGCCTTTCTCGCCGAACCATTAATCAAAACCCCCTGCACTTTCACATCCTTATCAGTCAATGCAGGAGGAGGAGGAGGCTGTGGAGGAGGTGGCGGTGGCGGCAGCTCCCAAGCCCGCCGCTGAGCATCAAATACGTTCTTTTGGTAAATAAGGTTTGGATTTGCCTGTGGCACGGCCGCCGCCGGCTCCTTTGCTTTAGCAGCAGCCAACTCTCCAGCCTGTGCAGAAGACACAGCACCCAACAAAGTCAACACAGCAACACATGACTTAGACATCTAATATCTACCAATGCTTCTTAAGATGATCAAACACGGCACCGTTTGCCGCGTCTCGAATCGTAGAATGATACCGCACCATACAACCTTACTAATCAGCGGTAGGACTAAAGACATGGCAGCAAAGTTCTGAGGCCAAAGCAAAAAAAAAGCCTGCTCTTTCGAGCAGGCTTTTGTTGTTGCTTGTGGCGGAGCAACCGGCAGGCTTGGGGTGGCACTAAACCTATATTTCCAAGTGGAAGCCCATTGTACCCCAAACAAAAAACCAATTTCAAACAGAATTTTCCCAAATCGCAAGTGCAAGATGCACAAATACTTCGTGTTGCTGGCACGCGCCTGAGACACTATCCTATAAAAGTGTCGTGAAAATCGCCACGACGCATCCGTCGCTAGAATCTTGCGCGTTGACGCTAAAGGGTCGAAATGCTAGATTCACACGGCGCAGGATGGACAGGGTATCCTATTGTGGTTAGGTATTCTGTTCAGCATGCACCGGCTTGGTGGATTTTTAACATGCAATCTCAAACTCCCCGGCCGCTGATTGGTGTCAGGCCGAAGACGTGGTTATCGATGTACAAGTACAACTCGATAGGCTTTCCAATCAGGTTGTGGCGAAAGTAATCAAAAGACTTAAGGCAGCTAAGAACGCACAAAGCGCCTTGGTTTTGGTTAATCCTTGATCCAGTGTGGAGCAAATAAACGATGAAGACTCAACAATTCACGAAAAAACTCGTAGCGGCTAGCGTTGCGACCGCCCTCGGCGCCGGTGCGTCGATCGCGTTTGCAAACGTTTTTGCTGATACGACACAAACATCTGCTGTTACGACAGGTGTAAACGTTCCAAAGGCCTCCAGCGCATCTGTTACTAACCAGTTCATTGAACTGAACCAGAATGTTGTTGGTGCAGTTGCTGGCGGAACCGGCACAATCGTATTCAAGTTGGACAATGGCGCAAAATGGGCTTCAGCTCCTACGCTGACCTACATGAATAGCAGCGCTAGCGCTGTTGTTACCGCCGGCTCCGCAGGTGCTTCGGTAAGTGGCGGTACATTAACCATCAACTTGGCTACCTCTGACTACACGTCTACCGTTGCTAGCCAGACAAAAGTTATCAAGATCAGTGGCATTGTTCTGGACACCAGCGGCTCAACTGTAGAGACAGCCGTTAATGCATCTCTGGACGCATCATCTACAGCAACAGGCCTCACAACAGGCTCCACAAGCAAGCTGGCAACTGTTAAGCCTGTTGGTGTAACACCGACAGCGACAACTTCCGCCTCTTCCATCACCGCGAATGCGACATTCACTCTGCCAGACCTGAAGATTTCGGAGATCATCCAATCTTCGCTGAAGGATATGTCTTCTGCAACTGACGAAGTCACTATCACTCTGCCAACTGGCGTGAACTTCACTCTGGCCGGCACAGCTGGTTGGACTGGCTCGCTGACAGCAAACGCTGCACCTGCGATTGCTAGCAACGTTCTGAAGATCGACGTTACTAATACCGGCGCATCGACCTCGGCAAGCGACATTACCCTGACCGGTGCAAAGGCTTTTGTACCTTCCGGCACAGCGAATGGTGATATCAACGCAACGATCGCTGTAAAGCTGTCCGATGGCACAACAGCCACCTCCACCATGAAGGTAGCTTCTGTTGTAACCGGCGGAACCACCAACAAGTTTGTTGAGGGTGGCAGCAGTGGCAGCGACACTTACAACACCCTGTTTACCGGTCGTACCTATGCAGCTGGTTTTGCCACTGCGGGCCTGGAAGCAGACAAGTTGTCAGTTGCCGAAATCGTTCCTGCAACACTGCAAGCCGGTGGTGGTGTGACATTTACCCTGTCCAATGGTGCAGTTCTTGGTGCAGGCACTGATGTTGCAGTTACCGTGTCCCAAGTTGCTGTTGGTGCCAACTCCATCAACACAGCAAAGAACGCAGTTACTGTTCCAGTTACGACAGCCTCTACCACTACTGCAGGTTATATTCAGGTCGGCGGCTTCACCAATCTAGACTTGACCAGCGCTACCGCTGGAGATCTGAATGTTGCAATTTCTAGCACCACAGGCGCAACTGCTGGTACCTTGAAGCTCGCAACCATTAAGGATGCAACAGCGTCTTCTGTTGCAGGCACATTGCCAATTGGATCAGTCGGTTCGTCTGTGGCGCTCGGTGATATCGTTATCACTGAGTCGGCATATGGCGCATTGAGCACCACAGGTGTTATGGGTGTTTACATTGCAGATGCGAACGGCGCTGCGATTGATGTAACATCCGCCTCTGTAAAAGCTTACAAGGCAGATGGTACTGATATTAGCAGTACTATTTTCGGCTCTAGCAGTGGTGCAACCCTGACTAACTCCACAAATGGATTGGTGACATTCCCTGTTACCGCTGCATCAACATCCAGCACAGGTCCAGTGACCGTCAAGATCAAGGGATTGAAGCCTAAGTTGAATAGCACTGTAACTAGCAACCCTCTGAAGGCCTTAATTGGTGGTGCTGCTGCAGCGGGAACTACGACGCTAACCTCTGCTGCTGGCGCCATGCCTACTAAAGCAACAGTTGATGTTGCCTCTGTTGCAGGCTCAGTTCCTTCTTTCCCACAAGCAACATCATCGGGTGCCAACACTGCACTTACCGTGACGGCATCTTTTGGCGCAAGCACAAATGATGCAGGTAAAGCTGGCACCATTTATGTTGCGGGTGTTGTGAATGGCGTTGTGTATCTGAAGTCTAAGAGTGGTGCATGGAGCCCTTACGACCCTAAGAACCCGGTAGCTTACGAAACTGGCGTCCAGCTGGGTGTTAACACCGTTAACATCTTGGATGGCACATTGGATGTAAGTGGCTTGGTGGGTGCTGAGATCTATGTTGGTTATGGTGTAGGTAGCACGGTATTCGGTGCGGCCGTTCCTTTCAACAATATGTTGACCAGCGGCTCATATGCCAAGGTCTACACCATCAAGTAATTCTGCTCTTGTAGCTGAATGAAAGACGTTAAACCGCCGACCTTGGTCGGCGGTTTTTCTTATGCAGCGCACATTACATCCGACTGTCTCACAATTGACAGCCATTTATCAGCCAAAGCTACGAGCTTAGTATTTCTTCTATTTAACCATGACGACAGAGAAACAAGGATTAACCTTTAATGGCTTGGCTATTCTTTTCGCTGCGGTATTAATTAGTTACTTACACAGCTATAGCGCACCATTTTATTTAGATGATTACCATTCTATCGTACTCAACGCCACACTACAGAACGGCCTATCTAATTATATAAACAGCAAACCCAGCTTTGACCGTTTACTCACCGACAGTCTATTTGCAATTAATTACTCAATCTCAGGTACGGCCACCTGGTCATATCACGCCATCAACATTCTTATTCATTTATTTAATGGCATACTTGTTTACACCGTCACCGCAAAACTAGTCAATGCCGAGTTAGAAAAATCGGATTTACCACTTCCAGAGTGGCTACCTATCATTGCGGCACTATTATTCTGTTTAAACCCACTCCAATCACAAGCCATTACCTATATTGTTCAGCGCGCGACCTGTTTGGCAACCCTGTTTTACCTAATTGGCGTACTGGCATATATCAACTGGCGGCAGAGCTCGCGAATTCAATGGCTTGCACTGCTGGGGCTTGGCATTCTCGGTGGTATTTTAAGCAAACTTACCATCGTTACGCTTCCTCTATCGCTAGCCATACTGGAATTAATATTCTTTTCCAAAAGCCGGAAAAGTCAATATCTCTCGATTTCAATAATTGCCATATCAATTATTTCTGCCGTTTGCCTGATTACCTTTCCTGCACTTGCCGACAAAGTAGGCGGCTTGCGCGGCACCACCGCAATCAGTAGAACTGATTACCTGCTTAGCCAAACCCAGGTTTTATGGATTTATATTGCCAAGTTCTTTTTCCCACTTGGCCTCCGGCTGGAATATGATTTCTCTCCGGTCAGAGAATTGGATGGAACCACCATTACTGCGATTCTCGCGCATGCGGCACTCATTACCGTCGCAATGAAATTGCGGCTGCAATCTAGGTTGATCACATTCGGGATTCTCTTTTACTACGCTGCCCACCTGCCCCAGTCATCGATCATTCCGCTTGATGATCTTGTTTTCGAGCACCGTAGCTATCTTCCAAACTTCGGACTATGTGTGGCCGTAGCAGGTGCTTTGGGTTTGATTGTGGAGCGTGTCAACAAGAAAGATCTGGTCCGCAACATCACTTTTGCCCTATGCGGCGTCTTGCTGATACTGACCTGGCAACGCAACCAGTTGTGGCGTCAGCCTGTCGCGTTCTACCAGGATAATGCGGAGAAGTCGCCAGGTGCCTGGCGGGTATGGGCGGCCTTGGCAGAACAAGACCTGCAACAAGGTAAACCACAAAAGGCACTTGAAACTCTGCGAAAGGGCCTGACAGTAGTCCGCCATGGCAAAGAGGCAAGCTCCGTCGAAATTACACCGGAAATGGCATCCCAACTTGCCAAAGTCTTGGTGATTCTCGATCACAATCAGGAAGCTATCGATATCATTGACCAGATGCTCAATGGTGGTGTGCACATCCCGCCTTACACGGTGGCCAACATGAATTACAACCGGGGGATTGCTTACCTGAAGCAGCAACAACGTGACATGGCCCGTCAGAACTTTGCGGAGGCCATTAACACCTACCCCAACCATCTGGATGCGATCAATGCCTTAGCTGGATTAGAGTTGATGGAAGGTAAACCCGCTCAGGCGCAGCCCCTCTACCAACGAATCCTGAGTATTGATCCGAACAATCAGGCCGCGCATCAAGGCCTCAAAATGGTGGAACAGTTAAAGGGAACTGCAAAATGACCTTCGCGCCCCAGAAAGTCGCCATACGGGACCGTAAGATTCGATTCGCCTTGGTTGGCTGCGGCAGAATCTCCCGTAACCATATTGAAGCGATGAAGCACCACAGCCATGACATTGAGCTGGTCGATGTCTGTGATGTGAATCCCCAAGCCGCACAGCAAGCGGCAGAGTTGACGGGAGCTACCCCATACCTGAGCCTTGATGCCCTGCTTCAGCACTCGCAAGCAGACATTGCGGTGCTAGCAACGCCATCGGGCCTTCATTCTTCGCAAGCCATTGCGATTGCCAAGCGTGGCCTGCACGTCATGACCGAAAAGCCAATGGCTACGCGCTGGAAAGATGGTGTCGCGATGGTTGAGGCTTGTGACCAAGCGGGCATTCGACTGTTTGTCGTCAAGCAGAATCGGCGTAATGCCACGCTTCAGCGACTCAAACACGCCATCGAGAAGAAGCGTTTTGGCCGCATTTATATGGTCAACGTCAATGTATTCTGGACTCGACCGCAGGAGTATTACGACAGTGCCAAATGGCGCGGCACTTGGGAATTTGACGGTGGCGCCTTTATGAACCAGGCCAGCCACTATGTTGACTTGCTCGATTGGTTAATTGGCCCGATCGAAAGCGTGCAGTCCTTCATGGGCACCTTGGCTCGGGACATCCAGGTGGAAGACACCGGAGTGATGAGCATCAAATGGCGATCTGGCGCCCTGGGGTCCATGAATGTCACCATGCTGACCTATCCCAAGAACCTGGAAGGCTCCATCACCGTTATTGGCGAGAAGGGCACGGTCCGCATTGGGGGGGTCGCCGTTAACGATATCCAGCATTGGGAGTTTCTTGAGCCAGAACCCGGTGATGCCGAGATCCGCGACGCCAGCTACCAGACAACCTCAGTCTATGGTTTTGGTCACCCGATGTACTACGAGAATGTCATCAAAGTTCTGCGGGGCGAGGCTGAACCTGAAACCGATGGACGAGAAGGGCTGCGCTCACTCGAAGTACTGATTGCCGCTTACATGGCCGCACGAGATGGCCGCCGCGTCAGCCTGCCACTTGATTACTGAAATCATGAGCTATCAGAAGCACGACACCGCAATCATCGACGATGGCGCCCAGATCGGTGCAGGTAGCCGGGTCTGGCATTGGGTCCATATCTGCGGGGGAGCTCGCATCGGCCAACGATGCTCGTTTGGTCAGAATGTCTTCGTGGGCAATGATGTACAGATTGGGGACAACGTCAAAGTTCAGAACAACGTCTCGATCTACGATGCAGTAACCCTGGAAGACGACGTGTTTTGCGGGCCCAGTATGGTGTTTACCAATGTCTACAACCCCCGCAGCCATGTCTCCCGCAAAGATGAATATCGCCGGACGCTTGTGCGACGCGGGGCAACGATCGGGGCCAATGCCACCGTGGTCTGTGGCCATGAAATTGGCGAATACGCCTTCATTGGTGCCGGAAGCGTCATCAACCGCAATGTCCCCGCCTATGCGTTGATGGTTGGCGTACCCGCCCGCCGCATTGGCTGGATGTGCCGCTGCGGCGAACGGTTACCCACAGGCGAAGGTGTCGTCAGCTGTACAGCCTGTCAAAGCCAGTATCAAATCGACGCACATCGTTGCCAGCCCCATTCTCTCTAGACTGACAGTCCGAAATCATAAAATGACCATCGAATTCATTGATCTGAAGGCGCAGTACCGTCATCTGAAGTCGCACATTGATCAGCGTATCCACGCAGTGCTGGAGCATGGCCAGTACATCATGGGGCCAGAGGTAGCCGAACTGGAGGGGCGACTGGCTGGCTATCTTGGGGTCAAGCACGCTATCGGCGTGTCCGATGGAACCACCGCACTGCTGATTGCCTTGATGGCGCTCGACATCAAGGCGGGTGACGAGGTCATCACCACACCGTTTTCTTTTATCGCCACGACGGAAGTCATTGCCTTACTGGGTGCGGTCCCCGTATTTGTCGATATCGATCCAAAAACCTACAACCTTGATCCAGCCTTGCTTGAAGCCGCCATCTCGCCGCGTACCCGTGCCATCATGCCGGTCAGCCTGTATGGCCAATGCGCAGACTACGATGCCATCAATGCGATTGCGGAAAAACATGGTTTGCCGGTG
This sequence comes from Parachitinimonas caeni, assembly GCF_030129945.1. Taxonomy (GTDB): domain Bacteria; phylum Pseudomonadota; class Gammaproteobacteria; order Burkholderiales; family Chitinimonadaceae; genus Parachitinimonas; species Parachitinimonas caeni. The sequence goes on from NZ_JARRAF010000002.1 coordinate 143,377, forward strand.
ATCGAAGATGCCGCCCAGAGTTTTGGTGCCCGCTATAAACAACGCGCCTCATGCAATCTCACCACGATTGCCTGCACCAGCTTCTTCCCATCGAAGCCACTAGGCTGCTACGGTGATGGCGGTGCCTGTTTTACCAATAATGACGCCTTGGCCAATCGCATGCGGCAAATTCGCATTCATGGGCAGGATCGTCGTTATCACCACCCGGTACTGGGCCTCAATGGCAGACTGGATACCATCCAGGCCGCCGTATTGCTGGCCAAGCTCGACACTTTTGATGAAGAACTGGCGGCCCGGGATCGGATTGCAGCGCGTTATGCCGACCTTCTGGGGGATCTCGCCCCTTATGTCGAAACCTGGAATCGCAGTGTGTACGCCCAGTACACGGTAGAAGTCGCCAACCGTGCGGAAGTACAGGCTGCCTTGAAAGCCGCTGGCGTTCCAACGGCCGTTCACTATCCAGTTCCTCTGCATCGGCAGCCCGTCCTGGCTGGATTGGCGCTGCCTGCAGGGAGCTTCCCTTTGGCAGAGGCCGCTGCGGAGCGGGTAATGAGCCTGCCTATGAGCCCCTTCCTCAACGAAGTGGACCAGCACCACGTCGCCACCTCTCTGCTGCGAGCACTGCAGAGGTAATCATTATGGCAAGCAGCAAGCCCAGTCTTTACCGACGGGCCAGACGGCTGGCGCGCCTGGGTTTTGAATTTCTTACGCGCCACGTCTGGTTTCTTCGCCCTATATATGAAACGCGCGAATCCCACGCGCCCATTCTGCTGCGGATGGTGTTTTTCCAGAAAATACTTGGCTTTAATCGCCGGGTGCCCTGGCCCGTGCACTTTACCTCGCGGGTGACCGGCTGGGAGCACATTCACATCGGCATTGCTGCGGCGCCCGGCTTTATGGGCGGCTGCTATGTCTTCGCCCGTGAAGACTCGCCGATTTATGTCGGCGACTACACCATCTGTTCGGTCAACGTCTGCTTGGCCGGCTACAGCCATGACCCCTGCGACACTCGCAAGATGGTAAGCAAAGGCGGCATCAAGATTGGCAGTTATTGCTGGCTGTCCGCCAACTGTTCCGTCATGCCGGGCGTCGAGTTGGGCGATCACACCGTAGTGGCTGCTGGGGCTGTAGTCACCCAGTCGTTTCCGGAAGGGCATTGCATACTGGGCGGGGTTCCTGCCAAAGTCATCAAGCGGCTCGACCCGGCCGAGTGCGTCAAGTTCAGCGACCCCATTCCCTATATTGGCTATCGCAAGGTAAGTCATTAACCCATGCTGTCCTCACTACGCCAACGCTTGCAGCAAGAAGGTTTTCTCAAGCACGTCGCCACCTTGATGACAGGCACCACGGTTGCGCAGGCCATCATGCTGCTGGCAGCCCCCGTCCTGACCCGGCTCTACTCACCCGAACAATTCGGGCTGTTTGGTCTCTACACCACGGCGGTCGGCTTTCTGGCAATTGTGGTGACGGGCAAATACGATCTGGCGATTCTCCTGCCTGCAGAAGACCGCGATGCAGCACGACTGGTCTGGCTATCCCTGGGCATCACGTTCAGCCTCTGTCTGCTGATGGCATTAGGTTTGATCGTGCTGCAGCAGCCTTTACAGCAACTCATCGGCGGAAATCACAGCAATTGGTTGTGGCTGCTGCCTCTGGCTACCGCCGCGCAGGGCATTTATCTGACCCTGAATGCCTGGAACAACCGGCTCAAACGCTATCGGCAAATCGCCATCAATCGTGCGGCACAGTCACTCTCCATCGTCGGCAGCCAACTCGGGCTTGGCTGGTTGATGGCCGATAAAGGTAGTCAAGGCTTGATTCTAGGTAGTTTCTTCGGCTATCTGCTGGCGGCCCTGTGGTGGAGCGTCACCACCTGGCGCAGTGACAGTGCACTGCTGCGTCGGCCCGGTCTGGCTGGCATTCGGGCGCAGGCGCACCAACATGCCGACCTGCCACGATACGCGATTGCGACCGACCTCCTGAGCTACGTTTTCTTTCAGATGCCAATTGCCGTGCTCACCAGTTTTTTTGGTGTTCAGGCCGTCGGCTACTACAGCCTGACCCAGCGTGTATTGGGCGTCCCCATGGTATTCATTGCCAGCTCGGTGGGGGATGTCTTCCGGCAACGCGCCAGTGCCGATTACGCGCAACGGGGAGAATGCCTCGATATTTTCCGCAGCACCTTCCGCAACCTCAGCTTGCTGGTCATTGCGCCGGCTATCCTGCTGGCGATCATCGCCCCGGATCTGTTTGCCTGGATCTTCGGCGAGCCTTGGCGCGATGCCGGTTATTACGCCCGCATCCTGTTGCCGATGTTCGTCTGCAAATTCGTCACCAACCCGCTGTCGTATGTCTTCCTGATTACCGGACGGCAAAAACTGGATCTGATTCTGCACCTGCTGATGCTGGGTGTTCTGGCTGCCGGCATGAGCTGGGTGCTACATGCCTGGCGTACGGAATATGGCGTACTGGCCGTCTTTTCAGCCGCCTATTCGGTCATGTATGTGGTGTACCTGATACTTTCCTGGCGCTTTGCCCATGGTCGGGCATCTGCCCCATTGTGCGAAGCAAGGAGCTGACAGCCTATGTGTGGCATTTCTGGACTAATCGCCCCGCAAGACCGCCCACTCGCCCCCCTATTGTTGGCGATGACGCAGGCCATTGCACATCGTGGCCCCGATGACGAAGGCTACGCCCTCTACGGCGAAAGCGGCCTGGGATTCCGTGGTGGCGCCGATACCCCCGAAGAGGTGTATCACGCCAACTTGCCCTACGCGCCCCGGCAAAGCCTTGCCACGCCAGATCAACCCGCACGCGTAGCGCTCGGTCACCGTCGCTTATCCATCGTCGATCTGGCCCCCTCCGGCCACCAGCCGATGTGCACGACCGACCAGCGCTACAGCATTGTCTACAACGGTGAGATCTACAATCACCACGAATTGCGCCAACAGCTTGAAGCGCTTGGCCACGCATTTCTCTCCCGCTCCGATACCGAAGTCATCCTCGCAGCCTATCGCGAATGGGGAGTCGATTGCCTGCATCGTTTCAATGGAATGTTTGCCTTTCTGCTACTTGATCGTGAACGGCAAACACTATTTATTGCGCGCGACCGCTTCGGCGTCAAACCCCTGTACTACTGGCGCTCGGCCGATGGCCTGCTGGCCTTTGCCTCAGAGATCAAACAATTCACCGTCTTGCCGGGCTGGACAGCCAAGCTGAATGCGTTGCGGGCGTATGACTTCCTGAACTACGGCATTTCCGATCACTGCGACGAAACCCTGTTCGAAGACGTACGCCAGTTAAGAGGGGGGGAATACATTGAAGCCACGCTCGATCAGCTAGCCCATACCCTACCGATTCGCCCTTGGTATCAGCTGAAGCCCGCGCTGGTAGACCACGATTTCGCAACTGCCGCGCACAAATTCAGAGATCTGCTGACCGATTCGGTACAGCTGCGCTTACGTGCCGATGTCCCGGTCGGGACAGGCTTATCAGGTGGTCTGGATTCCTCCAGCATTGTCTGTCTCGCCAATGCCAGCCTGCGGCAAGAGGGCGCCGAGGCCATGCAGAATGTGTTCTCGGCCTGTGCCCAGCTCAAGCAGTACGACGAGCGCGAATACATTGATGAAGTGGTGCGCCATACCGGCGTCCAGGCGCATCAGGTCTTTCCGGAGCTCGACCCGCTGCTCAACCAGCTCGATACCATCACCTGGCATCAGGATGAACCCTTCGGTGGCACCAGCCTGCTGGCCGAATGGGAAGTGTTCCGGCTGGTCAGCTCGACCCCGGTCAAAGTCACCCTTGACGGCCATGGATCGGACGAATTACTGGCTGGCTACCACAGCTTCTTTGCCCCGCACTATGCCGACCTGCTGCTGCGTGGCCGGTTTGTTGAACTACTGAAAGAGACCCGTGCCGCTCAGAACCGGCACGGCTATGGTGCCCGTTATACCCTGCAAGGTCTGGGCAATAGCTTGCTGCCGCCGGCACTGCTGCAGTTCCTGCGCCGCTCTACCGGCCGGCTACCGGTCGAAGCCGACTGGATGGAAACCGAGCGGCTGAAAGTCGAACACTACGATTTCTTCCGCCACTGGCAAGGCAGCACCCACAGCATCAGCGCCCTCTCGCGTGCCCAGCTACTGCGCACCAGCGTGCCCCTGCAATTGCACTGGGCCGATCGCGATTCAATGGCCCATTCAATCGAAAGCCGGATTCCATTTCTCGACTACCGCCTTGTTGAATATATCCTTGGCTGTCCCGACCACTACAAACTGGCGCGCGGTGAAACCAAATACCTGCTGCGCGAGGGCCTGCGCGGCGTGCTGCCCGAGAAAATCCGTACCCGACAGGACAAGATGGGCTTTGTTACCCCCGAAGCCCACTGGATGTGCGAGCAAAACCCGCAGCGCTTCCTGCAAGCCGTTGACCTGGCCTACGAACAGGCACGCGGCGTTCTCAACGAGCGCGCCCTGGATAAAGCCCGCCGCATCATCCAACGCAAGGAACAATTCAACCGCTTTGCCTGGCGCATGATCAGCTTCGGTTGCTGGATGAACCGCTTTCAGGTGCAGGTGCAATAAAGGTCGCCATGAACAAGATCATCATCGTCGAATATGGCATGTGCAATGTGGGCTCCATCGTCAACATGCTGAAGAAGGTACGCGTACCGTGCGAGGTCACCGCTGACCCGGATAAAGTGGCGGCTGCCGACAAACTGATCCTGCCCGGCGTAGGGGCCTTCGGTGCCGGCATGCAGAATCTGCACCAGCGCGGTCTGGTCCCCGCTCTCAAACACGCCGCCCAAGACCGGAAAATACCCATACTTGGCATCTGCCTTGGCATGCAGCTCTTGACCCAGCACAGCGAAGAAGGCGGTGGCGAAGGACTTGCCCTGATCGATGCCCATACCCGCCGTTTCGATTTTTCCAGTCTGAATCTGCCGCGCAAACTACCGATTCCGCATATGGGCTGGAACGAGGTACGGCCTCAGCAAGACAGCCTTCTGCTGCGCGACGTCAATGAAACCCAGCGCTTCTATTTTGTGCACACCTTTCATGTTGTCTGCCATCAGCAACAAGACCGGCTATATACCGCCGAATATGGCTATGAATTTGATGCCGGGCTGCAGCACGACAATATTATTGGTGTGCAATTCCACCCTGAAAAAAGTCACCGTTTTGGCCTGCAATTACTGAAGAATTTCGCGGAGGCCGCATGCTGACCCAGCGCGCCATTCCCTGCCTGCTGATTTCTGATGGCGGCCTGGTTAAAACCGTTGGATTTAAGCCTGGCAAATACGTAGGTGACCCGATCAACGCGGTCAAGATATTCAATGAAAAAGAAGTCGATGAACTGGTTTTTCTCGACATTGACGCCTCGCGCCAGAATCGAGAACCCGATTACGAATTAATCGAGCAAATCGCCAGCGAATGCTTCAGCCCGATTGCCTATGGCGGCGGGATTCGCACGTTTGAACAAGCGGTACGGATTATCCGCAGTGGCGTAGAAAAAGTCGTGCTCAATTCGGTGTTATTTGATCAACCGGAAGTGCTCACGCATATTTCACAGCATTTTGGCGCACAAAGTGCCGTCGCCGTGTTGAATATCAAGCGGGATTGGCGTGGTCGTTATCGTATTTACGATAGCTGCCGTAATAAAACACTCGACCACAATATCACCGAATATGCCCGCCAATTGGAACGCCTTGGCGCCGGCGAATTAATGCTGTCCGACGTTGATCGGGACGGCACGATGCAAGGCTATGATCTCGCGTTGATCCAGCAGATTGTCAATGCCGTTTCCATTCCGGTCATTGCCTGTGGTGGCGCCGGAAAACTTGCCGATTTACGCAGTGCTACCCAGGATGGTGGCGCTGCGGCGGTTGCCGTGGGCAGCCTGTTTGTCTTTTACGGGCGGCATCGGGCGGTGCTGATCAATTACCCCGAATATCGGGAATTACAATCGCTATTCAAGGATCAAATCTGAAAATGGCCGAATACCGTGTTTGCCGCCGCTGCGTTATGGATACCTCTGCGCCGAATATTCATTTCGACGCAGAGGGCCATTGCAATTTCTGTAGCGAATATCTGCAACGGATGGCTGTGGGTGGCGGTTTTTTCGAACGCAAACAGGCGGCATTACCGGCATTTATCGCGCAGATAAAGCAGGATGGTATCGGCCGTGACTATGACTGCGTGGTTGGCCTGTCCGGCGGCGTCGATAGTACCTACGCGCTGCATCTGGTGAAAGAACAAGGCTTGCGCCCCTTGGCGGTGCATTTGGACAATGGCTGGAATTCTGAACTGGCGGTACGGAATATTGAAAACATCGTGCGCAAGCTCGATGTCGATTTATATACCCATGTGATTGAGTGGAAAGAAAATCGCGATCTGCAGCGGGCTTTTTTCGAAGCCAATGTCGTCGATATCGAATTATTAATGGACAACGCCATGCAGGCGCTCAATTATCAGCAGGCAAAACGCTGGGGTGTCAAATACATTCTGGCGGGCAGCAACCATGCAACCGAAGGCATCAAACTCCCTGCAGGCTGGAACCACTTTAAACATGACCGCCAGAATATCAAAGCCATTCACCAGCGATACGGCAAACGGCCGATTCGCACCCATTTACTGATCGGCACCTTTGATTTTATTCGTTACCGGTTCTGGCACAAAATCGACTGGGTGCCGTTTCTCGATTATTTCGATTACAACAAGCAACAGGCCCAGCAGATATTAGTTGAAAAATTCAACTATAACCCCTATCCCTACAAGCATTACGAATCGGTATTCACCCGGTTTTATCAAGGCTATATTCTGCCGACCAAATTCGGCATTGATAAACGGCGCGTGCATTTATCTACCCTGATCTGCGCCGGTCAGCTCAGCCGCGAAGCGGCACTGGCCAAACTGGAAGAATCACCCTACCCCGACCCCGATCTGCTGGCCGATGACCGCGAATTCGTGCTGAAAAAGCTGGGGTTCACCGAAGCCTGGTTCGAGCAATGGCTGCGTACCCCTGGCGTGCCGCATCTGGCCTACCCCTCAGAAAAGCAGCGTTATCTGGCCTTGATCAACCTCAAGCAGAAGTTGCAACGCCGATGAAGGCGCAGCGCCCTGCTTACATTGTGCTGCTCAGCCACGGCGTTGGCGGTGCCGAGAAACGCTTTACCGAAAACTGGCTGTATCTGCGGCAGGCCGGTTACCCGGTGCATCTGGTGATCTCGGCCCTCACCCATGAGCAATTGCTGCGCCAGCCCGGCTTCGAGGCGCTGCAGCAGCAGGCTGACGCCATCCAGGTCTTTCATGCCAGCTCGCGCCGCTACAGCGCCACGGTAAGGGCGGTCTGGCCGATTTTGCGGCAGATTCCGCGTGGGGCGCTGGTGCACTACCCGCTGGCACATGTGCCGTTTCTGGCGCGCTGGCAAGGGCAGAAGCTGGTGATCTCATGGGTGAATGTTTCCATTCCCAAGGCCGAGTCGTGGCGCCAGTGGAAGCGGGTGGCCATGCCGTGGCTATCGTTTTACGAGGCAGATCATCTGGATGTACTCAACCCGGACAACGTGTCCCAGCTACAGCGCCGGCCACGGCTCGGTCGCAAAACCACGCTGACGCGCGGCGGCACCTTCGTCAATTTCGATCTGTACCAGCCGGCCCCAGTCAAAAAGAACCAGGTGGTTTATCTGGGGCGACTCGAGCCCGGCAAGAATGCATTGAGCTATGTGCAGCTGATACCAGCGGTAGCTGCGATCTTGCGCTCCCGCAACCTCACGCTCCCGCAGTTCGCGATTTACGGTAATGGCACCGAGGAAGCCGCGATTCAGGCGCTGCTGCAAACGCCGCCCTATCAGGCGCTGGATATTGTGACCGGCTATTGCGACCAGCCGCAGCAAGTGCTGGCTCAGGCCAAAGTATTCATTTCGGTGCAACGGACGTCGAATTACCCCTCAAAAGCCTTGGCTGAAGCCATGGCTTGTGGCTGCTACCCCATCATTACCGACATTGGCGAATCCCGATTGATGGCCGATGCCGATCTGGCCGGTTTTATCAGCCCACCGCTGAGCGCTGAAAAGCTGGCCGATGCCATCGCACGGCCACTAACGATGGATGAACCCAGCTTCACCGCCCTCTCCACCCGCATCGTCGCCATGACCCGCAGCCGTTTTTCGCTGGCGGCCCAGGCCGGCTATCTGGCTGAACTCTACGGATATCAATAACGTGGCTCGCATCCTTTATCTCTCCTACGACGGCATGCTCGAACCACTGGGGCAATCGCAGGTGCTGGCCTATCTGCAGCAGCTGGCCAGCCAGCACCAGATTGACCTGATCAGCTTTGAGAAGGCGCACGACTGGGCCAAAACCGACGAGCGCCAGCAACTGGCTGGCCGTATCGCGGCAGCCGGCATACGCTGGCACCCCTTGCGCTACCACAAGCGGCCCAGCGCCCTTGCCACGGCTTGGGATATCTTCGCCGGTACGGCACTGGGCCTCTGGCTGGTCGTGCGGCATCGGGTGCAGATCATCCATGCCCGTAGCTATGTGGCCTCGGTGATGGCGCTCAATATCAAGCGGCTGACCGGGCGGCGCTTTCTGTTTGATATGCGGGGTTTCTGGGCCGACGAGCGGGTCGATGGCGGCATCTGGCCCGCCGGTAGCCGGCTGTATCGGGTTGCCAAAGGCTTTGAGCAGCGATTCTTACTGGCCGCCGATGCCATCGTCTCGCTCACCCATGCCGCCGTGCGGGAAATGCAGACCTTTCCCTATCTGCAAGGCATGGCCCGACGGTTTCAAGTGATTCCGACCTGTACCAATCTGGCCTTGTTCCGTCCCTTGCCACGCGCTGAGGCACGGCCATTCACGGTGGGCTACGTCGGCTCAGTCGGGGTCTGGTATTTGTTCGATGAAACACTGGCTTGTTTCAAGGCGCTGCAGCAACGCTGGCCGGAAGCCCGTCTGCTGGTCATCAACCGCGAGGATCACGCCTTTATCGCCGAGCGGGTCGCCGCAGCCGGTATCGATCCGCAACGGATCGAAATCAAAGCCGCTCGCCACGATACGGTGGCGCAGGAAATCAGCCGCATGGATGTGGGTCTGTTCTTTATCAAGCCCGCCTACTCCAAAACAGCATCTGCCCCGACCAAGCTCGGCGAATTTCTTGGTTGCGGCGTGCCCTGTCTGGCGAATGCCGGGGTGGGGGATCAGGCCGAGGTGCTTCGACGTGGGGGCGTAGGCATCGTGGTCGAGCAGTTCACCCCCGAAGCGTTTGCCCAGGCAGCTGCCGAGCTGGCCGCCAAGCTGGCCGAGCCGGATCTGGCCCAGCGCTGCGTCGCAGTCGCCCAAGCCGAGTTTTCGCTGGAAGGCGGGGTCGCTGCTTACGATGCGCTGTATCGGGAGCTGACCGCATGAGCAAGCGCCTGCGAGTGCTGGCACTCACCCGCTACGCCCGGCTCGGGGCCAGTAGCCGCCTGCGCTTTTTGCAATATTTTCCGGCGCTGGCGGCGCAAGGCATCGACTGCCAGGAATCCGCTCTCTTCAGCAATGCCTATCTGCAGGCGCTGTACGGTGGCGGCAGCCGATTGCGGTCTACGCTGAGCGGTTACCGTCAGCGGCTGGCCCGCCAAACCGACTTTGCCGGCTACGACCTGCTCTGGGTTGAAAAAGAACTGCTGCCCTGGTTGCCCTATACCATCGAGCGTCGTCTACTCGGCCAAGATGTGCCCTATTTGCTCGATTACGATGATGCCTGGTTCCACCGTTATGACAGCCACCCGCTTGCCCCCGTACGCCAGCTGCTTGGCGACAAGCTGGCAAAGCTGATGGCAGGCTCTGCGTGCGTCATCGCCGGCAATGCTTATCTTGCCGACTATGCACAACGCGCCGGGGCCCGTCGGGTTGCGCAACTCCCCACGGTGATCGACCTTGACCACTACCCGACCCCAGCTGCCAAGCCTGCCACCCACAAGCTGGTGATCGGCTGGATCGGCAGCCCCAGCACCGTGCATTTCATCCACCAGCTCGCGCCGGCACTGGCCGAGATCAGCCGCAACCAGCCCATGCAACTGCGCCTGATCGGCGTCAGCAACCAGACCATGCCCGGCGTCGAAGTGGTGTGCCGGCCCTGGAGTGAAGCCAGCGAAGCGGCAGAAATCGCCGAATTCGATCTGGGGGTGATGCCGCTGCCCGATGAACCCTGGGAGCGCGGCAAGTGTGGTTACAAACTGATCCAGTACATGGCCTGCGGCAAACCCGTCATCGCCTCGCCAGTAGGGGTCAACTGCGAGATCGTGCAGGAAGGCGTCAATGGCATGCTGGCCGGCAGCCACACCGACTGGTGTGCCGCCTTGGCCACACTGGCAACCGACGTCGGCCTGCGCCAACAGCTGGGTGCTGCCGGGCGCCAGCGGGTCGAGACGCATTACAGTCTGCAGATTGCCGCCCCGCAACTGGCGGCAATCCTGCGCGAGAGCGCCACCGGCGCGGGGAGATAGCGGCATGTGCGGCATTACCGGCTTGTTTGAATTCGGCAGCAGTCATCCCGTCGCCCTGGCCCAGGCGGTGCGCCGGATGCGTGACGCCATGCCGCACCGAGGTCCCGACGACAGCGGGGAATGGCTGGACCCGGATTGCGGGCTGGCGTTCGGTCAACGGCGACTTGCAGTGGTAGATCTGTCGCCGCAGGGCCACCAACCGATGCAATCGGCCGACGGCCGCTGGGTTCTGACTTACAACGGCGAAATCTATAACCATCGCGAGCTACGCCAGGAACTGACCGCAGCCGGACTTGCCCCGGCCTGGCGCGGCCACTCTGATACGGAAGTCATGCTGGCCGCCATCGCCGCTTGGGGCATCGAGGCCACACTGAAAAAGCTGACCGGCATGTTTGCCATTGCCCTGTGGGACCGCCAGCAGCAGGCGCTGACCCTGGCGCGGGATCGTCTGGGCGAAAAGCCGCTGTACTACGGCTGGCAAGGCGGCAAGCTGCTGTTCGGCTCAGAGCTGAAAGCCTTGCGCGCTCACCCCGACTGGCAGGGCCTCATCGACCGCGAAGCCCTCTGCCAATATCTGCGTTTTGCCTACGTACCCGCACCACGCTCGATTTACCAGAATATCCGCAAGCTGCCTGCCGGCTGCTGGCTGACTTTTTCGCTGACCAGCCCTCGCCCTGCCTGGCCCACGCCCCAGCCCTACTGGTCGCTGGCCGACGTTATCCAGCAAGGCCGCAGGCAGCCCTTTACCGGCGATGACCATAGTGCCATCACTCGGCTGGAAGGTCTGCTGAGCCACGCCATCGGCCGGCAGATGGAGGCCGACGTGCCACTGGGCGCTTTTCTGTCGGGCGGGGTAGACTCCAGTACGGTCGTCGCCTTGATGCAGGCCCAGGCACGCCAGCCGGTGCGCACTTTCACCATCGGCTTCGATGCTGCCGGCTTTAACGAAGCGGAGCATGCTGCAGCCGTTGCCCAACATCTGGGCACTGCCCATACCGCGTTGTACGTCACCGACCGCGACGCCCTCGACGTTATCCCGCAACTCCCCTTTCTCTACGACGAACCATTCGCCGACGCCTCGCAGATTCCGACGCACCTTGTCGCAAAGCTGGCGCGTCAGCATGTCACCGTCAGCCTGAGCGGAGACGGTGGCGATGAGCTGTTTGGCGGCTACAACCGCTATCTGTTGCTGGAAAAAATCTGGAATACCAGTCGCCGGCTCCCCTCACCGGTCCGGCAGGGTCTGGCTTGGGGGCTGGGCCGACTGTCGCCCGCCAGCTGGGATCGCCTGCTGCAAAACCGCCACCTGCCGCGCCGGCTGCGCCTGCCTCAGGCTTCCGACAAGCTGGCCAAACTCGCCGGCAGCCTGAAAGCCGACAACCCGATGGCGATTTATCTGGGCCTGTTGTCGCAGTGGCAGAACCCGAGCAGCGTCGTCGTCCACAGCAACGAGCCGGCCAACCCCTATCTGCAGCAACCGGAATGGCTGGCCGCGCTCGATATCACCGATCAGATGATGGCGCTCGACACCCTCGGCTATATGGCCGACGACATTCTGGTCAAGGTCGATCGCGCCGCGATGGGGGTCAGCCTGGAGACACGGGTGCCGATGCTTGATCACAGCGTGGTCGAATTCGCCTGGACCCTGCCCCGCAACCTGCGCATCCGCGACGGCATGGGCAAATGGATATTGCGGCAGGTGCTATACCGCCATGTGCCACGCGAACTGATCGAACGCCCCAAGGCCGGCTTTGCCGTGCCCTTGGCACAATGGCTGCGTGGCACCTTGCGAGAATGGGCCGAAGACCTGCTCAACCCCGCCACCCTGGCCGCGCAGGGATACTTCAACCCCGCGCCGATTCTCAGCTGCTGGCAGCAACACCTGAGTGGCCGTGCCAACTGGCAATATCCGCTATGGGGTATCCTGATGTTCCAGCAGTGGTTGCAGCAGCAGACAGATGTACAACGTACTTCCGACAACCCTTAACCAGAGGACACCGTCCATGCCAGCCAGCCATCTGCCGCCCTTTACGGCAAGCCAGGTCATTGCGCTTCTCGGCGATGCGGTACACGCCGTGCATGGCCGCACGGATGCCACCTTCCTGCGGGCTGAGCGACTCGATGTGGCAGGTCCGGATGCCATCACCTTCTGCAAACTTGCCGGCCCTGCAGGACAGGCACGTGTCATCGCCTCCTCGGCAGCCGTCATCCTGTGCGGACAGTTAGAAGTCGGAGCCAACCCGCTCGCTGCTACGGCCACCGTCATTGAAACCCGTGATCCACGCAAGGCGTTCGTAAAAATCGTCAGCGCCCTGTTCAGCCCGCCGCGCCGGCAGGGCATCCATCCCACCGCCGTCATCGACCCCGAGGCCGTGATCGACCCGACCGCCTATATCGGCCCACATGCGGTGATCGGCCGTTGTACGGTTGGAGCCGGCACGGAAATCCACGCCAATGTGACGCTGTATGACAACACGCAGGTGGGTAACAACGTCACCATCCATGCCGGCACCGCCATTGGCGCGGATGGATTCGGCTACGAACGAACGGCTGATGGCCACATGGAGAAATTCATCCATCTGGGCGGCGTTATCATCGAAGACGACGTGGAAATCGGCTCCAATACCAGCGTCGATAAAGGCACGCTCGGCAATACGCTGATCCGGCGGGGAGCGAAGATCGACAACCAGGTGCATATCGCCCACAACTGCGACATCGGGGAAGACGCCGTGGTCATTGCCCAGAGCATGATTGGCGGCAGCGTGCGGATTGGCGACCGGGCCTGGATTGCCCCCAGCGTCGTCATCATGAATGGCATCTCGATCGGCACCGATGCCATGTGCGGACTCGGCGCCATCGTCACCAAAACCGTGATGGATAAGGAAACCGTTATCGGCAACCCGGCACGCCCGCTAGCAGAAGCCAAAGCCTTGATGACCGCTCAGAAAAAGCTGCTGCAGGAGTAAAAGCCACCATGCCCGCCAACGATTTCACCCTTCCCGGCTACGGCCAGCTGCTCGCCGCACTGTTTGCCAAGGGCTACAGCGTGGCCCGCTATGCAGAAGTCGTGCCCGATCAACCACAGCTGATCCTGCGGCACGACGTCGATATGGACCTCGAACGTGCGTTGCAGATGGCCGAATTTGAGGCCCGCATCGGGGTGCGCGCCAGCTACTACGTATTGCTGCGGACCGAGATGTATAACCTGTTTTCAGACCGGGGCAGCCGCATCATCCAGCAGCTGGGTGCGCTGGGCCACGAAGTCGGGCTGCACTTCGATGCCTCGCTCTATGCCCCGGAGCGCACCGTGCTCGAATCCGCCGCCGAGCAGGAATGCCAGATGCTGCAGAGCATCCTTGGCCGTGCTGTTGATACCATTACCTTTCACCGCCCCGCCCCCGCGCTGCAGGGGATGCCTGGACGCTTTGCCGGGCGCCTGCACGGTTATGATCCGCGCTTTTTCTCGGATATCGGCTATTGCTCGGACAGCGAGGGGCGCTGGCGCTTTGGCCACCCGCTTGAGCATGAGGCCATTGACCAAGGCCGGGCATTGCAGCTGGTGACCCATCCGGTCTGGTGGTGTGCTTATGCCGGGGAACCCGTCATCACCAAATTGCAAAGACTGCTGCAGGACAAAGCAGATCAGCTCAGAAACGAGGTGGCCATCAACTGCAAACCCTACAAGGCCCATCTGAAGGCGCAGGTCGAGCAGCTTTTGTAGCCCGCCGACCGCGCCAAGATCGCCCATAGGCGACATTTTCAGTGCCCATCCGGGCCAGTTTGCCAAAAAAACACCGGAAAACAGGTGATTCGGCCCGACTGGTTATTACATGATTGCAGAAGAAGTACTAAACAACTTAATAAGCGCACCCAGGCGCATCAATTTGTACTTCGAGGAGAGGAAAAATGAATATCGCAGCCCCAGGGGTCTTGCCAGGCCGGCGCCCAGACACCCCTTGGCAAAGGCTCATCGCTGCCGCCAATGCCCTGACGCCCCTGCGCGTTGGGCTCATCGCCTTCATCTATACCCTGCTGGTTGGCCTGTTGGTCCAGCTGGTAGTTCTGCCGCACCTGCTTCCGGCCTGGCATGCTGGCCACGGCCTGCTGGCCAATCGAGACTGGGTGTATTTTCACCAGCTCGCCAGCACCGTCAGCGAACGGATTTCGGAACACGGCTGGGGAACTTGGGAACTCCGGCCTGAAGGCCAGGCCGTTGCCGGCATCATGGCGATCTTTTACACCCTGTTCACAGCCGAACCCTGGACTGTCCTGCCGCTGTACTGCCTGTTGTACGCCATCTCGGTCACCATCCTGTTCCTGTTTGCGCGCAGCCTGCTTGGCAACCCGGCTGCCGCCGCACTGGCCACTTTGCCCTGCCTGTTGCTGCCCTCCGCCGCCACCATCTATGCCCAGCCACACAAAGATGCGTTCGTGCTGTTTGGCTTATTGTCAGTCTGCTGGGCGGCGATCCGGGTCAGCCAGACCCGCCATAGCCTTGCCGACACCCTGATTGGCCTGCCTTTATCCTGGCTGGGTTTGCTGGCCGTCTGGATGATGCGGCCGTATCTGCTGCAGGTGCTGGAAGCGGCAGGATTGATTGTCTTCGTTGTCGCCGTCATCAATGCCAGCCTGCGCTTGCGCACCGGTATTCGACATCCGAGCGACTTTGCCCGGCAGGCGCTCTTGCCTATCCTGCTGTCAGCCTTGGTCTGGCTGCCGTGTAATCAACTCAAGCGCATCGATAACAACGTCGATCCCGCCGGGGCGCAAGCCAGACTCGCCGAGATCAAGGCCGAGAAGGCTCGACTGGCCGCAGCGGAAGCCGCGAAGAAGCAGGCAGCCTTGCAGGTTGCCTCGGTTGTAGCGCCTGCGCCCAAACCCGCACCGGAGCCGCCTCCCGCCACACCCCCCGCACCAGCCCCTGTGGCCCAGACAGCCCCCCCCATCCCCACACCGGCGCCTCCCCCTGTTCCGGTAGTCCCGAAGGTCGAAATCCGCGACTGGCAACCGAGCACCTGGCTGCCGCCCAAGCTGGATGGGGTGTTTTACACCCTGGCCAAGACGCGTGATGGCTTCCGTACTACCAAGGGGGGCAGCAATATTGATGCAGAGGTGAAGTTCGAGTCGGCCGAAGATGTGCTTTCCTATATTCCAAGGGCCATGCAGCTGGCACTATTGTCACCCTTCCCGTCGCTCTGGTTCAGCCAGGGCAGCCATGCCAGCGGTACTCTGGAGCGCCGGATCGGCGGCCTGGAGATGCTGCTGGTGTATGTGGCGCTAGGGGGGATAATCCCCGCCGCAAAGCGCTGGTGGCGTCGCCGTGAATTCTGCGTGCCCTTACTGGTGGCCTTGCCGCTGTTGCTGACGTATGGTCTGACCATCGTCAACGTCGGCACCTTGTACCGGCTGCGCTACCCTATGGAATTGCTGATCATGACAATCGGGCTGGCGGGTTACCTCGGGATGTACCTGGCACGGCGGCAGCCCCCGCCCGCCACGCCCGCCGCAGCGGCTTGAGCGGCAAAACCACCCCAGCGCATCAGGTTTTCATTCTTTCGGAGATCCGTTTTTCCTCATGCAGGACACACATCGAAGCACCGGCCCTTCGGGGCCGACAGCCCTGGTTTGTTCCAACTCATCCTGGTATCTGCACAATTTCCGGCGCGGATTGATCCAGGCACTGCTGGCCCAAGGCTGGCGCGTGATTACGGTAGCCCCGCACGACGAGCACAGTGCAGCGCTGCAGGCACTGGGCGCCGAATTCGAGCCCCTGCCCATCGACAGCAAAGGCCTCAATCCGCTCGCGGATGGCCGGACCTGCTGGCATCTGGCAGGTTTGATGCAGCGCTATCAGCCGCAGGTTTACCTGCCGTTCACCATCAAACCCGTCATTTGGGGCGGCTTGGCGGCCCGCTGGCGCAAAGTGGCCACGGTGGCGACCGTCACCGGTCTGGGTACCGCCTTCATCCGCCAGAACTGGCTGACCAAGCTGGTCTGCAATCTGTACCGGCCGGCCCTGCGTCGCGCCTCGACCGTGCTGTTCCAGAACGATGAAGACCGCAGCCTGTTCCTCAAGCACGGTTTGGTCACCGTGCGCCAGACCGGGCTGGTGGCCGGCAGCGGAGTCGATCTCAAACGCTTCAAACCAACGCCGCTACCCAATGGCGAAGCACCGGTGTTCCTGCTGATTGCCCGCATGCTGCGCGACAAGGGGGTGGTCGAATACGTCAACGCTGCCCGCGAAATCAAAGCCCGCTACCCGCAGGCCCGCTTTCAGATGCTGGGGTTTGTCGGCGTTGCCAATCGCACGGCCATCAGCCGCGACGAAATCGACGGCTGGCAAGCGGAAGGTATCGTCGATTATCTGGGCTCGACCGATGACGTACGGCCCTTCATTGCCGCCGCAGATTGCGTGGTCCTGCCGTCCTACCGCGAAGGCACGCCACGCACCTTGCTCGAAGCCGCCGCCATGACCCGCCCTTTGATTGCCACCGATGTCACCGGCTGCCGCGAAGTGGTCGAGCACGAGGTCAACGGCTATTTGTGCGAGGCCCGCAACCACCAGTCGCTGGCCACCGCCATCGAGCGCTTCATTCAACTGCCGATGGCGGCGCGGTATGCTATGGGCCTGGCTGGACGGCAGAAAATCGAGCAGACCTTCGATCAGGCTAGCGTGGTCCAGGCTTATCTGCAGGCCATCCATACCGCCGTCAACGGTCGGGGAGCCGGCGAAACCGTTGCCAGCAAGTTTCCCTCATCTTCCTGATTGCGCCAGCATCCAATACGTTCACACGAAAAACCTTGCCATGTCTCATACACGAAAAATTGCCGTGATCGGCCTGGGCTATGTCGGCCTGCCGGTCGCCGTGGCCTTTGGCCGCAAAGCCCGAACCATCGGTTTCGACATCAATCAGGAAAGACTGGCCGAGCTGGGCGCCGGTATCGAGCGGACTGGCGAAGTCAGTCCGGAAGAATTACGCAGCGCCGACATCGTCTACACCGACTCTCTCGAAGTCCTGCGGCAGGCGGATTTTCATATCGTGGCAGTGCCCACACCGGTTGATGACGCCAACCAGCCTGATCTGACCCCCATGAAGAAAGCCTCCGAAACCGTCGGCAAGGCCCTCAAGCACGGGGATATCGTGGTGTTCGAATCAACGGTCTACCCCGGCGCCACCGAAGAAGACTGCGTGCCGATTCTGGAGGCCATGTCCGGCCTGACCTGCGGCCGCGACTTCACCGTGGGCTACAGCCCGGAGCGGATCAATCCTGGCGACAAGGAACATACCTTTACCAAGATCCGCAAAGTGGTGTCGGGACAAGATCCGGCCACGCTCGATATTGTGGCGGCGGTTTATGGTTCGGTCGTGGAGGCCGGCGTTTTCAAGGCCAGCTCGATCAAGGTTGCGGAAGCCGCCAAAGTCATCGAAAACACCCAGCGCGACCTGAACATCGCGCTGATGAACGAACTGGCGCTGATCTTCAACCGCATGGGCATTGACACCAACGAAGTCCTGGCTGCAGCCGGCACCAAATGGAACTTCCTGCCTTTCCGGCCCGGTCTGGTCGGTGGCCATTGCATTGGCGTGGACCCTTACTACCTGACGCACAAAGCCGAGAAGCTTGGTTATATCCCGCAGGTGATTCTGGCGGGGCGTCGCATCAACGACAGCATGAGCCGACATATTGCCGAGCAGACGATCAAACAGATGATCCACGCCGGGCATGGCATTCTGGGGGCGCGGGTCACTGTGCTGGGCCTGACCTTCAAGGAAAACTGCCCCGATCTGCGCAACTCCAAGGTCGCCGATATCGTTGCCGAGCTGCGCGATTATGGGGTGGAGGTGCAGGTACACGATCCCTTGGCCGACCCGCAGGAAGCCGAACACGAATATGGCATCACGCTGACCGCATTCGACCAGCTGAAGCCGGCAGCGGCCTTGCTGGTAGCGGTTGCCCACGACGAATATCGCCAGAA
Organism: Parachitinimonas caeni; assembly: GCF_030129945.1. Taxonomy (GTDB): domain Bacteria; phylum Pseudomonadota; class Gammaproteobacteria; order Burkholderiales; family Chitinimonadaceae; genus Parachitinimonas; species Parachitinimonas caeni. The sequence continues at coordinate 161,841 of NZ_JARRAF010000002.1, forward strand.
AGACCTGCTGACCTTGCGCGAGCTGTGCGGCGAGGCACCGGTCCTGATCGACGTCAAGGCACTGTTCAACCCGGCCAGCCTGCGCGAACACGGCTTCCGCGTCTGGCGTCTGTGAGCGAGGGGGCAAGATGTCTGCTTATGCTCAATTACTGACGACCCTGCCAGCGCACCCCCGGCGCTGGCTGGTGACCGGCGCGGCCGGCTTCATTGGCTCGCACCTGGTCGAGACCCTGCTGACACATGGCCAGCAGGTTGTCGGGCTGGATAACTTTGCCACGGGCTACCAGTCGAATCTGGATGATGTTCTCACCAGTGTTGGCCCCGATGCCGCCAGCCGCTTTCAGCTGATCCAGGCTGACATCTGCGATCTGGCTGCCTGCCGGCAGGCAGTAGCGGGTGTCGATTACGTCCTGCATCAGGCCGCGCTGGGTAGCGTACCGCGTTCGCTGGAAAACCCGCTGGCCACGCACGATGCCAATATCAACGGCTTTCTGAACCTGTTACTGGCTGCCCGCGATGCTGGCGTTCGTCGCTTTGTGTATGCCGCCTCCAGCAGTACCTACGGCGACCACCCTGGTCTGCCGAAGATCGAAGACCAGATTGGCAAACCGCTGTCGCCTTATGCGGTCACCAAGTATGTCAACGAGTTGTATGCCGATGTGTTTGGCCGTTGCTATGGCCTCCCGACCATCGGCCTGCGTTATTTCAATGTCTTTGGTCCACGCCAAGACCCGAATGGTGCTTACGCCGCAGTGATTCCGCGCTGGTTTGCCAGTCTGGCCGCTGGCGAGCCGGTACAGATCAACGGCGATGGTGAAACCAGTCGGGATTTCTGCTTTGTGGCAAACGTGGTCCAGGCCAATCTGCTGGCCGCCTGCACCGACCATGCTGCCGCCATCAATCAGGTCTATAACGTGGCCGTAGGTGACCGTACCACGCTGAACCAGCTTTATGCACAGATCCGGGAACAGGTTGCCCGCCACCAGCCCGGCCAGACGTTGCCCGACCCGATCTACCGTGACTTCCGCGCAGGCGATGTGCGCCACTCGCAGGCCGACATCACCAAGATCTCGCTCTTGCTGGGTTATGTTCCGAGCCATCGTATTGAGGAGGGCATGGCAGTGGCGGCCGACTGGTACCTGGCAAAACGATAAAAACAACACGGAAGTTCTTGCGTGCAAACATTTCTTCTCGCCTTCGTTGTATCGGTGGTCGCGGCCTTGCTGATCCTGCGCTACAACCATCTGCATGGCCATTTGACGGCCGATCACGATCTGGACGGCGTGCAAAAATTTCACCCCCATCCCGTCCCCAGGGTGGGCGGTGTCGCGGTAATGGTCGGCATTCTGGCGGTCGGGGGGCTGGTGTCGGTGTTACGGCCGGAAATCTCACGTCAGTTCTGGCTGCTGCTGATGGCTTCGATACCCGCCTTCATGGGCGGGTTGGTCGAAGATCTGACCAAGCGCGTTGGCGTGCTGACCCGGCTGGGCCTGACCATGCTGGCTGCCGCGGGCGGATTCTGGCTACTCAATGCCGGAATCAGCCGGGTGGATATCCCGATCATCGACACGGCATTGCGGCTGTGGCCGGTAGCATTGGTGTTCACGGTCTTTGCCGTGGCCGGGGTGGCCAATGCCATCAATATCATTGATGGCTATAACGGCTTGGCAGGTGTGGTAACCGTCAATATTTTCATGGCCCTTGGCTATGTGTCGTATCAGGTTGGCGACGCCATGCTCTGGACCATCTGCCTTGCGGCGGCCGGCGCCATTCTGGGCTTTCTGGTGTGGAATTACCCACGCGGCCTGATTTTTCTGGGCGACGGCGGTGCTTATCTGATTGGCTTTCTGATCGGTGAGATTTCAGTCCTGCTGGTGGTACGCCACCCCGAGGTTTCCGCGTGGTTTCCCTTCCTGCTGGTGTTCTACCCGATTTTCGAAACGCTGTTCTCGATTTACCGCCGTGTCTTGCTGCGTAACGGCTCACCGGGCATGCCCGACGCCGTGCATATGCACCAGATGATCTACAAACGGCTGGTACGCTGGGCAGTCGGTAGCCGGCAAGCCAATGACAAGGTCTGGCGCAACGCCATGACCTCGCCTTATCTGTGGGTACTCAGCTCGCTCACCGTGATTCCGGCTGTCGCCTTCTGGAACCGCCCGCATTGGCTTTTGCTGTTCACCCTGCTGTTTGTGGCCAGCTACACCTGGCTGTATCGCCGGCTCGTACGTTTCCGCTCCCCGCGTTGGTTGATGATCCGCTACCACCACGATAGCAATCGCTCCTCGTCGCACCGAATCCACAAGAAGGAAGACTGATGTTCCCGCACGGCCGCTTCCCCCGCATTCCGCTCTGGCTGGCCCTGTTACCACTGGTGGCCATTGTCTGCTTTGCCCTGTGGCGTCAGGGGGTGAAGCTGTCGCCGGACTCCCAGACCTATTCGCTCTGGGCAGACCAGCTGATCGCCGACCATTTCAACTTCAAAGCCGCGTTCGCCAAGCTGAACTTCCCGGTAGTGCCTTACAACTATGCGCTTTGGGTGGCGTATGTCGCGGTACACAAGCTGCTGTTCGGCAACGCCTGGAGTCTGGGGGTCGTCATCGGCAATGTGCTGGCACTGGGCCTGACTACCTGGCTGCTGGTACGGCTGCTCAAAGCACTTGAATGCCCGAACTGGGGCATCGCCTTGGGCTTGCTGGCCATGGCCGGGGTTCACGAATACTCGTTCTGGGCCAATTACGCCCTGTCGGATGTCAGCTTTGTCGCCTTGCTGACGCTGTGGCTGGTCATCCTGCTCGGGTCTCGCCAATGGTGGCCGCTTTTACCTCTGGGTGCTGTTCTACTGGCTTATCGCCCCCCGGCCATCGTACTGCTGCCGCTGGTGGCCGTCGCCATCGCGGCAGGGCATCTGGCCAAGGCCGAGCCGACCCAACGACCGCTCAAACTCTGGGCGCTGGTGGCCGGATTGGCCGCCTTGGCACTCGTCCTGACAGGGTTGCATGCCTGCATTGTCGCCGATCCTTCGCGCTGGCCATTTGACGGAGGACGCGGCTGGGTGAGCCAGCTGGCCGAGATGTACCAGCGCGGCATTATCGTTCACGATCGCCCCTCCACCTATGTGACCCCTCCGGAAAGCTGGCTGGGTTACCTGGGCATGACCCTGCGTAAATTCCTGTATTTCTGGTCGCCGAGCGCGCCGGAATTCAGCTTTGCCCATAAAGCCATCAACTGGATCACCCTGCTACCGCTCTATCTGCTGGCGGGTTTTGCCGTCTGGCGGGCCTTCTCGATCCGGCAGGTGATGTCGGCCCAACGCTGGCGGGCGGTCGTCATTTTGAGTGCCTGGTGTCTGGGGCTGGCGCTGTTTCATGCGCTGCAGGTGGTGGACTATGACTTCCGCTATCGCCTGCCGACCATTCCAGCGGTATTGGTACTGGCGGTCATCGGCTTGACAGAATGGCGCCGGAACGGCCAGAACACTGGCGCCTGACGCGCCTGTACGAGCTTGACCTGCTGCGGCTGCTGGCGGCCGCAGCAGTCCTGCTGTTTCACTATGGTTTTCGCGGCTATATCGCCGATGACCTTTGCCGGATGCCCACCCCCACACTCGGTCTGGTAGCGCGTTACGGCTATCTTGGGGTCGAGCTGTTCTTCCTGATCAGCGGCTTTGTCATCCTGCTCTCGGCAGAAGGGCGTAACGCGACGGAATTCGTCAAAGCCCGCGCATTACGACTATTCCCGGCATTGTGGCTGGCCTGCAGCCTGACAGCCGCCACCGCCTGGCTGTTGAGCGACGCCCGCTTTACCCCCACGCTCGGGGATTATTTCGCCAATATGGCGCTATTGGCCGGCTTTATCGGGCGGCCGCTGGTCGATGGCAGTTACTGGTCTCTGTACGTCGAAATCGTCTTCTACGCCGCCATTGCAGCAGCCATTGCCCTGCGACAGCTGGGGCAGATCGAACTCTGGCTGATTTTATGGCTGGCCCTGGCCTGCCTGATCGACCTGTTCCCCTTCGGCAACGCCGGCTTCAAAGCACTTTTCAACTACGCACCGTATTTCGTTGGCGGCTGCGTGGCCTACCGCCGCTATTCGCTTGGCACCAGCCCGCTACGGCAAGGGCTGTTTGTCGCCAGTTGGGTGCTGGCTTCGGCCCACGCCCTGCGTGATGCCGCCTATCTGAGCGAACGGTATGCCGTCCGCTTTGAACCACTGGTCGTGACCAGCCTGATCGCCGTCTTCTTTGGCGGATTCTGGCTGCTGGCCCGGCACCGCACCACGGCCTGGCGCCAGCCACGCTGGGCCATCTGGGGCGCCCTCACCTATCCGCTCTACCTGATCCACCAGCACATCGGCTACATGCTGTTCAACCGGCTCTATCCGGCCTGGCCATCCTGGCTGCTGGTCAGCAGCTGCAGCGCCCTTGTGCTGGCGTTAGCCTGGCTGATCCACCATCACGCCGAATTACCGTTACGGCGCTGGCTGCAAGGGCTGCTGTGGCGGTCCTAGGTTCTGTTGTAGGTTCTGTTGCGGCTACGCGGCCCCAGCGGGATGCGCGGGCTGTTCTGAAAATCGTAATTAAGGAAGGACAGCAGCAGCTGGGTACCCAGAATAATGGGCAGCGCAGCCAGCATGACCGTGCCGCTGCTGGCAAGCTGGCCAGTCTGCATCGAATGCAGCCAGCCACTCACCCCCTGCCACAGGCCGAATAGGAGCAGCGGCAGCGATAACAGCAGCTCCAGCGATGCCACCGAAAAATCACGCAGAAAGTAGTTGTAGCCGATGCGCTTGGCCAGATTCCGGCTATGTCCGAGCAAAAAGGGTAGCAGGATGCGCCCGACCTTCAGCCCGGACACCTCATCGCCGTAAATCGCCCGCATGGGAATATCCCGCACCACCGCACCAATGGTGCCGAGCCGGAACAGCAGGTCTGACTCGAAAAAGTAGCGTCTGGCGAGTTTATCGAGGGGTAGCAGCTGTAAGGCGGTCAGGCCGATTGCGGTGTAGCCGTTGGTAGGGTCGAACAGCCGATAGTAGCCGCTGGAAAATTTGGAGAAAAACGACAGCACGGCATTGCCCAGCAAGCGGATACGCGGCATGGCCGCCAGATCTTCGAGCTGGAAAAAGCGATTGCCCTTGGTGTAATCGGCTTCGCCAGCCAGGATGGGCGCGATAAAGGCGGGGATCAGCGCCGGGTCCATCTGGCCGTCGCCGTCGATTTTGACGACACAATCGCAATCGTCTGCGAGTGCCGCCCGGTAGCCTGACACCACCGCCGCGCCTACGCCCTGATTCTGGGTATGCCGGAGTACCCGTACCCGCTGGTCGGTACACTGAGCGGTGACCAGATCGGCCGTTGCCTCAGGGCAGGCATCATCGACCACGTAGATGTGGGTGACTTCCGGTCCCAGGCCCGCTATCACCCCCAGAATCTGCCGCGCCACCCGAAAGCAGGGAATCACCACGCCTACGCGCGGCAAGTCGCTATTTAGCATTCCGATACACCCATAGTTTCGACACCAGAAACGCCAGCACAAACAAGGCCAGCTCAATCAGCAGTTTGGCCATCGTCAGCAGCCCGGCATGGTCCGCATCACGCCCCAATAGCCAGGCTGCAGCCGATAACAAGCCGGATGAGAGCATGGTCATCGCCAGCCACAAGGCGCCAAATCGCAGAAAGGACGGCCACCAGGGCTCGGCCGTGCTGCCGAAGGTGATCCAGCGATTGAGCCAGAATCCGGCCATCCCTGCACTGGCACGGCTCGCCACATTGGCGACCTCGACCGCCACGCCCCAGCGCAGCATTGAATAAAGCAGCGCGGCATCCCCTGCGAACTGGGCCAGGCCGATTACGAAATACCAGGCCAGCTGCCGGCTGGTCTGACGGGGGGCTACTCGAGGCAGTGAAGACATCGTACCCATCAAGCAAAGCAAGGCTGCCGAGTGTACCGCGCACCATTTCAATTTGGCGCTTGGCGCGCATGCTGCAGTGCGATAAAAGGTCGGATTTACAGGTAAAGTAGCCACTTTGGCTTTGAAAGGCTGCGGCGGAACCATCCTGTCCGGCAGACTCTCTTATGGCGCCCAACCATCGAACAAACCTCACGTTTCTGTTTCAACAATGACCCAAAACGCAGACCAAACGACCGTTTCACTGCAGGATGCCTTTCGCCATGCCTTGCAGCAGCACCAGCAAGGCCATCTGGCCGAAGCCGAGACGATATATCGGCAGATTCTGGCCGTGGCCCCCAATCATGCCGACTCGCTGCACCTGCTGGGGTTGATCTACCACCAGGTTGGCAAGCATCGCACAGCCATCGAGCTGATCCTGCGCGCCATCCGTCAGCAACCGGGGGCGGCGGACTACTACTGCAATCTGGGCGAAGCCCACCGCATGCTGGGCGAGTACGAGCTGGCGGCAGAATCGTTTCTGACTGCGATTGACCGCAATCCGCAACACGCCATCGCACACAACAATCTGGGTACCGTGCTGCTGGCCCTGAATCGCCCAGATGAAGCGATTGCCCACTACCAACACGCCTTGCAGATCAAACCCGGCTATCTGCAGGCGCTCAACAATATGGCCAGTGCCTTGCAACAGAAGGGGCAGCCGGCTGATGCGATTCCGTATTTGCAGGCGGTCCTGGCCAACGATGCCAGCCTCAGCGACAGCCAGGCCAATCTGGCACTGTGCCTGCTCGACACCGGTGAGCAAAACGCCGCGCTAGATTGCGCGCGCCGAGCCCGAGCCCTCGACCCGGAACAAGCACTGGCTTACGAAATTGAAGCCAAGGCCCTGATACGGCTAGGTCGCGCCAGCGAGGCCCTTGCCGCACTCGATACCGCCCCCGCCAGCCTCGCCTCTCGCCATAACCTGATGGAGGCCAGAGCCGAAGCCTTGGCCGCCCAAGGGGAACTGGTCGCCGCACTCGACACCCTGCACGCCGCCTTGCGCAGTCAGCCGGGCTATTTGCCGCTCCGCCAGGCGATCGTCGGCATTGCCGCGCAACTGAGTCGGCAGGCGGCACAGGCCCCTGAAGCCGCGTTGATCAACTGGACCGGCAAGGCACCCAGCCTGTCGGTGGTGATCTGCAGCATCAACCCCGACCGCTTTGCGGCCGTCAGCGCCCAATATCAGCAAGCACTGGCTGGCTTCGACCATGAAATTATTGGCATTCACGATGCCCGATCCCTATGCGAGGGCTACAACCGTGGCTTCGCCCAAAGCCGTGGCGAACTGCTGATTTTCAGCCATGACGACGTGGAAATTTTCGATGCGGACTTCGCCCCGCGCCTGCTGCGGCATCTGGCCCAATACGACATCATCGGCGTAGCAGGCACCAGTCATCTGGTCGGCCCGGCCTGGGCGGCGGCGGGCTTCCCGCATCTGCACGGAACGGTGGTTCACAAACGACCGCAGGATGCCGACTATCTGGTCTGCGTCTTCGGTGCCGACAGCAATCCCGCTGAAAACATCGAAGCACTCGACGGCTTCTTCATCGCCTGCCGGCGCAGCGTCTTCGAACGGGTGCGTTTCGATGAAGCCACCTTTGATGGCTTCCACCTTTACGACGTTGACTTCAGCTTCAGCGCCGCACAGGCCGGGCTGCGGGTGGCCGTCGCCAATGACCTGCTGATGCTGCACCAGTCATACGGCGCCTACGACGAAAAATGGCAGCACTATGCCGACCGCTTTCTGGCCAAGTGGCAATCCACGCTGGAGCCACGCTGGACCATCCAGGCCCCCATCGACTGCAAACTGGAATGCCGCCTGCCGGCCCCCGGCCCGGTGCGCCACTTCACCACCCTGGCCCGCCGCTATCTCGCCACTGGGTATCACCAGACCAGCGATCAGGATTACGCGATCTGGCTACGCCAATACGGCCAGCTTGAACGCTGCCCGCAGGTACCCACCAGCGGCCCGCTGATCTCGCTGCTGATGCCGGTTTACAACCCACCCGAGCAATGGCTGAGACGGGCACTGGATTCGGTGCTGGCACAAAGCTATGGCCACTGGCAGCTCTGCGTGGCCGACGACGCCTCGACCGCTAGCTGGGTCAAGCCCGTCCTGCAGGAATACGCAAGCCGTGACCGTCGCATCGAAGTGGTTTATCGGCCGGAAAACGGCCATATCTCGGCCGCCAGCAATAGCGCGCTGGAGCTGGTGCGGGGCGAATGGACCGTCCTGTTCGACCATGATGACGAGCTGGCTGTCGATGCCCTGGCCTGGCTGGTGACAGAAATCAGCGCACACCCAGACGCCCAGCTGGTCTACTCGGACGAGGACAAGATCGACGAAGACGGTCAACGAAAAGACGCCTACTTCAAGCCGGACTGGAATTACGACCTGTTTCTGGCGCAAAACCTGTTCTCTCATATGGGTTGCTACCGTAGCGAACTGATCCGGCAGGTGGGTGGCTTCCGAGAGGGTTACGAAGGCTCGCAGGACTACGATCTGGCTTTGCGTTGCATCGAGCAAGTGCCGGCCCACAGCATCCGCCACATTCCGCGTGTGCTCTATCACTGGCGGATACTGGCCCAGAGCATGGCCAGTGGCGGCGATGCCAAGCCCTATAGTTACGACGCAGCCCGCCGGGCCATTGCTGACCATCTGGCAAGGCAGTCGATAGCCGCCAGCGTAGAGCCACTGCCCTTGGCGCCTTCGCTGCAACGGGTTCGCTACACCCTGCCCGACTCACCGCCGCTGGTCAGCCTGATCATCCCGACCCGCAACCAGCATGCCTTGCTGCGCCAGTGCATCAACAGCCTGGCCCGCACCCGCTACCCCTACTTCGAAGTGCTGATTGTAGACAACGGCAGCGACGAGGCCGCTACGCGCGACTACCTCGATAGCCTGGCCCGTCGCCCCAACTTCCGCGTACTGCGGGACGATCGGCCGTTCAACTTCCCGGCCCTCAACAACCTTGCCGTTGCCCAAGCCCGTGGCGAAGTGCTCTGTTTGCTTAACAACGACATCGAAGTCATCAACGAGGACTGGCTCGCAGAAATGGTCAGCCAGGCCATGCGACCGGGCATCGGCGCAGTCGGTGCACGGCTGTGGTTCCCTGACGAGACCTTGCAGCATGGCGGGGTATTGCTGGTAGGAGGGGTCGCCGGCCATGCCCACCGCAAACTGCCACGCGGCCTGCCCGGCTACGCTGGCCGCGCCATCGTCAGCCAGAATTACTCGGCGGTCACCGCTGCGTGCCTGGTGGTACGCAAAGCCCTGTACCAACAGGTTGGCGGCATGGATGAGGCCTTGTCGGTAGCATTTAACGACGTCGATTTCTGCCTGAAGCTGCAAGCCGCCGGCTACCGCAATCTATGGACACCCTTTGCCGAGCTGTACCACCACGAGTCAGCAAGCCGGGGCGAAGAAACCACCCCAGAAAAGCGAGCCCGCTTTGCCAGCGAGGTCGAGTTGATGCAACAACGCTGGCAACACCTACTCCCACACGACCCGGCCTACAACCCGAACCTGAGCTTCTTCCGCGAAGATTTCGCGCTGGCGTGGCCACCCAGGGTGGCGGCAGGCTAAAGTCAAACGGCCTGAGATCTTCCAAAGTGGTTCGCAGGCCATTTTTTCAACCTAACTTTTGCCACCGTGATGTCTCTCGATCGTTTGCTACACCTTGTTCGATGGCTTGCCACCATTCCTGTGGCGGTGTTTGGCTGGTTACTGGGGGTATTGGTGGCGTTGCTCATTCTGCAAGCGCACGAAAAGCTCTGCCCGGCCGAGTATCTGGTCTCAGGCATGTGCTATGCCCCGTGGTCTTACTTTGTAGAGCGGATGGCGATGGCCATTGGCTCGATTTTGTGTGGGGCTCTGGTGGTCGCGTTTGCCACCTGGATGGCGCCACGCTGGCGCCGACCCGTTGCGCTTGTCAGCTATCTGGCGGGTTTGGCTGTGGCAAGCTATTTTCTGCTGGCAACGGGCGATGCCTGGCCTGTGGGCTGGGCCGCTGCAGCTGGCGGCCTCACCCTGGCCCTGTTCTACAGACGTTATCCGCAATAGCACTGGCCAGCTTGGCCCGTTGTTACAGCACGAACATCATCCCACGCTGCAGTGGCCGTGCCGGTGTGGCCAGAGGCAGCGCCTGCACTTCTGCCATCAGCGCCGCTTCGTGGCCGGGTTCGAGGTGGGAGATCCACAATTCATAAGGTCGGTCGATACCTGCTGCCAACGGCGGTAGCCAGTTGGCAATCATATGCCCCGAGCGCTCGGCGGCGGTCTGCTGCTGGTTGCGGAAGGTGTTTTCGACAATGACATGCGCCAGCTTGGGGCTTGCGGCGGCAGCCGCCCAGAAAGCCGGACACGGACCGGAGTCACCGGAGAAGGCCAAGGCGGCCTTCGGGCCTTCAAGCAGAAAACCCACGGCCGGCACGCTATGCTGGGCCGGAAGGGCGCGCACCGTGCCATCCCCACAGGGAATAGCGGTGGCGAAATCAAGCGCTTGAAAGCGGATATAGGGGTGATCGGGCTCGGGTTGCCGGGTGTAGTCAGGCCAGAGTGGGCCATCGAACAGCCGCTGGCGCAGTAACGCCGTCACATAGGGCAGTGCGTGAACGGTAATGCCTGGGCCACCGTGACTGGCATGGGCATCGGCTAGAAACGGCAAAAAGCCGCTGTGATCAAGATGGGAATGCGTGAGGAAAACCGTATCAATGGCCAGCAGTTCGGGCAGCGATAGATCGCCGACACCGGTACCGCAATCGAGCAAGGCATGATCACCCAGCTTGAATGAGGTTGTGCGCAGACCCTCGGATATTCCTGCGCTGCATCCCAGCACTTTGACGTGCATGGTGTTGTCTCCGTTATGGGGCGCTAACCCGCTACCGGGGTTCCGGCAAGGTTGCGCCCTGTTATCTCGCCTCGTGGGCTTCGATCATTTTATCGCGGAAACGGTGTAGACAGACTCAGTTTGCCAAAACGGCGGGATTGGCAATGTTCTGGGGACGCCCCTCGGCATAGGCAATCACGTTGTCAAAAGCAGTACGCAGATAGAGTTCGTAGCTGGAATGCTCGACATAACCGATATGCGGCGTGCACAGTACTTGCGGCAGCTTCAGTAAGGGATGGTCTGTGCCCAGGATCGGCTCGCTCTCGTAGACGTCCACGGCGGCATAGCCGGGGCGGCCTGCCGCCACGGCCGCTTCCAGGGCCCCCGCTTCGATCAGCTCTGCCCGGCTGACGTTGACCAGCAGGGCGTCGGTTTTCATCCGCTGCAAGTCGGCTTGGGTAACTATGCCGCGTGTTGCGTCGTTCAGGCGCAGATGCAGGGACAACACATCCGCCTGCTCGAAAAACGCTTCACGGCTGCTGGCGGCCAGATAACCCTCTGCAACGGCCGCTGCGAGTGAGGGTTCGCGCCCCCACACTTGCACCTGCATGCCAAATGCCTTGCCATAACCGGCGACCATCTGGCCAATCTTGCCATAGCCCCAAATACCCAGTGTCTGACCTTTGAGCACCCGCCCCAGCCCCAAAGCACCGGATGACTGCCAATGCCCCCGCTGCAGATTGGCCGCATAGGCTGGCAGATGACGGCGCGCCGCCATGATCAAGGCCCAGCACAACTCGGCCGGCGCCACCGGCGAACCAATGCCTTCTGCCACCGCCACGCCAGCCGCAGTGCAGTCTTCCAGCTTCAGATGATTGCTGACCTTGCCGGTCTGGCTGATCAGTTTGAGCTTGGGCAATTGGCGTAACAGTTCGGGGCTGATAACGGTACGTTCACGAATCAGCACCAGCACCTCGACATCGGCCAGTCTTGCCGCCAGGGCATCGGTATCGGTCACTGTGTCGGTAAAGACGCTGACCTGATGCCCATTCAACAAACGAAAGCATTCCAGACTGGGAACGGCGTTCTGGTAATCATCGAGGATAGCGATATGCATGGAATTCTTCCTGTGAAAGGCCCGTTCGGTGTCCGCCGCCAGCAGCGCCCTTCGGGCCGGGCGCTACCGGGGTTTTGTGCAATCAGGTCAGCAGAACCTGTCTTCAGCGATAGTAATTGCCGTGCGGCCGGGTTGCGTAGAACAGCCAACCACCCAGCACGATCATGGGCAGGCTCAGCCACTGGCCCATCGACAGGTTCAGCGCCAGATAGCCCAAGAAACTGTCGGGCTCACGGGCGAACTCTGCCACGAACCGGCACAGGCCATAACCCAGCAGGAACACGGCCGATACCCGACCAGTGCGGCGGCGCTGCTTTGAATAGAACCACAGCACAAAAAACAGCAGCATGCCTTCGAGCGCAAACTGGTAGAGCTGCGAGGCATGGCGCGGCAATCCGCCAAACTGGGCCAGCACCGACTGCCACTCGGGGTGACTTGCCGCATAGGCGATGTCGTCAGCGCGTGCAGAGGGAAACAGCATGGCCCATGGCGCATCGGAATGGGTCACACGGCCATAAAGCTCGCCATTGATGAAGTTGCCGATCCGTCCGGCGGCCAACCCTAGCGGCACCAGGGGCGCCACAAAATCGGCCACATCGAAGTAGTGCTTGCGGTATTTGCGTGCAAACAAGGTCATCGCTACCAGCACACCAAGAAACCCCCCATGGAAAGACATGCCGCCTTCCCACACTTTGAAGATGGCCAGTGGGTTGCTCAGGTAGTCGCCAAACTTGTAGAACAGCACATAGCCGATCCGGCCACCAAGAATCACCCCCAGCACACCATAAAACAGCAGGTCATCCAGTTGCTTGACGTCCCAGTTGGCGGTGGCATCGCGGCGGATGCGCTGCCGGCCCAGGATCAGGAACAGAATGAACCCGACCAGGTACATCAAGCCGTACCAACGAATCGAAAGCGGACCCAGGTGTACGGCGACCGGGTCGAAATTGGGATGAATGATCATCGTGCAGCTCAGGGTAAAGAAGGGAAGCCGGCGATTATAACCGGCAAGCAAGACGGGGGCTGTTGGACAAGCCCGGCCAATCCAGACCGCACGGACGATTTAAGACGGTTTGCCGGCCTCTTCAGCGGCCTTGCAGTCACAGACATCCACACCGAAATCGAACACGACACGCCAGGTATTGGGCGCTTCGAGCCGCCAGATGGAGTGAAAACGCGCCACCTGCTTGCCTTTGGGGTCATAGACCGGTCCCCGACTCAAGGCGAGTTTGCCCGACTCCAGCACTTCTACCGACTCCGGTTTCCAGGAAAACGGTGGCGTGGGCTTGGCATAGAACGCCTTCCAGGCCTCAACCACCTGTTGTTTGCCGCGCAACGACTTGCCGGATGAGAACACGGCATCTTCCGCAACAAAGCGCTTGAAGCCTTCCAGATCACGATCCGCCATGGTTTTGGCAAACGCGCGTTCCGCTTCCATCACTTGTTTTTCCAGCTCTTGCAGATCGGTGGCTGCAACGGGCAAGGACAATAATGGCAACAAGCATGCCGCACGGCGGGCAGATATCCACTTCATCTCTCTTCTCCTTCTGATTTTTTCGGGTCTGTTGATACAACGCAGCAAAGCATGATACCCCGGCCCTGCCATTGTGGCCGGTCGGGCCATCCGGCAAGGTTTCGGGCTACAATCAGAACGATTGTGGCGCCTGACCGGCCCCCACCCAATTACCGCGAGATCCAGACAGTCGGCGCCGCACCCTTGGCCATTCATGACTGCGCATCGCACCGCACTACCCGGCGGCCTCACCGAAATTAACCAAGCCCGATGATTGTCGGCAGCCGATTGCCACAGCAAGGAATTGAACCATGCCTACTTACCGTTCCCGCACTACCACCCACGGCCGCAACATGGCTGGTGCCCGCGCACTCTGGCGCGCTACCGGCATGAAGGATGAGGACTTCCAGAAACCCATCATCGCCATTGCCAACAGCTTTACCCAATTTGTGCCGGGCCACGTCCACCTGCACAACCTTGGTCAGCTGGTTGCCAGGGAAATCGAAAAAGCCGGCGGCGTCGCCAAGGAATTCAACACTATCGCCGTCGATGACGGTATTGCCATGGGGCACGGCGGCATGCTGTACAGCCTGCCCAGCCGCGACCTGATCGCCGATTCGGTCGAGTATATGGTCAACGCCCACTGTGCCGATGCGCTGGTTTGCATCTCCAACTGCGACAAGATCACCCCCGGCATGCTGATGGCGGCGCTACGGCTGAATATCCCGGTAGTATTTGTCTCGGGAGGCCCGATGGAGGCCGGCAAGGTCAACTGGCAGGGCGAAACACGCAAGCTCGATCTGGTGGATGCCATGGTCGAAGCCGCCAACGACAAGGTCAGCGACGAAGAGGTTGCAGCGGTTGAACGCAGCGCCTGCCCAACCTGTGGCTCCTGTTCCGGCATGTTCACCGCCAACTCGATGAACTGTCTGACCGAAGCGCTGGGCCTGTCATTGCCCGGAAACGGCTCGACGCTGGCCACCCATGCCGACCGCAAGGAACTGTTCCTGAAGGCCGGCCGCCTGATCGTCGAACTGGCCAAACGCTACTACGAAGGCGATGACGCCAGCGTGCTACCCCGCAATATCGCCACCTTTGAAGCCTTCGAAAATGCCATGAGCCTGGATGTCGCCATGGGCGGCTCCACCAACACGGTATTGCACCTGCTGGCCGCAGCCGCTGAAGCCGGTGTGCCATTCAAAATGGCCGACATCGACCGGGTATCGCGCCGCGTGCCCTGCTTGGCCAAAGTCGCGCCAGCCACCCAGAAATACCATATGGAAGATGTACACCGCGCCGGCGGTGTGATCGGCATTCTGGGCGAGCTGGACCGGGCGGGACTCATCCACCGTGACGTCGCCACCGTGCATGCGCCGACACTGGCTGCTGCGCTGGAACAGTGGGATGTCGTGCGCCAAGCGGCCGATTCCGAGGCGCATCGGTTTTTCCGGGCGGCCCCCGGTGGCGTGCCGACCACCATCGCCTTCAGCCAGAGCATGCGTTGGCCCGAGCTGGATCTCGACCGCGCCGAAGGTTGCATCCGCTCCAAGCCACACGCCTACTCGCAGGATGGGGGGCTGGCCGTGCTCTACGGCAATATCGCCGAACGGGGCTGCATCGTGAAAACTGCGGGTGTCGATGACAGCATCCTCGTCTTCAGCGGCCGCGCCCGCATTTTTGAAAGCCAGGACGCCGCAGTAGAAGCCATTCTTGCCGACCAGATCATCGCCGGTGACATCGTTCTGATTCGTTACGAAGGCCCCAAGGGCGGGCCCGGTATGCAAGAGATGCTCTACCCCACCAGCTACCTGAAATCCAAAGGTCTGGGGAAAGCCTGTGCGTTGCTGACGGATGGGCGGTTCTCGGGCGGCACATCGGGCCTCAGCATCGGCCACGTTTCGCCTGAAGCGGCCGAAGGCGGCACCATCGGACTGGTGGAAGAAGGCGACCGCATTGACATCGACATCCCGAACCGGCGCATTCATCTTGCCGTCGGCGACGACGATCTGGCCCACCGTCGCGCAACCATGCAGGCGCGGGGCAATCAAGCCTGGAAACCGGTTGATCGCCAGCGTCCGGTCAGTGCCGCACTGCGGGCCTATGCCGCGATGACCACCAGTGCCGATACCGGCGCCGTGCGGGATGTCAGCCAGATTGAGCGCTGAGCCCCGCTGACCGTTGTTAATGGGATTTGCGGCCGGCATTCGCCGCGTCGCAAATCCCCATCAAGTCAACTATTCTGGCAACAATACCGATTTGTGGCCTCGACGCTTGCTTGGCAATGGTCACTCCGGCAGCCTACTGCGCCCAACAATCAAACAGGATCATCCTTCCATGGACTGGAACCAGACCGCCAACCAGTTTCTTGATGCCTATGCCAACCAGCGCGAAGTCGAGGGGGGTGTCTTGTTTTTCAAGGCATTGCAGCAAGCTCGACTAGATTACACCCCAGAAAGCCTGGACAGGCTGGACGCCTTGCTGGACCAGATCCGAGAAAAAGCGCCGCTCTCTTCCGATGACTTTTTCAGCAAGATTCCCCAACGCAACTTTGCCCTGCTGATTACGTTCTACATTGGTGAGTATCTGGCACGACGCATTGGCCAACCACTGGATTGGGCTGACTATGAGCAGACCATGGCCAGACAGCCAGCCAGCTTCAAGATGGACCCCGGCTTTTTCTCGTATGTGATCGGCTACACGCACGGTGCGCTGTGCATGCCGCTTTCTTATCTGGCTCGACGGCTATTCTTGCCAGACCAGATGCAACCCGCCCGTGACTTTGTGGTTTCAATGCTGGACGTGGTGCAATCGCAACAGCGCCGAGACCCCAATGCCTGGCCCGCCGTCATGCTCAGATTGTTTGCCGAGAATGACTATATCGAGGGCAATCTCTCGTTCAGGCAGGCGTTGGGGCGCCTCCATCTCGACTACTCGCTGCAAAGCCTGGAACGGCTGGATGCCCTACTCAAGCGGATACGCGCCGAATTGCAGCCGGACTATGTCGAGTTTGTGAACAAGCCGGAAAGCGCCAACTTTGTGCATCTGTTGGCCTACTACTTCGCGGCCACCGTCGCGCGACACGGCCCCTATCCGCAAAAATGGCTGGCCTACCAGCAGGCAGTCCAGATGGGGGCATCATTACCCGCCGCGTTTGAAACCACCCATGTCTGCCTGCTTGGGCATGCCTTGTATACCCCGTTAGCCACCATAACCAGCGCACTGTTTGATGACGACCCGGACAATGGCCTCGCCAGGCAGGCCGCAGCCATCCTGCACGAAAACACCGATCGATTGGTCATCGTCCCGCAGCCCGGCGGACAGTCCGCGCCAGCTGGCTCGCCGTTTCCGGATGGGCTGATCAAAGCCTTCGAGCAACTTGGCTGGATGGCGGCATTCGGCATTTTCATGGCAGCTGGCGGGCAAGCCATTTCGCCTACCTTGCTGCGGCCCGGCGCCAATGATGAGAATGTCCTCGTTAGCGACCCCTTCTCGAACCCGGATGAGCTGATGGAGAACTATCACCAGCAGCTTGCCAGCAACCCGCACCAGTTGCCGTTTCAGGTGCTGATCTATGACGCCTACGGTTATTTGCCCACCGGCCGCACCGACTCCGCGATACTGGAACTGGTCGCCTACCACCCCAAACCGGCAAAACTGACCTTAAGCGTGCCTTACCGAGCGGCCAACCGGCAAAGCGGCTTTCGCATTCATGCACCCGTTTTGTTGGGAAGCTCGTTATCCGACGAATTTAACGCCGATATTTTCGCGCATATTTATCGGGGAATTTACAGCTTCCAGAATAACGAATTCCACTGGGACAATATCCTGGGTTTCAACGACGCCTAATCTACATACTTGCCGCCGGCATGGCGCAGCGACCTATTCGCCATGCCGATTCTGAATATTTCTTTCTCCTCAGGCTGGTAGTGCCATCTGCTTTGGGCTATATCGGGTAAATGAAGCGATTCGCCTTGCTCACCGTAGCCTGCACCCTGCTGGCCCATCCTGTATTGCAGGCGGCGGAGTTACGGGTATTGCTTAAAGAAAAGCAATTAAAAGATGTGGCTGCACTGTCTATCGACAATTTCCAGCGCGAGCTCGGAAGATTACTGGCCGCCCGCAGCCACCGTGAAGCCCGGTTTATCACCCTGCCGCGCAAACGCCTGCCACTGGCGCTGGAAAATGGCGATGCAGATATTTTGTGTGGCTATATTCCGGAATGGCTGCCAGGACATTTTGATTGGAGTATCGGCTTTATTGATGTCGCGGATGTCATCATCAGCGAGCCTCGCACCCCGGCCCCCAAAGCTATTGAGGATTTGGCCGACAAGCGGGTCGGTACGATTCTGGGTTATGCATATCCCGAAGTTGAAAAGAAGCTGGGCAAGAAATTCATTCGGGATGATAGTTTCAACGCGGCATCGAATATACAGAAACTACGGGCAGGGCGTTATGACTATGCCATCATGAGTGCCTCATCACTGGAATTTCACAAACTGACCAGCGACCCACCCTTACCACTCAATCCACCGCTTTATATCAACAATATCAAGTCGCAATGTGCCATTTCACGCCAGGGCAATATCACCCTCCAGGAAATCAATCATGTCATTAATGAAATCCTGAATGATGGCAGTTATGCAAAACTGCTTGAACAATCCCCCCTGCGTTAATTCGTCTATTCCCCTCGCCATTTCTGTTTTTAATTTACGCTATAAAACAAACCTGCCATAGCGAGATATTTGGTAGCAATATCCATGTCCGCTTTTTAAGAATAGACTTCTGAAAAATACCCATTGCTCCGCTTGGGAACGCGCCAGACCAGGCGCCCTCCCGTCTCAGCACAGTTTCTCTACCGTCTGCCCAATAAACCGCTAAAGGCTCGCTGCTGCAAGCCAATGGCGAGGATGCCGGCCACGCCACAGGCATACCAGACCGCGTTGCCGCCGAAATGCGCATAAATCTGGGTGCCAATAGCCGGTGCCAGAAAGCCGCGCCCACCCCAGACCGCTGCGTATAAACCGAAGTAATGACCGCTGCGGCCAGTTTCAGCCCGTCGCATCACCAGTGCCTGCTGTTGCGGCATCAGCAGAAGCTCGCCGGTCGTCCAGATGAGGGTGGTTAGCGTCAAGTAGAGCGCACCTCGCCCAAATGGCAGCAGGAAGAAGCCACCCGTTAGCATGGCCGCACCCAGCATGGCGTTGAGGCGATAGCCAAAGCGATCAGTCCAGACGGTCAGCGGAATCTGCAGCAAGCCAACCATCAAGCCATTCAGGCTGTACATATAGCCGACCCAGATCGGGCTTAGCTGGTAAGCCATGCGCAGATAGGCACCATAGGTGCTGTAAAACTGGTCGTAGATAATGGCAAGGATAAGCGCCGACGCCAGCAATAGCAGGAAAGGGCCATCTTGATAGGGCAGACGGCCGGCCTGCTGCTGGCTGCCCGCCTGACTGACGGCAGGCGCCGGCAAATGGCGCAGCAGCCGGTAGAGCAGCGTTGCCGCCAGCAAAGAGCTACAGCCGTCAGCGAGAAAGATCCAGCCATAACCCACCGAGGCCAGCCAGCCGCTAACCAGACCGGCCACGCCAACGCCCAGGTTCAGAGCAGCCCTGACGGTTGCCTGTGCGCGTCGCCGTTGGTGCTCGGCAGAGACTTCCATGATCAACCGCTGATTGAGCGGCCGAAAGCCGCCATCGAGCAGCCCCCCTGTCAGTAACAGCGTCCCGATCAACCAGATCGGTTCTGCGGCCCCGAGAGCCAGCAGACTGAGGCCACTGCCGGCCAGCACCGCAATGATCAGGCGACGGGTTGGCAGCCGATCGCTGAGAATCCCCATCAGATACCCACCGGCGAACACACCGGCACCATACAAGGCTAGCAGGAAGCCGACTGTCGTCAGTGGAATGCCGCGTGCTTCGTGCAGATACAGGGCAAAGAAAGCTTTGGCCGCACCGCCCACGCGGTTGATGAATACGGAGAGGGCCAGGCCATGAATGGCGGGAGGAAGAGATTCGACGTAACGTCCGATAGCGGACAACAGGGGTGACTGGCGCAGGGAAGTGAGGTTCAATCAGGGTCCTTGTCGAGTGGGAAAAGTGTTCGACCTCTGTTTGAGTTGGCTGAAAATACAGGGTCTTATAAGGCCGACCACGCTAATTTCGTCAAGTTCCCGAGTTTTTAGGATTATCCAACTTTCCAAGTTCGCAAGATTTAATCACCCGCCATGAAACCGACACCCAAGCTCAGCCCTCTGCATACGCGCTTGCTCGCCATCGTGGCCGGCATTCCCTCTGGTTGGGTAATGAGTTATGGCAGTGTGGCCCGCGCCGCTGGCTTGCCCCGGCATGCCCGCCATGTTGCAGTGGCTTTGAAAGCCGCCCCCACAGAACGGGAGATCCCTTGGTGGCGAGTGGTGAACAGCGAAGGACGCATCAGCCCACGTGGGCTGGATGGGAGTGATGATCTGCAACGAATTCTGCTGGAAGCCGAAGGCATCATCTTTGATGCCTCCGGCCGGGTGGATCTGGCGAGGTTTGGCTGGGGTGGCTAATCTCCCCAGCCATTCCTTCACTACTTCATATTTACTCCAGCTTGCCGCTCCAGCCCCCGCCCAGCGCCTGGTAGACATCCACCAGTGCTGTCAGCCGGTCACGCAAGGCATTGTCACGCTCGTACTCTGCGCCAAGCCGGCCGCTCTCGGCTTCGAGCAAGGCCAGCCGGTCAATCACCCCTTGCTTGAATCGCAGCTGCGCCAGCTGATCCAGCCTCTGCTGGCTCTGCAGACGCTTCTCGGCCTCGCGCCAGCTGTCGCGACTGCTGCGATGCTGGGTCAGTGCCGACAGGGCATCGGTATAGGCAGAACGCGCCACTTGCTGATAGCGCAACTCGGCTTGACGCTTGTTGGCTTCAGCCGCATCCACCTGGGCGCCGATCCGCACAAAGCCAGTCAGTGGCTGGCTGACAGCGGCCGCCACATTCCAGGTGCGGGCCGCCGACTTCAGCACATCAGACAGCGAGGCGCTCTCGCCACCCAGAAAGCCTGTGAGGCTCAGACTAGGGAAGTAGCGGCGGCGGGCCTCTGCCACCCCTGCATCAGCCGCCGCATAGTCTGCCTCGGCAGCTCGCACATCGGGCCGCCGTTGCAGCAGGTCGGAAGGCAGGCCGGCGGGGATCTCTGCCGTTCCCGCGTAGCGCTCGAAGCCGGTAGCCCGGTCTGGCTTGGCTTCAACGATCTGGCGGGGGGAGCGCCCCAGCAGTCCGGCCAGCGCCAGCTCGGCCTTATCCCGCCCGGACGCCAGTTGCGCCCGATTGCCGCTGGCTTGCGCCAAGGCCTGTTCGGCGGCTTCGAGGCTGTCCGGACCATCCAATCCGGCGGCGCGCCGCTTCTGGCGAAGTGTCCGCAGCTCCTGACGAATCGCCAGATGCCGCTCAGCCATCTGCAGCTGCCGGTCCAGGCTCAGTAGCGTGAAATAGCTGCGCACTACGGCCGCCGCCACCATGGCTCGGCCAGCTTCCTGGTTGTAGCGACTGGCGTTGACGGTCTGCTCGGCCATCATGCGGCCAGCCGCCACCCGTCCCCACAGGTCCAGTTCATAGGACATTGCCAGACCCAGGCGATAGGTATTGGTTGCGACTGGCGCGCCAGGCTGGCGTGGCTGGTCGGTGGCCTGGCTCGATGAGTTACGGCTGGCACTGCCCGTGGCATTGACTTCGGGGTAGAGCGCACTGGTGGCCAGTGCCAGACTGGCACGCGCGGCCTGAACCCGCTCACTGGCCAGCAAAACGTCACTGTTATGTGCCAGCGCTTCGTCGATCAGCTTATCGAGTTGCGGGTCGGCAAAGCTCAGCCACCACCGGTCAAGCTCGGCAGGTGCCGGCTTGGCCGGCTGGCTGGGTAACTCAAGCGCTGGCGGTTTGGCCGGCTGGCTGGCACAGGCCGACAGGCCAAGCGCCACCACAACCGCCAACACCACAGGAATCAGATTCGGTTTAGCCATGACGATGTGCCTCCTGCGTATCCACGATGCCATCGGTCGGTGGCGGCACCAGCTCATCGGGTGGCGTTGACAGACGGCGGTAGACGATCAACTTGTAAAACAGCGGAATGAAAAACACCGCCAGGAAGGTCGCAGCCAGCATGCCGCCCATAACCCCTGTGCCCACCGAAGTCCGCGCCCCGGCGCCCGCCCCGTGGCTGATCGCCAGAGGCAATACCCCCAGAATGAAGGCCATCGAAGTCATGATGATGGGGCGGAAGCGCAGACGAGCGGCTTCAATCGCGGCGGCAGCCGGCGGATAGCCTTCGTGGTGCTTCATCACCGCATATTCGACGATCAGAATCGCGTTTTTGGCCGCCAGGCCCAGCAACGTCACCAGACCGATCTGAAAGTACACATCGTTACTGAAGCCGCGCAGTTTCACCGCCAGCAGCGAGCCAAACACCCCAAACGGCATGGCCAGCAGAATCGACAGCGGTAGCGACCACTTCTCGTACTGCGCCGCCAGGATCAGGAACACCATCACCACCGCCGCACCCAAGGCAATGGCGGAAGCGTTGCTGATTTTCTTTTCCTGGAAAGCAGCACCCGTCCACTCGAAGCTGATGTCCGGCGGCAGCACCTGTTTGGCCAGCTTTTCGAACTCGGCAATGGCCTGGCCCGAAGAATGGCCCGGGGCTGGGCCGCCCAGCAGCTTCACAGCCGGCAGGTTGTTGTAACGCTCCATCACATCCGGACCAGCGCTGTACTGCACCTTGGCAAAGGCCGACAAGGGCACCATCTCGCCACGCTGGCTGCGCACGTAGATGCGGCCAATGTCTTCCGGCCGTTTGCGATAAGGCGCATCGGCACTCATCAGCACCTGCCAGGCACGACCGTATTTATTGAAGTCGTTGACGTAGAACGTCCCCAAAGTGCCGGCCAGCGTGGTAAAGGCATCGTCGAGGCGAATACCCAACGACTTGGCCCGATCCCGGTCAACATCGACATAGAGCTGTGGCGCATTGGCCTTCCACAGTGTTTGCACACCGTGGCGGTCACCCCCGCTCAGCACCGGATTCTTCATCGACGCACCGATCATGGCGCCGGTTGCAGCCGCCAGTGCCTTGGCCCCCCCCTCACCCCGGTTTTGCAGGTAAACGGTAAAGCCGCCGGTGTTGTCGAGGCCAAAGATGGCTGGCGGCGCAAAGCCAATCACCAGTGCATCCTTGATGCCGGCAGTCTTCATGAAGAATTCGCCGACCAGCTCGTTCACGGTCACCTTGCGCTCATCCCAATGCTTCTGGGTGACAAAGATGGTTGCGGCGTTGTTTTTGAAGCCGCCGCCAATAAAGTCCATACCAGCAAAGGCAATCACGTGCTCGTTAGCCGGGTTGGACCGGATCGCTGCGGTAACCTGCTCCAGCACCTTGTCGGTCCGTTGCAGCGACGCGCCATCAGGCAGGAACACCGCACCGATGTAGTAACCCTGGTCTTCATCCGGCACCAGCGAACCCGGCGTCACCCGCCACATTGCTGCCGCCAGCGCCACCATGCCGAGGAACAACATAATCCCGAGCAAAGAGCGCTTCATCAGGAAGGTCACGCCACCGATATAGCGGCCGGTCATGCGGTGGAACCAGTCGTTGAACCAGAGGAAGAAGCGGGCGGTCTGCTTGTGCTCACGCTTGAGAATCAGCACGCACAGCGCGGGGGTCATGGTCAGCGCACAAACACCGGACAGCACCACGGCAATCGAGATCGTCACTGCAAACTGGCGATACAACTCACCGGTGAGGCCGCCCAAAAAGGCGATCGGCACGAATACCGCACACAACACCAGCACAATGGCAATCACCGGGCCGGTCACTTCCTTCATCGCCTGCAGGGCGGCTTCCCGAGCGGGCAGATGTTGTTCGTGCATGATCCGCTCGACGTTTTCCAGCACCACGATGGCGTCATCCACCACGATACCGATCGCCAGCACCATGCCGAACAAGGTCAGGGTGTTGATCGAATAGCCCAGCAGATGCAGCCCTGCAAAGGTGCCAATCAGTGACACCGGCACCGCCAGCGTCGGGATCAGCGTCGCCCGCCAGTTCTGCAGGAACAGGAACACCACCAGGAATACCAGCACCATGGCTTCGCCCAGTGTCTTCACCACTTCATGGATCGACACTTCAACGAAGCGCGTCGTGTCATACGGCACGGCATAGCTCAGGCCCTGCGGGAAGCGTGCCGACAGGCCAGTCAGCGCCGTCTTCACATCGTTTGCCACATCCAGCGCATTGGCGCCGGGCTGCAGGAAAATCCCCATCAGCACGGCCGGCTTGCCGTTGTAAGTACCGTTGAAGTCGTTGTCACGCGAGCCGAGTTCAAGCCGTGCCACGTCCTTCAAACGCAGCTTGCTGCCGTCCGGATTGCTGCGGACGATGATGTTCTCGAACTCTTCGGGCGAATTGAGACGTCCCTTGGTGGTAATGGTGTAGACCAGTTCCTGATTGCCACCATTGGGCGATTGCCCGATCTTGCCGGCCGCAAACTGCGCGTTCTGCTCGGCAATGGCCCCCGCCACATCCTGCACCGTGACCTTCAGCTGAGTCATGCGGTCGGGCTTGAGCCAGACACGCATGGCGTAATCCTTGGCACCAAAGATCTGCACATTGGTGGTACCGGGGATCTTCTTGATCTCATCCAGCACGTTCAGGGTGACGTAGTTGGAAGTGAACAAGTCGGTGTACTTGCCTTCTGGCGAATAGAACGCCAACACCTGCAGGAAAGCCGACGAGCCCTTCTCGACCGTCACGCCCTGCCGCCGCACTTCTTCCGGCAAGCGCGCATCGGCCTGCTTGACGCGGTTGTTCACGTCCACTGCGGCCTTGTCCACATCCGTGCCGATTTCAAAGGTCACGGCGATCTCGACCGCACCATTCGAGGTCGAGGTCGAGTTCATATACATCATGCCCTCAATGCCGGTCAGAGCATTTTCGATGGGCGCCGCCACCGTCTCCGCAATCGTTTCCGCCGAAGCACCGGGGTAGAAGGCGCGAACCTGCACCACAGGCGGCGAAATATCGGGATACTGGGCAATCGGCAAGACACGCATCGCCGCCAGACCCGCCAAAACCATGAAAATGGAAATGACGAAGGCGAAGATCGGTCGATCGATAAAGAAACGAGAAAACATGCAGCCCCCCGCTTATGACTTGGCCGCTGGTGCAGGCGGTGCAGACTGCGCCCCTGCAGCAACTGGCTTGACCGGGGTTCCCGGCATGAAAATGCGGGCAACGCCGTCAACGATGACCTGGTCGCCAGCCTTGAGGCCCTGCTTGATCACCCAGCCATTCTTGACCTCGCCATCCAGCCGGACCCAATCGCCCACCACTACCGGACGTGGCTCAGCCGCCGGATTACCATCCTTGCCCTTGCCCACTACGTAAACATACTTGCCGGTCGGACCTTCGAGCACCGAGCGCTGCGGCACCACCAACGCCGCTGGCCGGCTGGCCCCCATCAGCAGTACCCGGACAAACTGGCCGGGAGCCAGCTTGCCATCCGGGTTGGCAAGGCTGGCTCGTGCCGCATAAGTACCGGTTGCCGGATCAGCCTTGTAGTCGCTGAAGTCGAGATGACCGGTCTCACGGTAAACACTGCCATTGGATAGCAGCACTTTCACGTTGAATCCTTTATCGGCGAGCTTCAGCTCACCACTGGCCAACTCCTGCTGCACGCGCCCCTGCTCGGCCTCGGCCACGCCAAACTGCACGTGCGCCGGATTCGTCTGCGCCATGGTGGCCAGCAACGAATCCCCCTGCGCCGATACCAGGCTGCCTTGCTCTTTCAGGGTCTTGCCAATCACGCCATCCATCGGGGCCGTCACAACGGCATGATCCATATCCAATTTGGCTGCCGTTCGACGCGCTTCAGCCGCCTTGAGCGCGGCTTTGGCGATGTCAACGGCCGATGTGGCATCGTCAGCCTCTTTCTGGCTGGTGGCCTTGGCTTCGATCAGGGGTTTGAGGCGGGTCAGATCCCGCTCGGCCTGAGCCAGACGCGCCTTGGCCATCGCTTCATCGGCTTCGGCAGCGGCCAGCTGGGCGGCAAAAGGCGCGGGATCAATCTGATACAGCGCCTGACCGGCCTTGATCCGGTTTCCTTCGGTAAACAGACGTTTCTCGATCAAACCACTGACGCGCGACCGGACTTCCACTTCACGCGAACCGGCAATCTGGCCAACGTATTCAAATTCGATCGGCACCTCTTTGGGTGTCACGGTGACAATGCTGACCTCTGTGGGTGGCATCATCATGCCATGCCCGGCCTCGCCCGGCTTTTGACCACAGGCAGTCAGCAGCAGGGGAATGGCCAGGGCCAGAGGTAAGGACGCAGCAGGCAGGCGAGGAGCCTTGGGAAATGCGGGGTGGTGCGGAACATGCATTGGATTGTCTCCCTGAAGGGCAGCTGGTTTGGTTTGCATGGCAGGCGACGTTGCCAGGCAACACATTCAAATCAGCATAGCGTGTCGGAATGAAAGGTGCGGCCACCAAACAGGACGATTTGCCGCTCGAACGGTACTCCCCCGGTCGCAACCAAAACTTGCCAACCTTCAGCCGCCACCACGCAGGCCGAACAAGCGCTTTATACGCGGCGTCCCGGGTTTTTCTGGAAATCGGTCAGCCACCGCCCTCAGTTGGCCGGCAAAGTGCATCGCTGCCGATTCAAGCACGCAGGCCGCATCAGGCAAAGGCCCTGCCTTTCCATTCCAGGTGTCGGGCATTTTAGATACATACACGCATGTTTGTAAATCGGTCTAAGGGTGGTTTAAAATTAGGGGAAACCGAGGGCAGCTTGCGTTCTGGCTCCCTCAACAAACCAGGCCACCAGCCCAAAGCAATGGCCGGAATACGTCCGTTCGAGAGGAAGTCAGTCATGGTTCGCCGCACCAAAGAGCAAGCGCTGGCAACACGCGAGTTGCTTTTGGATACTGCTCAGCAAGTATTTCTGGAAAAAGGTGTGGCACGCGCCACGCTTGACGATATTGCCCGCGCCGCCAAGGTGACCCGAGGGGCTATCTACTGGCACTTCAGGAATAAAGCGGAGTTATTCGCGGCAATGTGCGACCGGGTATCGCTGCCGATGCAGGCCATGCTCGACCCCTTGATGCGGGAAACCGGACCCGACCCGCTAGGTCGCCTCAAGCGCACAACCATCATGGTGCTGCAATTGGCCGCAGAAGACCCCCGTGCCCGGGATGTCTTCGAAATCATGTTCTTCAAATGTGATGCCGGAAACCCTGAGATCGCCAGCGTGCTCAGCGCCGAAGCCGACAACAAGCGCCAGTGCATCAAAGAGCTGAAAGACTCGCTGGATGCCGCCATCGCCGCCGGCCAGCTACCCGCTGCGCTCGACAGCGGTCTGGCCGCCGAAGCCCTCAACGCTTTTGTCGCCGGCCTGTTGCAAAACTGGCTGGCTCGCCGGGACTTCGATTTGGCTGCCCAGGCTCCGGTATTGGTAGATATGTTGTTTCAGGGCTTCGCCGGGCTCACACAGACCAAGCGCCCTCCGCCGAGTCTTGCCTGAGTTCAGCTGAAGGTTTGTCTCCGGCCGAAAAAACGTCAACTGAAGAATCTAGCGCGGTTTGTAGTGCTTATGGTGCGCCATGGCCAGCATTTCCCGGTCTCCCCGGCTATCGCCATAGGCATGAACGACCTCAGGCTGACGACCATTCAACCAATCGTTGATGCGCCGTACCTTTTCGGGGCCATAGCAGTTGGGGCCATTCAGGCGCCCCGTCAGCCGGCTACCCTGTGTTTCAAGCCGGGTACACAGCACTGCCGAGAACCCCATGCGCTTGGCAAAGGGTGCCAGATAGATATCTGGCGATGCCGAAACCAGCACGCACTCATGGCCCGCCTGCTGATGCCACTTCAGTTTGTCCACCACGCCCGGTCGCAACCAATTCGGAATTCGTTCTTCGGCAAACAACTCGCCCCAAGCGCTGACTTCGGCCAGATCGCGCCCCCCCAGAAATCGGGTAATGACTTTCTGCTTGGCAATATCGTTGGGAACGATACGAGCCAGGTAGGCCAGCAACAGCGGCGACAGGATTGCCATCCCGCGAAAGTAGGTGACGTCGCCTGCCACGTATCGTAGAAACGGCAGCAGCGAATCCCGGTCGGTCAGCGTGCCGTCGAAATCGAATAGCGCCAGTTCCTGGCTCACAGGCTCATCCTTTTGAAGACCGCCTCGGGGATGTGGCGGATTATCAGCATGATAAGCCGCCAGAAGCCCGGCAGGTAGACTTCCCCGTCGGCCCGTTCCATTGCACGCACAATCCCGCTTGCAACCTGATCGGCACTGGCCCAGAGGGCGCCTTTCTTGAAACTGGCCGTCATCGGGGTATCAACGAATCCGGGTTTGATGGTCACTACCCGTACGCCTTTACGGCTCAGGCGATTGCGCAAGCCCTGCAGGAACAAACCCACCATGCCTTTGGCCGCACCGTAGACATAGTTGGACTGCCGGCCCCGATCTCCCGCCACCGAGCCAATCACCGCGATGACGCCCCGCCCTTGGGCTTCGAACCGGTTAGCCAGCAAAGAAGCCACCGCAATCACGGACAGGGCATTGGTTTCCAGCTCCATCAGGGTCTGCGCCACCGACGCTTCGCAGGCTTTCTGATCGGGCAGACTGCCGTGGGCAATCAGTACACCATCCAGGCCCTGCAGTGCATTCCATGCCCCTTCGACGAGCGCCGCGTGAGCGGTACGGTCGGTGGCATCATAAATGGCCTCGACAATTTTGACGGCCGACCCGCCCCGCACGTGCAGATCCGCCGCCAAGGCCGACAGTCTGTCCGGGTTGCGGCCCGCCAGAACCAACGATACGCCCTGGCCTACCCATTGCCTCGCAGCGGCGGCGGCAATGGCCGAATTGGCCCCAACAATCAGAATCTTTTTCAACTCATTCCCTCAAATAATCAATGCAATGGCGTTTTGAGCCGGTGTCGGCTGACAGCCTCTAAGCGGCCATCACCCGTCGCCACAGGCTGGATGAAAATGCCGGATCGACAAACGCGCTAAAGCGCTGCCAGGCCGGGTAGTAATGGCGGAAATGTTCGGCCGGCATCGTTGCGTCTTTCGCCGGGTAGATGGCACCACCGTGATCCAGCACCACCGCATCCAGCTCACGGAACAATTGGAGCGTCGCGTCGCCGCGATTCGGGAAGTCCAGCGCCAGGGTGTAGCCAGGGCGCGGAAACGACAACCAGCCAGGTGAAGCCTGATCGCCAAATCGCTTCAGCACCGCCAGAAACGAACCTTGTCCGCTACGGGCGATGGCCTGCAGCAAGCGGTCCAGTGCCTGGGCACCGGCTTCAGGAGCGACCACGCATTGGTACTGGTAAAAGCCACGTGGGCCATACATGCGGTTCCACTCCAGCAGGCTATCGAGCGGGTAGAAGTAAGGCTCATAGTGGGTCAGCGTCTGCCCGGTCGCCAGCGGCCGATGATAGTAGAGTTGGTTGAACGCGCGCAGTGACAGACCGTTGACCAGCGACCACGGCGGCGTCAGCGGCAGACGCCGTCGCCGCGCCTGATACAGCGGCAGCTGCGTGAGCGACGGCGCATGGTCGCCCACAAAATAGATGCCCCGCCCGCGCCCCGCCCCGCCCGCCAGGCAGTCCAGCCAGGCCACGGTGTATTCGTGGCGCGGCGCCACCTCTGCGTCGAGTTCGATGAACTGCTGCAAGTTGCGAAAGCGGATCGCCTCGGTCCACAGAAAGGGGTTGGCGATCCGCCGCAGCTGCAGCTCAGCCCAAGTGATCAGCCCGGTCAGGCCCAGGCCACCGATGGTGGCACCAAACCAATCCGCATCATGCTGCGGACTGCACAGACGACGGCTACCATCTGACCGCAGTAGTTCGAACTGGCGGACATGGCAACCGAAGCTTCCTGCAACATGGTGGTTTTTACCGTGGACATCGTTGGCGATTGCCCCGCCCACCGTGACAAAACGGGTACCCGGGGTGACCGGCAGAAACCAGCCCTGCGGCACCGCGAGCGAGAGGATATGGTCGAGCTGCACACCGGCTTCACAGCGCAGAATGCCGCTCGCCGGGTCGAAGTCGATGAAGCGATCCAGGCCCGCAGTATCCAGCAAGGCCCCGCCACGATTCAGCCCGACATCACCGTAGCTACGACCATTACCGAAAGGCAGCATGGAGAAGCTGGCAGTCGGCAATGCCATCTGCCGGTCGCTCAGGGCATAGACACGGCTTGGTTCGGCATCGATCCGTCCCCAGGATTGATAACGTTTCATGAAGTTTGTTTTTCCCGCCACAGACTGAGTGCCAGTGCCGTACACCCCAAGGCGACGGCCAGCCAGAGCGTGACCAGTCGGACCAGAATGGTCGCCGCTGCCGCCTGTGCCGGCGGCACACCAGACCAGATCAAAAGCAAGGCAATCGCCGCCTCGGTCCCGCCAAGCCCACCGGGTGCAAAACTCAGGACGCCGGCCAATTTACCGATCATGTACACCAGCAGTACCGTGGTAAAGCTGAGGCTAACCCCCATACCACCCAGAATGGATTGGAACGCAATGCCTTCCACACTCCAGGCGAGCAGGCCGATCAGTAGCGATAGGGCCAACAGACCTCGGCCGTGGCAGTGGCGGGCGTCCTGCAGCAACCGCACGCCATGTGCCAGCCAGCGGCCGATACGGCCCTGCGCCCAGCGCCGGGCCAGCTGTTGCAACCAGTACGGCCACAGCAGACTGATCAAAACACCCGCGACCAGCAATGCACATAAGGCCACAATCGGGCGCGCCTGGGGAAACTGGGCCAGCCCCAGGCTGACCAGGGCGATTACTACCATCAGGTCCGCCAGCCTTTCGCTGACAAAAATCGCCACCGTCTGGCCAAAGCGCACCCCGAATCGGGCCAGCAGCAACCCCCGCAATGTTTCCCCTGCACGTAATGGGGTAGTCGTCAGAGCGAAACCCGCCATATAGGCCAAACCGCCATCCAACCACGGCAGACGATGCTGAAAGTGCGCCAGATAGCGTCGCCAACGCAGATAGCGCAGGCCAAAATTGCAGCAGCTCATCAGGGCTGCCAGCAGCAAGCCGCCAGCTCCGACCTGCAAAATGGCACGCGAAACCTCCGCCCAGCCAACCCATAACACCACAGCCAGATAGGCCAGCACGGCCAGTAGAATGGAGCCTCCCAGCCAGACCCATTGGCGGGTCGGCGGGCGGGCCGTTGTCTGGCCCGTGTTTACAAACGTCATGTTGTCTTGCCCGTTTTCAGAAAAGCACGGCAATGCTCGGGCGACCCTGCCACCAGGCTGGGGGGATGCTTGTGCGAGACCACTGCCAGACAGATCGACTGGCTCGCACGCAAGGCGCTTGCTTCATCGGCAAAATCCAGTATCAGAGAAAACCCGCTGTAGTAATAAAGATCGCTACCCAGCATGGCCGATATATCCGCCCGAGGCTGGCGACGCAGCAGGCGGGTGGTGGGCGTATCGGAACTCGCCAGATACAGCACGACATCCTTGTCGTCAGCCCGTAGCGGCATCCAGCCATCCAGACGCAACCGGCTTCCAAACACCTGACGGTAATCGATATGCCCCGCCTCGCCCACCAACAGCGCCTGCGGTGCCGGATTGACCAGAACCTGCAAGCCCCAGTCCTGGCAGCGGGTCTGGGGCAGAGGCAACGCCAGCCAACCTGCCCGCACTGCGTGTTCGTAACTGCGGGCAGCATTCACCGGGTCGGGATGGTTGTAGCGATCGACACAGCCAACCAGCGCTTCCGATGGAAACATCGCCAACCGTTGCTTGCGATGCTCAAGCTGTGGATAAACCTTGGCCGCCAGGGCGATATTTGCCGCCAGCACAGCACCGACGACCCACCACAACTCCCGTCCGACCGGGCGGAAACCTGCCACCAGCGCTGCCAGCATAAAGGAGCTGATGATGGCGTAGCGCGAAGACAGGGCAATTTCAAAGCCAAAAGGCGCACGCCGCAAAGTGGCGGCTATTGCAGTACCGAGTAGAAACAGCATGATCAGCAATGGCACCGGACGGTACTTCCAGTCGCCGCCCACCCCATAAACCAGGAAGGCCAGCAGAACCAGCGCCCCCAGCACCAGCGCGGGCCAGGAGGCGCCAGCCAGCCCGCCCATGAAGGCCACAAAAAAGGCCCCGAGATCCATCCAGCTGGCTTGCGGTACAGCGCCACTGGCAGACAGGTGGCGATACGTTATCAAGGTCAGCCCGAAGCCGATCATCCACACCGACAGGTCGGCCCAGCGTCGTTCCCAGGCCAGCCAGAGAGCCCCAATCGGCCATACCAGCATGCCGTTGGCCTGACTCAAGGCGGAAAGCAGCGCCGCCAGCACCGCTGGCCACAACCCCCAGCCATGCTGCAGGCAGACAAATGCAGTCAGCGGCAACAGTATCGCCAGATAGTGCGACACCGCCGTCATCGCCCACAAATTGCCTTCCCAATAGGAAAAATTGAACAGGGTAACCCCTGCCAAGGCGGTTGTTACCGCCGGCAAACCCCGGGATAGCATGGTAAACGATGCCAGGAGGGCCAGATTGCCCAGCCAGATCAGATGGCGAAAGTCGAGGACACCGAAGAGGTAGCGGTCCAGCCAGGCGGCAACCGTGGTGGTCACCACCAGATGCTCGTTATTGCTCTCGCCCAAGGTACGCCAGCCATCGGGGCCGTCGATCACCAGAAGACGCGACAGGATGGCTTCGTAATCATCCCAGAATGGTGCATTGCGGGCCCACAGCAAGATCAAGAGCGCGTAAATCAGCGGCGGTAGTGCCGCAAGCAGCCACTCGATGCGTGTTGAAGGCTCGGAATCGTCACTCAGACGATCAACCATAGCGTAGTGCCAATCCAGGCAAAGACGGTGGCAATCAGATGGCGATCCTGCAGAAGATCGCTGGCCGTATCGTTGCCCCGGCCATGGCCATGCAAGAGATACAGATAGCGGAAGATGCCGTAAACAATGAACGGCACGGTATAAACCAGCTTGTCGGTATGGTGTAGGGCAATCGTCTCAGCACTCATCGTGTACAAACTGTAGGCGACGATCGTGCCCCCTGCACAGACCGAGATGCACTGATCAAGCAGCGCTGGCGAATAATGCTCCAGCACCCGTCGGGTCAGCGTACGGTCGGCATCCCCCTCGATCAGCAAAAGCTCCGCCCGCCGCTTCGCAAACCCAAGGAACAGCGTCACCATCATGCCGCACAGAATCAGCCAGTGTGACACGCCCAGATGCAGACCCAGCGTACCGACCAGAATCCGCAGCATGAAACCGGCTGCGATGATGAAAACATCCAGAATTGCGACATGCTTCCAGTGCAGGGAATAGCCCAGATTCATCGTCCAATAAGCGGCGATCAGCGCCGCGGCCATCGGGCTGACGCCGATCCAGGCCAGCGTCACGGCCACCAGCGCCAAGCCGGCGGCCAGCAGGCGTGCTTGGGTCACACTGATGGCACCACTGGCAATCGGGCGTTTGCATTTGGTGGGATGCTTGCGATCCGCCTCGACATCCAGCAGGTCATTCATCACATACACACCGCTGGCCACCAGACAGAACGCCAGAAACGCCAGCGCGGCGCTCGTCAGCGTCAGCACATCCCACCGGTGAGAAAACGCCACCCCGATCAGCACAAAACCGTTCTTGATCCACTGATGGGGGCGGATCAGCTTGATAATCGACTGCATAGTCCCTCGTGACACCCGTGATGGGTGCCCTATCTTTTCTTGAATAGAATTTCTAGGCTCTGTTGACCACAGAAGCCTTGTCGGCAAACGAAAAATATTTGTGGCCCAGAAAACTGGTGAAAACCGGCACCACCACGCCAACCAGGTGCGCAATGTCTTCGGCGTGCCAGCGCACACCTGCCGCCGGCAACAACCAGCGTGCCAATAACAAACTGATTGCCACCGTCTGCACCACCCCCAGCAGATTGACCAGCGCAAAATTGACAAACTGTCGGCGGGCGCTGCCCCCACCGCCCTCAAACACAAATATCCGGTTCAGCACAAAAGCCGTCACCATACCGGTCAGATAGGCCAGCACAATCGCCGGCGCGTAGTCCAGCCAATGACTATAGCCAATACGCGAGCCAACGTTCACGGCCGCCGCCGTGCCACCCGCCAGCAGAAACCGCAGGAAGGTGGCGGAAAAATACTCCCGCTTAATGACCTGCATGCACGGCCTCGGCCAACTGCCGCCCCAGCTTCACGCTCTCGCAAATCGAACGATCTTCCGGGTAGTAATACGCCGTATCGGCCATCCACAACCCGTGCAGCGGCGTCTTCATCGGCGGCAACATATCGAAAAAGCCTGGCGGACAGACCGTCTGCGCGTACTCGTAGCGTGAACAATGGCGCGCCATCACCCAGTCGGGCCTGAAATTGGGGTTCAGCTTCGCCAGATAACCAAGCACCTCATCAATCAGCTCATCATTGCTGCGCTGATATTTCGGATGCGTCGTCGGCATATAAAACGGCGCATACAGAATGTGCGGACCAACCGGATTGAGATTCGAATACTCAATCACACCAGGAATCGCGATACTGGGGTCGTTGATATTGACCCAGAAATTGGGCGTCACCGCATGCTTGAGCTTCAGCACCACGCAAGCCACCGCAATATTCTTGATCGCATCAATCCGCTCGCGGAACGCGGACGGGAGGTCTGGCGCCAAGCGTGGCAGATACTGGATCGGTACGGTGGAAACCACCGCATCGTAAGGATGGAACTCACCCCCCGCCTGCACTCCGCGTACCTGACCTGCCTCGGTCACGACCTTCTGCACCGGCATCCTCAGGAAGATGCGCCCCCCCTTGGCCGTGATCGCCTGCTCCATCTTGTTCAGCAACACTTCCGAGCCACCTTGCAGATAGCCCAGTTGCTCCTTGAACAGACTCTTGCGCGACAAACCGACCCGCTTGATCCGCGTTCCAAGCCAGGCAGCAGAAATCTGGTCGGTGTACTCGTGGAATTTCAGCTCGAACAAGCTCTTCCAAAGCACATTGTAACCCCGCTCACCAATCCAGCCCTTGAGCCAATCAATGACATTGACCCGATCCAGTTCGCGCCAGTCAGACACATTCTTGGTCTTCATCACCATCGCCGCATAGCGCAGCTTGCTGACCATATCCAGCCCCGGGAAACTCAATAGGGACTGTGGCGTTCCCCACGGATAGAGCTTACCGTCGAAGTAATAGCCCATCTTGGTTTCGACCCACTTGAGCTTGTCCGACAAGCCCATTTCCTGCAGCAGGGCAAACAGCGGATCGTCGGTCTTGCAGACAAAATGGTAGTAACGCTCCAGCGGCAGACCATCAAAATCAAACGTCGCCGACATCCCGCCGATCCGGTCGTCATGCTCGAAAATATCAACATGGTAGCCACGCTTTTGCAGCTCCATCGTACACATCAGGCCCATCGGACCCGCGCCAACCACGGCGATGCGGTGTTTGTTGTTCATTTAATGTCCTGCCCACCCACTCCGCTGCTTGCACAACAGCAGAGCAGGCAGAATCACCTTACAAAACCAGACGCAATCCAGGCTCTGCCACAGGTTTTGCCAACACCACAAAACCCTGGTGCAAATCCTGGTTCTGCACGATTAATCAAAGCCCCTGCGCCACCAGGGTACTCACCATCTCTTTCAACTTCGCCAGATCACCTGTCATCGCAAAGACCTTGCGACGATGTTCCTGCCCCGGCAGCAACACTGGTGTGTAATCAAGAACCTTAAGACTTCTTGTCTGGGTACCCGGCATTACATTCGGGTAGTTTTCTGCAGCAAAATTAAACCCAGCATAGCCACCGGCGTTTCTCGAATTATCCCAGGCCGACTTGCTGTATATACCGACACATCTTGTTCCGCCAGATTGACACCAGGCCATTGCCCGATAACGGTATTGGCTTGGATCGAATTCCACCATAGCTGCGGTATATACCGGCAACGGCCCACTCCACTGCCCCGCCTCATTCAGCCCCCACAACTCGGAAAACCGGTTGTAATCAAAATAAATTGCCGGCACAAAAGGGGCTTTGATCCGCTTTTCCGTGGTGGCATTTTTAATCAGAATGGCGGAACGGGCTGGGCACAAAGGATTACTTTGATTCCTGTTTACCGTGGCATATTCCAGCTCCACAATTTCCTGATATGGCGCATAAGGCAGCGGCCCAACACGGATAATCGATTGCAATTCCAAGCCTTCTGGATAAAGTGCCGTGCTGGCCCAACTGGGTACTTGCTTGGTCACAATATGCGCAGTACGCTGATCTTTATAATAAACAATCGCTTTTGGCCGGCTTAAATCATCGCCGGCTTCCTGTGGGTTCACCTGGGAATTATGCTCTCCAGAAACTTCGCAGGCATTTTGGTCATAAGAATAAGCAAGGCCATGATTTGCAAAGAATAAAGAATGCTGCCAAACCCGGCCCGCATCACTTTGATTCAGCATTTCCACGCCATCTATTTTAAATGAGTCTATCGCTCCGCCAAAATCGAATTCGCCTAATCGGGAAAGTTGTGGCGTGCGAATGCTGCCTACGCCTACCGATATTTTGCCGTTCGACACCACGGCAGAAGTCGGGTTGCCATTGACGTCGACTACCGAGGCAATTGCCACACCAGAAGCCACCAAAACAAAACACCATATTGCAATATTTTTCATTTTAATTAACCACAAAAAAACATACCAAAGTCCAAAAAATCCTGTTTATCGCCAAGCACCACCTTTCATTTCAGGAAACGATTACAGCTCTTGCGATCGCTTTTTACCAAAGCCAGATCGGTATTTTGTGACTGATAGGCAATGCATAAATCCTTGCTGGCCGACTGCGCATCCGCCGCAGAAGCAAATTGCAGGGTAAAAGCAAAACCCGCATGAATCACATTTTTATTATTCAAATAGTTGCCAACATCTCGCCGCTCAATTGCCCGCACCTGATAGCTTTGTGGACGACTTGGCACCGCTACAAACAGGCGCTGCACTTTGTCCGCATCGGGCATGGGTATCCAGCCATTGACCTCCAGTAATGCTCCGGACTGCTGGACGCTATCAATATATCCACCCTGTTTGGAGGCAACCGGGCTGGCAGGGGCTTGGGTCACAATATGGAGTTCTCGCGCCATCCAGGCTGGCGCCTCAAGCGAGGCAGGAAGGCTCTGCTGCCGTCGATAACCGTGTATCTCGAATTGCTCCAGCCCGATCATCGGCTCAAAAAATGCTGGTCCGGCATGTGCATCCACCTCGACTTTCATTCTTAGCACTTGAGCGGACTGCAAGCGCCCTGGCCATTTTTCAAGCCAGAGATTGCCAATGTCGAATACCGATTCAAGGTAAGGCGAAACGATAAAGCCCGCCGCCGCACTCCCCTCCGGTATCCGATGCCTGATCTTCCGGCCATCGGCCAATTCGACCTGCAGATAAACCGGAGGGCGTTTGTAAGCCAGATTAGCCAAGCGCCCCCAAGTGGTCGGGACCAGATGCAAACGGATAAAGACTGGCACATTTCGGCTTTGTGGTAAGGCCACCCACTCTCCAAGGGCCATTTGCATACCGGCCAGTGGCCGCAGTTGCTCATGCGGCCGGTCTGCTGCTCGCCGCAGTGCCAACCAACGGTCCGCTACCATCTCAGCCGGCTGGTACAAGGCAAGCATGGTCGGCCACGATGGACCATCGTCGATGCTCGGATAACGACCGTCGATGCTGGACAGACCAAACAACAACTCATCCGCCCCCCGCTCGCGCAAATGAACACGGTTGAGTTCCGCCAAATAAGGCGTGTAAGCCGAATAGCTCTGAAAGACTGGGCGAGGCTGCCAGTGTGCGCCTATTGCAAAAACCAGCGACTGTTCAGTTGGATAAACATCCAACGTACCACCTGATTGAAAGTCGCCAAGTTGCTGCCGTATCTTGGCACTTCCCTCTTTAAATGCCGCCGCCAAATCTCCTTGAAGCGCCAAAGGCGAATGTAGCCACGC
Organism: Parachitinimonas caeni; assembly: GCF_030129945.1. Classification (GTDB taxonomy): domain Bacteria; phylum Pseudomonadota; class Gammaproteobacteria; order Burkholderiales; family Chitinimonadaceae; genus Parachitinimonas; species Parachitinimonas caeni. Next base: position 199,274 of record NZ_JARRAF010000002.1, read on the forward strand.
CAGCATGGACTTGAATTGCTGGCAGTATGTCGCGACAGCCTCAGAAGCTGCATAACGGGCAGCAGCAGCACTATCGACCTGACCGCGTATTGCCATCAAGGCCAGGCACATCGTCATAACCAGCTGCAACCGATACTTGGGCCGGATTGATGCTCGGAATAGCACCAAACCGGTAAGGACTCCAAAAGCAATCAACTCATGGACATCCTGCCTGACAAAGGCCGCTTTGAAGCTGATAAACAATACAAAGCAAAGAATGAGTGATTCCACCGCAATCGACGCTTGCCTATTTTGCCAGCAGGCATGCACTTCTCGCGCAATGAACCATGAGGCAAACAGCAGATATACAAGCAAGTGCCCAATGGCACCATTAATGGCCATGTCGGTGTTATAGCCATTTGATATCTCAGACAGGCCCCGCCAGTACTGATACACATGCCCCAAGCTTTGTCCGGTTAAAAGCCAACCAGCAACCCAACACAGCACAAAAGTTAGAAATGTGGTCGGGAATCGCTTAGCCCATAAGTCGTAAATCAAAAGCAAGGCCGCAAGCCCAACACCCATAACTAGAAATGAGCCCTTCATCAGTCCTAGCCATGCCAGCAGCAGGCCGCCAAGGACCCTATCTAACCTGGGTTCGCGCAACGCCAGCATGCCGGCAAGGCAGCAGGCGAGCATAAAAAAGGTATCGCGAACAAATATGCCGTGACCAAGCCATGCGCTCAGAAATAGTCCCACAAGCATCAGCCAAGGACTGCGCGTCCCCTCTTGCCAACGCCAAGCGACCACAACCCACAATGCTGCCAATCCGACTTGTTCAGGTATAGAGGCTCCATGCGCTGACATAGCCGGCATATAGGCATAGCCAATCGGCCCAAAGGTAAACACAATGTCCAGGCCAAATTTCTTGCCATCCATATGTGTCAAGGCCTGAATCCAAGAAGCATCAAGCCCGGTTTGTGGCATTGAAGGTATAAACGCCACCAACGCAGGCAAGCACAGCAGGAAAAGTAAAACCAAACGACAAAAAGGCATGAAATGGTGCCGCACCGCCAAACTCGTAGCCAGTGCTCGAGGGGTACCGCTACTAGACATAGAGAGCCTACCTCTCCAGCGCAATAGCGCAATAACGCGGATCGGTGAAGGTCTCTTTGATGGCGACGTCGAATGGGGTGGGGGTGATGTCGAACAGGGCTTTGATATCAACGCCGCTGAAATCGTCGCCGGCGGTCAGAGCTTTCAGTTGCGAGGCGGTGAATGGGGGTTGTTTGCTGAATAGGGCATAGACTTTCAGCAAAGCATAAAACAGACCGTAGGGAATATGAACGATCGGGGTTTTGAGCTGTTTGGCCTTGCGGATGGCGTGGATGATATCGACGTAGTCCACCCGCTCCTGGCCGACAATATCGTATACCGCACCTTTGGGCTGGTTCTCGATGCAATGGATGATGACGCGGCAGAAGTCACGGTTATAAAGAGGTTGGCGCATGTACCGGCCATGCCCAGGGATCGGGAAGACCGGGGCTTTTTCCATGAAGCGGGATAGCCAGCCGAAGTGTTTGGGGTCAAACCAGCCAAACATCAGGGTAGGACGCAATGTGCAATGCGCCAACCCCGAGGCAGCCACCAGCTTTTCCTGATCTTTCTTGGTGTTGGTGTAGTCATCATCGGCGACCGAGTTGACCACGGACGAGCTGATATGCACCAGAAATGGCTGCACCGGCTGACGACGGATCACCTCCAGCACCTTGCCGGTAGCCTCGACATTGTTGCGGGCAAAGATGGCATTACCCAGGCCGGTAATCTGGGCATGCAGTTGCACCACTACTTCGGCACCCTCGAATTCGGCTTCCCAGCTACCCGAATCAAGGAGATCGGCTTCCACCACTCGCACGCCAGGGTTCAGATCGCGCAGGACTTTCAAATTTGGGCCGTGCTTGTCGATAGCCACCAGATTGGTGTAGCCACGTTCGCGCAGCAGCAGGACCAGATTCTGGCCAACCAGTCCGGCAGCGCCGGTAACGATGATTTTGGAATTGGGGTTCATGGTGCGCTCCTGTTGGGCGGCGACCATGTCAAGACATGCATTGCAGCGGGAGGAAAGGGGGTATGCCGCTACGCCGGGTCGCCGGTCGCCCTGTGGCAAGGCGCTGCTCGCATAAGGGAATGACCTCCCCCATTGCAGCTTCCCTGCCGGGCAAAACCGGCAATTTTAACCTACTTAACCCGTCACAACGAATGCTTACATCAGCCTTTCGGGTGATATTGGTTACTTTTCACAACGAGCAAAAACACTATTGCAGTCCCCGGCATCCGGCCGGTCGAGCCCATATATCGGTCTTGACCAGACGCTGCTGCCGTTTTATCTCCGGATCGCATTCGTCGGATTTGGGCCTGATGCAAGGCGAAAGGTGTGCCGCCTAGCAGCAAGCCATGCGGTTTCCCGTCTGAGCGCACAGGCTGTAAGACCTGCGATGCCAGCCAACAGCCTGGCCGCCAACGTGGTAGCCGGCCCCAATCCGGCGCCACCGGAAACAAACGATCAACGGCCAGGGTCTCTTCAACGCTTGATGGCATCGAAGCCAGTGCCAAGGTCAGCCACGATATCGCTCACGGTTTCCAGCCCGACTGACAGGCGGATCAGGCCATCGGAAATGCCATATTGTGCGCGCTCTTCCGGCGTGTAGGTCGAGTGGGTCATGGTAGCCGGGTGCTGGATCAAGGTTTCTGCGTCACCCAGGCTCACGGCACGCACAATCATTTGCAGCGAGTTCATAAAGCGGCGCCCCGCTTCGATGCCATCCTTGAGTTCGAATGCCAGCATACCGCCAAACCCACGCATCTGCCGGCAGGCCAGTTCGTGCTGGGGGAAGGTCTTGAGTCCGGGGTAGTGCACAACCGCGACTTCAGGTCGCGCCTGCAGGAACTCGGCAATCTGCATCGCGCTCTGGCTATGGCGCTCCAGACGCAGCTCCAGGGTCTTCAACCCGCGCAATATCAGGAAGGCGTCAAACGGCGACAGAACGGCGCCAGTCATGTCCTTCAGACCATAAAAACGCACCTGCTGGATGGTTTCCGCGTCGCCGATCAGAATACCGGCGGTCAGATCGCCATGTCCGCCCAGGTATTTGGTCGCGGAATGCACCACCAGATCGGCGCCCAGCAGGATGGGGTTCTGCAGGGCCGGGCTGCAGTAGGTGTTATCGACCATAACCTTGGCACCACGCTTATGGGCAGCGGCGGCAATGGCCTCGATGTCCACCAGCCGCATATTAGGATTGGCGGGTGTCTCGAAATAGACCAGACGGGTGCGGTCACTCATCGCATCCGGCAGATTAGCCGGCTCGGTCAGGTCAATGTGGCGGATGGTGATGCCAAACTTGGCCAGACCATGCGTCAGAAAAGCAAATGTACAGCCATAGAGGGTCTTATCGACGACGATTTCGTCGCCGGGCTGCAACAGGGTCCACATGGCAGCGGTAATGGCACCCATTCCCGAAGCAAAGGCCAGCGCCGCTTCGCCCCCCTCCAGCGCTGCAACGCGCTGCTCCAGCAGGTTGAGGGTGGGATTACCCAGGCGGGTATAGATATAACCGCTTTCCTCACCGGCAAAACGGGCGCCACCTTGCTCGACGGTATCAAATGCAAAGGTCGAAGTCAGGTGCAGCGGAGGGGTCAACGCGCCCAAGGCATCAGCAGGCTTATAGCCGTGGTGAATGGCGCGGGTGGCAAAGCCCTTGGAATGGGTGCTCATGATGCAGTCTCCTGTTGGCGCCTCGTGGGCGCCTTGGTCAAATCAGCTTGGTCAGTTCAAATGTGCAGTGCGCGGTCAAACGCACTTAAAACCGACTCGTGCAGCATTTCACTGAGGGTCGGGTGTGGGAAAATCGTGCTCATCAGCTCGGACTCGGTCGTCTCAAGGTTCATGGCGACCACCATGCTATGAATCAGCTCCGTGGCCCCCTCTCCCACCAGATGCGCCCCCAGCAGCTCACCGGTACGGGCATCGAACACGGTCTTGCACAGACCGTCTCCGGCATCGGTTGCCAGCGCCTTGCCATTGCCCCGGAACGGAAAACGGCCAACACGAATCTGCCGGCCGGCAGCAATCGCCTGGGCTTCTGTCATGCCAACACGGGCGACTTGGGGATGGGAATAGGTACAGGCCGGGATGCGCAGAGGATTGAGCGGGTGAGGTTCCAGACCAGCAATCGCTTCGGCACAGCTACGCGCTTCGTGACTGGCCTTGTGGGCCAGCTGTGGTGCGCCAGCCAGATCGCCGATCGCCCACACCCCTGGCGCCGCTGTCGAGCAATCCGGCTCCACGCTCAGACGCGCCGAATCGAGGCCGACGGTTTCCAGCCCCAAGCGGGAGCAGTCGGCTACTACGCCAATGGCAACCAGTACGTGGCTGTACTCCAGATCGTGAGTACCTTGGGCATCTGCCAGGCGAACCTTGACGCCGCCATCAGTCAGGCTGGCAGCTTCGACACGGCAACCGGTACGAAGGGTAATGCCGTCGGCGCCCAGGCCCTTGGCCGCAATGGCCGCAATCTCGGCATCTTCAGCCGGCAACACCTGCGCAGCCTGTTCCACCAGCTCGACCTTGCAGCCCAGCGTGGCATAGAAGCTGGCGAACTCAACGCCAATCGCCCCCGCACCAATCACCAGCAGGCGTGAGGGCAATGTTTTCGGCATCAGCGCATCGCGATAAGACCAGACGCGCTCACCATCAAACGGCAAAAAGGGCAGTGGCCGGGGCTTGGCACCCGTTGCCAGCACCACGTTGCGCGTGGTCAGCAGTTCTGCGGCATGGTCGGACTCAACCTGTACCTTGTTAGGCCCCGCGAGACGGCCCCAGCCATGGACCACGGTAACGCCATTCTTTTTCAGCAGATAACCCACCCCTTGCGTCAACTGGCCGGCCACCGCCCGCGAACGGGCGACAATTTTGTCCAGATCGAAACGTGGGTTGTCGCAGCCCAAACCAATCCGCTCGGCGGCTCGCATCTGCCGCAATACATCAGCGGAGTGCAGCAGGGTTTTGGTCGGAATACAGCCCCAATTCAGGCAGACGCCCCCCAGATCAGCGGCTTCGACCAGCGCAGTACGCATCCCCAGCTGAGCGGCACAAATGGCAGCAACGTAACCTCCGGGGCCCGCACCAATAACGACGACATCAAATTCGCGCATGATCGACCTCACAGCAGCATATCGAGCGGGTTTTCGAGCAAGGCCTTGAAGCGGGCCAGCAGGCGGGCGCCGGTTGCCCCATCCAGTACGCGATGGTCAGCCGATAGCGTTGCGGTCATCACTGTTGCCACGACCAGTTCATCCCCCTCGACCCAGGGCCGGCGCTCGGCCGCACCGACGCCGATGATGCCGGCTTGGGGCGGGTTCAGAATCGGCTGGATCGCTTTCATGCCAAACATGCCCAGGTTGGATAGCGAGAAACTGCCGCCTTGGTACTCTTCCGGTTTGAGTCCACCTTGGCGGGCTCGTTCAGCCAGCTCGCGCATTTCGCTGGCAATTTCACGCACGCCCTTGCTACCGGCATCGCGGATCAGCGGCGTGATCAGGCCGCTGTCGAGCGCAACAGCAACGGCGATATCCACCCGGCCAAAGTGCAGGATGCGGTCGCCCGCCCATTGCACATTGGCTTCTGGCACCTGCTTGAGTGACAGCGCCAGCGCCCGGATCAGAAAGTCATTGATCGACACTTCCAGACCGGCATGACGCTCCTTGAGCTGTTTGCGAACGGCCAGTAAAGCGTCCATACGGCAATCCACTTCGAGGTAGAAGTGCGGTGCCGCCTTGGCTTCGACCATGCGCCGCGCAATGGCAGCGCGCATGCTGCCGACCGGCACGGTATTGAACGGCTGCTCGCCTGCTGGGGCCACTGCCAAAGGTGCGGCCACCACGGCAGGCTGAGCAGCCCGTACCACATCTTCACGGGTTACCCGACCATGGCCGCCGCTCCCCGCCATCGAGGTCAGATCCAGCCCATTGCGCTCGGCCTCACGCCGTGCCAGCGGGGTTGGCGCCGGCGCCAGCCCAACCGGCTGGCTGGCAACCTGCGCCGCCGTCGGTGCAGCCACCGATCTGGCCGGCGCATCACCCGCCTGCATGCGGGCAATCAAGGTGCCAACCTGAACATCGGCAGTCCCTGCCGCCACCAATATTTCGCCCATCACGCCATCGGCGTCGGCCTCGATTTCCATGATGGCTTTGTCGGTTTCCACCTCGGCAATCACATCGCCTTGTTCTACACGGTCACCCGCTGCCACATGCCACTTGGCCAGCGTGCCTTCGGTCATCGTCGGCGAGAGCGCCGGCATCAGAATTTCGATTGTCATGTCGTCCTCTTCTTCTCAGGTTCTTATTGGGTCAGCAGGCTGTCGAGCGCCTTGGCGATGGCAGCGGCGTCGAGTCCATGTAGCTGATAGGCATCAATTGCATCCGAGCTTTGGCCGAAGCGGGTCGGCCCCTGGCTACGGGTGCGGCGACCATCCACCGCTCCCAGCCAGTTGAGTGCAGCGGGGTGGCCATCATGCACCGTCAGCAACGGAGCCCCGGCAGGTAGCTGCCGAAGTTGCTGTGCCAACCAGCAGGCGTGAGCCTGGTGGTGCCATTCGGCATAGAGACGGCCGGGCGAGGTCACGGCCAGCAAGGCCACATCGTCGCCATACTGACTGGCGACAGCCAACGCTTCCGGGGCGACAACACCGCAATACACCACCGCCGCCCGACAGCCGGCAGTCGGCGCTTTCACCCAGTACGCCCCACGCCAGACGGCTTCGGCCAGTTCCGGGGTGATGTCCCGTCCCGGCTGTTCAATAGAGCGCGTAGACAAGCGCAGATACAAGCTCTCGCCTTCGGGTTGCTGCATCCAGCCAAAACCCCGTTCCAGAATCATGGCCAGCTCGTCAGCGTAGGCGGGTTCGTAGTAAACCAGGCCGGGTTGGCCGATGCCGATCAAAGGAGAGGAAATCGACTGGTGCGCGCCGCCTTCCGCTGCCAGCGTCACGCCGGAAGGCGTGGCCACCAGCACAAAGCGGGCGTCCTGATAGCAGGCGTAATTCAGGGCATCGAGCCCGCGCGCCACGAAGGGGTCGTACAAGGTGCCAACCGGGATCAACCGCTCGCCGAATAGGCGGTCAGACAAGCCCAGCGCCGCCAGATTGAGGAAGAGATTGTTTTCAGCGATGCCCAGCTCGATATGCTGGCCCGATGGGTGCATTTCCCACTTTTGGGCGGATGCCAGCTTGCGGTCGCGGAACACGTCGCGCTGACGGGCGCGCCGGAACAAGCCACGCTGGTTGACCCAGCCACCGAGGTTGGTCGAAACAGTCACATCCGGCGAGGTGGTAACGATGCGTGCGGCCAGATCACTATCACCTCGTGCCAACTCGTTCATGAGTTTTCCGAATGCCTCCTGCGTCGAGCCATGCGCAATGCCCAGACGTGGCCAGGGGCTGGGCAGCGCCATTGACGCCGCATGTTGGCGCGCCGCCGGCCGTTGATTGAACGGTGCCCGCGCCAGAAACGCTTCCAGCTCGTCGGCACTACGATGGCAACCTGCAAACTTGTGCCACTCCTCGCCCTCGGCCACACCATGCCGGCTACGCAGCTCGGCCACCTGTGCTGGCGTCAGCAAGCCGGCGTGGTTATCTTTGTGTCCCGCAAAGGGCAGTCCATGCCCCTTGATGGTGTACACGATGAAGCAGGTCGGCACATCATCCGCGCTGGCAGCAGCAAAGGCTTCGAGCAGGGTTTCGAGATCGTGGCCGCCAAGATTGGTCATCAGCTGGCCGAGTTCTTCATCGGTGTAGCGGTCGATCAACGCCAGCGTCTGCGCTTCGCCCGCCAGATCCTCGCGCAGCTGCTTGCGCCAAGCGGCGCCACCACCGAAGGTCAGAGCCGAGTAGACCGCGTTATCGCACTGGTTGATCCAGCGCTTGAGTGCTTTGCCGCCCGGCTGCTCAAAGGCCGCCATCAGCCGCTTGCCATACTTGACGGTCACCACACGCCAGTCATTGGCGCGAAACATGCGCTGAATCAAATAAAACAACCGGTCGTGCACGATGCCATCCAGGCTTTGCCGGTTGTAATCGACAATCCACCAGGTATTGCGCAGATCGTGCTTCCAGCCTTCGAGCAGGGCCTCGTAGATATTGCCCTCGTCCAGCTCGGCATCACCGATCAGCGCAACCATGCGCCCTGGCTGCGACTTGAGCCAGCCACGGCTTTCAAGGTAGTCCTGCACCAGCGAGGCAAATGGCGTAATGCCCGCCCCCAGGCCAACCGAGCCGGTCGAAAAATCGACGTCATCGTGGTCTTTGGTGCGTGAAGGATAAGACTGCGCCCCACCCAACGCCCGGAAGCGCTGCAGAGCATCGAGGTTTTGACGGCCATACAAATATTGGATGGCATGAAAGATGGGGCTGGCATGCGGTTTGACCGCCACCCGGTCTTGTGGCCGCAGCGCATGGAAATATAAGGCGCTCATTACCGTCGCCAGCGAAGCCGAAGAAGCCTGATGGCCACCGACCTTCAAGCCATCGCGGCTTTCGCGTAAATGGTTGGCGTTATGAATCATCCAGGTGGCGAGCCACAGTACTTTCTTTTCCAGCTCTGCCAGACAGGCAAGCTCGGCCGCAGAGATAACCGGCTTTACCGGCGCGACCAGTTCGGGCATATCCATAGCCCCTCCTTATCATTGTTGATTGAGCGTTACGCTCTGTTGACAATCACTTTGCGGTCCATCTTGGAGGCCCACAAAACAAGCGTCTGCAGAGCCTACAGCAGGGGCTATGCCAACACGCAAGGTGAATATCAAAAATCCTGAGTTCGACGCCGGAAAAACCTTCCCGACCGACAGATGGCGTCATTCAAGCAAACGCTAGGCTTTTGATTCGTCAGAAAGGTTCAAAACAAAGACGCGACAGGGGTTTGCGCCCAGTCGCCGAGGTAGGCAAGACCCATCAGGCTGGATCAGCCAAAGGACGTCATCGCAGAATTTCGCAACGACTGTAAACATTACGTTACAAGCCACACAAGCTTGCGGCCAAGCCACTTGGCAGGGTATTGATCAGCAAGGAAAGCACCCGACCGTAAACAAAAAAGTACAGAAGTAAAGAATTATTTACATCCTGATCTGTCCATGCCATCCATGCAAGATCCGGCAACCAAGCTCTGTTGACGTTCCATGCAAGCGATTGATTTTAAATGGGAAATTCGCGTTTGAAATTTCCAAATTCCCATTAAAGATCAAGCCGTTATTTCAAAACAACAACCGCGCCTAGCCCATCTCAACGATAGCGCTGAATCAGCTGCTCCATGGTTTTCCGCAATACCCCTTCACAAAGCTGGCGTAGTTGCGCCAGCTTCTCCGATTCCTTGGCCAGCGCCGAGCGACGTGACACATAGAGCACCAACGGATGTGTGGTGACTTCGAGAAAACGATACTCGTCCGGACTGAGCCGGGCCTGCTGCAGCAGCATTTCGCGGCCAGGGGAAGGAACATAGGTGGCATCCAGCCGGTCCAGCGCCAGCATGCGTAAGCCCTGTTCCACCGATTCAATCGGATATCGCTCGAATCGGGTGGCGGCATGCAGCTGATCCAGCGCATTGGAACCTCTCGGTACACCGACTCGCTTGCTGGCCAGATCACCAGACTCTAAAAGCTTCGGATAGCGACTGTACTTATAGACGACCCCTGCCTGCAGGTGGGTCAGCACACACAATCGCATCCCCACGGCGTCACGGCTATCGTCGGGAATCAGCATGGTCAGCTCGGTCGAGCCATCCTTCATCCCTTGCATCACCCGCAGATACGGAATGGTCTGGACCTCAATCGGCATGCCCGCCGCTTCGGCCATGGCCTTCAGGTATTCGGGTACTACGCCTTGGCCGGGGGTTTCAGGAAAGCTCCAGGGCGCTACGGGAATCGCATGCGCAGACACGACCCTGGCCTGAGCCACGGGCGCAGACATCCAGGCCAGACAAAGACCCCAAGCGGCGATGGTGCGAAGGATGCTCATTTGCGACTCGATTCTTTCAGGGTTCGGGATCTGCGAAAACTCACGAAAGCCGCCTCACCTGCTGCGCCCATCCGCAAACAACGCATCAAATCGCACTTAGCGATATCGTTGCATCAGCCCGTCCATGATCTTGCGCAAGGGGCCATCGCAAAGCTGACGCAGCTGCTCAAGCAGTGCTGGCTCGCTGGCCAGCGTCGAGCGGCGCGACACATAAATCACCACCGGTGAAGTCGTGACCTCCAGAAACCGGTATTCACCCGGATCAAGCCGGGACTCACGCAACAACAAGTCGCTACCTGGCGTCGAGACAAAGGTGGCATCCAGCCGGTCGAGCTTGAGCATGCGAAAGCCTTGATCGACCGTCTCAATCGGGTAGCGCTCGACGCCTGGCACCTTATCCAGCTCATCAAGGGCCTTGGTGCCGCGAGGCACCCCGATCCGCTTGCCCGCCAGATCACCGGGTTTGCCAATATAGGGATACCGACTGTGCTTGTAGATGACGCCAGACTGAATGCGCGTAGGCTGGCACAACCGCAGGGCAACCGCATCGCGTTCAGCATCCGGAATCAGCACCGTCAGCTCGGTCGAGCCATCCTTCAGCCCCTGCATCACACGCAGATAGGGCAGGGTTTCAACGACCAGAGGTACCCCTGCTGCATCAAACATGGCCTTGAGATATTCGGGCACCACACCTTGACTCGGCTTGTCGGGAAAACTCCACGGTGCTACGGGTACTGCGCGGGCGAGCACCACCCTGGCCTGTGCCACCGACAACAGCACGCCGCCCAGATTCAGACAGAGGGCTGCAACACAACAAAGGGCTCGCATCTTTAAGTTCTAGCAAGTGCAGGAGAAAACTGCGAGGCCCCATGTCCGTGCCGTGACTGCCATGCCGTTTTGCAAACAGTCGCCACGTAGCCAAGCCCCCAGCCATTTCCTATAAGTACTAGTATGAGTCTGCTGCCGGATGCGGACAGGAGGTCAGCGTGCTTGAGGAAGATGATCTGGTGATCCTGGGGTCTGCCCCTTTGTTCGAGGGCGTCGAGGTCAGAGGCTGGGCGTCACGGCATACCGACTTGCGCGTGGTCACCCTGCAAGGCGGCCAGGCTCTGCTTGATCCGTTACATGCCAACGAGCATATCTACGTCTTGCTGTCCGGCGAGCTGGAAGTGCTGCTACGCCCTACCAGCGAAACCCCCGTCGCCCGTCTGACACCCGGCTCGTGTACCGGCGATATTTCGATGATCGACGACAAGCCTCCAACCGCATACGTCGTCGCCGCCAGCGACTGTCGGGTGTTGCCGCTCAATCGGGCCAAGATGTGGGCGCTGATGGCAGAAGATCATCGTCTGGCTTACAACCTGCTGCAGGTGCTGGCCCAGAGGATGCGCGCCAATAATGAACTGATTCTGCAATCGCTCGAATTACAGGAGCGCTATCGGGCACAGGCGGAAACCGATGCGCTCACCGGCTTGCACAGCCGGGCCTGGCTGGAGGACATTTTCCCGCGTCAGGTTGATCTTTCCAGCCGCATTGGCCAGCCGCTGACCTTGTTGATGATTGATGTCGATCACTTCAAGCGGGTCAATGATCTGCACGGCCACCCGATTGGCGATCTCGCATTGCGCCACGTTGCCGGGCTGGTTCGGGCCAATCTGCGCAGTGCCGACCTGTCTGCACGCTATGGCGGTGAGGAATTCACCGCCCTGCTGGTAGCCACCGATCTGGAACAGGCCATCAACACTGCCGAGCGCCTGCGGGAGCGTATTCAGGAGACCCCCCTCCACCTGCCGAATGGCCAGTTACTCCCTCTGACCGTCTCGATTGGCGCAGCCCAGGCCAGAGCCAATGCCACTCTGGCCGAGTTGCTGGCTGCGGCCGACCGGGCGCTTTATCAAGCCAAGCAGGCAGGCCGCAACCGGGTGCGCGCAGCAGGTCGGACGCCGGTTGTCCTTCCCCAATAAGTTTGGGCTGCATTGAGGTTTGGTGTGCGGTGGCACCAAATCGGATGTAGAGGGCAGCCAAGAGGCAAAGCCGGCATGTCTCCAAAACCGCCAAGACTATGGGGCCATAGCGCCTAATGCTGCACCCCTTCGTCGACCGTTACCGGTGTCAGAGAGGTCACTTTCAGCTGCAGTGGTGACGTATTGGGCACGGGTGATAGCACAACTTTGACATGCTCCAGCGAGTCATTGAGCGCAACCCGCTCCAGCACCCAGTCTGCCGAGCCGGAAACTGGGACCGCATCGGCCGACAGTCGGTCTGTGCCGGTTGCCGCCACCAGTTCGAACAGCAGTTTCTGCGCATCCACCAGCTTGAGCCAGGCCGCTGTCATCTGCTTGCTACCGCTTTGCAGAGGAACCGCCGTCAGCAGCATCCGGCGGTCAGCAAAATAGATGGATCGCATCGGGAAGCCCATGTCCGCCACCATCGCCGCGTCCAGTGGCGTGACTTTCAGACGGCTGCCATCCGTCGGCACGCTACAGCCATTCATCAAGGTTTCGCGGTAATTGGTGCCATCCGTGCAGTCACCGATGTGTGAATAGTTCTGCGAAGAGCCCGGATCACTCTGCGGCAGATTGGTCAGCTTCACCGGTTCATTGCCATTAACCATCATCGACTCTTCACCGAGAAACACCAGCTGCGCCCCTGTCACCGGCGCCTCCGACAGCTCACTTCCGCTCTGAAACCAGGTCTTGCGGTCATAAACTGAACGCGCATTGTCGGGATAGCCTCCTGCCGGGGCCGTGTTACCCACGCGACGCGCAGCAATGCCCAGGCCATGCCCCAGCTCGTGCATCACAATCGACACCAGATCCGTCTTGTTCAGGCCCACGGGCTGGCTGCGTGTTTCCGGTTGTGTATCAATCCAGTACCACTGATCCATGAACGCCACATTGATGGTGATGGTGACGTCAAATTCACCGCCGGGATTGCTGCCACTGAGGATGCGCGACAAGGCACCTGGCTCGAATACCGTCTGCAGGCCCAGAGGGCGACTGCGCCCAACCGTAATGCCCGCCGAAAAGCGGGGTGTGGTCTGGTCCGTCATCACGTTGACGCGAATCGTCTGATTGCTATCAATCAACGCGCCCCAGCGCGCTCCCGCTGCCCGGAAATTGCGCTGAAACAGTGAGTCGGTTTTCAACCAGCCCCGTTTTTCAAATTCGCCACTGTGGTCCGAGAATGTGAAACTGAAGCTCGCCGCTTGCGCCGGCACAGCCAAACCGCACAGCAGCGCAGTAGACAGCAGGCATTGCGTCAGGGGATATCGCAGCATCGACAGCAACCTTTCTTCATGAGATTTCGCGTGTAGGCTCAAGCCAGCGGCATCGGCTCCACTTTGGCGTTGTAGCGAATGGCCAGCGCCTTTTCATGTTCCTTGCAGAAGGCCAAACCGGCGTTGAAGCCCACCTTGTAGAGTAGCTCCAGGTTTGAAGCCGACCAATCGAGCACCTTGGGCCAGTGCGCCTCGGGGATTCCCCCCATCAAGTCCACTTTCAGCAAGCGTCGCTTGGCCTCGCCAGTGGCCGGATCCAGATTGTGCTTCAGTTCAAACATGCGCACATCGTCTTTGGCAATCTCAACCAGGGGCGTAATGATCGAACGCACCCAGGCATCGTAGAGGTTGCGCGGCTCGGAAATCAGCTTGTAGGTGCCCAGAATGTCGAACACCACCAGGGTATCAAGGTCACGGTGCATGCCTTCCTGACCCGGCTCGTCCCGGACCAGCGCCTTGAAGTTGATGGTGTCGATGGCAGCGCCCTCGATAAACAGGTCGTCACCAATCTGATAAGGCGGATAGATAAACGGAAAAGACAGCGCGGCACGAAAGTGGTCTGGCGTTATCTCGTGCTTATTCCAGACCTGCATATGGCCACGAGTAATATTGTAGGCATTGATATAAAACTCAGGACCAATGCCCGGCAGACGACGAAAATCAACGATCTCTTCAGCAAACGGCACATGGGCACATAAGCCCTTGCTGTCGGCGTTCAGATCGGAAGGCGACATGGAGGCCCAAAGCAGCTGAATCCAATCGGAAGCCAGCCGCTGCATGGCGTTATCGCCAAACTGATCAACGATCTGTCGAGCCAGCGGATTGCCATAGAGCATCTGCCGGAACAAATCGGCAAACATGCCTGGCTTCTGGAATACCTTGTAATTGATCGGAAAGGCCCGATAAATCGAGTCGGATACGCCCATGTGCAGCGTGGACTCCAATGCCTTGATCGGGTCGCCACCATTCGGGGTGGCATACAGCAGGCCAATCAGCGCACCGGCGCCCGAGGTCGAGATCACATCGAACTCCACACCCTGGCGTATGAACGCCACCAAGGCCCCTGCCATCAAGGTGGCATTCGGGGCGCCACCGCCAATCAGAAGCGCCTTGCGGCGTGAAGGTGCGTCAGGAGGCAAAGCAGGCATTCAAATTCCTCGTATAAAAATAAAAGGGCCCACCATCGTAGCAGGCCCTTGTCATCATTACCGAAGAAACGCTAGGAATGTCACACAATAAGCAATTTGATCAGCCTTTTGTCGCATACGTCAGACACACGGCCCATGCAAATCCGCCCAACACTCCTCAATTTCAATCAAAATATTAGAATTTACTGATTCTTTACTGCCGCAACTCGCCATCCGGTCCAACAATCCCCAGCTCGACCAGATCAGACCCTTCGCGATCGCTCGGGCCAAATGTCACTTCGAAGCCACCGGCGTTGTAACGCCCCAATCCGTCGAGCGCTCTTTGCAGGCTGGAACGGGTCGGAGAGTTGCCGGCATGCTTGAGGCCTTCTACCAGCACCTTGGCGGCGATATAGCTTTCCAGGCCATTGTGCGATGGCTGGGCAGTGGGCACATACTTCTTCAGGTTTTCACGGTACTCACGTACTACCGACTTCACCGTATTGTTCGGTGACGGGACCACTTGCGAGATCACCATATTCTGCACATTGTTCAACCCGGCAAGCTGGATCAGTGCTTTGTGGTTAACGGTGGACACGTTGTAGAACTGTGCCGTCGAGCCAGCAGCGCGCATGGCCTTGATAAAGGCTGCCGTCGATTTATTGGCGGAAAACATCACCACCGCATCTGGCTGCGATTTGAGAATGGCCGCGACAGCCGCTTTCACGTCGTCACTACCCGTCTCGTAGCCACCCGACGCCGCCAGCTTGTGACCGGCCTTGACCATTGCGGCTTCGGCTGCCGCCAGGCCATCCTGACCGAAATCATCATTCTGGTAGAAAACCGCCACCTTGGTTGCGCCGGAAGACAGCGCCTGCTTGACCAGCCGCTGCGCCTCAACCTTGTAGCTGGCACGCAGATTGTAGAGGTATGGATTGATCGGCTTGCGCAAGGCGGCGCCGCCCGACAAAGGACCAATCAACGGGATCTGGTGACTGGTCAGCAGTTTCTGCTCAAGAATGGCTTCGTTGATTGAAGTACCCGCAATCGCAATCATGGCGATCGGCTTTTCCTGCTCGATCACCTGTTTGACAACATTGGCGGCATCGCCAGGCTTATACCCGCCATCTCGCGCCACCAGCTGGATCCGGTTGCCATTGACCCCGCCTTTGGCATTGATCGCCTCAAAGCAGGCTTTGACACCCGACACCAGATCATTCGACAAATCCGCCAGCACACCGCTCATCGGATTCACTGTTCCTACTACCAGATCGTCAGCATGCGCCGTGGCAGTCAAAGCCACCGCAGCAGCGATCATCAACTTTCGAAATTTCATGTCATCCCCTATTAACTTCACTCGGTCGTCTGCGCCGGTGGTCCCCGACGATGATTGTTTTAGGTCATACGGCGCATTTCGCCCAGCCCGGATTTCTTAAAGCAGGCAATGACTTTTCTGATACGCCTAAAAGATTTGCCCACCTAAAACCCCCCCTTTTTGCGCATGCCAATGCGACCTTGCCGGTAGGCACCCTGCAAAAGCAGACCGGCAGTAATGGCCCACCTTGTCGCTGTTGCCATTTGAATTTACAGATTGCCTTTCGCGAGGACCCTATCCAGGCTGACGCAACGGTAAATCCATATCAACAGAAGCAAGCCACCCTCCCCCAAGCGGACCGCAAATGTAACGGCGCCCATTCAGCAAGACAAGGAAAAGTCTGTTTCTACAAGTTTTTTGAATAACTTGTCAGACAATCAACAATTCAAGCGCCGTCTGCATGCCAGACAATGTTTATAGCCCTAATGGCTGATTTAAGCAGGGAGAAAACCGCGAGTTTTAGAGAGATTAGTCAAATATTAGTAATAGCGGGCCTGTCCTTCCGGGCGAGTTTTAAATCGCTTGTGCAACCAGAAATATTGGGCGGGCGCTTCGCGAATTCGGTCTTCAATGAATGCATTCATCCTGCGAGTGTCGACCTGCACCGTCTCGCCGGGGTAATCCTCCCAAGCGGGATAACAGCGCAAAACATAACCATCATTCTCGCGTCGTACCATGCACGGCACCACGGCCGCCCCCGCCAAACGCGCCAGCCGTGGCAAGGCCGGCACCGTCGCCGCCTCAACCCCAAAAAACGGCACAAAAATCGAGTCATCAGGGCCGAAATCCTGATCGGGCAGGTAATACGCCGCCTTGCCACGCTTCATGGCTTTCACCAACGGCCGTACCCCATCCTGACGAGAGGCCAGCTCGCTTTGCGGAAAACGTCCACGCTTCTCCACAATGATGGCGTCCAGATCACGGTTCTTCTGCTTCGAGTAGATGGTCACCATGGGCAAATCTGCCGACAGGCGGATACCTGCCAGCTCCAACCCGACAAAATGGGCGGCAAACAGAATCACTGGTCGCCCCGCTACGGCGCGCAGGTGCTCCTCGCCTTCCAGCCGCACCATGCGGCGCAGACGTTCGGGACTTGCGTACCAGCAGTAGCCATACTCCAGCAGCATGGTCGCCATATGCTGGAAGTGCTGACGTAACAGCTGCTGGCGTTCAGACTCCGTCAGCTCCGGCAGGCATAAGCCCAGATTGATCATCCCCACCCGCCGCCGTTCGCCGGCCAGGTGGTACAACAACCAGCCAAGCGCCTTGCCCATCAGGCTGATAACGGAAAAGGGCAACCAGGACAGGCACCACATCAGTGCTGCAACAAATTGTTTCATACGAGATTCAATCAGGAGAGGTTAGCGGTCTGTTCAGGAGCTGGATCAGCCCCGGCGGGCTGTTTATAGCGGTTGTAGCTCCACAGATACTGGGCTGGCGCCAGCCGGATCAGGTGTTCCAGATTGTGGTTGAGCAACGCCGCATCATGGCTTCTGTCACCATTGAATTCACCAACCATCGGCAAGATGCGGACACGATAACCCCGGCCCCAGGGCAAACGTTCCGCAAAGAAAAACAGCACGCAGGCATCCGCCGATTTGGCGAGTCTGGGCAGCAAAGTCATGGTAAATGCTGGCTTGCCAAAAAAAGGCGCCCAAACGCCTTCCCCGGCACCCGGTACTTGATCCGGCAGAATCACCACTGCTTCTGACTGTTTCAGCGTCTTCAGCAATTGCCGCACCCCCGCCGCAGTCGCCGGCGCGGTGCGCCCGTTGCCGCGAACCCGGCCGGCATTCATCAGCGGCTCAAGCCAGGATAGCTTGGGCGGCCGGTACATCGCAGTCAGCGGAAACGGCAGACGACTCGCCACGTAGCGCCCCGCCACATCGAATCCACCTAAATGCGGGGTAATGAACAGCAGGGGTCGTCGCGCCGCCAGCGCCGCCTCTACGTGCTGCCAACCATCGCAGTTCTTCACTAACGCTGCCACCCGATCTGGCGCACGGCCCCAAGCCGCCAGCACTTCCAAAGCCCCGCGCCCAGCCTCGCCAATACTGGCTCGGCGCAATCGGCTATAATCGTCTGCGCCAACTGCTAGTCCGCTTTGTCGCAGGTTTTCCGTAAGACGACGGGCGTACGTCCCGTCCACCCAGTACGCAATCCAGCCCAAAAGGGTACCCAACGCGTGGATAAAGGGCAGTGGTAAATGGGCAAACAGCTTCAAAATGAAGGTCGGCATCCAATAATCCTGTCAGACCCGGCGAAACCGGCGATTGTATCCGTTTCCACCCGGGCTCTGCCGACGAAACCAAAGAGGACTCTCATTTCTCATGCGCGAATTCCTGTTTACTTCCGAATCGGTCTCTGAAGGCCATCCCGACAAAGTCGCCGATCAGATTTCCGATGCCATCCTTGATGCCATCCTGACGCAGGACAAGCATGCTCGTGTTGCTGCCGAAACGCTGGTCAATACCGGCCTGTGTGTGCTGGCGGGTGAGATCACCACTCACGCCAATGTCGATTACATTCAGGTTGCCCGCGATACGATCCGTAAAATCGGCTACGACAGCTCGGATCTCGGCTTCGACTATAAAGGTTGTGCCGTGCTGGTCGGCTATGACAAGCAATCTCCCGACATCGCCCAAGGCGTGGATGAGGGTAAAGGTCTGGATCTGGACCAAGGTGCCGGCGACCAGGGCTTGATGTTCGGTTACGCCTGTGACGAAACCCCAACGCTGATGCCTGCGCCTTTGTTCTATGCCCACCGCCTGGTGCAGCGCCAGAGCGAATTGCGCAAGGATGGCCGCCTGCCTTGGCTGCGTCCTGATGCCAAGTCACAGGTCACGCTGCGTTACGACGCCGACACGGGCCGTCCCGTAGCCATCGACACCATCGTTTTGTCCACCCAGCATCATCCGGACATCGCCTATGAAGTGTTGAAGGAAGCGGTGATTGAAGACATCGTCAAGCCGGTGCTGCCCCCAGAGCTGATCAAAGGCGACATCAAATATTTCATTAACCCGACTGGTCGATTTGTCATCGGCGGCCCGCAGGGTGATTCTGGTCTGACTGGCCGCAAGATCATTGTCGATACGTACGGTGGCGCCTGCCCGCATGGTGGTGGAGCTTTCTCGGGCAAAGATCCTTCCAAGGTTGATCGCTCGGCCGCCTATATGGGTCGCTATATCGCCAAGAACATTGTCGCGGCTGGTATCGCCCGTCAATGTCAGGTGCAAGTGGCTTACGCCATCGGTATCGCCAAGCCGGTGTCGATCATGGTTGACACCTGGGATACCGGCAAGATCCCGAACGACAAGATTGTTGAGCTGATCCAGCGCCATTTCGATCTGCGCCCCAAGGGCATCGTACAAACGCTCGATCTGCTGCGCCCCATCTACTCGAAAACGGCAGCGTATGGCCACTTCGGCCGCGAAGAGCCCGAGTTCAGCTGGGAAGCCACAGATAAGGCCGAAGCATTGCGCGCTGACGCAGGCTTGTAAGACACGCACTTTTGAAATGGTTGTATTGACGTAATCCGGTATCGCTGAGAACCCCTTGCAGAACCTCTCAGAGGGTTCCAAAGATGCCAGCCGTTCCGTAACGGCCAATGAGCAGTCATTGATCATCCCGCCAGCTGTGTGGCTGGCGGGCAAGTCCGAGGAGCGCTGCGAGGTGGCAACACCCCAGGCTCGGCACAGAATAACGGCGCTCGCCTCTTCAACCCGTGCCGGACACGGGATGCAACGGATATCCGCCATCCAGGCGGAATCCAGAGGCGAGTCCTGCATCCCCCCGGCCGCACGTCATAGGAAACTGCACATGAACGCTGTGGCTAACAACTTTAGTGATTTCCACGTCGCCGACATCGGCCTCGCCAGCTGGGGCCGTAAGGAAATCCGCATCGCAGAAACCGAAATGCCCGGCCTGATGGCCACCCGCGAGGAATACGGTGTCGTCAAGCCGCTAAAAGGCGCGCGCATTGCCGGTTCGCTGCACATGACCATCCAGACCGCTGTCCTGATTGAAACCCTGACCGCCTTGGGCGCGGAAGTACGCTGGGCCTCGTGCAATATTTTCTCGACCCAGGACCACGCCGCAGCCGGCATTGCTGCTGCAGGCATCCCGGTATTTGCCTTCAAGGGTGAGTCGCTGGATGAGTACTGGGAATTCACCCACCGCATCTTCGAATGGCCGGGCGAACCCGCCAACATGATTCTGGATGATGGTGGCGATGCCACCCTGCTATTGATTCTGGGCAGCAAGGCCGAGAAAGACCGTAGCGTTATCGCCAAGCCGACCAATGAGGAAGAAGTCGCGCTGTACGCATCGATCAGCCGTCACCTCGACACCGATCCGACCTGGTACTCCAAGCGTCTGGCCGCCATCCGCGGTGTCACCGAAGAAACCACCACGGGCGTACACCGCCTGTACCAAATGGAAAAGGAAGGCCGTCTGCCTTTCCCTGCCATCAACGTCAATGATTCGGTCACCAAGTCCAAGTTCGACAATCTGTATGGCTGTCGCGAGTCCTTGGTAGACGGCATCAAGCGTGCTACCGACGTCATGATTGCAGGCAAGATTGCCGTGGTCGCTGGCTATGGGGACGTGGGCAAGGGTTGTGCGCAAAGCTTGCGTGGCCTGGGCGCTACCGTCTGGATCACAGAAATCGATCCGATCTGTGCCCTGCAGGCAGCCATGGAAGGCTACCGTGTCGTGACCATGGACCAGGCTGCATCGGAAGCCGACATCTTCGTAACCGCCACCGGTAACTACCATGTGATTGCGCATCAGCACATGATCCGCATGAAGAACAACGCGATCATCTGCAATATCGGCCACTTCGACAGCGAAATCGACATTGCCAGCCTGCGTCAGTACGAGTGGGAGAATATCAAGCCACAGGTTGACCACGTCATTCTGCCGGATGGTCGCCGCCTGATCGTGCTGGCCGAAGGCCGTCTGGTAAATCTGGGCTGCGCGACGGGTCACCCTTCATTCGTGATGTCCAATTCCTTCACCAACCAGACCATCGCCCAGATCGAGCTGTTCACGCGTGGCAATGAATATCAGAACAAGGTTTATGTGCTGCCCAAGCATCTTGATGAGAAGGTCGCCCGCCTGCATCTGAAAAAGATCGGCGCCAATCTGACAGAACTGACCCCAGAACAGGCTGCATATATCGGCGTTGATAAGAACGGCCCGTTCAAGCCTGCCCACTATCGCTACTAAGCAGGTCAGATAAACCCACCGCCTTGGCACATCCAAGACAAAAGGCCCTGCGGGGCCTTTTGTCCATCAATCAAGTCAAACTGCCCCATCGCAACATTTTCGCAATCTTGCTGTAACGGCCCATTCACGGTCGTGCGCTAGGCTGGCCGCCTTTCGAATTCTCCGCCAGGGCTACCCCATGTCGCACTTCAGCAAGCAAGACGAGCTCGTCAGCAACGAATCTGCCAATCCGACATTCTCACAATTGATTGAAGCCCGGTTGTCTCGTCGGCAGCTACTAGGCGGCTCGGCAGCCGCAACCCTGACCGGATTGTTCGGCGGCATGTCTTCGCTTGCGGAAGCGGCTAGCAAAACGGCCAAGCCCCCTATGCCCATGAAGCTCACGGCACTGGGCTTTACGTCCGTTCCATTCTCGACAGAAGATCGCGTGATCGTGCCGCAAGGTTATGTCGCCGAAGTGATTTATGCCTGGGGGGATCCTGTCGGGATCGCCGGTAATATGCCCGCGTTCAAGTCCGATGCCAGCAATACCGCGGAGGAACAAGCCGTGCAGGCAGGTATGCATCATGACGGTATGCGCTTCTTCCCCCTGCCGTTTGGCAAAGAAGACAGCACACGCGGCCTGCTGTGCGTGAATCACGAATACACCGACCCAGGTCTGCTGACCACTGACGGCAATGGCAAGATGACCGAGGCAAAGTATCGCAAAGCCATCGCAGCCGTCGGGATGTCCATCATCGAAATCGAGCGCCAGAAAAATGGCAGCTGGAGCGTGGTCCGCCCATCCCGTTACGCCCGGCGCATCACCGCCGACACCCCGATTGCGCTATCCGGCCCGGCCGCCGGCCATGACCTGGTAAAAACCGCTGCCGACCCGACAGGTCGTGAAGTGCTGGGCACCTTGCAGAACTGCGCCAATGGCTGGACGCCTTGGGGCACCTATCTAACCTGCGAAGAGAACTTCGACTTGGTGTTCTGCGATAACTCGCAAGCATCCGACCACGACTTCAACGTCAAACGCTATGGCGTCGCGGC
The DNA here is from genome assembly GCF_030129945.1 of Parachitinimonas caeni. GTDB lineage: Bacteria > Pseudomonadota > Gammaproteobacteria > Burkholderiales > Chitinimonadaceae > Parachitinimonas > Parachitinimonas caeni. The sequence goes on from NZ_JARRAF010000002.1 coordinate 221,363, forward strand.
CGAAGAGAAGCTGAACAAGTGGGCAGAAATTGATCTGCGCTGGGACCGCCAGATCCATCGCAATGAAATCAACCGATTTGGCTGGGTTGTAGAAGTGGACCCTTACGACCCGGAGTCCAAGCCCGTCAAACGCACCGCTCTGGGCCGCTTCAAGCACGAAGGCGCCACACCCGCCGTCGCCAAGGATGGTCGTCTGGTGATCTACATGGGCGATGACCAACGCTTTGAATACATCTACAAATTTGTCAGTGCCGGTAAATTCAATCCGAAAGATCGCAAAGCCAACCGAGACCTGCTCGACAGTGGCACGCTGTTTGTGGCCAGGTTCAACGAAGATGGCACTGGCGAGTGGCGTGAGCTGACCCAGGGCAAGAACGGTCTGACGGCCGACAAAGGCTTTGCTTCACAAGGCGAGCTGTTGGTCAAAACCCGCCTGGCTGCAGACGTCGTTGGGGCAACCAAAATGGATCGTTGCGAGTGGATTGCCGTCAACCCGCACAACCAGGGTGAGCTCTACGCCACCTTGACCAATAACAGCCAACGTGGCGCAGATGGCAAAGCCGGCCCAGATGCAGCAAACCCCCGTAAAAACAATCTGTTCGGACAAATCCTGCATTGGCTTGAGGCCGACGCGGACCCCGCCGCCACAACATTCAAATGGGATCTCTTCGCCAAGGCTGGACGCCCTGACACAGACAAGGAAGAGCACCGCAACGCTGGCTACAAAGGCGATGCTTTTGGCAGCCCTGATGGCCTGTACCACGATCACAACGGCGTTCTGTGGATTCAGACCGACATCAGCACCAGTACGCTCAACACCAAGGAATATGCGGGCATGGGCCACAACATGATGCTGGCGACAATCCCGGCAACCGGCGAGATTCGTCGTTTCCTGACCGGGCCAGCAGGCTGCGAAATTACCGGCATCAGCTTTACGCCAGATCACAAGACCATGTTCATCAACATCCAGCACCCAGGCGAGCCCGCCAATGAGCTGAGTGATCCAGCCAAGCCCAAGGCCATTTCAAGCTGGCCAGATGGCGCCGCAGGCGGTCGCCCGCGCTCAGGCACGGTAGCCATCCGGCGTCTGGATGGCGGCATTATTGGCAGCTAAACCTGGCATCAGCACGGCTTCGATGCGATGGCAACGAGGCCGTGCCGCAGTAACGCCACACATAACGCCATTCAACAAATTCATGAGCCCGCCAACGCGCCGATGGTAAGATCAAAGGCATCCATCTGCCTTGATAATGCCATGAGCCAGCGCACGTTCAGCTTCGAATTCTTCCCCCCCAAAACTGCCGACGGCATCGAGAAATTGCGCAATACCCGCAAACAACTCGGCCAGCTGAAGCCCAGTTTTTTCTCGGTTACGTTTGGCGCGGGAGGAACCACCCAGCAAGGCACCCTCGACACCGTTGCCGAAATCCAGCGCGAAGGTTTCGAGGCAGCGCCGCATCTTTCCTGCATCGGATCGACCCGCGCCAATATCGCCCACCTGCTACGTACCTATCGTGAGCTGGGCATTCGCCGCATCGTGGCGCTACGCGGAGATATTCCAAGCGGCATGGTGGAGGTCGGGGAGTTCCGCTACGCCAACGAGCTGGTTGAATTCATCCGCGCCGAACACGGCGACTGGTTTCACATTGAAATCGCGGCCTACCCGGAATTTCACCCCCAAGCCCGTAGTGCGCACGACGATTTGCAGAACTTCAAGCGCAAAGCGGATGCCGGCGCCAGCTCTGCCATCACGCAGTATTTCTTCAATGCAGACGCCTACTTCGCCTTTGTTGATGAATGCCAGGCGATGGGCCTGACCCTTCCTATCGTGCCGGGGATCATGCCGATCAATAACTTTACTCAGCTCTGCCGGTTTTCCGATAGCTGTGGTGCCGAAGTGCCGCGCTGGCTGCGCCTGAAAATGCAGAGCTATGGCGATGACACCGCCTCAATCAAGTCGCTCGGGCTGGACGTCGTGACCGACCTGTGTGACCGCCTGCTCACATCCGGCGCACCGGGTTTGCATTTCTACACCCTCAACGGCGCCGGAGCTGTCAGCACCATTTGGCAAAGACTGGGCTTGTAAGCACTCCCCCAAAACAAAACGCCTGGATTGCTCCAGGCGTTTTGTTTGTTGAATGATCCAGCGAGTCGCAGGCAGATCACGCTGCAAGTAACTGGCGCGCCGTCTCGTCGTACTCATCCTTCAGATCGGCGTTTGCGCCCGCCGCTTGCAACAGATCAACGATAGACCGATAACCTTCCTTGGCAGCCTCATGCAGCGCCGTCGTTTTCATCGCACCTTGCTGGTTGACGTTCGCACCATGTGCCAGCAATAGCCGCACAGCCGTTTCATTACCGCCAGCAGCCGCGAGAATCAATGCGCTGTCACCGTCTTCATTCAGGCGATTCACATCCCCCCTGGCAGCAATGCAAGCCTCCAGAAACTCCGGCTCGGGGATACCAACCGACAACATCAAAGGCGTCATCCCCGCCATCTCCACCGAAGTCAGATCCGGGCTAGCCCCCCAATCAAGCAGGCGCTGGAACGATTCGATGTCCCTCAGGTGCATGAAGAACGTCAAAAAGCAAAAACCTGAAGGGTCCACCTTGTTCAAAGGTATGCCTCGCTGAACCAGATCTTGCGCCTGCTCCGTCTGTCGCTGCCAAACCAGGCTGGCAAAAAGACGACTGGGCTCATCCGAGAAAAACGGACTGAGCGGATGCTCTTCCTGCACAGGTTGACTCTGCAATTCGTTCATAGACCAGTTTCCCCATGTGACTCCGGTTTAGTTTCAGGCTTGATCGGGTGCTAGCTTATTCAGCTCGGAAAGCAAGCCGTTCTTGGCGTTGATGCTATGGCCACTAGCGCCCTCCACTTTGTAGCGCTCTCCCACCTGAGTCAGGCCAAACGGCAAATAGCGCGTCTGGAGTTTCTGGCTAAGAGCATCTCCTTCCGAGTTGATATGCTCAACATGCGCTTGCTTGAGTTTGCTCTGGCCAGACCCCAGCTCCCGCAAGTCGATCAACTTATCGCACAGGTGCCCTGGCAAACCCATGGAGTTGAAGCAAGTCACCGGCACACCGGCCTTGATCCCGGCAAACTGGGCCAGCGTACCGCCCAATGAATGGCCCACCACATGCACATTGTCAGCGCCATGCATGGCTACCATCTCTTTGACCAGATCTCGCGCCATGCGGAATGAGCTATCTGCGACACCAAACGCCCCCAACGCGTCCGCTGCACAGGTGCCAGGCCGCTTGCCATCAGTGCCTTTGAACGCAACATAAACCTTGCCGTCAGGGCCTTTGCTGACGCTGACTTCCAGCGCAGAAGTCATCCGGTTGGTGCGAACCATAGCTTTGTGTGGTGCGTGTCGATTCCATTGAACCTGCCCTTTGTCTGATTGGCCTACTTTGATGGCCATTGCTTGCTTGGTAACGAGTGATGAGAAAGCTATCCCACCCACCTTTGGTAAATTTGCACAGCCCGAAATCTGTTATAGCGTTATAGCCAGCCCGCCTTGGTAAATCGCCATAGCAGGAAGAGATCCAGCACCACCATTGCCCCCAACGCCACCGGATAACCGTAGAGCGATTTCAACTCGGGCATGTGTTCGAAATTCATGCCATAAATGCCGGCGATCATGGTTGGCACCGCAAACAGCGCGCCATATCCGGCAAATTTTTTGCTGACGGCTGATTCATCGAGTGAGATGAGTGCCAGATTGACCTGAATCGCTGTCGCCAGCATGTCGCGTACCGTTTCGACGATCTTCACGATGCGCTCCAGGTGGTCGTAAACATCGCGAAAATATTCCTGCATCCCGGCACACACGCCGGGCACCCTGCCGCCGTACATATGGGAAATCGCCTCAAGCAGCGGGACCGCCGCATGCTGGACGGCCACCAATTTGCGTTTGAGGGCGTACAACTGCTCAATATTGCGGCGCTGTGAACTGCGATCGACAAAAATCTGCTCCTCCAGTGCTTCCAACTCGCCTTCCAAGCGATGAACGATGTCGAAATAGCGATCAACCACCGCATCAATCAGTGCGTACAGAACAAAACCGGCACCATGTCGCAACAAGTGTGGTTCGTTCTCGCACCGCTCCCGCACATTCAAAAAGCCGATGTCCGAGCGACTGCGCATCGACAGCACAAAATTGCGACCCACGAAGATATCGACCTCACCGACCTGGATTTCACCCCGGCTATCCATTTCGAGGACATGCACTACGCAAAACAAGGTCTGCCCGTACTCTTCCAGCTTCGGTCGTTGGTGACCATGCCGCGCATCCTCTATCGCCAGATCGTGCAAACTGAATTCTTCCTGCATAACGTCGATTTCTTCAGGCGTCGGGTCTTTTATCGCCACCCAGACAAACCGGTCAGGCAAACACACATGCTCGCTGATGTCCGCCACCGGAATATCAGCAAGCTTTTTTCCATCTTGATAAGCCGCGCAATTAATCAGCATGAATCATGACCTCCATGTATTCCCAACAGCGCCCATCCATGAGCTCAACGACATGCCACCACCAAGTACAGGTGCTGCTTAAATTAGATATAGCCAGTACAAGCCCTGGAACTGATCAAAAGTTGGCAACCTCATGCAGAGCAGGTGATGGGCAGGCGACAACCAAACCTTGCAGGCAAGGCGCCCGCCTAAAACCTGGACAGGCATAGCAAGGTCACCGTGAGGTGCCGTATCATCGCGGCCTTACTCTAGGAGTTCGCAATGACTGATACCCTGTTGATTGAAGATCTGACTGTTGGTGAAGGGGCCGAGGCCACCAAAGGCCAGACAGTGAAGGTGCACTACACTGGCTGGCTGACTGATGGCACGAAGTTTGATTCGAGCAAGGATCGCGGCATTCCGTTCGAGTTTCCGCTCGGCGCCGGCCATGTCATCAAAGGCTGGGATGAGGGCGTGGCCGGAATGCGCATCGGTGGCACACGCAAACTGACCATTCCGCCACAAATGGGCTACGGTGCTCGTGGTGCAGGGGGCGTCATTCCACCGAATGCCGTGTTGGTCTTTGAAGTGGAACTGCTAGGCGTCTACTAAGCGCCGGCTCACCGTTACCCGGTCAACGGCCATTGCAGGCATCGACCAGCTTCGGGGGCGGTACTCACGGGCAAGTCCCGAGAGCTACCGCCTCTGTCATCCGGCTGAGATCCTGCTTCTAGCCGCACCCGTGCAACGGCAGAGCGGACACCCCCTCTCTGACAGCACACATGCCGGTGGTCTGCTCGCCAATATGGCCGAAGCCAGCAAATCTGCCACAACAACACGATTGTAAATTAGGTTAATCCGCAGATTTTCTGCACACTTTATTAACCACTCCTTCAAAATTTTCGGCATCTGCTTGCCCGCCTGCCGGGTGATGATGAAAATTGACACAGCATTCAGATACCCTCTGCCACGCCGGCAACTTGCCAACCAAATGCCGGTTATATCGGCATCATTGCGCATGCCTGCACATCACGACCAGTCATGCCAAACCATCAAAAGTCCAAACCACATATCAGACACAGGAGAGTGCATGAAACGATTTGTCGATAGCATGGAGTCGTTCATTTTCTGGAGCCGATGGCTGCAGGCACCGCTATATATCGGCCTGATTGCCGCACAGGGCGTGTACGTTTACCAGTTCTTCATTGAACTTTGGCACCTTGTGCACGACGCCTCACAAGCCAATGAAATCAAGACAATGCTAACGGTATTGGGCTTGGTGGATGTAGTCATGGTTTCCAATCTACTCATCATGGTCATCATCGGCGGCTATGAGACCTTTGTCTCCCGCCTTGAGTTGATCAGCAATCACCCAGATCGCCCCGACTGGCTGTCACACGTCGATGCGGGTGTGCTCAAGGTCAAACTCAGCATGGCATTGATCGGAATTTCTTCAGTGCATCTACTGAGAAGCTTTATCAGCATGGGATCGGCTACCAGCAATGCATCGTCAACGGTTGACTATAATAATTTACAGTGGCAAGTCATCATCCATGTGGTTTTTCTGATCTCCGCCATTGCCATGGCCTGGGTTGATCGGATTGTCTCGAATAAATCCAAGCACTAAGCCCATCAGGCCCAACCTGGGTTGGGCCTCCCTCTGTCAGACATTCAAAATTATTTACGCATGTCAATGCCAAAAGCATTTGCCCGCGTGATACGCTCCATTCCCTTGTCGTTGCTTCGAGCCTGAACTCTAATTCGAGTCAGCGTCTACAGCCTTCTGTTTTCAAAGAACTTTCCCGGCCTTGCCGAAGCATGAAACGGATCTTGACAAGCTCACCGTGAAGCCTGTCTGAAGATTATTTTAATTTTTTTATCATCACGGTATTGCATTGTCATATGCAAAATGGTTAAGTACACACTGTTGCCAACGCCAATGGCATTTTCCAAAAAAGGGAGCAGCATGAACGTCGAGCAGAAAAACCGGGTCTTGCGCCTAGCGGCCCTGACCCTCGCAGTAGCCGGTGCGGTTGATAGCATGGCCGCAACACGAATTGATCTGAGCCAGCCTGGATTTCAGCGCGATGCCGTGATGAGCAGCGCCGAACTGCGGCCGACTTCAGCATCTGTGGTCACCGCCGATGGCAGCACCAAGGTGAAATATCAACAGTACTTCCAAGGCGTTAAAGTCTGGAACGAGTCCGCCCCCGTAGGTCGCACCGGGACAAATGGCGCATTGTCTGATGCCCCGGCATTCGATCATGGCACACTGGTTGAAGGCATTGCCGCCGACATCCCTAACGCCAAGCCCCGCATGAGCAAAGATGACATCCATCGCCTGATGCGTATCAATGCTTCGCAACAGGGCCACGCCGTTGCCAATGCCGAACACGAGCACATTGAATTGCTCGTCCGCCTGAATGATCAGGGCAAGGCAGAGCTGGTTTACCTGGCTTCGATGCACCTGCAAGGCAACAACCCAACCAGCCCAACCTTCCTGTTCGACGCCAACACCGGCAACGTAATCAAGAGCTGGGATGGCTTGGCCCACCGTGATGCAACCGGCCCTGGCGGTAACGAGAAGCTAGGCAAGTACTACTACGGTAAAGACTTCAAGGCTCTGAACATTGCTCAAGATTGTTCGTATGACACCGAAAATGTCACGACGATTGATATGGGCAACACCACATCAGGCAGCACCCGCCCTTTCCGCATCGCCAACTGCCCTTCTTCCGGTACTCCGGAAAACACGCAACGTCCAATCAACGGAGCCTATTCGCCCGTTAACGACGGCCATTACTTCGGCAACGTGATTTTCAATATGTACAAGGAATGGTACGGCACGCGCCCCATCCAGCAGAAGCTGACCGTTCGCGTTCACTACGGCAACAACTACCAGAATGCTTTCTGGGACGGCCAACGCATGACCTTCGGTGACGGTGGTTCGATGATGTACCCGCTGGTATCACTCGGCGTTATGGCACACGAAGTCAGCCATGGCTTCACTGAGCAGAATTCCGGTCTGATTTATGAAGGCATGTCTGGTGGTATGAACGAAGCGTTCTCAGACATGGCCGCCCAGGCCGCGGAAGAATATATGTTCGGCAAGGCCACCTACCTGATCGGTAACGAGATCATGAAGGGTAACCGTGCCATGCGTTACATGATGGACCCGGAAAAAGACGGCGCCTCCATCGGTCACGCCAGCAAATACAACTCTCGACTGGATGTTCACCACTCCAGCGGTGTTTACAACAAGGCATTTGCCCTGCTCGCCACCACTTCAGGCTGGAGCGCCCGCAAGGCATTCGAAGTTTTCCTGATCGCCAACAAGATGTACTGGAAGCCACAAAGCACCTTCAACCAGGGCGCCTGTGGAGTTGTTCAAGCCGCAACCGACAAAGGCTACAAAGCCGATGACGTTACAGCCGCCTTCAGCAAGGTGGGTGTGAGCTGTGATGGCAAGCCGATTCCTCCGAAGCCAGAACCAGGTGGCAATGCGAAGGAACTGAAGAGCGGTGTCGCCCTGACCAACCTGAGCCTCGCTGCCGATGGCAAGCAGATGTACACCATCGACGTCCCGGCTAACGCAAGTTTCCTGTCAGTTCGTACTGGCGCAGGTACCGGTGACGCAGACGTTTACATCAAGTTCGGTGCAGAGCCACAACCTACTCCGAACACTGGTGGCGATGCCCGCTCGCACGGCCCGAACAACACCGAATACGCTTTGATCAAGAATCCAAGGGCTGGTCGTTACTACGTACTGGTACATGCGTCCGAGTCTGCGGTAAGCGGCTTGTCGCTGATTGCTGTTGCACGCTAACCCTTCGAACCGATTTGTGGAAATTGCAACCATGAAAAGAAATTACGCAATCCTCGCCGTTGCGGTTAGCGCCGCACTTCTGAGTACAACCGCTTTTGCATCCGACACCATCGGCAATCCTGAACTGAAGCAGGATCGCAAGGTTGAAACCGCAACTATCAAGGTGCTGGGTAGCAACGACAGCATTACTTACACCGTTGTGAATGGCTACGCCATGCTGGGTGACATTGCACTGGGCAAGCATGCGGACATCCAGAAGGCGGGTGCCGTCAAGGTGCCACTGATTGGTGACTGGACCGAGGCAACAGTCAGTCAGTCGATCAAAGTGCCTAGCGATAACCATATGAAGTCTGCCAGCCGCTGGCCTAACAACACGGTTTACTACACCTACGATCCGAACCTGACCCAGCGCAAGCGCGATGCGATTCAGGCCGGCATGAAGCTGATCAGCAGCAAGACCGCGATCCGCTTTGTACAGCGCGCCAATGAGCCGAACTACATCAAGTTCATTTCCAGCGGTGGCTGCTGGTCCTACGCCGGGATGACCGGTGGTGAACAGCCAGTTTCAATCGGTGATGGCTGCGAATACCCCGGCATTGCCGCCCACGAACTGATCCACGCTCTGGGCTGGATGCACGAGCATATGCGTCCTGACCGTGACAACTACATCACCGTTCGCGAAGAAAACATCTCTTCCGATGCCAAGAGCCAGTTCACGAAGATGCGGCCCGATCAGGTTGATCCGGTTGGCGCCTACGATATGGACTCGGTGATGCACTATCCGACCTGGGCCTTCTCGGCAAACGGCAAGCCTACCATCGAGCCGAAGGATCCGAAGGTTGATCCCAAGCGCCTCGGTCAGCGTTCTGACCTGAGTGCCGGTGACGTTGCATCGTTGCAGAAGTTCTATCCCGGTGACGTTGGCACGGTTGAACTGAAGGTGGCTTTGAGCGCCAAAGAACTGATAGTCGATCAGGACAAGGCCGGCACCGTGACGCTTGACCTGTCTGGTGCAGAAGCCGATCTGAAAGGCATCAAGTTCAGCGTCAAGTCAGACAACGAAGCAGTGGTTGCTTCGTCGGGCGTCTCTATCGTAGCGACCCAAGGTAACCAGCGCAGCGTACGCGTTACGCCTGTTGCCAAGGCCAGCGGCGAAGCCAACCTGACCATCACGGCGACTACAACCTCCGGGAAATCTGTCAGCACCAGCCTGAAAGTCAAAGTGGTAAAGGATACCTCTGGTGGCGGTAACGGCGGCGGTAATGGTGGTGGCACCAACCCGGAATGTAAGGAAGCCCAAGCAGCCAAGGCATATGCCGGTAATGCTCTCTACACCAGTTGCAACCGCGTAAGCTTTGAAGGCAAGACTTACGAGCTGACACTGACCTACCGTGGCAAGGTTCACACCAACTACTACATCTACGGTTACATGTGCAAGCCCGACAGCTGCACCAAAGACAAGCCAGGTTCTTACGGTGGCATGAGCTACTACTGGACCCAGGTTGGCGGTGACAACGGTGGTGGCAATGGCGGTGGAAATGGTGGCGGCAACGGCGGTGGCAACACCAAGCCCAAGTGCGATGTAACTATCGACACCAGCCGTACTTACCAGATCACCACAGCCGGCATGCGCAAGTCTCTGGTTCCTGCTGGTGATACCCAAGGTTCGCCAACCATTCTGTGGCAAGACGGTGGCGCACAGCGCTGGCAGTTGCAGCGCAATGCCGATGGCTTCTACGCTATCAGCAGCGTTGGTTCGAAGCTTAATCTCGATATCTACAACGGTTCCAAGAATGGTGGTGCAGAGCTGATCGTATGGCCTGCTTCCAGCAGCGAAAACCAGCAGTTCTGCCCGCGTGCCAGCGGCAGCAGCTATCAGCTGGTAGCCCGTCACAGCGGCCTGCCCGTTGGAATCGGTAGCGAAGCAGATGGCGCCGCAGTTACCCAATCGGCGACCGGCAGCAACTGGTTGCTGACCGCCAAGTAAGACTCAACCCCTCTCACGAGGGGTTAGCAATTCTCTTGATCCAAACCCGTCTTCGGGGCCGCCTTAGCGGCCCCTATTTTTTTGCCTACGGCCAATCAGCCAATGGCCGCATGCGATTCAAATGCCCGAGGTTCCGTTAACTTTCCCAGGTTAATGAACTGAGCTGACTTTTTAGCACTGCAAACCAAGTTCAAACTCCAGCTGCCCCTACAACCTCCACCTCGCTTGGCCAACACAGACGCAAGCGCTATAGCCGCATCCATTGCCGGTACTGACGTGGTGTCATCCCGGTCAGCTGGCGGAACTGCTTTGATAGCGCACTCTGATCACAGAAACCGCAGGCAAGGGCAATATCGGCAATCGCGTCATCGCCATGAACCAGCCGCTGTGCCGCAGCATCTATGCGGGTTTTGGTGATGAACTGGCTCGGACTGAGCTGGAAAATTTTTTTCATCCGCCGCTCGAACTGCGCTGGTGTCAGGCCGGCCTGAATGGCCAGATCCTCCACCCGGAGTACCTCTGCATAGCGAGCCAGCATGGTATCGACGGTGGCCGCCATCCGTTCATCAATCAACCCGGCACGACTGGGTTCGATCAGGTCACGGGACAAGCAGGCCAAGCCGATGATGTCGCCAGCCGCATTGAACAGTGGCGTCTTGTTACTGAGACACCAGCCGGGCTGGCGGTCATTGAACAAAGTCAGGTCGAGGTTATCCACAACGGGCTCCCCGCTGCGGAACAATGCTTCATCCTGCTCGGCATATCGGTCTGCCATATGGGGCGGAAACAGCTGATGCGCAGTCAGGCCAATCGCTTCATGTTTGTGGCCCAAGCCACAGCGTTCGGCGCAGGCTTGCGAGATCTCCACATAGCGTCCGGCACGATCTTTGACTGAAAAAACCATATCCGGCATGCGATCGAATAAGGCCTCAACAAACAGGGGTTGCGCCAGCTGACCGACAAAGGTGTCGCGCCACGCCTTCAATTCGGCATCCATATTTTCCCCATTTTCCAAATTTGGCCGGTTTGGCAGGCAAATCACACAAGAATGCCAGGGGCCAAAAACCTAGGATGACGGAATCATCAATCGGGGTGCAAGCCCTGTTCGGGATTCCCTCATGCCAGAGATCAAACGTATCCGCGTTGTCGATTCTCATACCGGTGGCGAGCCGACCCGCGTAGTTGTCAGCGGCGTGCCGTCTTTGGGGCACGGCCCGCTCCGTCAGCGGGCAGCACGGCTTTCCGGCGAATTCGATCATTATCGCTCAGCCATCATCAACGAGCCCCGTGGCTACGATGCCATGGTGGGGGCCTTGCTGGTGGAGCCGTTCGAACCCGGTTGCTGTACCGGGGTCATTTTCTTCAATAACGTCGGCACCCTGGGCATGTGCGGCCACGGCACGATTGGCTTGATGGTGACCCTGGCGCAACTGGGGCGCATCGAACCGGGCGTTCATCGTATCGACACCCCGGTCGGGGTGATTGAAGCCACCCTGCACGACCGCAACCGGGTCAGCCTGCGCAATGTCGCCAGCTGGCGGCATGCCAAAGCCGTGGCGGTGGAGGTTGAAGGTTACGGGCGCATGCACGGTGACATTGCCTGGGGCGGCAACTGGTTTTTCCTGGTTGACGATCATGGCCAGCAGATTGCCGCTGACAATCTGCGACGACTGAGCGATTGCGCCAGCCGCATCCGCACGGCCTTGCAACAACAGGGCATCACTGGCGCAGATCAGGCTGAAATCGACCATATCGAGCTGATCGGCCCCAGTGAGTCGGCGGATGCCCGTAACTTTGTTCTGTGCCCCGGGCTTGAGTACGACCGCTCGCCTTGCGGTACCGGTACCAGTGCCAAGCTGGTCTGTCTTTACGAAGATGGCAAGCTGGCACTCAACCAGCCCTGGCGCCAGGAGAGCGTCATCGGCTCGGTGTTCGAGGGCCAGCTGGAGATGATCGATGGCAAGCTCTACCCACACATCACAGGTAGTGCTTACGTCACTGGCCAGTCCGAGCTACTGCTCGACCCGGATGATCCATTCGCCTGGGGCTGGGGTATCGGGCTGTGAACAGGCATTGTGAGGTCCTCATCATCGGCGCCGGCATTGTCGGCTGCGCCCTGGCAGAAAGCCTGGCCCGCAACGGCTTGGCAGTGACCATATTGGAGGCCGGGGTGATCGGGGGGGGCTGTACTGCAGCCGGCATGGGTCATCTGGTGGCGCTGGATGGCAGCCCCGCCGAATGGGCCTTGAGTCTGGCCGGCGTGCAACGCTGGCAAGTGCGTGCCCATGCACTACCTGCTGCGGCGGAATATCGCGAATGCGGCACCCTCTGGCTGGCCAGCTCTGCCGCAGAGATGAATGAGGCTGAGCGCAAAGCGGCGCTCTACACCAACTATGGCGTCAGCTGTCAGCTGCTGACTGCCGAAGCGCTGTATCAGCATGAGCCAGAGCTGGCACCCGGACTGGCGGGCGGCTTACTGGTCCAGGATGAAGCCGTGATGTATCCGCCTGCAGCCTGCCAGTGGCTACTCGAACGTGCCCAGGCGATGGGGGCGCAACTGCTGCGTGGCCGGGCACAAAGGCTGGAGCAGGACGGCGTCAGGCTGGAGGATGGCCGCTGTCTGCGCGCCCGCCAGATTGTAGTGGCGGCCGGCAACCAGTCCCGCCAGCTGTTGCCCGAGCTCCCCCTGCAGCCGCGCAAAGGGCAACTGGTGATCACCGAGCGCTATCCCGGCAAGATTCACCACCAACTAGTCGAGCTGGGCTATCTGCAGTCCGCGCACGGCAATGCCGGCGAGTCTGTCGCCTTCAACGTGCAGCCCCGGGCCACCGGACAATTATTGATCGGCTCCTCCCGCCAGTTCGCCGACACAGGGCTGGCGGATGAGATCGACTGGCCGCTGCTACAAAAGATGCTGGCCAGGGCGTTCCACTATCTGCCGGGTTTGCGCAGCTTGCAGGCCATCCGTACCTGGGCCGGCTTCCGCCCGGCCACACCAGACAAACTGCCGCTGCTGGGTCCGCTTGCCGGGCATCCTGGCGTATGGCTGGCAACCGGCCATGAGGGGCTTGGAGTCACGACCGCCTTATCCAGCGCCGAGCTTTTGTCGTCCTTGATGATCGGACTGCCGCCGAGCATCGACCCTCGCCCCTTCGACCCGAATCGCTTCAGCAATGCAAACACTCCCATCTGCCCGCATGCTCTGGAGGACGCGCTGACATGACGCTGATCCACATCAAGATCAACGGCGAGTCGGTCACCGTCGCCGCCCACAGCAGCGTTGCGGCGGCGCTGGCCGGGCGCCCGAACCGCCTCTCGGTCGGGGAGACCGCGCCCCGAGCCGCGTTCTGCGGCATGGGGGTATGCTTTGAATGCCGCGTCACCATTGATGGTCAGTCACAGCAGAGGGCCTGCCAGGTGCTAGTGCGCGAAGGTATGGAGATCTTGTGTGATGCGTGAGCTGGCCACCGAACTCGCCATCGTCGGCGCCGGCCCCGCAGGGCTGGCGGCTGCCGAAATTGCCCTGCGGCATGGCATGCCCGTCTGCCTGATCGACGACAACCCGGCACCTGGCGGCCAGATCTGGCGCGGGGGTCAGGCAGGCGCCGCCATGGCCGGCCACCCAAAGCTACGGTTACTGACCGCAACCCGCGTTGTCGCGGCCCCCGCACCCAATTGTCTGCTGCTGGAATCGGCGGATGGCGCCAGCCAGCTCAGCTATCACCGTCTGCTGCTGGCCAATGGCGCCCGCGAACGCCTACTGCCCTTCCCTGGTTGGACCCTGCCCGGCGTCACCGGAGCGGGTGGCTTGCAAGCCTTGGTGAAGAGCGGGCTGGATGTCCGCGGGAAGAAAGTCATCATCGCCGGTAGTGGCCCCCTGCTTCTGGCCACCGCCCTCAGCCTGAAAGCGGCGGGCGCCCAGGTGATCCAACTGGCAGAGCAAGCCAGTCTGGCCAGCGTCAGCCGGTTTGCCCTGCATTTATGGCACTGGCCGGGCAAGTTGACGCAAGCCCTGATGCTCGGCTGGCAATTGCAGCAAGTGCCCTATGCCATGAATACCCATGTCCGCGCCGCACTCGGCAATGACCGGCTGCAAGCGGTGCGCCTGCGTCGAGGCGATGAAGAAATCGAGCTGGCCTGCGACTGGCTGGCTGTCGGTTATGGCCTGTTACCCAATCTGGAGCTGGCCCGCGCCTTGGGCTGCAAAACCCACCACGGCGTGGTGGAAGTTGATCACGTCATGCGCACCTCAAGGCGTGACGTCTTTGCGGCAGGCGAGCTGACAGGCATTGGCGGTGTAGACAAAGCCCAGCTGGAAGGCCGGATCGCCGGACTGCTGATCATCGGCGAATACGACAGGGCCGTTGCTCTGGCCAAACGCCGGCGCCGCTGGTTGCGGTTCGCGGCGGCGCTGGAACAGCACTTCAGCCTGCAACCCGCCATCGCCCAACTCGCCTCTGCCGACACTGTGGTCTGCCGCTGTGAGGACGTGCGCTTTGGCCGCCTGGCCAAGTGTGGCAGCTGGCGCGAAGCCAAACTGCATACGCGCTGCGGCATGGGCCCCTGCCAGGGACGCCTCTGCGGTGCCGCCTGCGAGACCCTGTTTGGCTGGCAGAACGCCGGCAGCCGCCCCCCTGTTTTTCCGGCACGGCTCGACACGCTGGCCGGCAACCCATCGACAGCGGAGGTCACATGACCGCCGCCTCGACAGCACAGCATTTTCCCTGCCTTTCCAATCCCCTGACGAGGAAGCCCCATGACCGTGAAATTTGAAGGTGTATTACCCGCCATCACCACCCCGTTCAATGCCGATCTCAGCATCGACCACGGCGCCGTCGAAGCCAATGTGCGCTGGCTGGTAGAAGCCGGTTGCCGTGGCATCGTGCCTTGCGGCTCGCTCGGTGAAGGCGCAACGCTGGAATTCAACGAAAAAGTGGCGCTGATCGAAACCTGCGCCAAAGCCGTCGATGTACCCGTCATCCCCGGCATCGCAGCGCTTTCGACCCGGGAAGCCGTCGAGCTGGCGAAAGCCGCCGAAGCCCACGGCGCACGCGGCCTGATGGTCCTGCCCCCGTATGTGTACTCGACAGACTGGCGCGAGATGAAAGCCCATCTGAGTGCCGTCCTTCGTGCCACCCGGCTGCCCTGCATCGTTTACAACAACCCGGTTGCCTACAAAACCGACTTCCAGCCAGCACAGATTGCCGAACTGGCCACCGAGTTTGACAACGTGAAAGCCGTCAAGGAGTCGAGCACCGATGTACGTCGCATCACCGCGATCAAAGCCCTTTGCGGTGATCGGTTGGCGCTCGGTGTTGGTGTGGATGACGCTTTGGTCGAAGGCGTCGCGGCGGGCGCACAGTTCTGGATTGCCGGTCTGGTGGATGCCCTGCCGCACGAATCAGTCCGCCTGTTCGAGCTGGCGCGGGCCGGCCGCTGGGAAGAAGCCGCCAAGCTCTACGCCTGGTTCCTGCCCTTATTGCGACTCGACACCGTTCCCAAATTCGTACAACTGATCAAATTGGTGCAGGAAAAAGTCGGCGCCGGCAACCGGCGGGTGCGCCCCCCCCGGCTGGAGCTGGAAGGGGCCGAACTGGCCGCCGCCGAAGCCGTGATTGCACAGGCCCTGGCCTGCCGCCCCTAAGTTCTGCTGACGTTAGGTTTTCAGTCGCGCCGGATTGAGTTTTGGGGCAGGGCTAGGCAGGGTGAGTGCGGTTTAGCTAGCTAAACAAGCGAGCCCTAACAACGCCCTACCCCAAAAATCGAACCGGCCCGCAGGGTTTCACCGGAAAATGGCCTGGCCCTATGTTGCAGAACGCTTGCATAGAATGACTATGCAGCGCGCTCTGCACCTTGTTCCAGACCATTTTCCGGTGAAACGCGATCTGAAAACCTAACGTCAACAGAACCTCAAATGTGAGGATGATGATGTTGCAAGGTTTATCCCTGGTCGGTTACGGCCTGGCAGAAGAAAACGAGCACGGTTTCCAGGCAAGCAATCCGGCCACCGACGAAGCGCTGCCACAGCGCTTCTTCCGAGCCAGCCCTGCCGAAATCGACGCGGCAGTGCGGCTGGCCAGCCAAGCCGCTCCTACCTATGCCGCACTGGGTGGTGCGCAGCACGCAGCCTTTCTGGCCGAAATTGCCCGGCAACTGGAACAGCGGGAGAGCGAGCTCACCACGCTGGTGATGCTGGAAACCGCCTTGCCCGAAACCCGCGTCAAGAGCGAGCTGGCCCGGACTACCGGGCAGTTGCGGCTGTTTGCAGATGTCGCAGAGCGTGGTGACTGGCAGGAATTGCGGATTGATCACGGCAACCCACAACGCCAGCCACAGGCCAAGCCTGATCTGCGCTCCATGTTGCAGCCCCTCGGACCTGTCGCCGTCTTCGGTGCCAGCAACTTCCCGCTGGCCTTTTCGGTCGCAGGTGGCGATACCGCCTCTGCGCTGGCTGCGGGTTGTCCGGTGGTCGTCAAGGCTCATCCAGCCCACCCCGGCACCTCCGAACTGGTCGGGCGTGCCATCGTGGAAGCAGCGCTGTTGTGCAATCTGCCCGAGGGCGTGTTTTCGCTGCTGTTTGATGATGGCATCAGCGTCGGCCAGGCACTGGTCCGGCATGCCGGCATCAAAGCCGTCGGTTTTACCGGCTCGCTGCGCGCCGGCCGGGCGCTGATGGACGCCGCCGCCGAGCGGCACGACCCGATTCCGGTTTACGCCGAAATGGGAAGCATCAATCCGGTTGTGCTATTGCCACAGGCTTTGGCTGAACGAGCCGAGCAGATTGCTTACGGTCTCGCTTCGTCGATGTCGCTCGGGCATGGCCAGCTGTGTACTAAGCCTGGCTTGATCCTGGCACTGGAAAGCGACGCCTTCCGCCAGTTCAAGAACCGCCTGCCGCAAGCGCTGCTGGGGCTCGAAGCGGCGCCGATGCTCAGCAAGAAAATCGCCGCAAACTTTCGTGATGGCATCGCCACCCAGGCCGCGATGCCGGGAGTCGAATACCTGTATCTGCAGACCGTATTCGGCAAGAAAGTTGGCGCAGCGGTGCTGGAAACCGATGCCGCCACCCTGGCCCGCTACCCCGAGCTGGCACACGAGGTATTCGGCCCCACCACGCTGCTGGTGCGCTGTCCGGACAAGGCCAGCCTGCTGGCGACACTGGAAAGCCTGAGCGGCCAGTTGACCGCGACAGTTCATGCCGAAGCAGAAGAAATGACTGACTGGCCGGAGTTGCTGCCCTTGCTCAGCCGCAAAGCTGGGCGAGTCTTGTTTGGCGGTTTCCCGACCGGGGTCGAAGTCGGGCATGCGATGGTCCATGGCGGCCCCTATCCGGCCACCAGCGATGGCCGCTCGACCTCGGTCGGCACCGCCGCCATCACGCGCTTTGCCCGGCCCGTCTGCTATCAGAACTGGCCCGATGCCCTGCTGCCTCCCGCATTACGCGAGAGCAATCCATTGGAGGTGTGGCGTCTGGTAGATGGTGAGCGTCAGCGCTAGGTTCTGATAACGGTTGATTTTCCGGACAAGCCAAACCGGGTTGGAGCTTCAGAAGCATGGCGCGCCCAGACCCGGTTTCGGCCCAGCCCGAACGGGAACAAATCGTCAACCGCGCCGGCCTCTGCCTTCCGACAAAAGGCAGGCTGAATGCCTTGCATTCACCTTGGTACTGGCAATACTCACACCATGCTGTTCATTCTGGGAGAGTTGCCATGCACCCAATTACCCACATATCAGCAGCGCTGCTTATCGCCAGCCTCTCTGCCACCAGCACCGCCGCCGAGTTGTTGGTAGCGCGGGGCGACGGCTTCTATCCGCCCAATGAGATGGTGATCGATGGCAAGCTGACGGGCTTTCACGTTGATCTGATCAACGAGGTCGGCAAGTCGATAGGACTGGAAGTGAAGTGGCAGAGCGTGCCTTGGGCGCGTGCGCAGGTCATGGCCAAGAATGGCGAAGTGGATGCCCTCAGCTACGTTTCCAAAACCCCGGAGCGTGAGCAGTTCGGCTATTTCATCGACGGTAACGTCACTTCAACCACACAGAATGGATTTTTCGTACCCAAGGGTAATCCGAAAGGGGTCAAGTACAGCGGTGACCTCAAGCTCATGCAACCGTTTGCCTTTGGCACGATACGCGGCTTCTCCTATTCCCCCGAGTTCGATCAGGCCAGCTTCCTGCGCAAGGACGATGGCGCCGCCAATGAGGAACAGCTGTTGGTCAAATTCTCCGGCGGCCGCTTCGATGTCGGCATCGGCGTTGTCAGTCGTATCCGTTATATTGCCGAGCAGATGAAACTGGGCGATAGCTTCGAATTCATCAAACCCTATCTGAACGAGCGCCCCGCCTATCTGATGTTCTGCAAGGCAAAGTCGAAAGATGGCGACGCTACCGCCCGAAAATTCGCCGACGCCATGACCGCCTTCAAGAAAACCCCACGCTATGGCGAACTGCTGCAGAAGTACAAACTGGAGCGATAGTCATCGGCGAATGAAGCCAGGTTCTGTTGACGTAAGGTTTGCAGAACCTAGGATTTCACAGGCAGCTGCGGCATAGTGGCTGCTTTCGCTCCAAGCTTGCCGGCATGATCGCCTCAGACCCAGACTGGCTGCCAGATTTACGCTGGCTGCTGACTTCACCCTCATTGTTGGCCGATGCCAGTCTGCCCGAGTTCGTTTGTCACGGCAGTCCCCGCCTCGGCACACAATGGCTGCAGCAACTTGACCAGACCGCGCTGAAGGCAGAGCTGGACGCTACAGCACTGCAGGCGGAGCCATTCCGCTTGGGGCGTTACGCCGAGCGCCTGATGCAGGCAACACTGCAGCATCTTCCTGATCACCGTCTACTGGCTCATCAACTGGCCGTTCATGAAAACGGCATCAGCAAGGGGGAGTACGACTTCCTGGTCAGCGAGCCCGCTGGCGAAATCTGGCATCTGGAGCTGGCAGTTAAAATCTATGTGGCGCTGCCGCTCGACGGCACCTTGCATTATCTTGGGCCAGGCTTGCGCGATGCACTACGAATCAAGCTGGCGCGTTTGTTTGACCACCAGCTGCGGCTTGCCTTCAGCACGGCAGGCCGGGCGGCATTGCCAGTCCAGACTTCGGTGCGACCGCTGGCATGGCTAAGAGGCTGGATGTTCTATCGTGACCCCAATCACCTCCCCTGGTCCGGACTGGCGGCAGCCCATCTACGTGGCTGGTGGCGCCGCTGGGGTGAAGATCTACCCCGGCAACGCCAAGACAGTCGCTGGCGTTACTTGCCTCGCCAGAACTGGATGGCCCCACGGTCAGCCCGCCCGGAAGATCCCGAGTTTTCCAGATGGATCGACACCCTGCATACCAGCGACACGCAGCATAGCCGGCCAGTGATGGTGGCCGAATACGCTCCGCCCGAAGAAGGCGGTGCCGAACTGGCGCGCGGCTTGCTCTTACCTCGCGACTGGCCCGATTCCAAAGCGCTCAACGCCCTACTGGCACGCCTGCAGACCATCAACAGCGCCTAGGCGGCGAGATGCTGTGGCCCACAGCCCAACCAGACCAAGAGCGGCATCAGTCTTTTCCCAGTACACAGAGATCCCCGTATGAAACTTCCCGTTGACTTGAAACAGGCGTATCGCCTGCTGAACCACGGCCCGACGGTCATCGTCACCAGTGCCGCCGGAGGCCGACGCAATATCATGGCCGCCGCGTGGTCGATGCCGCTCGACTTCAATCCCCCCAAAATCGCTGTCGTCATCGACAAAAGCACCTTTAGCCGTGGGTTGATCGAGTCTTCCGGCGAGTTTGTGCTGAACATCCCCGGCCGGTCACTGGCACAAGCCACCTTACAGGTAGGGTCCTGCTCTGGCCACGATACGGACAAATTCACCACTTTCGGGCTGGATACCTTCGCAGGAGACCAAGTTGCCGCCCCATTGCTTGCAGGCTGCCTGGCCTGGCTGGAATGCAAGCTGGTGCCGGAACCGCATAACCAGCAGGTTTATGACTTGTTCATTGGCGAAGTCGTCGCGGCCTGGGCCGATTCAGCCGCATTCTCGGAAGGACGCTGGATGCTTGAGGCCGGCTCCGAACGCAGCATCCATTACGTCGCAGGAGGTGCGTTCTTCGAGACTGGCGAAGCGTTCAATGTTGAGGTCTGATGAATGCCAATCCGTGCGCTTGAAGCCCCGCCCGCAACCTGCACAGCGCCGCGACGGGAAACCCCGTGTCAACGACACCTAACCTAGAGGGCCAGCACCGCCTGATTCAGTAAACGCCTTGCAAACTGGGCGGTCTCGCTGGCGGTATGGCCAATCGGGCCGGTACCGGTCTGCTCAGCAACGTCACCCGCTCGGCCATGCAGATAGACACCCAGCTGCGCCGCCTCGATGGCACTCAAGCCTTGTGCCAGCAAAGCGGCAATCATGCCGGCCAGTACATCTCCCTGCCCCGGCGAACTGAGCGCCGGGCTACCACTGGCATTGAGGTAGGTCTGTTTGCCATCACTGACAATGCTGCCAGCCCCTTTCAGCACCACACAGGCTTTGTAGCGCTTTACCAATTCTGCGGTTGCCTGTAACCGGTCGGCCTGAATGGTAGCGGTATCGCAACCCAGCAGCCTTGCTGCCTCCAGCGGATGCGGAGTCAGAATGGCAGGCGCCCGGCGCTTGGTCAGCTGTCGCGCCAGGGGTTTGTGCGCCGCCAGCAAATTGAGCGCATCGGCATCCAGCACCAGGGGCACTGCGCCAGCCAATGCCTGCCGTAACGCCTCGACTGCCACGTCCTCGGTGCCAAGCCCAGGACCAAGCACCAACGCGGCAAGATTGTCCGGCTCCAGAAGCTGGTCCACCGGCGCAAACATCAATTCGGGCATCAGCGGGTCGTAAGCGGGCGCTCCCGCTGCGAGGGCGCTGACCCAGACGCGGCCGGCGCCCAGCAGCAATGCCGCACGGCCAGCCAGCAATGGCGCTCCTACCATGCCAAGACCGCCGCCAATCACCCCGACATCCCCAAACATTCCTTTATGGGCGTGGCGCGGGCGACGCAACCGGGCAATCGTTGCCGGCATCTGGTTGACCAGCTGTGCATTGGCACCGGCCAGATTCTCACTGGTCAGACCGAGCGTATCCAGATAGATTTCGCCGGCATGGTCACGGCCTTGCAGGGTGAACAATCCAGGCTTGAGGCCGATGAAGCTGAGCGTCCAGTTGGCCTGTATCGCCGCACCGAGAATCTGCCCGGTGTCGCTACATAGGCCACTGGGCAGATCAATCGCCAGCACGGGCAGATCACAGGTATTGATGCGCTCAATCAAGGACAGCCAGTCGCCTTGCAAGGGCCGGTTAAGCCCAATGCCAAACAGACCATCAATCGCCATTTGCCAGTTGGCGTAGCGTGGCAGGGCCGTCAGCAGACGGCCACCATTCGCCAGAAACTGTTCATATGCCACACGCGCCGTGTCTGAACGGGTTTCGGCGCCCCAGCAGAGCAGATCGACGGCATGGTTCAGTTCGGTCAGTTCGGCCGCAGCTACCAGCGCATCGCCACCGTTGTGACCGGGCCCGGCCAGCACAAGAATGCGTCGTTCCAGGTCTGTCCGCTCATGAGTAAATTGGGCAATGGCGAGCCCCGCCCTTTCCATCAGCGGCAAACCTGCCGCCAGGGCTCGAGTCTCGATAGCGCGTAAGGTCGTTCTCAGAAAGAGAGGTTGCATGTCAGGTTGTCGCCAGCAAGGTTCGCCGGCCAAGTCGGCAGTGGCAGAAGAGGAATGGGGAGTGTATGTGCTGCGCTGCGCCGACGATACCCTCTACACCGGCGCTACCAATAATGTAGAAGCTCGCCTCGCTCGCCACCAGACAGGAAAAGGCGCACGTTATACCCGCAGCCGTCTGCCGGTGATGCTGGTTTATTGGGAAAAGGTCGGAGGCCGCTCGCAGGCACTCAAGCGCGAAGCTGCGATTAAAAGGCTGAATCGACAGGCAAAGTTACGGCTTTTGCAATCTGCAATGCCTCGTGACACCCGCCAGACTTAGGCTCTGTTGATATCTGATTTCTGCTCACACCGCGCCACTGCGGCATGGTGCCGGCGCACTGCACAGATCGAGCCTCACTTAAGCCTGTTGTAGACGAGCCAGACGTTCCCGCTCAATCCGCGTGATATAGCGCTGTACCAGTGCTTGCATGGTGCCCGGCAGATTGAGGAACTGGCACCCCGTGCGCACGCTCCGAATGCCATTGCGTAAAGTGATATCGAAGGTACTGCGTACCTGAATATCAGCGACAATCGTCCCTGTCCCTGGCAATTCAATACGTACGTGGGCATAGCAGGTACCAGGCGCCAGTTTGAGCCCCGGCACATAGCCAAGAATACCCATCCCGCCCAAGCTGATATCAATCAGTGCCACTTCGATCTCTTCCTGCGCCGAAACCGGAATATGGCAGCTCAGCGGCTGGCCCAGCGGGGTCGTCAACCGGTAATGATCTCGCCGCTGCAGACGCAGAACGGACTGTGGCAGCGCCGCCAATAAAGCAGCCCGGCCATTGAGCATGAAATCGCGGGCGACGACTTCAAACTGAATCTTGATGCGGTTTTGAGAAGTGACGCACAACAGGCGATACCCTTCGCTGGTTTGTGGCAGTGAATCGGTATCTGCAGGGAAGTCAAGGACAAAACTATGGTGCTGCGGATCCACTCCCAATATCGCGGATAAGGCAAAGTCGTCAGCGCCTTGGCCAAAATACAGGCAGACCATCTCGTGTCCGCTGGCGACCGCAGTCAGTAATTGCGCAATTTCAGCGGCATTCGCCAAGGTCATCGGCTGACCAGCAGCCAGATCAGCCTCGGTAATCCGGCGGGGGACTTCTTCTGACACCAGAGGAGGAGATGCGGTAACCATGATCGATACCCGGCAGGTTCTCCGTCAGACTCCAGACAACGATCGCAGAGGTACTGGATCTTGGTCCTGACAGGCAAATCAATTTTGCGTCATCAACAACAGACGCCACTGCTGCTATGCGCTACACGCCCACAAGCCCTACCCATCCACCCAGGCGCTGTTGACCCTTTTTCCAATCGCGCCGGATCGGAATGTAGTGGAGGCCAACACGCACAGCCTGCAGCAAAGTCCGTCTATGTAAGGGCCGTGCAACGCCGGCATATCTCAAAAGGCGATCCGGCGCGACTAGGAAAATGGCCAACAGCGCCTAGGGATTATAGGTTTTCTAGCACATCCTCGCGTTCCTGCTGGTTTGCTGGGAGAAATACCAAACCTGAAGGCCCCTTGGCACCCAGCAGATCTGCGGCTTTCGGGTATTTCGCACAAGCCTGCGTTCCCGCAACCACGTCAAACCGCACCATGGTGCAAAGCGTATTGCACCATGGCCTTCAATGATTTTGACTGGTTAACGCAATTCAAGTTGCATCGCTCGTCGCAATGTCCTGTTCCGACTCAGCAACCAAAGCTTGCACTTTAGCCAGTTGCGCCCGCTCAAGCGGAGCACCATGGCCGCGACTCGACTGGCGCTGCTCACGCAAAGGTCGAACCGCAATGCGTACTGGCGTGTCGTCGTAGTAAAAACCGATGGTGGGGGACTCGGTGTGCTGATGCCGATCGGCAAGAATGCGATAGTCAATCGCGTGGTTGAGGCAAAACAGCTCAACGGCTTTAGGGTTGTCGGTAAAGATTGTCAGGTTGATATCAGACTGCTCGCCCGCAGAACCCGTCAGCACCGAGCCGCAGAGATAAGGTTTGAATTCATCAAACATCTGCATCAACTCCACCGCCTTATAGCGTAGTGCCAACAGTATGGAGGGGTGATCCTGCTGATAAATCTCCCGGTACAAAGACAACTCGCGCTCCACCTCCTGATTGGTCGGCATATTACGATCATCCGCCAAACCCAGCTGCCGGGCAGCTTTACGCTTGGCGAGTGCCAAGTCCAGCACATGGTCCTGGGCAATCAATCTGGCAGCAACCTGGGCAATCTGGTCCCGGTTTTGCTGTGCAATGCGTTCGCGACTCATACCTGGCCCTTTCTATTGTTTAGCTAGGCGCTGCTGACGTTTTGCTTCCGGTCGCGTGGCTTACCACAAGTGGCGCGCTTTCGCCTCGCATCAGACCTAAATCCGACGAAGTGCGATCCGAAAACAAAACGTCAACAGCGCCTAGTCAGACGAAGACGCCCGATCACTCCCCATTTGGACGGTCACTTATCCAGAAACAGGGGAAGTCTTCACGGCTCCCTTTACACAGTCGGCTCTGGCTGTTCTCCTCTGTTGTCGATTGCAGCGGTAACGCCCAAGGGCGCGAAGGGTCGAGTTACTCCGTACTCAGAATCTCAGCTACCTGCTGACCGCCGCTGGCGGCCAGCAGGTAGAAAACCAGAACAGCACATCAGAACAATAAGTCTTTGACTTCGTCTATCGACTGGGCATTGCCATTCGAGCTGTTGTCGAGACCAAGCTCCGGATTGGTTTGCGGGAACTCCGCTAGGAAGTATTCCGTGCGGGCGCCACGTTCAGATTCGATACTTTGAGTCACAACGCCTTCCGGTACCGGGTAAATGTATTCTGGAACGCCTTTCAGCATCTTGCCCATGTAGTTGATCCAGATTGGCAGTGCAGCCACCCCACCGGTTTCAGAACCTCCCAGCGATTTGGGTTGATCAAACCCGATCCAGGCCACGGCCACCAATGAGGGCTGGAATCCGGCAAACCATGCATCGTGTGAATCACTCGTCGTTCCGGTTTTGCCTGCCAGATCGTTACGGCCCAACACATTGGTCTTGGCCGCCGTACCGAAGCGGGTCACGTCATGCATCATGCTGGTCATGATGAACGCATTCCGCACATCCAGCGTTCGTGTTGCGTTCTTCTCTGCGACCTCCGGTTCGGTCTTGGCCAGCACTTGCCCGCGACTGTCTTCGATCCGGTCTATGAAGTAAGACCGCACACGATAGCCGGTGTTCGCAAAGACAGAATACCCCTCTGCAAGTTGCTGTGGTGTGACAATGCCTGCGCCCAACGCCATTGTCAGATAGGCGGGATGCTGCTTGGGGTCAAAGCCGAAGCGGGTGATATGGCGCTGCGCGTATTGCGGCGAGATCGCTTGCAGGATTCGGATCGACACCAGGTTCTTCGAGCGTGTCAGAGCATTGCGCATAGTCATCATCCCCGAAAACCCCCCATCGAAGTTTTTCGGCTCCCAATGCTGGCCCCCAATTTGACCCGGATCTATAACCAACGGTGCATCGTTGATGAGAGTTGCCGGAGTAAATCCCCTTTCAATGCCAGCGGAATAGATAAATGGTTTGAAACTAGAACCTGGTTGACGCCACGCCTGAGTAACGTGATTAAAATTATTTCGGCCAAAATCAAAGCCGCCAATCAACGACAAAATCGCACCATTCTGCGGATTCATTGAGAGGAAAGCGACCTCGGCCTGAGGCAACTGGACAAGCTGCCAATTCTTGTCCTGCAACTGCACCCGCACGACTGCGCCACGTCGGATGCGACTGGCAGGAGGTTGCTTATCCGACAGAAATGCCTGCACAAACTTCAGCCCTGATGCCGGAATTTCGAGCAGATTCCCTCCCTTGGCATACACCTTGACCAGCTTGGGGCTGGCCTGCAAAACCACCGCAGGAATCAGATCCCCAGCATCCTTTACCTCGGCAAGCTGGTCATCCAGCCACTCCTCCGGTTTATCCTTGGCCTGATCAATATCAACGTATCCCTCAGGTCCGCGATATCCGTGGCGGCGATCGTAATCAAGCAAGCCCTTTCGAGCCGACTCGAAGGCAGTGTTCTGGTGATTGGCTACGACTGTCGTATACACCTTGAAACCTTGGGTATAGGCAGCATCCTTGTACCGCTCCACCATGGTCTGTCTGACCATCTCCGCGACATATTCCCCGTGCACAGCAAAGCTTTCTGCACTATGTCTGACGTAAGAAGGGGCTTCAACAGCTGCCTGCAACTGCGCATCGTCAATGAAATTCAGCTCCCGCATGCGACGCAAAACATACAGTTGACGCAAACGCGCACGTTTAGGATTAACGACCGGGTTGTAACTGGACGGCGCTTTAGGCAAGCCCGCCAGCATCGCCATTTCTTGAATAGTCAATTGATTCAGTGACTTACCATAATAAGCCTGAGCGGCCGCAGCAAACCCGTAAGCACGTTGCCCCAGATAAATCTGGTTGAAGTACAACTCAAGAATCTGATCTTTTGATAGATCGTGATCTATCTTGGTAGCTAGCAGCACTTCATTGAACTTGCGACTGTAGGTGCGCTCGCTGGACAGGAAGAAATTGCGCGCAACCTGCATGGTGATGGTACTTGCGCCGGAACGTGTCTGACCGGACACGATATTAGACAGCAACGCACGGGCTACCCCGATGTAATCAACACCGTGATGCTGATAGAAGCGTTCATCCTCTGCCGCCAGAATCGCAAACTTCATGAGTTGAGGAACCTGCGCAATCGGCACAAAAGCGCGCCGTTCCTCACCGAACTCGCCGATCAACGCACCATCACTGGTGTATACCCGAAGGGGGATTTTGGGACGGTAATCGGTTAATACATCAAGCGAAGGCAGTCTTGGATAGGTAACGGCGATCGCCATGGCTACAGCGCCAATGGCAGCGACGACCAATGCTGTCACCAAGGCGAAGATCACGAGTAACCAACGTCGGAACATGGAATGATTCTTTCGATCTGGGCAAGAAAAGTTGAGGGATCCTATTATAGAGGTCGGAACCAAGAATAGAATAAATGCATAAAACTGGCTTTACACTCCGAGAACGGGCTGCTACGATTTAACGTAACTTGAAATAAATTTCTCCTACTAACCTAATTTGAAAAAGGAAAATCGAGTTGAAGCTGGATTTCCTAAAGCCGAAGTCTCCGCCGCTGATTGGTATTGATATCAGCACTTCGGCGGTTAAGATGGTAGAGCTTAAAGAGACTGGCAAGAATTTGGAAATGGAACGCTATGTTATTGAACCATTACCAAAAGATGCCGTTACAGATGGAAACATCGCTAATCTAGAGGCCGTAGGAGAGGCCGTCAAGCGCGCATGGCGCAATATGGGAACTCGCGTTAAGACCGCAGCCCTGGCGCTCCCTGCTGCTGCTGTCATAACAAAGAAGATTACCGTTCCTGCCGGACAAACCGAGCCAGAACTGGAGATGCAGGTCGAAACTGAAGCAAACCAATATATTCCGTTTGCATTAGATGAAGTTAATCTTGACTTTCAGGTTTTGGGGCCATCTCCAGCCACTCCAGACGAAGTAGAAGTATTGATTGCAGCCTCCAGGAAAGAAAAAGTAGAGGACCGTGTAGCGGCAATTGAAGCTGCCGGACTAAAAGCAATCGTCATGGATGTGGAATCTTTTGCTACCCAAGCGGCATTTGAACTCATTCAGCGTCAACTACCGAATTCCGGGGCAGATCAGACTGTTGCAGTCGTTGATATTGGCGCATCTATGATGCATATCAATGTCATAAGAGATGGTCAACAAGTTTATTTTCGTGAACAGGCTTTTGGGGGTAATCAATTAACCCTCGATATTCAACGCAAATTCAACTTGTCATCGGAAGAAGCCGAAGCGGCGAAACGCAACGGCGGGCTGCCAGAAAATTACGAGCCCGAAGTTCTGCAGCCTTTCATGGATACCTTGGCCTTGGAAATCTCAAGAGCCCTGCAATTCTTCTTTACGTCTACGCAGTACAACACTGTGGATCACATCCTGTTGGCTGGTGGCTGCAGCGTGATACAGGGTCTGGACGAAATCGTGGCAAGCCGTACGCAGGTCAGCACCATGATTGCCAATCCATTCCTGAACATGACGCAGTCGAGCCGTATTAAAACGAGACAGTTACTGCTGGATGCGCCATCGTTGCTCATCGCATGTGGCTTGGCCTTGCGGAGATTTGACCCATGATTCGTATCAACCTGCTCCCCCACCGGGAGCAGAAGCGGAAGGCTCGCCTTCGCCGCTTCGCGTTTCTTTCCGCGATGAGTTTTGCCGCCGGGTTTGCGGTGGTCGCTGCGGCCTACACTTTCGTTCAACAGGAAATTGCCAATCAGGAAGAGCGGAACGCATTTCTGAAGGGGCAGAATGAACTACTCGACAAGCAAATTGCAGAGATCGAGACGCTGAAGAAGGAGCGCCAAGCGCTGCTGGACCGCAAGAAGGTGGTTGAACGACTTCAGTCAAACCGATCCGAAGCGGTGCATATCCTTGATCAGCTGGTTAGACAAACCCCTGAAGGCGTTTATCTGCGCGAAATCAAGCAGACCGACGATCAGCTTGTCCTGAACGGTTACACCCAGTCGAATGCGCGGGTTTCCACCTTCATGCGCAGCCTGAATGACTCTCCTATATTTGAGCAGCCGACGCTGATTGAAATCAAAGCGACACCCGTCGGTAACAAGCGGCTGAGCGAATTTAATCTACGCGTCAAAGTTACACGTGCGCAAGCCGAGGAGGAGACAAAGCCGGGGCAAGCCAAGAAAGATGGAGCCAAGCAAGATGGCGCAAAACCGGAGTCTGGCGGAGGCAAGGCATGAGCGTGATTGATGATTTGCGGCGGCTAGATCCGAAAGATGTCGGTAACTGGCCGGCCGTTATACAAATTGGAGCTTTCGCCGTCATTTTCGTGGTGGTGATTGTCCTTGGCTATTTCCTCCTCATTGATGCGCAAAGGGAAGAGCTGAACGTAGGCGTAGCTAAAGAAGAAGAGCTGAAGCGAGAATATCTCGACAAAAAGGCAAGGGCTGTCAACCTTGATGCGTATAAGCAGCAGCTCGCTGAAATTCAGCAGTCTTTTGGCGCCATGCTAAAGCAATTGCCCAGCAAGTCCGAAATGGAAGTGTTGATTACCGAAATCAACCAGTCTGGAGTTGGTCGCGGCCTGCAATTTGAGTTGTTCAAGCCCGCAGCAGTGGAGACTCGTACTTCTGAGTTTGCGGAACTCCCCATCGAACTGAAGATTGTCGGCAGCTATCACGACCTCGCAGCATTTACCAGCGACGTCGCACAACTATCGCGGATCGTCACTCTCAACAACGTGCAGATTTCGGTACCTGCCGCACCAGGTACGCCAGGCGCTGCAGGCAATATTTTGTTGATGCAGGCCGTGGCTAAAACCTATCGCGCGCTTGATCCTGAAGAAGCTGTTCAGATCAAAAAGGCGGAGGCAGAGGCCAAGAAGAAGAAGCAGCAGTAGCCGTCACGGAGAACGAGAAAGGCCATGAGCAAGCGAATTTCTATCCTGCTGGTCGCTCTGTTAGCCGGATGTGGTGGCGAACAGTTTGGCGATCTTAAAGAATGGATGAAGGAAAATAGCCAAAACCTTCGAGGTAAGGTAGACCCATTACCAGAGGTCAAACCTTACCAACCATTTCCCTACAATGCATTCGACCAGGTTGATCCCTTCCGACCTGTCAAAATGGACGTAGCAAAAAAAGGTGGTGGCTCGCTGGCACCTAATTTCAACCGTCCCAAGGAAACGCTTGAAGCTTACGACCTCGAAAAATTGCGGATGGTGGGAACCCTGCAACGAGGCAAAGAGATTCATGCTTTGATCAAAACACCAGATGGCAATCTGTATCGTGTCAAGGTTGGTAGCTATCTGGGCCAGAACTTTGGAATGATTTCGGCAATTACCGATACCGAAGTTCAAATCAAAGAAATCGTTGAAGACAGTGGCGGCGACTGGGTCGAGCGATCCACCCAATTAACGCTCGAAGAATCGGAGCAAAAGAAATGACCTACGATAAGGCATTCAAATGGTTGAAGGCGCTGTGTGTTGCGATGTTGGCTCAGGCAGCTGTTGCCAACGATGCAGCCAATTCGATTAAAAGTATCGAGGTCAGTAGCGTTGCATCGGACAAGCAAGTTGTCACCATTACGATGGATAAACCCGTGGCGTTACCTGCAAGTTTTGCAGTGAACACCCCGCCTCGCATTGCCTTTGACTTTATCAATGTCTCCAACCAAAGCGGGAAGAGCAGCTTGGTGGTCAATAGCTCCGCGATAAAGTCGATCAATCTGGCGGAAGGAACGGGCAGAACCCGGCTGGTGTTAAGTTTGGTCAGAACAGCGACCTATGAAACCAAGGCCGAAGGCAACAAGCTGCAAATCAGTGTCGATGCTGCAAGCGTAGCCGCAACGCCAGCCGTCAATACCAGCTCGCAGTTTTCGGAAAATAAGACGCTGGGTACCAAAGAGTCACTGAAGAATGTCGATTTCCGCCGAGGTAAAGACGGTGAAGGTCGTGTCGTCGTTGACATGTCCAACCCCAATATCGGCATTGATATCCGTCAGCAAGGCAAGAACCTGATCGTTGAGTTCGCCAAGACTGCGATTCCGCGCAATCTGGAACGACGGATGGATGTGGTTGACTTTGGTACCGCCATTCAGAAGATCGACACCTTCACCCAAGGCGATTCGGTAAAGATGGTGATTGAGCCCAAAGGCCAATGGGAATATTCCGCCTATCAGACCGAGTCTAAATTTACCGTTGAAGTCCGTGCCGTGGATGAGCAAGCCAGCCGCATGGCTCAACTGGAAAAGCCCACTTACAAAGGCGAGAAGCTGTCTCTGAACTTCCAGAATGTTGAAGTGCGTACGGTCCTGCAGGTCATTGCCGAGTTCACGGGCAAGAACATCATTACCAGTGATACCGTAACAGGGAACCTTACCCTACGCCTGAAAGATGTACCATGGGACCAAGCCCTAGACATCATTCTGCAGAGTAAGAGTCTTGATAAGCGCGAGAATGGCAACGTGATGTGGGTAGCTTTGCGCGATGAGCTGGCAGCCAAGGAGAAACAAGCTCTGGAGGCCCGCCAACAGATAGCAGACCTGGAGCCGCTCCGAACCGAATCGTTCCAGCTCAAGTACCAGAAGGCTGAGGAATTCAAAAAGCTGTTGACCGATGAAAAACAATCGATGCTCACCAAACGCGGTAGCGCAGTGATTGACCCTCGGACTAATACCCTGTTTATTCAGGATGTGCCCGCCAAGCTTGAAGATATCCGCAACCTGATTGCCAAAATCGATGTTGCAGTAAGGCAAGTATTGATCGAAGCCCGGATTGTAGAAGCCAGCGATAACTTCGGCCGCAACCTTGGCGCACGGATCTCCTTCGGCTCAAAAGGCACCATTGGCGACAATGTCATTACCTCCGGTACCAATCTGGAATATGTCGAAGCTCAGAAACGTAGGGAGTTTGTAACTGGCCTGTCGTCCACAGCCAACAATGTTGCGCTACCAGCAGCCGGCCTGAATGGTTTTGCAGCGGGAACCATCGCAGCCTTGATCGATAGTGCCTCAGGTAACTTGCTTGGCCTGGAACTGACTGCGATGGAAGCTGATGGCAAAGGCAAGATCATCTCCAGCCCTCGTTTGGTTACTTCTGACCAAGTTGAAGCAGTTATCGAGGACGGTACGGAAATTCCTTACCAACAAGCAACCTCCAGTGGTGCAACCAGCGTTTCTTTCAAGAAGGCGACACTGAGCTTGAAGGTAAAGCCGCACATCACGCCTGACGGCAACATCATCATGGATGTTAAGGTCAACAAAGACAGCCGCGGCAGAGATACCGGCGCCGGCCCAACCATTGATACCAAGCAAGTTTCGACCCAAGTATTGGTTGAAAATGGTGGGACAGTCGTAATTGGTGGTATCTTTACCCAGGAAATTCAAGACACGGTGACAAAAGTACCGCTGTTTGGCGATATCCCGGTACTTGGCAATCTGTTCAAGAACACAAAGAAACTGGATGAAAAGAAAGAGCTGCTTATCTTTATCACTCCAAAAATCCTAAGTCAGGAGCTTTCCTTGAGGTGAAAGACATAAATAGGAATAAAAAATTGCTCGACGCCATGGCGTCGGGCAATTTTTTTCTGGTCGGGCTAATGGGGGCGGGTAAAACCACTGTTGGCAGATGCTTGGCAAAAGCCACCCATAAAGAATTCTACGATTCCGACCACATCGTCGAAGCAAGAACGGGTGTTCGTATACCCACGATCTTCGACATCGAAGGCGAGCAAGGATTCCGGCAGCGAGAAACAGAAGCCCTACGTGCCCTGGCAAGCCAGCGGGGCATTGTGCTTGCTACTGGTGGCGGTGCAGTGATCAGCGAAGAGAATCGTCAGATTCTGTCCGCAGGTGGATATGTCATCTATTTGAGGGCCTCCCCTGAAGATTTGTATGCACGTACCAAGCACGACAAAAACCGCCCACTCCTGCAAACAGCCGATCCGCTCGCACGTCTGACCGAACTTTTTGCCATTCGAGACCCCCTCTACCACGCCGTTGCCGACTTGGTCGTGGACACAAGTCGGCAAAGCGTAAATTCCCTCACACAGCAAATTCTGAAGATATTGAATTGGCCTGATAATGACCACTGTGAACGTTGATTTAGCCAACCGTAGCTACACGATAGAAATTGCATCTGGGCTACTTCGCCGCCACAACCTGTTTAGCGATACCGTCGGGAAACGACGTGTTGCCGTCATCAGCAATTCCACGGTGGCCCCTCTGTACCTGAATCAGTTGCTGAATAGCCTCGGGCAATCAGGAATCGCCACCGAAAGCTTGGTATTGCCCGATGGTGAGCAATATAAAAATCAAACCACCCTTGAGACTATTTACGATTTTCTATTTGAGAAGAAATTCGATAGGAAGTCGATGTTGATTGCTTTGGGCGGTGGTGTTATTGGCGATTTGGTTGGTTATGCCGCAGCAACTTTTATGCGCGGCATCCCATTCATCCAAATCCCTACTACCTTATTGGCACAGGTTGATTCGTCGGTTGGAGGAAAAACCGGCATCAACCATGCAAGAGGTAAAAATCTGATAGGTGCATTTCATCAGCCCGCAGTAGTCATTACTGACATCGAAACGCTCAATACCCTGCCAAAGAGAGAATACTTGGCAGGCTTGGCGGAAGTCATCAAATATGGCCTGATTGGCGATACTGAATTCTTTGATTGGTATGAGCATAATCTAACCGGGATTCTGAATCGCGACGCGCAATTACTGGAGCATTTGATTGCCCGATGCTGCCAGAATAAAGCAAGCATTGTCAGTGCAGATGAAACTGAATCAGGTGTTCGTGCTTATTTAAATTTCGGTCACACATTCGGTCATGCCATTGAGTTGGGCTTGGGGTATGGCCACTGGCTACATGGTGAAGCTGTAGCTGCAGGCATGTGTCTGGCGGCAATTGCCAGCGAGCGTATGGGTTTGATTAATTCCACGGCCAGGGCAGCTGTCGAACGTGTGATTGCGGCTACTGGCTTACCTACTGAGGCGCCCGTGCTGGGTGTTGATAGATATATTGACCTGATGTCTCTTGATAAAAAAGTCGAGCGAGGCGAAGTAAAGTTCATCTTGCTGAAAGAGATTGGGGAAGCCGTATCCATGCCCGTCCCCAGCGAGATTCTTAGGGCCATCTTGAAATAGCGTCCTGCCTGTTTCAAGAAATGTTGCATATCGTCACATTTATCAAGTGGGTACTAGTTTGATTCAGCGCCTTGCTAAACGTCTGCTCGACATAATCGGGGCCGGAATATTGCTGATATTACTGCTTCCGGTTTTTATGGTGGTCAGTCTGATTATTCGCTCTCACGGTGGTACCGCGATATTTGGCCACAAGCGGGTTGGAAGAGCAGGCCAGCCATTTGTTTGTTATAAGTTTCGCACCATGATTCCCAATGCAGACCAACGTTTGAAGGAATTACTGGCGCACGACCCTGCAGCCCGAGAGGAATGGGAGCGCGATTTCAAACTGAAAGATGATCCACGCATCACCCCCATTGGCGCGATCCTCCGCCAAACCAGTCTCGATGAATTGCCGCAATTATGGAATGTATTAATCGGGGACATGAGCTTGGTTGGGCCCCGTCCAATCGTCGAAGCAGAAATGCCCCGTTACGGCGCTGATATTGATCTGTATTTAAGTGTGCGGCCCGGTTTAACAGGTCTTTGGCAAGTGAGTGGCCGTAACAATATGAGCTATACCGAGCGCGTTGCGCTTGATTCCTATTACGTCAATAACTGGTCCTTATTTGGCGATATCAAAATTATCTTCAAAACTGCTTTGGTGGTGGTGCGCGGCGATGGTGCGTATTAGCTTGATAAGCTAATTAACAGTCCCTGCCCTCGTAGTTCGGTGGATATTGGCATCTGACAGGCAATATCCGCCTCCCGCCAGCTGTCTCTCCGCGCCCATGCCAACGTTTGTGTTCTCGCGCGGCAGTCCATACCCAGATCGTTTAGTTGCCAACCGCATCGCTTTGCCAGTCAAGTTCGCACAATGGCCTTGCAAATGAGAACAATTATCATTTAATCTTTATGCAAAGGTAGTTGCGTGCCTAATCTCCACGCTTGCCTCAGGCATTACTTCATCTGAACACTGCACCAGCCAGCCGTCGCCAGCCCGTGCCATTCCGAATTGCAAGGAAGCATCATGTTGAGCAGAACACCGCTTGCGCTGGCACTGACGACGGCCTGGAACCTCACACCAGCACTGGCACAACCGACAGCCGACTCCGCAGACGAAGTGAATCGGCTGAATGAAATTACCGTCAGCTCTACACGTACCGAACGGCGTATCGACAACGTACCTGCCACGGTCAGCGTTACCAGCCGGGTACAGATCGAACAGTCTGCCCCCAATAATCTGAAAACCCTCTTGCGTGACGAGCTGGATGTTTCGATCCGTACCGCACCAAGCCGCTTTACTGCAGCAGGTTCGGCTACCGGGCGCGCAGGTAACGAGGGCGTAAATATTCGGGGACTGGAAGGCAATCAGGTGCTGATGACCGTAGACGGCATCCGCCTACCCAATAGCTTCAGCTTTGGAGCCTTTGCCACTGGCCGAGGTGAATTCGTCGAGATTGACAGCCTGAAGGCTGCCGAGGTACTACGCGGACCGGCCTCAACACAGTTTGGTAGCGATGGCTTAGCCGGTGCCGTCAGTTTGCGCACGCTTGATCCGGTTGACTTGCTGCGGAAAGATCAAGCGATTGGTGGCATTGCCAAGCTTGGGCATGCTTCGGTTGATCATTCCAGCCATGCTGCGGCAGCCCTGGCAGGCCGAGGCGAGCGCTGGCAGGCCATGCTACTGGGCAGCGATCGACAAGGCCATGAGACTGAAAACCGGGGTGATAACGACGCCCAGAACAGCAATCGCACCACTCCCAACCCCCTCGACTATCATCACCGCTACTGGCTCGGCAAAGTGCAGTGGGTACTCACCTCCGAGCACCAACTGGCAGCCAGTGCGGAATGGCAGCGACGCAACCAGGACAGCGAAGTCTACTCCGCACGTGCGCTCGCTCCGCTTGCCGCCAGCAGCGTCATTGATCTGGATAGTCGAGACCGCAGCCAGCGCGACCGTCTGACCCTGGAGCACCGCTACCGTGACCTCAATGCCACCTGGCTGCAGAAGGTCGATACCCGCCTCTACTGGCAACATGCCGAAGTCAGCCAATTTTCGATTGAAGACCGGTACACCGCCGCCGACCGTACTCGTGACAACCGGTATGAGCAGAACGTAGCGGGGGTTGCCAGTCAATTTGAAAGCCATCTGGCCACACCACTGTCGCAGCGGCTGAGTTATGGCTTTGACTGGAGCCGCAGCACCATCCGCGCCGAGCGCAATGGCACCGTACCGCCTCCTGGCGAGCGTTTTCCGTCGAAGCCCTTTCCCGATACCGACTACACCCTGACCGGCATCTTTGTCCAAGACGAGATGGAGGCCGGGCAATTGAGCATTATTCCCGGCCTAAGGCTGGATCATTACCAGCTCACCCCATCCGCCCATGCCTATGCCGCCCCGCTCGCCTCGCTTAGCGATCATGCCCTGACACCGCGACTGGGAATGGTCTGGCGACACGCTCCCTGGCTATCCCCCTACGCACAGTGGGCGCAGGGCTTTCGGGCACCGACGCCCGACCAGGTCAACAATGGCTTCAGTAACCCGGCCTCCGGCTACACCACGGTTGGCAATGCCCACCTGCAGGCCGAGCACGCCAATAGCCTCGAAATCGGGTTGCGCGGTCGCGGCGATAACTGGCGCTACAGCATAGCGGCTTATCACAATCGCTATCGCGATTTCATCAGCCAGCAAGTTGTCGGCGGCGCCGGCACACCGGCCAACCCTACCGTATTCCAGTACATCAACCTCAGCAGCGCGACGATCTGGGGCGCTGAGCTACGCGGCGAGTGGCAGCCCATGTCACCACTGAAACTCAACGCAGGTCTGGCTTACGCCAGAGGGGAAAGCGACAGCCGAGGCATGACCACGCCACTGGACACCGTGCAGCCACTACGCGCCCTCTTTGGATTGCGCTTCGAGCAGGACAACTGGGGGGCAAGCGCCAGACTGGAATACAGTGCCGCCAAACAGCGCGAACGTATCGCGCCGGCCTCGCCCCCTGCGTTTGCCACCCCCAGCTATACCGTGCTGGACCTCGGTATCTACTGGAAACCGCAACCCCGACTCAGCATCCACGCTCATCTCAACAATCTGTTCGATCGCAAGTACTGGCGCTGGTCGGACAGCCGGGGACTGGCTGACAACAGTCCCATCCAGGACGCCTACACCGCACCGGGCCGCAATGCCCAACTCTCTGTTCGTTACGACTTCTAGGAGGAATGATCATGTCCGCACCCCACCCAGTGATACGTGAAGCCTTCGGCCAGTTGCGGCGCGAGGCCCGGTTACGCCATCGCGACATTGCCGAGAAACTGAATCTAAGCGAGGGCGGACTCATCGCCGCCCATGTCGGCAATGCCCGCGACACCACCGACAGCCCTTTGCAAGCCACCCGGCTGCGGGCGGAATGGCCCGCGCTGATTGAAGCGCTGGAACCACTCGGCGTCGTGATGGCCCTGACTCGCAATGCGCATTGCGTACATGAGAAGACAGGGGTCTATCGCAAAGCCAGCCACCACGGGCAGATGGGACTGGTGCTCGGCGGCGACATTGACCTGCGCCTGTTTTACGCACAATGGGCTCATGGTTTCGCCGTCAGCGAAGACACCGACAAAGGTACGCAACGCAGCCTGCAGTTCTTTGACGCCAGCGGTATGGCCATTCACAAGATCTTTCTGCGGCCAGAAAGCCATCTCGCTGCGTATCTCGAGCTGGTCGAGCAATTTCGCGCCGAAGACCAACACCCTGGACTGACGCCGATTGCGCGGCCCACTGCCGAGCCGGAACAGCCGGACAGCCACATTGATATCGAAGCTTTCCGCCAGGGATGGGCCAGCCTGCGGGATACCCATGAATTCTTCGGATTGCTCAAGCGCTTCGCCGTCAGCCGTACACAGGGTTTACGCCTGGCAGACCCCCGCTTTGCCCAGCAGGTTGATCTGGCCAGCGCGCAGGAAGTGCTGAACGCAGCAGCCCAGGAGAACGTATCGATCATGGTATTTGTCGGCAACGCCGGCATGATCCAGATCCACACCGGCACCATCGGCAAAGTCGTGGTGATGGGCCCCTGGCTGAACGTGCTCGACCCTGGTTTCAGCATGCATCTGCGCGAAGATCAGATTGCCAGCGCCTGGGTCGTCAGAAAGCCGACGATAGACGGCATGGTGACCTCGCTGGAGCTGTTCGATGCGCACGGCGACACCATTGCCATGTTTTTTGGCGAGCGCAAACCCGGCAAGCCCGAACTCTGCGAATGGCGTGGTCTGATCGACCGGCTGCTGCATACCAGCCCGGAGGTCGTATGTGCCGCCTGAGCCGACGCCAAATGCTATGGCTTGGCCCTCTGCTGCTGGGCACAGCGCAAGTCCCGGCAGTCGCTGCCCAGATGGCCGCCAGCCGCCGACTGGTCTGTGTCGGTGGCGCCCTGACGGAGATCATCTATGCCCTCGGCGCAGGCGGGGAGCTGGTCGGGGTCGATACCACCTCGCGCTACCCAGCTACTGCCCGCCAGCTGCCCAATGTGGGCTATGCCAGGGCGCTGTCAGCCGAGGGCGTATTGACCCTGGCGCCTACTCAGCTGATCGCCACGGAAGACGCCGGGCCGCCAGCGGTATTGCGGCAAATCGGCCAGGCAGGCGTTCCTGTCACAGTCCTGCCCTCCCATCACCGTTTCGAGGGTCTGCTTGATCAAGTCAGGCAAGTTGGCACCCTGACTGGCCGCAGTGCTGCTGCCCAGCAGCTGCAGCAGAGCCTGCAAGCCGAATGGCTTCAGACGCAGACGCAAATCAACCAGCGGCGCAGCCCGCCACAGCGGGTGCTGTTCATTCTCAGCCACAGCCCTAGTCAAATTATGGTGGCGGGGAACGACACGGCCGCAGATGCCATGATCACGCTGGCAGGGGCCTACAACGCCGTTGAAGGCATCAGGGGCTACAAACCGCTGACACCTGAAGCCGTGATCGCCGCACGACCGGATGTCATCCTGCTCACCGATCTCGGCGCGCAGGCTTTGGGTGGGCCCCAGGCGGTTTTCAAACTCTCGGGGCTGGCGCAGACACCCGCCGGTAAGGCACGCAGAGTGGTGGTGCACGAGGCGATGTTCCTGCTCGGCTTCGGGCCGCGACTACCGCAAGCGGTGCGCCAACTGCATGCCAGTCTGCACGCCGCCATGACCGTGTAGCGCGCAACGCAGACGTCAATAGCGCCTGTCTGCCAGGAGGGCCTTTGCATGAGCGATGGAACGTGGGGAAGCGCGACTCCGATTTGCGGATTGTCGAGACGCATTGCGCACCAATGCGACAAGAAAACCGGCAAAGCCGAGTCCCCCCACTCACGCTCCCTCCTCTCGCATCGAAAGTCCGGCAGGCTGCCAAGTGGAGCGCGTAACATCAAACTACTCGCTCCACCGTCGGCCCGACCCATGTCAAAAACCGATCACACCATGACTACCTCAACGCTTGCTGCAGCCAAAATTTCCCGACCGATACGCCCAGGCCCGGCGCTGATCCTGGCTGGAGCATGCACGCTGGCGCTGATTCTGGCCTGCCAGATGGGCGCTGTCGCCATCCAGCCCGCCGACTGGCTGTTCTGGCGTAGCGACGAACTGGGCGGTACGGCCCATGTGCTCTGGCAAATTCGCCTGCCTCGGGCATTGTTTGCACTGTTGATCGGCGCTGCGCTGGGCTTGTCCGGCGCTCTCACGCAGGGCCTGTTCCGCAACCCACTGGCCGATGCCGGACTGTTGGGCGTCAGTGCGGGTGCCGCCTGTGCGGCAGCGCTGAGCATCGTGGCCTTGTCGGCATTGTCGCTGCCACTTCCCACTGAATGGCGGATTTGGCTCTTGCCGGCCATGGCCTTCCTTGGCGCGCTGCTGGTCTGCCTGCTACTGGATCGGATTGCACGCTGGATCTCGCCGGGTTCAATTGCCGGGCTACTGCTGACCGGTGTCGCACTCAATGCCATTGCCGGCGCCATGATCGGGCTAGCGACGTATCTAGCCACCGACGAGCAGCTGCGAAGCCTGTCGTTCTGGACCCTCGGCTCACTGGCTGCAGCCAATTGGTGGCTGGTGGCCGGCATGCTACTGCTACTCACGCTCGCCCATTGGCGCACCCGTCAGCTGCGGCAACCTCTGAATGCGCTGGCGCTAGGAGAAGCGGCGGCTGCGCAGGTTGGCATTGACGTCAACCGTCTGCGTGGTGAGGTCGTGCTGCTGGTTGCACTGCTGAATGGCTTTGCCGTGGCCTGGTGCGGCATGGTCGGCTTCATCGGGCTGATCGCCCCGCATCTCGTGCGCAGCTGGGTAGGACCCGATCAACGCCGCGTACTGCCGCTTGCCGCCCTGATGGGGGGATTGCTGGTCTTGCTGGCCGACACGTTGGCCCGCACCCTGGCCATCCCGGCCGAAATCCCGGTCGGAATCTTCACCGCCCTGCTGGGAGGTCCGTTCTTTCTGGCCATGTTGTATGGCCGACGTCATCGAGTTGCCTGAGTCATGCAGAATCCCGAACCGCTGTTATCGCTCGATCACACCAAAATCCAGCTGGGGCCCCAACAGTTTGGCCCCTTCAGTTTGACGGTGCAGACGGGTGAGCGCATTGCCATTCTTGGCCCCAGTGGCGCTGGCAAGTCTACTTTGCTGAAGCTGATGTCACGCGAACTGCTTAGCCGCAGTGGAAGTATTCGCTTGCATGACCGGCCACTCGCCGACTGGACGCTGATTGAACTCAGCCAGCGGCGTGCCGTTTTACCCCAGAGCAGCGAGATTGCCTTCGGACTGGAAGTCGAACTGGTGGTCGCTTTGGGCCGTGTCGCCAGACAAGCCGATAGCAACCAGGCAGCTATCGTCAGCGCGGCCCTACAGCTGGCCCATGCCAGCCATCTGGCCGGGCGACGCTTCGATACGCTGTCAGGCGGCGAACAGGCACGGGTCCAACTGGCGCGGATCTTCGCCCAGCTGTGGGATGTGCAGGAAGGGCTGGTTCTGGTGGATGAGCCACTCGCAGCGCTCGACCCCGGCTTGCAGTTCGACCTGCTCGACAGCCTGCAGACCTTTATCTGCCAGCGCGGGCATGCACTGGTTGCGATCCTGCATGACATCAACCACGCCTTGCTGGCCTTCGACCGGCTATGGCTGATCAAGCAAGGCCGCCTACAGGCCAATATCACCGCCGACGCCAGTGCCATTCCGCAGCTGGAATTGCTGTACGGCATTCGCCTGCGACAACTGAAGAGCGACTGCGGCGAAGCCATGATGGTGGCGCCCGTTCCACGACATCCATCGGCCCCGGCACCATGACCGGTCAAGGGCACGGCTTCGATGTGGTGAATCTGGCATGCGGACTCGCCGTATTGGCGTGCCACGGCCTGCTGCTACTGTGGATGGCTCAGCAACCTGCGCCGGGTTTCGGCGCTGCGGCCACCCCTTCGCGCATGCAGTTCACGCTCCTCGCCGTCCCCGCAGAGCATTTGGCTGCCCCTGCCCTTAGGCCGCAGGCAGTAGCCTCTTCGCCGCCGGCCCGCCACATGCCCCGCCCTCCCGCCAAGGCGGTTCAGATTCAAGTTCGGGGTCAAGCTCAGGCCCAGCACCCGATGCTGCCGGCGACCAGTCCGATCCCTTCACCGCCTGTAGCCGCGGATAACTTAACGGCTCCCCGCCCGCAGACAGAGCCGGCAAGCGCGCATCCCGTTGCCGTTGAATCGGCGCCCGCAGTCAGTGCAGCCGCCCCGCCTATCCAGCAGGCTCGCCCCGATCACGCCTATAGCCCACGGCCAGACTACCCCTCCCTGCTGCGAGAGCAAGGCATTGTCGGCACGGTCTGGTTGAAGGTGAAAGTGGAAACAGATGGACAGGCTGCCGATGTACAGATCAGCCGGAGTAGCGGTTATCGCCTGTTCGACGACGCCGCCAGCCGTGCAGTCCAGCGTTGGCGCTTCATTCCAGCCCGACGCGGGGAGACCCGCCTGGCGAGTTGGGTCGAATTTGCAGTGCGTTTTACTTTGGATGATTAGACGCGGGCCCCTTCCCCCAAAAAAATCGCCACTCACCTCGAAAGCTCATATGCCCAATCTGAATGCGGTTGAAATCAAAACCTTCATTCCCGCCAAAGACTTTGCAGTGTCGCAAGCGTTCTACCGCGATCTCGGGTTTCGCGTCACCGAAGCTACCGAAGGACTTTGCTATATGTGCCACGGCAATTGCGCCGCCTTGCTGCAAGACTTCTACGAACCCCTGCACGCCAACAACCATGTGATGCATCTGCTGGTTGAAGACGTCGATGCCTGGTGGCAGCAGCTACAGCGCGCCGGCATCGCCGAGAAATATCAGGTGCGCATCTCCGCCCCCCAAGACCAACCCTACGCGATGCGCGACTTCACCCTTTACGACCCCAGCGGGGTGCTGTGGTGGATAGGCCAGAACACCTAGCGTCAACAGAACCTAGGCTCTGTTGACGTTTTGTTTCCGGTCGCGCCGGGTTTGGGCCTGCTGCCGCGTTGACTGCCAGGCTGTTGGCTTGCGATGCAAGCCTTACAGCCTGTGCGCCCAGACGGGAAATCGCGTGGCTTACCACTAAGCGGCGCGCTTTTTGCCTTGCATCAGGCCCAAATCCGACGAAACGCGATCCGGAAATAAAATGTCAACAGAACCTAGGCACAAAGTTTGAAACCCCAAACCCGATAACAGACAGGAGGAGATACCCATGAGCAAAGATCAAAATCAGGAAGCGTGCAGCCATTACGGTCTGTCGCAAAACAAGGTTGGCGCAGTCAGCCTGTGCCCGAGTTGTGGCGTGCTGCGGCTGTCGATTGCCCATGTATCCATCCGGCTCGAACCGGAGGACTTCGACCAGCTGACGCAACTGATGGTCAGTGCCCAGGCACATCTCGAATATCTGGCAGACGCACACGAGGCCAGCCTGGCCGGAAGCAATGTCGAAGCCCCGCGCAATATGCACTAGGTTCTGTTGACGTAAGGTTTGCAGATCGCGTCGGTTGGTGTGTTGAACGACACGGCTGCAGACAAGCGAAAGTGAGATCGCATCGTCGTGGGCTTGTGTCGTGGTGTAAGCGCCCCATCTAATTCCTATCACGCACAGGATGAACGCCATGACTGCAACGCTATCGCGCATTGCCGCTTTCACGCAGAACCCGGCCGGCGGCAACCCCGCCGGGGTCTGGATCGGGGATAGCCTTCCCGACGCCCGGACCATGCAGCAGATCGCCCGTGAGATCGGGTATTCCGAAACGGTCTTTATTGCGCCTGCAGAAGGTCTGGTGCGAACTGCCCGTTACTTCAGCCCTGAAGCAGAGGTCGATTTCTGCGGTCACGCCACCATCGCCACTGGCGTGGTGCTAGGGGAAAAGAGTGGGGAAGGCCGCTATCTGCTGCAGACCAAGGCGGGGGATATTCCACTGAGCGTACAGCGACAAGATGGGCACTACACGGCAGCACTGACCTCGGTCGAGCCACGGCATCAGGTAGCCTCCACCGCGCTGGTTGATGCCGCGTTATCGGCCCTCGGTTGGCAACCTGCCGATCTCGACCCCGCCATTCCACCGGCACTGGCCTTCGCCGGCAACTGGCATCTAGTAGTCGCGGTGCGCGCCGCCGAGACACTGGCTGCGCTTGATTATGACTTCGATGAACTGAAAAGCTTGATGCTGCAGCACAATCTGACAACGCTGCAGCTGATCTGGCGCGAAAGCGATGGCATCATCCACTCACGCAACCCGTTTCCGATTGGGGGCATTGTCGAAGACCCTGCCACAGGCGCGGCCGCAGCCGCACTTGGTGGATACCTGCGCGCTGCAGGATTGGTCTTGCCACCGGCAAGCCTGCTGATTCGTCAGGGGGAAGCGATGGGCCGGCCGAGCCAGCTGTGGTTGGACATCCCGGCCCAAGGCGGTATGGTGGTGCGCGGTCACGCCGTACCGTTACCGGCCTGAGCCGCAACGGATCTCACGCTGTGCCCGACCGTCATCGGGGGCACAGTCGTGCCCGATCCTTATTTGCTCAGCGGCTGGGTCTTGGCAGTTCGTCGTCATGGACTTTTTCTTCGGCCAGCACATGCTTGTGAACAAACCAGCCCAAGTATCCGGCCATCACAACAATGAATCCGATGGTCAACATGCTGAGAATGCCAAAATCGGAGGTAAGTAGTTCACGTACAACTGGGCTCATGATGCGGTCCTCGATAGGTGATTCATGTGCCCATTTAACGCCTACCCTCTGCGCTTGCCCTTGACGCGGATCAAACCCACCACCCCCGATCTGTCCAGGGTTTGAGCCAGATCAAATTCCTGCAGCCGCCCGCAAGGCCTGCCAGGCACGCGCCACATCGTCAGCCCGCGTGCGCCAGTTACTGAAGGTGGCACGAATCGCCCAGCGCCCTTTGTAAACCGTTGGTGTAACAAAGGTTTCCCCACTTTCACGCACCCGCTGCAGGTAGTCCTGTATTGCGGTCTCCCCGGCCGGGCCGGTCGGCAGATCGCGCAAGGTGTAGCACACAACATTCATGCGTATTGGTGCCAGCAATTCAAACTCCGGCGCTGCCGCAATCCAGCCTCCCAGGGTCTCGGCGTGCTCGCAACATTGCATGGTAATGCTGGCAATGCCGGCGCGACCGTAAGCCCGTAGCGCGAACCAGCTGGGCAACGCCCGCAAACGGCGCGAATTCTCCGGCGTCAAATGGACGAATTCCGGGTTGTCGCCAGGATCACCCAGATAAGCCGCCGCATTCATGAATATCCGCAGCTGCAAATCTCTGCGACGACTGAACTGTACGGCCGAGTCATAGGGCACATTCAGCCACTTGTGCGCATCAATACAGATGGAATCGGCCAGATCCAGCCCGGCCAGCATGGCTTGATGGCGTGGCGACAGTGCCGCAAACGCACCAAAAGCTGCGTCAACATGCAACCAGAAAGGATAACGCTCGCGTAGCGCGGCCAGCGCCGCCAGATCATCGAAGTCCACGGTGTTCACGGTGCCGGCGTTGCCAACAACGATGCACGCTTCCCCTGACAACTCAGCCAGCCGTGCCTCCAATGCCGCAAGGTCAACGGCTTCCCGCCCCGGCAGCAGCGGCAAGGTCTCGAT
This sequence comes from Parachitinimonas caeni, assembly GCF_030129945.1. Classification (GTDB taxonomy): domain Bacteria; phylum Pseudomonadota; class Gammaproteobacteria; order Burkholderiales; family Chitinimonadaceae; genus Parachitinimonas; species Parachitinimonas caeni. Next base: position 266,173 of record NZ_JARRAF010000002.1, read on the forward strand.
GGCCGATCGCCCAAGTCCCAATACCGACGCCACTTTATAAATGCTGGAGTGCGGCGCACCTGACAAAATCCGTACCGGTCCCAATGCGGCCAGCCCTTGCTCGGCAACACGAACACCGCGTTGCTCGCCAATCCATTCGCGGCCAATCGCCAGACCCACCAGGTTCGACATGGTGGCGCCGCTGACAAAAGCGCCCTGATGTGCTGCCGAGAGACCAAACAGCTCACGCAGACAGGCAACCGTTTCCCGCTCCAGCTCCGGGGCACTGGTGTCCAGGCTGGAGGTCGGATTCTGGTCGTACGTTGATACCAGCCAATCCCCCGCCAGGGCGGCTGGCGTCGCCCCCCCTGTCACAAAGCCCAGATAACGCGGCCCGGCCGAGGCTGAAAAGCTACCGGCGTAGCGTTGATTGAACTCTTCCAGCGTTGCGGCGAACCCCTTCCCGGCATCATCCAGCCCACGCCGCTCTGGCCGTTCAGCCACCGATGCCACGGGTCGTTCATCCAGACCATTCAATATCGACAAAGCTTCGTGCGTGGTCTGCAGGAGGATCTGTTCCAGCTGTTGCAGATCGGTTGCCAATGTGGGGTACATGGTTTCTCCAGTGATTTTTGTTTACCTGAAACATCTTGGTAGATAGCCCAAACTGCAGCCATGCACAGTTGTAGCAGTCGACCATCGTCTGTGCCGGCAGACACCAGACCGGCCTGCTGCCATGACCTGGATTCTGTTGTGTATCAGCTCCCGCTTATCGGTCTTGCAAGAACGTCCGTCAGTGTTACTGGGGGTTTCCTATAACGTGGTCATACACTGACTTACGCCAGAAAGGGAGACTTCTCATGCGCCCCATCAATTCAGTTCGCGGCTTTACCTTGATCGAGATGATGGTTGTGATGGCCATCATGGGAATACTGGTTGCGATTGCCTTACCGCTCTATAGCGACCATCTGTTGAAGAGCAAACTGGCGGAAGGCCACTCGGCGCTGATGGACTGGCGCCTGCGCCAGGAGCAGTACTTTCAGGACAACCGGACCTATGTCAGCGCCGGCACCACCTGCGGTGCTGCAGCCCCGACCAGCGTTAAATACTGGGATTTCAGCTGCACCGGGGACGCCAACACCTACGTCGCCACCGCCACCAGCAAGGACATCGTGGGCGGAGCAGCCGGTGACTACACCTACACCATCAACGAAAACAACGTCAGAACCACCACCAAATTCACTGGCGCCTCCGGCCTACCCAAGAGCTGCTGGATCTCATCGAAGGCCGGCACTTGTTGATCTGAGCAACTTGCACACGACGGGAAGGACATGCGATGAAAACCAGTCAGTGTAGTCCAGTCAGTTCCTCCATCAGCCAGCACGGCTTTTCGTTGATTGAAATGATGGTTGTGGTAACGATCATCGGTTCTCTGATGGCTATAGCGATACCTGGCTATTTTCAATGGATGCAAAGCCAGCAGATCCGCAACGCCACAGAAAACCTGCAGTCCGCACTGCAGTCGGCGCGGACGTATGCGATCGCCAAGAACACGTCCGCCAGGGTGACGCTGACCAACAACCTCAACTCCGGCTGCAGCAAGGATGTCAACGCCGAAGCCTGGGTAGTCAGCCTCGACGATCCGTCTGGCAGCTGCAATGCCACACCCTCACCCACGGATGCCCCGCGCATCATCCAGACGGGTTCGGGTCGATCCGGCTCGCGGGTCGCGAATATCGAAGCCACCGCCAGCGAGGTCGTTTTCGACAGCCTGGGCCGTACCACGGCCGTCACCATCCAGGTCAAGAACGATAACGCCGGGGACTGCAGCGACGAGCTGCGCTGCCTGAATATTCTGGTGTCAGCAGGAGGACAGATCCGTAGCTGTGACCCGCAACTGCCTGCCGGAAAACTTGGAGCCTGCGCATGAAAACCTCCCGGACTCTCTCCTGTCATCGCTTGCCCGGCTCCAGCCAGACAAGCCTCAAGCAACAAAGTGGCGTCTTGCTGCTGGAAGGGCTGATTGCGATTCTGGTGTTCTCGCTCGGCATTCTGGCGATGTTTGGTCTGCAGGCTGCCGCGATCAAAAGCGTTGGCGAGTCGAAATACCGCATGGATGCCGCCTTTCTGGCCAATCAGCTGGTGGGCACGCTTTGGGTCAACAAGGCGAATGTAACGGCTTACAACTGCGCAGATCCGTGTACGTCATCTACCCAGGCGCCACTCAATGCCTGGCTGGCACAAGTACAGACCACCATGCCCGGCGTGGACCTGGCCAGCAGCCCCGCCAAGGCCGCCCCGGTAGTAGCGGTGACCTCAGACCCTTCCGGTAACGGTATCCAGGTCACGGTCACGGTTCGCTGGAGAACATCCAATACCCAGAATTCGGCGGCGATCACGCATAACTACACGACCACCGCCTACGTCAACGCCAACTCCTGACAGGGCTACGGACATGAGAGACATCACCTCACAATTGCCCGGCAAGGGCAGGTCGCCAGGACGCAGGGCCATGGCCGGTTTCAGCCTGGTCGAATTGCTGGTGGGACTGCTGATCAGCATGATCGGGGTTCTGGTCATCTATCAGGTGTTCACAGTCACCCAGGGTTATCGCCGCACCTCCAGCTCGGCTGGCAGCGCCCAGGAAAACGGCGGGATTGGCCTCTACTTTATCGAGCGCGATCTGCGTCAGGCTGGCTACGGTGTGCAGCAGAGCAATGTTGACTTCTGGGGGTGCACGGTACGGGCCCAGGACGCAGCGCGCATCCCCCAGGCTTTCATGTTCACGCTGAACCCGCTGCAGATCGTACAAGGGGGTCTGAATGGCGCCAGCCATCTGCCCGACACCATCAATATTTTCTACGGTAACGCACGGGTACAGGCCGCCCCGGCAGCGGTTTCTCCGATCGGCATCACCGGCAATGCCAATATCCAGCTCAATAGTTCGGTGGCATTCAATGCCGACACGGCAATTCCCAACAACAGCGATCTGTTCCTGATCGTACAACAGGGCAAGGATTGCTCGATGTCGCAAGTGACCGCGACCAATAACTCGGCTTCGACCAACCCTTGCTACAGCAGCACAGTTACCCGTATCTGCCATAACGGCGCCGCACGGTTTACCAAGTCATTGGACATTGCCTATGACGGCAACCCATCGCCCAAGGCCAGCAATGCGGCCTTCGTCTACAGCCTGGGCAATGCGCCGACCTACAAGTCCTACACCATTGCCGGCAACCCGCAGCGGCTGACCTTCACCGATCTGATCTTTCCCGAAAACACGGGCGATGTGGCCGACGACATCGTCAACCTGCAGGCGCAATACGTGTTCTCGGATGGCCAGTCGCGTGATGCGATTCCGGCAGGCAAAACCATCAAGGATGTCGTGGCAATGAAAGTCGCGATCGTGGCCCGCAGCAATCTGCTGGAGAAAACCGCAGTGACCACCAGCGAGATCGTCATCTTCCCTGGCACCGCCACATCGGATGAAGTGAAAGTCGTGTTGTCTTCTGACGAACAGCGTTATCGGTACAAGAGTTTTCAAACGATTGTGCCCATCCGCAACATGATCTGGGGGTCTTAACATGAAACCAGTCACACTCCTTCCCCGCCATCAGCACGGCCTGGTTCTGTTCATTGCGCTGGTGGTCATGGTGGTCATGTCGCTGGCTGGCGTGGCACTGATGAAGACCGTCGATAACGGCAATCAGGTTGTCGGCAACTTTGCCTTCCGGCAGGCGGCCGTATCTGCAGCGGATCGCGGTGTTGAACGCGCTTTTCAGTGGCTGGTGACCAATTCAACCTCGATCAACACCATGTCGAGCACGGGGGCCTACCTGAACACCCGACCCGACCCAGACCGCAACTGGTTTGCCGACTCCGCCTGGTCTACTGCCACCGTAGTGCCTGCCAACAGCCAATCGGCACAGACCGATAGCCTGGGCAACAAGGTCAGTTACATGATCGTGCGCCAATGCACCTTGCCCGGCACCCCCAGCCGCCAGACCTGCATGATGAACACCGTCGATCCTGCCGGTTCGGCCAGCCAATGCCGCGATGGAGAAGATTGCCGCTCCGGCAGCTTTACGCCGGAGGTCACCACCAAACCTCTGGTTTATTACGCCGTTTATGTGCGGGTGCAAGGCCCGAGAAATACGGTGTCGGTTGTCCAATCACTGGTTGGGCTACCCATTTCTTAAATAGCCGCGCAAATAGCTTCGTCAATGGCTACGCAAATAACCGCTTCAAATTATTTTTCGGATCTGGTTTAGATGTCTTTCTGAAACTGCTTATTGTCGTCTGCCGGCCCGCCGGCACATGGGAGATATTGCCATGTTGAATAGTCCTCACAGCGTCGCACCCTTTAGGCAAAAAGGGATATTTCTTGTGTGCTCGTTCGCCTTGATGTCGCAGCCGATTATTGCGGCCGATATTTCGAACGTGCCGCTAGGCACCCTGGCTGCCAATACCTCGGTCAAACCGAATCTGATGTTTATACTTGATGATTCCGGTTCGATGGGGCAAAGCTATACCCCTGATTGGGTAAATGATGTCTATTGCCGGCAAGCTTATGTCAACCCGAACAATAACTGGGTGGATACCAGCAGCGGCAATAACTGGACCGACCCTGCGCTTGGCATCACCCTGCGCAAACCAACGGGTTCCTGCCTTTTTGGTAGCCCACCTTATGCCAGCCCCTATTTCAATAGCCAGTGGTATAACCCGGCCATTGTTTATGCTCCGCCCAAAGATGCTGCGGGTAATGATTACCCCACACAAAATTCTGCCAATACCACGGCCTGGACTCAGGTAAAAGTTGATGGCTTCGGCAAGCAGGCTTTTTATAGCTCCTACGATAATGGCAGTTATGATTTCTATAATTATGGCGCCACGACCAAGATCAATTTAACCACGCAATTCCCGATTCCGATTTTTTGCGATACGCGTGGCGGTACAGGTGGCACCGGAACTTGTAAGGAAAATATCTCGGACAACAACAATGCAACCGATGATTATGCTTATCCGGATACTACCTCTGTCACCAGTGCCACCATTTATAAGTTTTTAAATTACAAAGGCACGGCGCCTTATTATTACAACATCACATCAGATCGTTATTGCACAGACGATTCGTTTAACTCTTGCACCTCTTCATCGACTCCGACAGGCTCGTACACGGTGCCGGCCCGTTACGTCTGGTGTAAAGATACCGGCCTGACCCAATGCCGCGCCCGCCGATCGGACAATGCCTACAACAAGGTGTCATTCTTCGGGGCGACCATCCCGGCCGTCACCGGGGCAAAAGGCACGGGAACCTTGACCATCTCGTCAGCTGGCGATACGACCTACCCCACCAAGACCACGGTGACCTCAATCGTGATCAACGGTGTGGACATATTGGGTGCGCCCGTATCGGTAACAGCCATCAACAACAGTACCAAACGTACCAACCTTGCCTCGGCCATCGCCGCGCAGATCAATAGCTTTGTGTCGTCCAAAGACTATACGGCGACCTCTTCCAGCAACGTTGTGACGATCAAGGGCGCGGTCAACGGCGTGGTTTACAACGGCTCCATTTCGGTCAGTGCTGCGGATGTCACCGACACCACGGGTGCCAGCTTTGGCTTCACGACGTCGCCCGCATCAGGCGGTTTCTCGGTATTAGGTGGCACCTCAAGCGCTAAGGGATCGACGACATTCGATGTCACCAAAGCCGGTGACGCGTCTTATCCGTCAATTACCCAGGTATCAAGCATCAAGGTCAATGGTGTCGAAATTCTGGGTGGGCCAGTTTCGGTAAGTGGAATAAACAGCTCCACCAAACAGTCCTCGCTTGAGACCGCCATCGCGAACAAAATTACTTCATACACTTCAAGCCCCGATTACACCGGCTCGATTTCAAGTAGCAAGGTCAAAATCACTGCTGTTGCCAACGGTTCGGATAAAAACGGTACGGTAACGATTACCGCAACCGATACCTTCGATAGTTCTGTGCCTATTTCCCACACAGTGACCATCGGTACCACATCGGTATCGGGCGGTGTAGATGATGTTCCGTCAGCATCGGTTCCAGCATCCCGCTTCAATCGCGTAGATATCGTTTCGTCCAACAACAGCTACCCGAAAGCGATTACCCGCACTGACTGCGCCGGCGCAACCTGTACCTACGCTGAAGAAATGACTAACTTCGCCAACTGGTTCAGCTACTACCGCAGCCGTCTGCAAACCATGAAGTCTGCTGCCGGCCAGGCGTTCTCGACCATCACCAACGCCTACCGCGTTGGCTTTATCACCATCAACGTAAACAGCTCGGCGGAGTTTCTGGGTCTTGATACCTTCGAGGGCACCCAGCGCACCAACTGGTACACCAAGTTTTACGACCAGACCCCCGGTAGCAGCACACCGCTACGGGAAGCGCTATCGCGTGTAGGACGTTATTTTGCGGGCAAGACTTCCGGCATCAACGCGGTCACCTCCGGTTCGACTGCCATCCAGTACGCCTGCCAGAAAAACTATGCGCTGCTCACCACCGATGGCTACTGGAATGGCAACACCAGCCAGGATCTGAGTGGCTCGGAAATCGTCAACACCGACAATAACTCTGCCGCCACGGCGACCGTTACTGATGCGGCCTCTGGTGCCACCAGCACCATCAAGACTTCATCCCGGGATGATGGGGTGTATGACGGTGCCTTGTCTGGCTCGACCAAAACATTGGCCGACGTTGCCCAGTATTACTATTTGACGGACCTGATTGCCGATACGGACCCTCGCGGCAAGAACGTCGTCCCCTTGTCTGCCGATGATCCGGTGAACTGGCAGCATATGGTCACCTACTCGCTGGGCTTGGGCGTGGACGGCCGACTCAAGTATCAGAGCGATTACAAAACCAGTGCTTCGGGCGACTTTGCCAAGATCCGTACGGGTGGTACCGGTTGTGAATGGCAGGCCACCAGCAGCGAAACCTGCGACTGGCCCGTGCCCGCCGCCAATGCTGATACCGCCGTGGACGATCTCTGGCACGCTGCGGTCAACGGTCGCGGCAAGTATTTCAGCGCCAAGAGTGCAGATCAGGTTGTCGCCGGCCTGAAAGAAATCGTCGCCAGTATTCAAGTGGTAACCGGTGCTGCATCCAGTGCGGCCACCAGCTCGCCAGTGATTACGCAGACCGATAACTACGTCTACGTCACCACCTACCGCACCGGCAAGTGGGATGGCCAGATCAGCGCCTACACCATCAATCCCGATACCGCCGCTGTTTCCGCCACGCCGAAATGGGCTGCCCAAGAGCTACTGAATACCAAAGGTGCCGCCTCCCGCAAGATCTACACCCAGAACGGCACTGGAGGCCGCATCGATTTCAGCTGGAGCGGACTGGATGGCAGCGCCAAGAGTTACTTCCAGAGCAAATGCAGTGCCATGTCTCAGTGCGCCACATTGACAGGCGCTGATCAAACCAAGGTCAACAACGGCCAGGAACTGGTTGACTTCCTGCGCGGCGACAAGACCAACGAAGCCCTGTTCCGCACTCGTGATTACATTCTGGGCGACCTGGTGAACTCCTCTCCGGTCTTTGTTGATACACCTAACCGCAACTACACCGATAGCGGCTATCTGGGCAGTGGCGGCTACAAAGAGGGGAATGCCTCGCGCAAAGGGGTGCTGTATGCCGCAGGTAACGATGGCATGTTGCATGCTTTCGATGGCTCCACGGGTGATGAGCTGTGGGCGTATGTGCCACGCATGCTGCTCTCGGGTATGTATGTGCTGGGTGATGCCGAATATTCCACTTTGCACCGCTACTTTGTTGATGGCCAGCTGACGGCAGAAGACGTCTACGACACCAACGACAACAAGTGGAAAACCATTCTGGTGGTTGGCTTGGGCGCTGGCGGCAAAGGTTACTTTGCGCTTGATGTTACCGATCCGGATGAACCCAAGCCGCTGTGGGAGTTCTGCAATAGTTCTTCCCTCTGCGCCAAGTCGGATAGCGATATGGGCTACGCCTTCGGCAACCCTGTCATTACCAAACGGCCTACCGACGGCAAGTGGGTCACTTATGTCACCTCGGGCTATGCACAAGGCACTACTCAGGCTGGTCGGCTCTACATGCTGGATGCCATCAAGGGGGATGTACTGAATGAAACCGCCTCGGGGACCGATGGCCTTGGCAAGATTGCAGGCTATGTCGAGTTCTACGATCAGAACAATACCGCCAAGAAGATCTATGGCGGCGATCTGACCGGCAAGGTCTACGCTTTCGACGTAACGACTGCCACCCCAACGGTCGCCCAGATTGCCACCTTGTCGAGCAGCGGTATTGCACAACCGGTAACCACTACGCCGATCGTTACCACCTGCTTGGGTAAGCGCCTGGTTCTGGTCGGTACTGGCCAGTATCTCGGCGTGGGCGATGTTTCAAACACCCAGACCCAGTCGTTCTATGGCTTCCGTGACGACATCCCGGCCGCCCGGCAAACGCTGAATGGCAGCTCGTCGATGATCAAGCAGACGATCGACTTCACCAACCTGACTGTCAGCAACAACTCGGTGGACATCAACACGCACGACGGCTGGTATGTGGACTTCCAGAGCGGTACCGGGGAACGGGTGAATGTCGATCCGATTCTGGGTAGCGGCATTACCTTCGTGCCGACCAATATCCCCACCACCACGCCGCAAGCGTGTGAATACGGTGGCAAGAGCCGTGGTTATGTCATGGATTACTGCTCGGGCAAGGGGCTGCAGCAAGGCTTTGAAGCACCTCAGCTGGTTGTGGGCGCCACCAAGGTCTACTTCTCGACCACGTCCAAGACCTCACTGGGTGTCTTGCTGACCTACGCCACCGGCCCACTCAAGGCCATTGACCTGGGCACCGGCCTGGCAACCCCCGCAACCGGTGGCAAGCGTTCATCCTGGAGAGAGCTGGTTCCGAACTAAGCACACCCATTCTGTCTGAAACCAACGGCCTGCAGGGCAACCCGGCAGGCCGTTTTCTTTTTCTGATCCCCACCCGCAGGAGAAGGGCTTCCACAAAAAATAAAAGCGCGCCGAAGCCTCGGCGCGCATTCAGCAAACACATCAAGCAGATATTAAACGGCGTAAGGCACGTACAAAATGGTGCTCACGTTACCGGTATCGGTAAATATCCAGTACTGAACAGCCCCTTCGAGCCCTTTCCCGGTGCAGGAATAGGTGTACGCCGTGCCACCAGCCCGCGAGCATCCATACTGGATGAAGGCGTTATTCAGGACATCCCCGGTCCAGGTGGACCCCAGCGAAGAAGGCTGAGTGCAGGTCATCCCACCGGGATACGCCTGCTTGGTACAAACGATCAGCAAGGTAGGGTTATCTGCAAACTGATTTCCCTGCACCTGCACAGGTGCCTGGTCTTTGGCAGCTGGGGCCATTGCAGTCTCGGCAGCCAGCACAGGGCCGCCAACCAAAGACACGGCACTCACAAGCATTGCCAGTTTATTCAAGGACATGATTGCCTCCGATCCATCTCATCATTGAAAATCGGGACAACAGCCAAGGCACTACCACGCCACCGCCCCGCCACACCACTACATTTCGGCATAGAGAGCAGGAGTGGCTTTGTCAATGAGGACTCTCCGACCATGCAGCCCGATTTGTTATACCGCCCCGACTTCCTCACAGACTCGGGCAGTCTGCTGGCCACATTGCAAGCCAGCGTAATCTGGGACGAACGCCTGCGAGCCAGAAAGACCGCCAGTTTTGGTGAAGCCTACGACTACTCGCAAATTCGGTATGAATGGCAGGCGATGCCGGAAATTCTGGCTCAAATTGCCCAGGCTATGGCACCCATCATCGGGTTTGTCCCAAACAATTGCCTGATTAATTACTACCCGGATGGCGAATCTTCTATGGGTTTTCACTCGGATGCCCTTGACCAGCTGGCGCCAGACACAGGAGTCGCCATCCTTTCATTGGGAGCCAGCCGGCAACTAGTCTTTCGGGCCAAGCGAAACAAATCGGTGGAGTATAGTTACCCCCTGCAAGCGGGCAGTCTGCTTTATATGCCCCCAGCCATCCAGACAGAATGGCTGCATGCCATTCCCAAACAGCCAGGGGCCGGAGCCCGAATCAGCCTGAGTTTCAGGAAGATTGCAGGCCCCGGCATTTAAGTTGCCCTGATCAGGGGCTGCGCTGAAAAAGATCAGCACAAAAGACCGTACAGATCGTTTTCAATGTCAGACGTCGTTGCATTCAATGAGTACATGCGCGACACACAGGTATCTGAACGTCCCACTCGATCGAGTTCGATCAACACCCCCAGCGCATCCGCCCGCAAGACAAACGTGATTTCGACTTCATTCAGGCGCAAACGGCGAGTGCCACTGGCACGATATTCGATCTCCTGATAGCAGCCCAGGCTGGATGCAAAGCCGTTACCACGAGCCTGACCCGCTTCCAGATCGGCATGCTTGATCACGAACCCCAGGTTTTCCATGGCACGAAGTACATTGGCCTGAGCCGGTACCGGCTCAATCCGCAGATAGTCGCGATCGTTGGCATCGACCCCATAGTCGATTTCAAGCTCTGTCCCCAGCCAGACTGGCACTACGCGAGGATTGCCCGGCAGCATGGTGATGGGCGTTTCCAACGGCAGCTGCATGCTGAATGGCAAGGTCAGTTGCTGATCTGGTTTGAGCAAGCTCTTTTCATGTTGCTGCCAACGTGCCAACACGCGGTTTTCACTCCGGCTACCGCTGTCGCTTTCAATTTCCACCTGCGTCAGCAGACAAACCTTCAAGCCTGCGATGTCCTGCTCGGCCGAACCACCACGAATCAGGATTTTCCCGGTCAGCAGTTCGCCAGGCCGGTACTGACTTTTATCCAGCTGGGCATCCACCTTGGCGCCGCCAAAGCCAGCTGCAGCAAACAATTTCTGAAACATAGCTCTTCTCTCCAGGGAAGCGCACATCGCGCAAAGCCGCTCAGTTTACCGAAAGCGTCTGGCTTATTGCCGGCACAAAATCGGGAATTACTACCATCCTGCACTCCAAGTGAGAATGATAATGATAACAATAATGATTCCTAATACCATATAATGCGCGCCTGCCCGGCTTCGTCCGTTTGACCGACAAAGACCGCCCATCAAGGCAGGCACTTGGCACGGCCTGCTGCATCAAGGCCTACGGCAGGGGGTGGCACTCTCTGCGCACGGACTACCAACAACAGATATTCAGCGCTAGCCCGCACATTGGGCTTCGACTGGCACTACTTGGGGATGCTTCATGTCATCGACACTCAAACCAATACCATCCAACGCTTCCCTTACCGACTCCGGGCGCCCGCGTCAGCCTCTGCTGACTCTGGGGGCGATGATGCTGGCCGGCGTGGCCTTCAATGCCCAGGCTGAAACCACACCCGCCAAGTCGGAGAAGACGCTGCCAACAGTGACCGTCAGCGGCAATAAAGAGGTTCAACCTGATGGCTATCGCGCCAGTAAGACTCGCGTCGGCAAAGTCCAGCAAGACCCGCATGAGATTCCGCAAGCCGTCACCACCGTTACCAACACGCTGATGGAAGAGCAGCAGGTCGGCTCGCTGCGCGAGGCCCTGCGTAATGTATCGGGCCTGACCTTCAACGCCGCCGAAGGCGGTCGCTCGGGCGACAACATGATGCTGCGCGGTTTCTATACCTTTGGGGATATGTACCTGGACGGCATTCGCGACACCGCGCAATACAATCGGGAAACATTCAATCTGGAGCAGATTGACGTCCTGCGCGGATCGGCGGCCATGCTGTTTGGTCGTGGTCAGGCCGGTGGGGTGATCAATCAGGTCAGCAAGACCCCTTTGCGGCTCGACCGCAATAAAGTCACTGCCAGCCTCGGCAACCATGATTACCGCGAAGTCACTGGCGATTTCAACAAGCGCATCAACGACACCACGGCGATCCGGCTGAATGTGATGAACCGCGATGAAGGCAGCAAGCGCGCCAACCCAACCAGCGGCACCGAACCGGAACTGCACCGTAGCGGCATCGCTGCCAGTGTCGGCTTTGGCTTGAGCACAGCAGACGAAATCATCGCCAGCCATGTTTACACCAAGACCCGTGATATTGCCGACTACGGCGTGTCGTTTGACAGCACCATCCACCGCGTCAATACCAAGTTCCCGGCCGAGTATTTCTGGGGCATTGATCGCAACTTTGACGACAGCGACACCCATATCAGCTCGGTGGTGTACAGCCACACCTTCCAGTCGGGTGCCGAGCTGCGCACCCAGCTGCGCCACGCCGACTACAAGCGCCAATACTGGGCCAAAACCCCCAACGCGACCCTGGCGCCCAGCCCCATCGGCGCAACCGGCGGCAACCAGACGCGCAAGAGCCGCTATGAAACCGTCACCCTGCAGTCTGACCTGACCGCGCAATTGACCGCACTGGGCATGAAACACGAGCTGTTGGCCGGCTTTGAATATCTGAATGAAGATGGCTACCGCCGTGGCCTGCTGAACGTCGGCACGGCCAGTGCGCCGCAGTACTACCCTGACGTGGAAAACACCGCCACCCCGGCCGCCACGTTCAAAGGTGACAGCTACGCCCTGTATGCGCAGGACTCGATCGAGTTTGTCCCACAGTGGAAACTGCTGATTGGTGCGCGCCGTGACCAGCTGAAGGCGGATTACTCCAGCACCACCTCACCAAAACTGAGCTTTGGCGAGTGGAGTGTGCGTACAGGTTTGTCCTGGCAGCCCGCAGAGGAAAGTCATTACTACCTGAGCCTGAGCGATTCGTTCAGCCCCACGGCTGACCTCTATCAACTGTCGGGTGGTGCCTATGATCCAGAACGCAGCCAGGTGATCGAACTGGGTGCCAAGTGGTTGTTCATGCATGGAGATCTGGCGTTGCGCACGGCCCTCTACCGGGCCAACAAAGAGTGGGAACGCAACACCGATCTGGAATCGACCGCTTCCATCCTGACCCGCAAGCGCCGCACCGACGGCATCGAGTTTGAGCTGGCTGGCCGTATTACCCCGCAATGGGAAGTGTTCTCGGGTCTGGCTTTGATGAACGCCAAGATTCTGGAGGTGGCTGAAAACCGCAACGCTACCACCGGTGTCATCACCAAAGCCGACGCCCGCCTGCAGGGCCAGCGCGCCCGCAACACGCCGGATTACACCTTCAATCTGTGGACGACCTACAAGCTGACCGACAACTGGAAGGTGGGTGGCGGCGTGGAAGCCAAGGGCAAACGCTACGTTTACAGCCCCTCGACAGCCGATGCGTCATCCCTGTTCACCAACGGCGAATTCAACCCCAACACCGCGCCGGCTTATGAGCGCTGGGATGCGATGGTGAGCTACGAAGCCAAGAGCTGGACGGCCCGCCTGAACGTGCGCAACCTGGCTGACAAGGTTTATTACGACGCGCTGTACGACAACGGCGGCTTTGCCGTACCGGGGACTCGCCGTGCCTATATTCTGACCGGCGAATTCAAGTTCTAAGCCTGAAACGGGACCTCGACAGGATGGGAAGCCTCTGCTTCCCGTCCTGCTGAGGTCCCTGAGCCCCCTTCCCGCTTCTAGCCAGCCAAATCTGAACCCAAGCGAGTAGCCAGCCATGATGCATCACCTCCCCGCCGTTCTTTCCGCCAGCCAGTTGGCGCAGTGCCGCGAATTGCTGGGCGCTGCCGACTGGGCCGATGGCAAAGTCACCGCTGGTAGTCAGGCCGCCCAGGTCAAGAACAATCGCCAATTGCCGGAGGACAGCCCCGCAGCGCAAGCCCTGCGTGGCATCGTGCTGGAGGCACTGAGCCAAAGCGCCTTGTTTTTCACCGCTACCCTGCCCAAGCGCATCTATCCCCCGCTGTTCAACCGCTATGGCGACGAGGCCAATTCATTCGGCAACCATGTCGATAACGCGGTGCGGACCCATCCAGCCACCGCGCGGCATGTACGCACCGATCTGTCGTTTACGCTGTTTCTGAACGAACCGCATGAATACGACGGCGGCGAGTTGGTCATTGAAGATGGCTTTGGTGGTCGTGCCGTCAAACTGGCCGCAGGCGATCTGATTCTTTACCCCTCGTATAGCGTGCATCGGGTGGAGCCCGTTACCCGCGGTCAGCGCCTCGCCTGTTTCTCCTGGCTGGAAAGTATGGTGCGTGAGCCGCAGCAACGGGATCTGCTGTTCGAACTCGATATGTCGATTCTCGACCTGCGCCAGCAGCATGGGGATGATGCGACAGCGGTGCGACTCACCAACTGCTATCACAACCTGCTGCGGATGTGGGCGCAACCATGAGCCCTACCAGCCCCAAGGCGCTCACGCTGCCGGCACTGGATGCCAGCCATGACATCGTGCCCGCCAGCCCTCGTGGCAAGCTATTGCTACTGGTGGTGGGCCTGCATGTCGGCATGTTGGCCTGGGCGTTCAGCCGGCCAGCCACGCCGCCACCGGTCACTCCACCCACGGTGATTGGTGTGCTATTACCCGAGTCGCCCCCGGCACCGGTTGAGCCGCCCAAGCCGCTCCCGGCTGCCCCGGAAGTACACAAGGCGCCGGTGCCCAAACCGGTTGCTGCGCTCCCTTTGCCGAAAGCCGCCCCATCGGAGCGGGCCGTCACCGCCCCGCCCGAAACCGCCGCACCGGGCAAGCCGGAAGCACCGGCAGCCAGCCCCGCCTCTGCACCGACACCCCCGGCACCCGCAGCCCCTCCCGTACCAGCACCGGTCACCCCACCCCGCACCGATGCCGCTCACCTCAACAACCCGGCCCCAGCCTACCCGCCGGCCTCCCGCAAACTGGGCGAACAGGGTCGTGTCCTGCTGGACGTCTACATCCTGCCGAATGGCGCGGTGGGGGAGATCAAGCTCAAGCAGAGCAGCGGCCATGCCCGGCTGGACGAGGCAGCGCTCAATGCCGTGCGGCGCTGGCGCTATCTGCCTGCCAAGCGGGGCGATGAGCCGATCCCGTTCTGGTACGTACAACCGATTGAATTTTCGCTGACTGACTGAACACAGGAGATACCCAAGATGGACAACACCCCTTACGGTCTGATGGCCCTCTGGAGCCAGGGCGATCTGGTGATCAAAAGCGTGGCCGTACTGCTGGCCCTGATGTCGCTGGCTTCCTGGTATGTGATGCTGACGCACGCCTGGCGCGCCATGAAATTGCGTCGCGCCGCCCGCAATATGTCGGGCTTCTGGCACGCCCGCAGCTTTGCGGAAGGGATGGCTCTGCTGGAAGCCGATGGTGGTCGCAACCCCTTCCGCTACGTGGCACTGGAGGGCAAGGCCGCCGTCGAGCACCACACTCACAACAAGGAAGATCTGCATGGTCAGATCAGCCTGACCGAATGGCTGACCGAAAGCCTGCGCGGCGCCATCGACGACAGCGCCGAGAAAATGCAGGGCGGGCTGTCGATTCTGGCCTCGGTGGGCTCAACGGCGCCGTTTGTTGGTCTGTTTGGTACGGTATGGGGGATTTATCACGCGCTGGTCGGCATCAGCACCTCGGGCATGGCCAGCATCGACAAAGTTGCCGGGCCGGTAGGCGAAGCCCTGATCATGACCGCTTTCGGTCTGGCGGTGGCGATCCCGGCGGTGCTGGGTTACAACGCACTGGTGCGCAGCAACAAGGGCATTATCAGCAAGCTGCATCGCTTCGCCCGACAGCTGCATGCCTACTTCCTCACCGGCTCGCCCGTCGCCAAGTCTGTTGCAGAGGTACGTTGATATGGCTTTCGGCAACGGACTTGAAGACGGCGATGAAGTCATGAGCGAAATCAACATGACGCCGCTGGTCGACGTCATGCTGGTTCTGCTGATCATCTTCATCATCACGGTGCCGGTGCTGACGCACTCGGTCAAACTCGACCTGCCACGGGCACAGAACCAGCCCAATGTGGTCAAGCCGGAAACCATCACGCTCTCCGTCACGGTCGACGGCACGGTCCACTGGAACGATACGGTCGTTGACGCCGCCACCCTCGATCAACGCCTGCGCGCCGCCGCCAGCCAGCAACCTCAGCCGGAAATCCATATCCGGGGCGATCGCAAGGTCAATTACGAGCATGTCGTCAAAACCATGGCGGCCGTACAACGGGCGGGCATTCTCAAGTTGGGGTTTGTGACGGAGCCGGGTGGGTAGCGCGATCAATCATCCCGCAGATCAAGCAGGGGGTCGGCAGGTGGCCATGAGCAATCGGTCACTCGTTGTGCATACCAGCGATGCATGGCGGCATCATCCACCGAGTACTCACCCCTGGCCGATTTCCAGATCAGAGCCGGGCTATGCTGGCGCAGCACATCCAGAGCGTTCTGGACTTTGGCCGCCGTCACTTTTTCTCCGGTGACATCACGATAGAACTTGAGCGCTTCTGCATCATACGGGCGATAACGCGATCCTAAATCCAGCAGGCGCCGGAGCACTGCTTGCTCCAACGGCTTGAGCCCCAGATACACCGACTCCATTTGGGCTTCATCATCCAGCTGACGTTGCCGCGCGGCATCAAGCATAGCCGCTTCAAACCGGCCAGAAATACTGGCGAGCGGGCTAAGCGCTTGGCCCAATGCTTCCATGAAAAACTGCGGGCGGCAGCCAAACAGCTGGAATGCCTGATACAGCAAGCCCTGATCAACCGGTGCAAGTGGCGGCCTTTGCTGTTCAATCAACCCTGCAATATGTGCAATGAATTGCAGGTCCAGCTCAGGCAGGCGGTGGATTTGCGATCCGTAAAATGGCGAGCCATTGGTATTGACCAAACGCAGCAGCTTGTCGCGATCCGACCCGGACATCACCAGCATCAAATTGATCTGACCGGGACGATTCAGCTGGTCGCGCGCCGACTTGAGTGCTGCCATGGCGGTCTCGCCAGCCTCGCTGGTCAAGGCATGCTGGGCTTCGTCAATTATCAGTGCCAGCGGCGCTGCAACCATCTCATGCAAGGCGCGCAATGCCTCAGGCAAGGTCGTGCCATCTATCTGGCCAATCCTGCTGGTATCAATTTTGAGCCCGCCCAAAACGATTTCTTTCAACCCGGCCGCCTTCGCCGTTCTGGCAACGGGGCCCAGCTTTTCATGCAGTTTCCGGGAGATGCCTTCTGCAATCAAAATGGCTGGATCACGCCTCTGGTCAGACCATAAATCGACATACACCACCACTACACCTTCGCGCTCCAGCACGGGCTTGAGGTCAGCCTGCAGAAACGTCGATTTACCGGTACGGCGGGGGGCCGCAAGAAACAAGCCATTGTGGGCGTCACTGAACAAAGCCTTGCCGCGCAGCTCATTGGCGAGCTGCTCAGCCAAAGCGACTCTGGAGTAGTAAATCATCAGTTTTATCAATAATTATCCCTGTTTTGATAATTTATCAGAACAGGGATAATTTCCAATAAATCTATCCTTATCCCCCATACCCCAGATTCGGCGCCAGATCCCGTTCGGCCTGTTGCAGGCTCACACCACGGCGGCGGGCGTAGTCGGTGACCTGATCCTGGCCCAGTTTGCCGACCGCGAAATACTGCGACTGCGGGTGGCTGAAGTAGAGACCACTAACCGCAGCCGTGGGCAGCATGGCGTAGCCTTCGGTCAGTTGCATACCGATGCCCTCGGCCGCCAATACGCGGAACAGATCGGTCTTGGTGGTGTGGTCAGGGCAGGCCGGGTAGCCGGGGGCGGGGCGGATGCCCTGATATTGCTCGTCAATCAACGCCTGGTTATCCAGCGCCTCATCGGCGGCATAGCCCCATAGTTCACGCCGTACCTTGGTGTGCATCAACTCGGCAAAGGCTTCGGCCAGACGGTCGGCCAGGGCTTTGACCATGATCGCGCTGTAATCATCGTTAGCGGCCTCGAAACGTGCCACATGCGGCTCGATACCCAACCCGGCCGTGACGGCAAACAGGCCCACATAGTCGGCCTTCTGGCTGTCATTTGGGGCGACAAAGTCCGCCAGACACCAGTTCGCCTTGCCCTCGGCTTTCTTGTTCTGCTGGCGCAGGCAGTGCATGCGCATCAGCTCGCCGCCGGTTTGTGGGTCCAACAGTGCAATGTCATCACCATCAGCATGGGCCGGAAACAGGCCGATCACCCCATTCGCCTGCACCCAGTTACCGTCAATCATCTGCTTGAGCATGGCTTGCCCATCGGCAAACAGGCTGCGGGCCGATTCACCGACTTTTTCATCGTTGAGGATGGCCGGATATTTGCCGAACAGCTCCCAGGCATTGAAGAAGGGGCTCCAGTCGATGTATTCGGCGATGTCAGCCAGCGGGTAGCGCTCGAAGCGCTGCAGCCCCAATTGACGCGGCTGGGGCGGTTGGTAGCTACCCCACTCAAAGGCAAAGCGATTGCCGCGTGCCGCTTCGATCGGCAACAGGTCGGCCTTGCCCTTGTTGGCGTGGATGGTGCGGATGTTGTCGTATTCGGCTTTGACACCCGCCACGAAGTCATCGTGCAGCGTCTCGGACAGCAGGTTCGACACCACGCCTACGGCACGCGAGGCATCGGGCACGTACACTACGGGCTGTTCGTAATTCGGTGAAATCTTGACGGCTGTGTGGACTTTCGAGGTGGTTGCCCCCCCGATCAGCAGAGGAATGGTGAAGCCCTGCCGTTGCATTTCCTTGGCGACATGGGCCATTTCTTCGAGCGATGGGGTGATCAGCCCGGAAAGGCCGATGATGTCGGCCTTGTGCTCGCGGGCGGCGTCGAGGATGGTCTGGCACGGCACCATCACGCCCAGATCAATCACCTTGTAGTTATTACAGCGCAGCACCACCCCGACAATGTTCTTGCCGATGTCGTGCACGTCGCCCTTCACCGTTGCCATGATGATGGTGCCCTTGGCCGGCGCGTCGGCAAGGCCGAGCCGCTGCTTTTCCTCGTCGATGAACGGTTCCAGATACGCCACCGCCGCCTTCATGACACGGGCCGATTTCACCACCTGCGGCAGGAACATCTTGCCCGCGCCGAACAGGTCGCCGACCACGTTCATGCCATCCATCAGCGGGCCTTCGATCACATGGATGGGCCGAGCCGACTTGGCGCGTACCTCTTCGGTATCTTCGGTGATGTAAGTGGTAATCCCTTTGACCAGCGCGTGTTCCAGCCGTTTTTCCACCGGCCATTCGCGCCAGCTCAGGTCCTCCACCTTGCCTTGCTGGGCCTCACCCTTGAACTTTTCCGCCAGGGCAATCAAATGTTCGGTCGGGTCGCCGCCATCCTTGGGGGTGCGCATCAGCACCACATCTTCAATCCGCTCGCGCAATTCGGGAGCGATCTCTTCATACACTTCCAGCGCCCCGGCGTTGACGATCCCCATACTCATGCCACGCTGGATGGCGTGATAGAGAAACACCGCGTGGATGGCTTCACGTACTTTGTTATTGCCACGGAAGCTGAAGGAGACATTCGATACCCCACCGCTGATCTTGGCGTGCGGCAGATGCTGGCGAATCCAGCCCGTGGCTTCGATGAAATCGAGGCCATAACGGGCGTGCTCTTCAATGCCGGTTGCCACGGCAAAGATGTTCGGGTCGAAGATGATGTCTTCCGGCGGAAAGCCAACGACTTCGGTCAGGATCTTGTAAGAGCGGGCGCAGATCTCGGTCTTGCGAGCATAGGTATCGGCCTGACCGGTTTCATCAAACGCCATCACGATGACGGCGGCGCCATAGGCCCGCACCAGACGCGCCTGCTCGATAAAGCTGGCTTCGCCTTCCTTCAGCGAGATCGAGTTGACGATGCCCTTACCCTGAATGCACTTGAGGCCGGCCTCGATCACGCTCCATTTGGACGAGTCGATCATGATCGGCACCCGCGCAATATCCGGCTCGGCGGCGATCAGATTCAGAAAGCGCACCATCGCCGCCTGCGCATCGAGCATGCCTTCGTCCATATTGATGTCGATCACCTGCGCGCCGTTTTCCACCTGCTGCCGGGCCACATCCAGCGCCGTCGCGTAGTCGCCCGCCAGAATCAGCTTGGCAAAAGCGCGTGAGCCGGTGACGTTGGTCCGCTCACCCACGTTCACAAACAGGTCGCTGTCGCCGATATTGAAGGGTTCCAGCCCAGCCAACCGGCATTTGGCCTCCAACTGCGGCAGGGGGCGTGGCGAAACACCGTCTACGGCACGGGCAATGGCCGCAATATGGTCGGGCGTGGTGCCACAGCAACCACCAACGATATTGATCAGCCCGGATTCAGCCCACTCGCGCACCTGCTTGCCCATCTCTTCTGGCGCCAGATCGTAACCCCCGAATTCATTCGGCAAGCCAGCGTTGGCGTGGACCGACACAAAGCCCGCCGACACCCGCGAGATTTCCTCAACGTAGGGCCGCAGCAGATCCGGCCCCAAGGCACAGTTGAGACCGTAGCTGAGTGCCTCAGCATGCGACAGCGAGTTGTAGAACGCCTCGGTGGTCTGCCCGGTCAGGGTCCGGCCACTCTGGTCGGTAATGGTGCCTGAGATCATGATCGGCAGCGGTTCCAGCTCCGGTCGTTCTGCAAAGAAGCGCTTGATGGCGAATACCGCCGCCTTGGCGTTGAGTGTGTCGAAAATGGTCTCGACCAGCAGCAGGTCGGCACCGCCATCCACCAGGCCACGAATGGCTTCGGTATACGACGTCACCAGCTCATCAAACGTGACATTGCGATAGCCAGGGTCGTTGACGTCGGGGCTGATCGAGCAGGTACGGTTGGTAGGCCCCAATACCCCGGCGCAGAAACGCGGCTTGTGCGGCGTTTTGGCGGTTTGCGCTTCACACAGCGTATGTACCAGCCGCGCCGCTTCAAAATTCAGTTCGTACACCAGCTCTTCCATGCCGTAGTCGGCCATGGCGATGCTGGTGGCGTTGAAGCTGTTGGTTTCGATGATGTCGGCACCGGCATCGAGGTAGGCTTGGTGAATGCCACCAATCACATCGGGCCGGGTCAGCACCAGCAGGTCGTTATTGCCTTTCAAGTCACTCGGCCAATCAGCAAAGCGGGTGCCACGATAGCCACGCTCATCCAGCAAATGGCGCTGGACCATGGTGCCCATGCCGCCATCAAGAATCAGGATGCGTTGCTGGAGAAGAGAAGTAAGCTGGTTGTGGCGACTGGTCATGGCTGCTGGCAATTGAATATGTTGAAGAAAACAGGAAGTACCTATTGTTTAAGCATAGGCACTACAGGAGACAGATTCCCGTCCACGCAGTCTAACATGCAGGCCATGCACGACAGCCAGAAACCAACATGAATGAAATTCATACCCTTGTGCGGACAAAAAAATAGGCCGGTTAACCGGCCAGGGAAGGGGATTCTTTTGCGCCGTGCGGCAAACGAGGCTGCCGAACAGGAAACGAGGATTTATTTGGTTTGATTCTGTGTAACCGATCCAGCGGGCAGGGCGGCATCGGTGGGGCCATGCCAGGGCTTATGCAGCACCACGTAGGCCACACCGCCAATCACCAAGCCCCAAAAGGCCGACCCCAGACCAAGAAAGCTCATGCCTGAGGCGGTCACGAGAAAAGTAATGATGGCGGACTCACGATGACTTTCGTCCTGAATCGCGCCGACCAATCCTGCCGTGATGGCGCTGATCAGGGCTAACCCGGCCAGCGTGGCAATCAGCGCCTTAGGTAGTGCCGCGAATAGCAGGGCCAAAGCACCGCCGAACACCCCCACCAGAATGTAGAACAGACCACAGGCAATACCGGCAACATAACGCTTGGCCGGATCTTCGTGCGCTTCCTTGCCGGTGCAGATGGCTGCCGTAATCGCCGCCAGATTGACGCCGTGAGCGCCAAATGGCGCAAGCAACAAGGAGCCGATGCCCGTCGTTGTCACAATGCCGCCGGCTGGCGTCTGATAACCAGAAGACTTGAGCACCGCCATGCCGGGTACGTACTGCCCGGTCAGGGTAACCAGAGCCAGGGGCAAGGCCAGGCTGAGCGCCGAACTCACGCTCCACTCTGGCTTGGTCCACACCGGCGCAACCAATTCAAACCGGATGGCTGACAGTTGGGCATCCCCCGAGGTCACCGCAAACAATATTCCCACCAGCAGAACCGCCGCAATGGCATAGCGTGGCCATATCCGTTTCGCCAGCAAATACACGGCCAGCATGCCGAACACCAGGGCTGGCATGGCTTTGATCGACGTGAAAACCTCTGTGCCGAAGTGCAGCAAAATCCCCGCCAGCATCGCGCCGGCCAAGCCTTTGGGCAGCCGCGGCATCAGCTTATCGAAGGTACCGGATAGCCCGATGGCGGTAATCAGCAGGGCCGCCAGCATGTAGGCACCGATCGCCTGCGCATAGGGCATGGTGGGCAGGATACCGACCAACAGCGCCGCTCCCGGTGTAGACCACGCTGTGATTACCGGCACTTTCAGGCGCCAACTCAATACCAGCCCGGTAATTCCGCTACCCAGCGAGATCGCCCAGATCCAGCTGGAAGTCAGGTCATCTGAAAGATGGGCGTTCTTGGCGGCATGAAAGACAATCACCAGCGGCCCCGCAAACGACACCAGTACAGCCAGGAATCCGGCAACAACGGCCGAAATAGAAAAATCCTGCTTGACCATGACACCCCCGGCACGTTTGAACATTAAATAACTATTACGACCATTTACCACCCGCACACCCCATCAACTGCATTTAATGACATTTGATACATCCATTGTCACTTTCTGCAGAAACGGCCTTCTCCCGAGTTGGTCGCCCTCGCTTGCAATGACGTTGCAAAGACTGGAAAAACCCCAAGCAGGCAGTAATAGCAGCTACTCATACCGCAAAAACTCAGTGGATTTTTCTGAAAAAATTCATCAAGCCGACAAATTCAACCAAAAATACAAAAAAATTTAGCGGTTTTTATCGAACAATCCAAAAACCAGGAAAGTAGAGCCGTCTTGTGCTGGATGAGGAACGTGTCCTGGAGCGTCAGAAGATGCTACTGGCTATTCCTTGCCCCTACAACCAGGAATAGATCGACAGTTTATTTGTGCTTGTTTAGACTGGCATGGTAGTTTTTTCGGACAGTTTTTAATTACCACACACAGGAGAGTTCACTTCGCGTTCGAAATGACCAGGACAGCGCACCCGGTCCTGGGCGGTAAACCAACCTAAGTTGGCTTGCTGCAAGGAAATCACACCTGCTGCTTGATTGGCGGACAGCCTTGGTCTTTTCTCCGACACATCAAACCAGACAGTGGGGTGATCTGGCGTCCACTTGGGCGGACGCCACGCCGCCATCGGGTGCCCTAGGCTCTGTTGACATATTGTTTCCGGTCGCGCCGGGTCGAGCTTTTGGGGCAGGTTGAGCGCGCTAAATAAGCGAGCCCTAACGACGCCATGCTCCAAAAATCGACCCAGCCTTGCGTGGCTGTTGCCGCAAAGCGGCTTACAGCCTGTGCGCCCAGACGGGAAATCGCTTGTTTAGCTCGCTAAGCGGCGCGCTTTTCGCCTTGCATCAGGCCCAAATCCGACAAAGCGCGATCCGAAAACAAAACGTCAACAGAGCCTAGCCTGCCTGACTTTCCTGTCAGGCCAATGACGGTAGCTGTTTGCAGTATCCAAATACACAAATACCCAGCTCAAAGGGTTCCTGCATGCCTCCATCTCATGACCGGGATGACGGAAACAACAGGCAGGTATCCGGCTGGATAGGTCAAAACAACCAACAAGAGAGTGTTATGGAAAAGATCGCAACCCGCGCCAAGGGGCGTCCACGCACGTTTGACCGGAATCAGGCCCTGCAGGCAGCGCTGCGGCTGTTCTGGCAACATGGCTACGAAGGCTGCTCAATTGCCATGCTGACCGAGTCGATGCGGATCAACGCACCCAGCCTGTATGCCGCCTTTATCTCGAAGCAGTGTCTATACCGCGAAGTCCTTAACCTTTACCTGAGAACCCAGAGCGATTTCATCGGCCGGACGCTGGCCGACACGACCAGCGCCCGCCTCGCCATACGCAATCTGCTTCTGACCAGCACCACCCGGTTTACCCAGCCCGAGATGCCAGCTGGCTGCATGGTTGCCAGTGGCGCCCTGCGCTGCGGCAATGAACACCATGAAATCCAGCAGGAGACTGCCGACCTACGCCGCACCACCCGCGATGCCTTGCGCCACCGCCTGGAGTTGGCCGTCATGGATGGGGAAATCGCACCGAGCACCGACACCCTTGCCTTGTCCAATTTCTTTGCAACCGTCGTACAGGGGCTATCCGTCATGGCCATTGATGGTGCCAGCAAGGCCCAATTAGGGCAGGTGGTCGAACTGGCAATGGGGGCCTGGCCGCGCAACGGCATGCTGGCCTGATGGCAGGCGCTGTTGACATTAAAAGTAACCCATTGATTCAAAATGAGAAACGAAAGCCCTACAGACCGACTCATTGCTTTATGAATCCATTGCTTACCTACCAAGTGTCAACAGCGCCCAAGATGGCTTGCAGGGCAGTGATGGTTCGTTGTGAAATAGTCACCCTTCCTGCAACTGGATGCCCGTCATGACCAGGCGTTATCACCTTCTGATTGTCAGCACGCTGGCGCTTTGCCTGTCTGCTTGCGACAGCCTGCCAGATGGCGGAAGCCGGATGGATACGTCGTCAAAATGCCCGCGCAAACTCAACGATTTTGCCGGCAAGCGTCTCTTGGTCAGCCTTCCAAAAGAAGGCGCCAGCGGACTACGCTCTATCAAGCGATAGTCAAATCAGATCAAGCGTCCTGACCAGACGCCACCGTCATCCGCCAGATTTACCGTAAGCCTCACCACAAAATAGAGAACATTCGTTCTCTATTTTGCTATAGTGAGCTGATCATCCCTCCCTTCCAAACGACTTCATAACCATCACCGATTACTTGGCCACGCTTTCTGCGTGGCCGGAATCAGCACGGGGTATCACTGGGAAAGGCGGAGAGATGACACTCGCCAGCCGTGCCCATCAGTGGCGTGCTGACAATGAAAGTGTCGCCCGGATTCAGCTTTAATGGGGTCCGGCCGGTGGCCATAACCGGGTGGGTCGACTGGAATCGTGACAATAAGTTTGAACGGGACGAGCTGGTGCTCTCAAAAGTCAGCGATACCGCCATCAGCCAACCCATTTCCGTGCCCGCGACAGCGCTGCCAGGACCAACCCGTTTGCGCCTGATCTTGCGCGGCACCCTGGATCCCAACCAACCCAGCCCCTACCCAGAACCCTGCGGTGGCCCAAGCCCCGGCGAGGTTGCCGACTTTACCCTTAACGTTCTGTAAAGCGGGCATTGTGGTCGGGCCGGCGGCGGCTGACCCAACCAGTGGCTTCCGGAAGTTCACGCTTTACGGGGCCACCTGAGTCACAACCGTCAGCAGATTGCCCAGTTTCTTGTCGAGCAGCTGATCCGCAGGGGTTCCGGTCGGCACCGCAACCGCATAGATGGTGTAATTTCCGGCAGGCACCATGCCTGCCGGAACACTAGCAAACAACGGGAATTGCTGGTTCTTGGCCGACACCTCGGTCCGAAATGCTTCCGGTGAACCACCTAGGCCATTGCTACCCAGATAAAGCAGCTGGCCGGTCGGCATCAGTAACGCCAGCCACAAATCTACCTTGCTGACCCCCATGGCCAGCTGATCTGCCCGTAATGCCAGATTAAGATCAATCGTGCTGCCGGTACGATAGGGAGACGCCTCGCCCACCAGACACACCACATCGGTAGCGGTAGCACAGGCCATGGCACTGACGGTGCTATAGCTGGAGGCAGCCGAAAAATCGGTGGGTCTGGCACCTCCAGGCGCCGAGTAGTCGAGCTGTAGCGACAGGGAGCTACCGTTGATCTTGTAGACCCCCAGTCGCTTACTCCCGTTACTGGCCGTGAAATCCAGTTTGGGTACGCTGCTCAAGCCCAGCTCCATCGTCACCGTCCCCGTTTCCAGTACCGCTTCCTTGCTGTCATAAAACGTGTAACCAAACCCGGCAGTCTGGCTGGCATAGTTGCATGTAAATTCAATACTGGTGGCATGCGAACCCTGACTCAAGGTCCAGCGCCGTTGCAAGGTCGGGTAGGACAATAGTCCGCGAGGGGTACTAAGCGAAGGCTCGCAGACCTGTTGGGGATAAGTTGACTTTGCTACCAGGGTATCCAGCGCCGCCCGCGCACTGGTACTGAAATAAGGAACCGGAGAAAGTGCGGTTTTGTTGCTTAGACCAAAACTGACCACACCCGACATATCGTCGAGCTGAAAATGGGTCATCGCATACTGGATTGTGTTTGATCCATTCTTTGCCGTGACGGTACCGGCCGTACCAAAAACCTGCCCCGCAGAGAGCTTGCTGCCGTTGGTAATCCCCGGCTCCAGCCCACTGATATTGGTGTAGACATTGCGCCAGCTCTTGCCTTCATCCGTAAAATCTATCTGGACGGTCATTTTGGTGGGGTCATGCGAATCGGTAAACGCATTGAGCGTTCCGGCATGACCCGCCCGTACCTTGGCCCCGACGGTGAATTCAAAATCCAGCCCTGGGTGCCCATCGAGCCGATGTTCCGCGACGTGGTAGCCAAAACCCGCCACCCCGAGAAAATTGAAAGCCGCATCTGCTGGGTCAAGAGGTAACTGCAGCTCCATTGCCAGACTGGAACCCGCAGTCAATATCATCAGCACAGGCAGTGCAAGTTTGCAGGACATGGCAATCTCCTTCCGGACAGACTTTCAGCATAGTTGTCACGGCCTGCAACCAGAAGGTGATCGATACGACGTCAGGCAGGTGCCGGTGAGGCCAGGCGACGCCGGATGGGCTCGAACTCGGAGGTCGCCTTGCGGGGGACCGGGTCGGGTAAGCCTTTATCAATAGCTTCCCAATAGCGCCAGCTCACTTTGCCACTGCCCAGTTCGTAATCCATCGCATCCCAGGCGTCTTCGCGGAAGCTGTAGAAGGCCCAATGCAGGCGGTGCCGGTCCAGCACCGTCAGTACGTCATCCAGATACTGCCGACATCCTGCTAGTTGGCGCACACAGCCAAACTCGCCCGCCACCAGCCGGTTAGCGGGAATACCTACCCGTTTTGCCCAGTCCATCGGCCCCTGCAGATAGGCGGCAACCTGTTGGCCATTCCAATCCATCTTGCCCTCGCCATACGGTACGGTGCCGGGGTAGGCATAGGGTTTGGCCCGTTTCAGATTGGGTGCACTGGTTGCCGCATAGGGTTCGTACATATGAAAGCTGTACAGCACCCGTTTGTCGGCCAGTGGGGCCGGCCAGTAGCTGAAGCTGTCGGCAGCCCCATACCAGCCGGCATCCACCATGATCGGCGTCTGCGTATCAACTTTTCGCACAGCCCGGATCAGCTCTGTGTAGAAGGCTGGCAGGTCGCGGGTACTTCCTTGGTGAGTGGCATACCAGCGCTGCATGCTGGCGGGGTCGGCATGCTCTGCCAAATCCCCTTTCTTTTCCGGTGCGGGTTCGTTGATCAGGTTATAGGCTGCCACAGCGGGGTGGTCCTTCAGCGCTGCCGCCAAGTCCTGCCAGAATGTGGCCGATTGCTGCCAATATGCTTTGTCCTGCCAGAGCCGGTCGTCAAACTGGTTATGGTTATTCTGCTTCCAACGGGCGCCGGGCAGACTCAGCGGAGTAATCACGACTTTCAGACCCGCCGCCTGGGCGCGGTCCAGCGCCGCCTTGAGGGTGGCCAGATCTTTCGCCGCCAGACCCTGATAACGGTCAGCATTACCCAGCAGGAAGTCGCGACCGGCAGGCTGCCATTTGTCGTAGCTCAGCCTGACCCAACTGGCACCATAAGCTTTGAGCGCCTTGAAATAGGCCAGATCCGGCGGTAATCGGTTAAAACTGTTGCCACCATGCTGGGGCGTGTTCCAGAAATCGATGAGGTCTGCCGCCTGCGCCTGGCCCAGCAGGCAGGCCAGGAGCAGGCTACAGAACGGTCGGGAGATGGTCATGGCAAAAGTCCGGGGAAAGCGATTTGGCGTGGGCTGGCTCTGAGCCCACCACCCCGAGCGAGTTCCGCCATCTAAGGGAATCCCGACCCCTCGCTCATTACCGATCCCGTTTTCCCCCGCCTACTGCCCGGCTTTCGCACTCCGGCGAAACACCCCTTGCCCAGTCGCGCTAAGGTTTTCGATGCTGACTTCACTGGCCTTGCCATCGGAGCCTATGGTGAAAGTCACCCCGGCTGGGCCGACAGCATTTTCACCGATGGTGTCATAGGTAAACGTATCGCGCTGATAGTGCCGTAACGGGTAAGCCACTTTCTGCTGGGCAAATGTCAGCACCAGCTGGCCGGCCTGTTCTGAAATCACCGCCTCACCAAACAGGGGATTATTGCCGTATCGGCCAATATAAGCGTCATTGGCCAGTGGCGGGGTGGTCACCGTCGGGGGCTTGCTGAAATCACTGACTGGCAACAGACCAATGGCAGACCCTTGTGAAAACACCTGCCGGAACAGGGCCAGCCAGTCTTGTGTCGGCTTACCATAGAGGGTGGTATCGACAAAGTTCTGCGCCAGCCCTTCAGCCACCCCGACCGGTGGGACATTGGTCAGCACGATCACCCCCAGCTGCTCGGAAGGCAACAGAATGACGCGGGTGCTGGCCCCCATGGCAAAGCCACCGGAATGCGACAGCCGTAGTCGGCCAGCTTCATCGTAATTCACGCCCCAACCTAGCCCGTAGAAATTCGGGAGGCCGGTGCCGTGACCAAAGCCAGTCAGCATATGCGGGTGATGTGTCTCGTCCAGCGATGGGTTCTTGCCGGCCTGCGCCAGCTGGTACAGCATCCACTTGCTCAGATCGCTGACCGACGCGCTGACGCCACCAGCAGGTGATTGCGCATCCGGATTGCGCTGAACGGTATGCACCCATTTGTCGCCTTGCCGAACATGGCCAAGCGCCTTGTCGGCTTTGGCCATGAAGTCACTGAAGCGGGAGCTGGCTGTCCACATGCCCAGCGGCTTGTATAGCTTCTGTTCGCTGGCTGTCGCCCAGTCCAGGCCATAAGCCCGCGCGGCGGCCACCCCGGCAGCCGTCAGGCCGAAGTTGGTATAGGCATAGGTACTGCGAAAACTGCTGACCGCTTTTTGGTAACGCAGGCGATGAATGACCTCAGCCCCGTCATAGCCTAGGTCTTCGATCGCATCGCCAGCATGCGCGGGCAGACCACTACGGTGGGAATACATATCGCGCACGGTGATTTCGCGTGTAACCCACGGGTCTTGCAATGCAAAACCGGGGTCGAGCAGATTGAGCTTGCTATCCCAGCTGATCTTACCTTCGGCCACCAGGGCAGCCACCACGGTCGCCCCCACCGGCTTGGACAACGAGGCCAGCTGGAACACCGTATCGGTACTCACCAACCCGGCTTTACCTGCTTCACGCACTCCATAGCCTTTGGAATAGACCAGCCTGCCCTGATGGACCACGGCCACGGCCAGGCCCGGCACATTACCCGCTGTGATTTGCTGCTGGGCCTGTGTTGCCAGCTGGTTGATGGCTTGGGTCAGTTGCGCCGGGTTGATGCCCTGAGCGGCATGGACCGGCACCAGGCTGGCTGCCAGCAGGGCAGCACCAATCATGGGTTTCATCTTGTCTCCTGAGATTTGTTTTAGGCTCTGTTGACGTTTTGTTTCCGGTCGCGCCGGGCCGAGTTTTGGGGCAGGGTGAGTGAGGTTTAGCGAGCTAAATAAACGAACCCTAACGACACCATGCCCCAAAAATCGACCCGGCCCGGAGGGTTTCGCCGGATTTGGGCCTGCTGCCGCGTTGACTGCCAGGCTGTTGGCTTGCGATGCAAGCCTTGCAGCCTGTGCGCCCAGACGGGAAATCGCGTGGCTTATCACTAAGCGGCGCGCTTTTTGCCTTGCATCAGGCCCAAATCCGACGAAACGCGATCCTGAAATAAAACGTCAACAGAGCCTAGGGTGGTTTCAATCGCTGAGGTCAACGTGCGCCTTGCAACCCGACGCGCTACGGATGGCACAGATACGCTCTGTGCTGATCAGAATAGAGATAATTGCTCGGCCGCGCCCGGCGGCTTGAACTGGCTGCAATCCAGCACCAGCGAGGCTTGATCCAGCCCCAAACGCTTGCGCGCCAGTGCAAAGCGCTGCGCCAGCAACTCGGCAAAGATGCCTTCACCGCGCATGCGCTGTCCAAAGCCGGGGCGATAATCCTGACCACCGCGCATCTGCTGCACCAGACTCATGACATGGCTGGCCCGGTCGGGATAGTGCGTTTGTAGCCAGTCTCGAAACAAGCCCGCCACTTCCAGCGGCAGTCTCAGCAAGATATAGCTCACCGACTGCGCGCCAGCAGCGGCCACCGCAGAGAGAATGGCTTCCGCCTCATGGTCGGTCAGCGCCGGAATCACCGGTGCCACCAAAACCCCCACGGGAATCCCGGCTGCCCGTAACGCCGCGATCGCTTCCAGCCGGCGTGCCGGGGTACTGGCTCGGGGCTCCAGATGACGGGCCAGCGTCTTATCCAGGGTCGTCACCGATATCATGACTTTCACCAGCCGCCGTTCCGCCATGCGGGCCAGCACATCAATATCGCGCTCGACCAAGGCGTTTTTGGTAATCAGATAGGTGGGATGATGATGCTCATCCAGCACCTGCAGGATTTGTCGGGTCAGTTGCAGCTCGCGTTCAGCCGGCTGATAGGCATCGGTATTGGCACCAATGCAAACGGGCTCACAGACATAGCCGGGTTTGGCCAACTCTTTGCGCAAAAGCTCGGCAGCATTGGGTTTGGCGATGATCTGGGTCTCGAAGTCCAGACCCGGCGAATAGCCCCAGTAGGCGTGACTGGGCCGGGCATAGCAATATACACAGCCGTGTTCACAGCCCTGATAAGGATTGATGGATCGGGAAAACGGGATATCGGGTGAATTGTTGTAGCTGATCAGGGATTTGGCCGGTAAGGGGTGCAAAACCGTATGCAGCGGCGCGTCCGCCTCTCGCTGCCACCCGTCGTCCTCAGCGGTACGATGAATCGGCGTATAGCGATTATCCGGATTGGAGGTGGCCCCTCGGCCACGCTGCGGGGAAGACGACATGAACTGGGCTCGATTGACGTTTTGTGTTGGGTCACACCCGACAAGGCTGTTTCAGTATCGGCACCCAGACAGCCGCCATCCAGCCAAGCGCTGGCGCCAGCGATCCAGAAAATGAAACGTCAACAGAATCTGGGCGAGAGAAACCCCGGTAGTTTAAACCGGCCACCGGCAGATTCGTAGGCAGGTGGCCGCCCCGAGGAGACAGACCATTGGTCTGGTGGGCAGCACAAAGCTGATCTGGCAAGTATCGCTATGAACAGACAGCGCCATCGACGAAACCAAGCGATCGGTCTATACAACTTCCCGCTATCGCGCGATATTTCCCCGTCAGCCATCAGGTGGCCGAATGACCCGCTTCTGGCATTCAATTACCTGCAAACCGGCTATTCAATCGAGCCCTAAAACCGGCTGATTCGGCTGACGCCAGGTAACGGTTTTGATCCGTCCTTGCAACAGCCCTTCATCACGTAAATGTTCAAATACGGCAGCGGGGGGCCAGCCTGCGGGCGCATCCGCAAACAACAGCCCTAATGTCTGCAGTTTGCGCAATATGAATGCCAGATGCTCTTTTGATTCAAATGGCACATATACATCGCCCCCGCGCTCTCGCGCCGCATGCAGCCCCAGCAGCTGCTTGCGCACCAGGATCGACGTGCAGCGAATGCATATTTCCTTGCTGAGAATCGATTCGATGTAGTCCATCACCCAAGCCCGTATATGAATTAATGCCGCAAACAACAACTTCTTTGAATAATCCTCGCAACGATTTTGTCTTTATAGAACATGGTCGAATGAATAAGGCAAATAATTCAGCGAATTTCTTGGAAATCGGCAATAGCCAATTACACCGCCCACTTGGCCACGGCAGCCATTTTCAATCCAATACAATCACTCTGGCTAAAGCCTCCTGAATGGCAAACGCCAAAGCAAAAGAGCCTGCTAAAAAGCAGGCTCTTTTGTTTGATTCTGCCCGACGACAGGCAGTCCGGTAATCAGTGCTTAGTGGCTATACAGGAAAATATTCGCCATACAAGCCGTACACAAGCCAGCCAACACCGCCGCAAACAGGGCGCGCATGCCGATACCTGCCAGCGTACGCTGCTGGTTAGGGGCCATCGAACCAATACCGGCCACGCAAATCCCCACCGAGCCAAAGTTGGCAAACGATGCCAGGGCAAAGGTCGCAATCACCACCGAGCGGTCAGACAGCAGGTGCTGAGACTGCATACGCGCCAGATCAAGATAGGCCACAAACTCGTTGATAACGATCTTCTGACCCAGCAAAGAACCCACGTACAGCGACTCTTTCCAGTCCACGCCGATTGCAAAGGCAATCACGCGGAACACTTCGCCAAACAGGTATTGCAGCGACAGACCATCAAACGCACCGTTGGTGGACAGCTTGATCGCGTCGTTCATGCCACCGATTTCACCGATGACGTTGTGCAGGAAGGAGTTGCCCAAAGCAATCAGCGATACAAACGCCACCAGAATCGCTGCAATGATCACCGCCAGCTTGATACCGTCCGCCGTACCCTGCACCACCGCATTGATAAAGTGGCCATGGTGGCCTTGGTCATATTCGAACTTCTGGTCGGGCTGATTCTCACGCTCGGTCTCCGGCAACATCATCTTGGCAAAGATGATCGCAGCAGGGGCGTTCAAGATGCTCGACAACAGCAGATAGGAAGCAAAGCGTGCTTGGGCAGCCGGGTCAGATCCACCCAGAAAAGTGACATAAGCCGCCAGAACCGAACCGGACAGGTGTGCCAAGCCACCGGTCATCATGGTCATCAGCTCGGAACGGCTCATGTTCTTGATGAACGGCTTGACCAGCAACGGTGCCTCGGTCTGACCCAGGAAAATGTTACCCGCCACAGCCAGGCTCTCGGCACCGGTCAGGCGCATGGTGCGCTTCATCACCCAGGCGAACACCACCACGATGCGTTGCAGAATGCCGAAGTGGTAGAGCAGTGCGGTAAATGCCGAGAAGAAGATGATGATGGGCAGAACGTTGAATGCAAAGATGAAGCCCAGCTTGCCGCCTGGCGAAGCCAGATCCGAGCCGAACACGAAGGTCGCCCCTTCACGCGCAAAGCTCAGCAACTTTACAAAACCCATGCTGATACTGCTGAAACCCGCGGTAATTGCCGGCACGTAATGTACCAACAGACACAGAACCACTTGCAGCAGGAAGCCGAAACCTACCAGCCGCCAGTTGATGGCGCGGCGATTGGCCGAGAACACCCAGGCCAATGACAGCAGGCAAACCATGCCGAATAAAGATTGGATGATACTGGCCATGACGAGCGCCCCGAAAATTGTAAAGCGGCGGATTCTAAGGATTTGCCGTGAATAAGCAACATGACATTTCAAAGACACGCTGATTACAGCTGCAAGAACCTCAGCCAAAACCGCCTTTTCGGCAAATATACGACAGCAATCCTGACGGCAAATGCATCATAAGCTGTTGATTGCTATCAAATTTGCAACAACTTCAGGGTTACATAGCAGAATTTGCAGATTTTTGCCGGCGCAAAGTGCTTTTCACGCAACAAACTGTTCTTTTTCTTGAGAAAAATCGCCAGATTCGGAAAGGCCCTAGTTGCTGCGCTGCAAAAATTCAGGTTTTAACTCTAATTGTTGCTGACCATCACTCAATTGAATGCTGCCTTCCAGTATCGTGCAGTCCAATTTCATCGTCCGGGCCGTCAGACCATCCAGCGCCGCCATCGTTTCACTCGGGATGTTGACGATGGTCAGGTTGTCGAGTTTGGCGGCAGCGCTCTGCATTTTCTTCCACCACGGGTCAACCGATCGACCACCGTAGGTATACAACCACACTTGGTCGGCCCGGGCACTGGCCTTGCGCAGGTCACGCTCGTCGGGCTGCCCGAGTTCTACCCATAAGCTGATGCGGCCATCCGGTTGCACCAGCCACAGATCGGGCTCGTCATCGGCACTCACACCACGGCCAAATTTCAAGTCAGGATCGGCATGGCAGGCAAATGCCAGCACACGCAGCATCATGCGTGCAGTGGTCTCGGAGGGGTGGCAGGCAATGGTCAGGTTATGCTGGCCATAGTAGCCGCGGTCGATATCGGCAACACCGAGATCCGCTTTGTAGATGGTGGCAGAAAGAGCCATGGTCGAACCTGTCGTCTCGTCATTTCCGGGGGCGCCGGCTTGCTCTGGCCGGCAGGGAGCGCGATTCTACGCGCCTTGTCGCCATACTGGCGGCCCAATTCCTGCTTTTTTGCCGAGGCGCATCATGATTCTTTATCACAATCCCCGCTGTTCGAAATCACGCGAAGCCTTGCAGCTACTGGCGCAACACGGTTTGGCGCCGCAGATTATCGAGTATCTGCAGACCCCGCCCGATGCCGCCACACTTGAGCGTTTATTACAACAGCTGGGGTTTTCCGACCCGCGCCAGTTGATGCGTCAGAAGGAGGATGTCTATCAGGAAATGCAGTTGGACAACCCCGATCTTAGCCATGCCGCGCTGATTGACGCGATGGTGACCTGCCCCCGGCTGATCGAACGCCCGATTCTGGTGGCAGGAGAACGCGCCATGATTGGCCGACCACCCGAGCGGCTGCTGGCGCTGCTATGAACACGATGACCATGCGCGGTTGAGCTTGGGTGCACCGAACAGGGCTGCACGACCACGGTTTTGCGGCAAGACACACCACCGCCAGCAAAACCGCCGATCTTGGACCAAACTGGAAAGGCGAGGATGGTCCCGCGCGCTATTCTGGGGCATCAGCTTTTCAAGCGATGCGATCCCATAGCCCAGGCATGCGAGCCCGTCCCAGTCTCAACAGGATGTAGCGGTCACACGGTTGCCGGCAGGGTAGCGCACGGTCAGGACCGCATCCTACCCATAAGAGGAAGTCACTGTGCCCTACTCCCTGCGCCCTTTGCTTCTGGCCGTTCTGCTGGCGGGTTCCGCCTCCGCAGCGACCACCCCCTCTGACAAACTGGACCCCATCACCGTGATCCGGGTACATGACCCGGCCTTCATGCCCTATGAAAAGGTCTACGCCCTGGCCAGCATTCTGCGCCAGTCGCCATTCAAGCAAGTGCAGACCCGCTTTCGTCTGATGTCGATGCGCCCTGGCGACGATATGAAGAATGTCAATCTGGCGCTGTTCAGCAAGTCGATTGATCTACCGATCAATGTCGGCCCGGATGGCTACTTCGACGCCCCCCTAGACCCTCGCGCCCTGGCGGAAGAGGCCGAATTCGTCACCGCACGCCCTGTAGGCACTTTGCGTTGGCTGTTTTATTTGCTGCTGACGCCGAGCACCAGCAATACCTACACGCTCAGCCACTTGCGCGCCGCCGCCAGCGAGGCCGATGAAGCGGTCAAGCTGCTGCCGTGGTGGGCTCGCCTGCGCCTTGCCTTCAAATCCACCGATGGCGTGGTCTTTGAGTTTCCCGACAACAGCAATGGCTCGGTGCTGGTCGAAGATCCGAAGGGCAGTAGCACCCGACTGGTCGCCCAGGAAGGCAAGGTCAAACTCAGCTTCCGTCAATTCGACCAGCTCAAGGAAGCCAAGATCACGCCAAACCCTCGCCCCGTCGCCATCCATCCGGACATGAACTGACCGTCGCCACCACGACGGGTCAATTCCACCCCTCGCTGCGTGGCCACCCATGTCAGGCCGGCCACGCTGCCTCCCTTCTCCTGATGCTCCCTGCTGAGTTCTATAGCGTTTTGCCATCCTGATCTGGCAAGGATTGATGCGCCACCGGCCCTGTCACGCCCCGTCATTTTTTGGTAACAAAAATCAAAAACTAGAATTTGCAATAACACTGTTTTATGTTTCCTCTAGTGCGGCATGCTGTCGCACTACACAACAAATGATCCGCCAGCACCTGGGCATATCCGTGCTTATGCGGCAGATCACCATCGGAGAGACCTCATCATGCAAAGCATCCGCAGCCTGTTGGCGCTGGGGACGGTACTGCTCGCGCAGTCCGCCTTGGCAGAGAGTTACGTCTACGTCACCAACGACACCCCGCAAACCGTTTATCTGAACACCGCCCAGAAAGGTGACAAGCAACTGTCCGCTGGCACGCATTGGGGCCAGTACGTCAGCGAAATCCCGGCCTACGCCACACGAAAAGTGCTCTGGATGAACCGCGACCAGGGCATCACCAATGGCAAGTACTTCCAGTTTGAAACCACGGTCCGCCAGGGCAATAGCCAGGTTGTGCTACAGCAGCAGCTCAAGGGCAACCTGGTTGGCAGCTCGATCTGGCATTCGGCCCGCGCAACGGAATTCGCTCACCCCTGGTATGGCGACCGGGACATTCACAACGCTGAAACCCGCTATAACAACGCCCTGACCGCCGTTTCGTACAAGGCGAAGTTCACCGGCGGCTATGACGACTTCCATTATGTAATTCATGCGCAACCCAAGCAGGAGGTTGCCTCCGCAGCGAATGAATTCAAAGTTCTAAGCTGGAATATCTGGGGGGTGATCGGCTCCAAGCAGATCTGTGATCGCTGGGCGGAAGTGCCCACTTTCACACGCAATTACGATGCCGTGGTGTTCTCTGAAGCATTCGACAATAGCTGCCGCGACAAGCTCAGGGCCCGTCTGCAGGCAGAATTTCCGTATCAGACCCAGATCGTCGATAAAGCCAATATCTATGAAGATGGAGGGGTGTTCATTGCCAGCCGCTGGCCGATCTCACAAGAAGCGCAAACCGTCTACAGCGAATGTGCCGGCGCAGATTGCCTGGCCAACAAAGGGGCGGCCTATGTCGAGATCCTCAAGCATGGCCGGGCCTATCACCTCGCCGGCACGCATACCCAAGCCTGGAATTCGGCCAGTCAACGCGCCGTTCGACTCAACCAGATCGCCACGCTCAAGCGCTTTGTCGATGGTTTCTCGCCCGCCACCCATGAGGCTTTGCTCTATGCGGGCGATCTGAATGTCGATATGTATGCCACTGCCGAAGACTATCAACAGATGCTGGGCATCCTCAACGCGCACAAACCCGCCAGCTATGGCCCCACTTACACTTATGACCCAAGCCTGAATAGCCTTGGATCAGAGGGACGCGAATATCTGGACTATGTGTTGGTTTCGAATCGCCATCGCCAGCCCGGCCGTAGCGAGAACGAGGTCATGGTGTATCGCTCTCTGGCCCCTGCAGTCTGGGATCTGCGCGATCTGTCCGACCATTTCGCGGTTGCTGGTCGTTTCACGTTTTAAACCATGAAGCGCAACGCCCAAGTGCTGCTGGCAAGCAGCCTCGTCGCGGCGCTAGGGCTGGTCGGCTGGAACTGGCTGGAGGCCAGCCCTCCAGCTGACTGGCCGACTCGGCCAGCCACTGTCAGCCCCCAAAACCAGTCTGGGGCTTCGCCTCCGGCCGCTTCAGCCGTTAGTCCCTCCCGGCAAACCGCCACCGATCCTGAGGACTGGGGCAGCCCGGCCTATCGGCAAACTCAGTTGCAATCCGTCCTGGCGGGCAAGCGCTCTTTGCTGCCGGTGCTCCGAGAAGCCGAGATCACCTGCCGTTTTGATGCGCATTGTGCGGGCTGGCCCAATGCCGACATCGCCCGATTACCGGCGGCAGAAGCCGTGCGCCTGCAAAAAGCGCTGGCTGCACGATCCGCCATCGAACAAAAGCTGGCCGAACTGGTGCAACGCACCGACCGGCCGCTAGCAGCTCGACTGGCGGCGATCAGTACCGCTCGGCGCAGTGTGGCAGGCGAGGAAGTGGCGCAGTTACTGTATGGCGAAGAGGAAGCACAGATCCGCTTTACGGCGGCGGCCCGCCAGTTTGTAGCAACCGAGGCTGCAAAGCTCAGCCAGAAACAACGGCAGGAGCAACTCGACACATTGCGGCGCCAGCACTACGGCCCCTACTTCGACCAGCTCTATCGCAATGAAAGCAGCGAGGACCGGCTGTACTGGTCATTGAAAGTGGCAGAAGCCGGGGTTAGTAGCGAGGAAAAGGCTGCCTTGCGCTTTCAGATGCGCCGGGACTATCTGGGCGACGCCATGGCCCAAACGCTGGCCAGACAGGATGCCAACGACCGCAGTCATGCGGAAAAGATGGCGGGTTATCAAAGAGACCGGGCCGCCCTGCTAGCTGAGTTACGCCAGCGAGGGGACCTGGACTCAGACCGCCAATTGGCCGCCGAGCTGGAAACCCGACTGGAGGCGCTACGTAAACGTTGGTTTGGTTAGATGCCCATACGATACAAAGCCCCGCGACGCAGACTGGTGATTTCCGCAGTCAGATTACGCCGGGCGGAGGCTTCCAGCGCTTGCCGCATTGGCGGATGGTGATAGAGCGAGGGTTGTGCCAAAAAGCTTTCCAGAATGCGGCGCCGGCCGCGTCGATAGAAAAAGCTCGGCACCCAGCGGTACTCAGCCCGAACCTGGCGACTGTATTCGGCATAGCGCTCGGTACTAGCACCGAGTATGGCCAGATCAATGTCGATCAGCAGGGACTGATCGGTGGTCGATGGCGGCGCGGCATGACGAGTCACCCATATCAACGCCTCAATGCGCTGGCAGGCGGGAAATGCGACGCCGACTCCTCGTAGCTGGGTAATGGCCAGTGCGGCACTGGCAGCCTCGTTGTCACCATGACGTTGGTAAATGGCGTCGTGATACCACAAGGCCAGCGCCACTTCTGGCCAGTGTTCGCAAGCTGCTTGCACTTGGCTGAAATGGGCGAAGCACTCTGCCAGATGCTGACGGGTATGATAGTGCCGGTGGGGCTCGTCATATCGGGCCAGCAGCGACGGTAAATAACCGCTTGAGGGTTCGGTGCCCAATGCCTGCCAGGCAGGCAACCAGAACCGGTTCAGGGCGGAAGTCAGATCAATCGAGGCCATACCATCCCTTTTAGCGACGTGGCGCCAACAGCGCCAGTACGCGAGCCAGCGCACCGCGATGATGCCCGATCAGCACACGTCCTGCCCCGCCCATGGCTTGCCGCTGCGGTAAATCCCCCAGCAGCTCCGTCACCTGCTGCATCAACTGGTCCGCATCGTCCACCTGCCGGGCGGCGCCACAGGCCAGCGCATCTTGCGCCGCCACAGCAAAATTGAAGGTAGACGGGCCCAGCAATACCGGCACGCCCAGTGCGCACGGCTCAATCAGGCTATGGCTGCCTAACGGCACCAGGCTCCCCCCTACAAAGGCCAGATCGGCCGCCGCATAGTAGGCATACAGCTCACCCATGCTATCCCCTAGCAGGATCTGCACATCGGCCGCCAAGGCTCCCGCCAGCGTACTACGACGCTGCCAGCGCCAGCCATCACGATCCAGCAGGGCAGCCACTTCATCAAACCGCTGCGGATGTCGCGGCACGATGACCGTCAAGGTGCCTGCCGGCATCTTGGCCGTCTGCAGCGCC
Source organism: Parachitinimonas caeni (assembly GCF_030129945.1). Lineage (GTDB taxonomy): Bacteria > Pseudomonadota > Gammaproteobacteria > Burkholderiales > Chitinimonadaceae > Parachitinimonas > Parachitinimonas caeni. The sequence goes on from NZ_JARRAF010000002.1 coordinate 305,545, forward strand.
CGCAGCAGCAAGGCCTCTTCTTCTTCACGGGTACTTGCGCAGACCCAGACGGGCCGTTTCTCGCCCCATTGCTGGCGCAACTGTCGCCCTTGCGCAATCTGGGCAGTTGGTGGATCGATTTCATACTTGAGGTTGCCGCAAACATGGAGCCCCTGACGGCGGCCCATCAGGCGCGCCAATCTGTCAGCATCCGCCTCGCTGGCAGCGGCGATACCTGCCAGCCGGCACAGGGCCGGTCGTATCAGGGCGGTGATCCGTTGGTAGCCACGCAGTGATTTCTCGGACAGCCGCGCATTGACTAGATAGAGCGGGATCGCGGCATCGGCGGCAGCATGGATCAGATTCGGCCATAGCTCGGTTTCCATGATCACGCCGAGGCGCGGCTGGTAGTGGCGTAAAAAGCGTTTGACGGCATCCGGCTGGTCATAGGGTAGATAAGCCAGATCCACTGAGTCGCCAAACAGCTGCCCAGCGGTTTCGCGCCCCGTTGGCGTCATCTGGGTCAGCAGAATGCGGCAGTCCGGATAACGTTCAGCCAATGCCTGCAACAGTGGCGCCGCTGCACGGGTTTCCCCGACTGAGACCGCATGCAACCAGATCACCGGGCGGGTCGGCCTGGCCCCGTAGAAGCCAAAGCGTTCGGCGATGTTTGCGCGATAGGCCGGCTGACGCCGGCCCCGCCACCACAGATGAAACAACAGCAGCGGTGTGAGCAACCAACTCAGCAGACTGTAAAGACAGCGTGCGATCAAGACAGCACCCGCGAGGCTTCGGCAATAACCTGCTCGGCCGTAGGAGGGACGCCGATCTTGCCAAGATTGATGGCGAAGCTGTCAGCCAGCACTCCGGTACGAGCCGGGTCAGATGCGCAGTAGATAGCCAGGGTCGGTATCGCAAGTGCCGCCGCAAGATGCACCAGACCGGTGTCCACACCAACAACCAGTCGCGCATCGGCCAGCAACCTTGCCGCATGCCCCAACGATAACCGGGGAGGCACCACGGCATTCGGTAGCGCTGATGCAATCCGTTCGGCTCGCTGTTGCTCGGTCACGTTCCCCCAAGGCAGGATGGCACGCACCCCACGGGAGTTCATCCAGCGCCCCAGCTCCAGCCACTGTGGTTCGGACCAGAGCTTGTCATCCCGACTGGTGGCTGTCAGCAGAACAGCATAGGGCCCATCAGGCCGCCAAGGTAGATCGCAGACCGGCGCTTGCAGACCATAATCCAGACGAGGCAAAGGCTTGTAGCCCAATGCTTTCGCTGTCAGCTGGCGATAGCGCTCGACCGCATTGATGTCCCAGGGCACCTCGTACACCTTCTGATAAAACAGGCTGGCCAGGGCTTCGCGGCTGCTTGCCCGGTCATAACCACAGGAAGGTGCCTTGGTCAGCTTGGCCAGTAACGCACTCTTGAGCAAGCCCTGGGAGTCAATGACCAAATCGTAATGCTCCGCTCGCAAAGTACTGACAAGAGCGCGCATCTCCGCCCGAGAACTTGGCGTCAGCAGGCTTTTACGCCAGCGACGCAAGGCAAATGGAAACACCCGTGTGACAGCCGGGTGCAACAGGGGTAACTCGGCAAAGCCTTCTTCAACCACCCAGTGCAGCTCGACTTGCGGCAAGTGCTGTGCCAGATCGGTCACAGCGGGCATGTTATGAATAATGTCGCCCATCGATGACAGGCGTAACAGCAGGATTTTTCGCATAGCCCAATTGTACTCTGCCGTTTCCTCCCAAGCCTTCATGCTGATACAACTGTTTACAACGTCAGTCGTGGGATTTTCAAAAGCCCCTGCTAAAATGTCGGTCGCGCCGCTTTGCCGGCGTTTTGCATATCTGGACGCCGCCATGAAAGGCGCCCTCTACACAACGGTACCCGGGCCCATGCCTCCAATCAGTCTTGTCATCATTACCCAGAACGCGGCCGCCTCGTTGTCGGCATGCGTCCACTCTGCCCGCGCGCTGGTTGATGAGGTAGTAGTGGTGGATTCGGGTAGTAACGATGGCACGCCGATGTTGGCGCAATCCTTGGGGGCCAGGGTCATTGCACAAGACTGGCTGGGCTTTGGTCCGCAGAAACGCTTTGCGGTAGCGGCGGCCCGCCACGATTGGGTACTCTGTCTGGATGCCGACGAGCAACTGACGCCCAAGCTGGCCGCCGCCATCCAGGCAGAATTGGCAGAGCCCTGCCATCATGCTTACCGTCTGGCCCGACGCAATCGCTTCATGGGGCGCTATCTTCGACATGGTGAGGGCTATCCTGACTGGTGCTTGCGCCTGTTTGACCGGCGCCATGCCAACTGGAGCGAAGATTTGGTACACGAAGCCGTACAGACACAAACCACGGTGGGCACCTTGAACGGTGACCTCCTACACGACTCGGCCGAAGATCTTGCCAGTTATCTTGACAAGCAAAATCGTTATACCAGCCTGCAAGCGGCCGAGCTGGCCAGCCGAGGTAAAACTGCCGGTCTGGCAAGGCTGGTATTAAGCCCTCTGGCGCGCTTCTTCAAATTTTATCTGGTCCGACGTGGATTTCTCGACGGCCTGCCAGGGCTGGTGCATATCTGCATCGGCTGCTTTAACGGCTTTATCAAATACGCCAAGCTGCGCGAATTGTCGCGGCAGAAAGGCCAAGTATGAAGATTCTGGTAACCGGCGCTGCTGGTTTCATTGGCCTGCACTTATGCCGCGCCCTGCTGGCTCGCGGGGATGAGGTAGTCGGTATCGACAACCTCAATGATTATTATGACGTCGCGCTCAAACAAGCCCGGCTCGACCAGCTACACCCGCTAAGAGGCTTTCGCTTTCAACGACTGGATGTCGCAGATGCAAACCAGATGCTCGCATTGTTTGCCGCAGAGCACTTTGACGCTGTCGTGCATCTGGCTGCACAGGCGGGTGTACGCTACTCGCTACAGAATCCACATTCCTACACGCAGGCCAATCTGGTAGGAATGACCAGCTTGCTGGAGGCTTGCCGGCACCATCCTCTCAAACATCTGGTGTTTGCCAGCTCATCCAGTGTTTACGGTCGTAACGCCAAGGTTCCGTTCAAGGAAACCGACCCGGTTGATCACCCAGTCAGCTTTTATGCCGCTACCAAGCGAGCCAATGAGTTGATGGCACATAGCTATGCCCATCTCTACGGACTACCGACCACGGTGCTGCGCTTCTTTACGGTTTATGGCCCGTGGGGCCGGCCAGACATGGCGCCTTGGATCTTCAGCAAAGCAATTCTGGCCGGTGAACCCATCCAGGTCTTCAACCATGGCAACCTGTTGCGCGATTTCACCTATGTCGATGATATTGTTGGGGGGGTGCTTGGTACGCTGGATGCGCCACCCACTGCAGAGGAAAGCGATGGCACGCGAGCAGACATGAGCTTTGCTCCCTATCGCATCATGAATATCGGCAATCACCAGCCCGTTCGCCTAACTGATTTCATCAGCACACTGGAGACTGCACTCGGCGTTCCGGCCATCAAGCAGTATTTGCCCATGCAAGCCGGGGATGTTCCCGCCACCTGCGCAGATACCACTGCTTTGACACAATTGACGGGCTTTTCCCCCTCAACGCCTCTGGCCCTCGGCCTGGAGCAATGGGTGAAGTGGTACCGGCACTATCATCAACTGTAAGTTGGCATCGTGGGCTCGCTGCGTTACAGCCTGCCATTCCGGCCAAGCTAAATGCGGGATTCTCCCCTCTGGTAAACGAGCCAGCCCTTTTGCTAAGTTGCCAGTAGGTGCTTGGCAGGTACGCACTCCCCGCTATTTGGGGGTAGGCAGCATCACTTCCAGTCGAGCGTGCATCTCTCAACCCGTCTCGACTTTTTCGCCGTGAAAGGTGGGCTTCCAGCGTACGCCAATCGTGCCTCGCACTACTTTGCCCTTACCTCTAGAAACTGGAATTCTTCATGAGCTATCCCCTCAGCAATCAAGAACTCGTACACACTCCTCTCAATGGACTGGACTTTCGCTCAGACACCGTTACCCGACCAGGCCAGGCCATGCGTGCAGCGATGGCTACCGCAGAAGTTGGCGACGATGTTTTCGGCGATGACCCAACCGTCAACGCGTTGGAAGCTGAAGTAGCAGAAATGCTGGGGTTTGAGGCTGCGGTATTTGCCGCGACCGGCACACAATCCAATTTACTGGGCCTGCTCACTCACTGTCAGCGCGGAGACGAATACATCGTTGGTCAAGATGCACATACGTATAAATTTGAGGCCGGTGGGGCTGCCGTATTGGGCAGCATTCAACCTCAACCGCTCGATAACGCGCCGGACGGTAGTATCCCTCTGGCAAAAATTGAAGCCGCGATCAAACCCGATGATGCACATTTTGCACGCAGTCGGCTTCTCGCCCTTGAAAACACTATTGGGGGAAAAGTGCTACCCGCCAGCTACATCGCAGAAGCACAGGCACTAGCCCGCAGAAGAGGGCTGGCACTGCACCTGGATGGTGCCCGACTATGGAATGCCGCAGTCGCCCAAGGTGTTTCGCCAGCGGCCATTGCGCAGGGCTTTGACACGGTTTCGGTCTGTCTCTCTAAAGGTCTGGGCGCTCCCGTTGGCTCGGTGTTACTCGGGAGTCGCGAAGCAATCAAGTCGGCGCGTCGCTGGAGGAAAATGCTGGGGGGAACCATGCGCCAAGTTGGAATTATTGCAGCGGCAGGCCGTTACGCCATCCGCCATCACATTGATCGACTTGCAGAGGACCACGCCAACGCACAACGGTTAGCCGATGGCTTGTCCCAGCTGCCAGGCCTAACTGTTACCTCGCCACAGACCAATATTGTTTTTGTCAGCGTTGAACCGACGATTGCGGAACGTTTTGCCGATCATTTACGAGCGCATGGTGTTTTGATCACCGGCACATGCAACCAACGTTGGGTGACGCATCTGGATGTCAACGCCGAGAGCATTACTCGCGCACTGAATATTGCGCAGAAATTCTTCATTTAAGGTTTTCCGGTGATGAAAGCGATGATTCTTGCAGCCGGCCGCGGCGAACGGATGCGGCCACTCACAGATACCACACCTAAGCCTTTGTTACCACTGAAAGGCAAACCACTAATCGTTTGGCATCTTGAGCGCTTGTCTGACGCCGGAGTCACCGAAGTCATCATCAACCATGCTTGGCTTGGCTCCCAGATAGAGGCGACCTTAGGGGATGGTCAGAGATGGGGGATAGCTATCCGCTACTCTGCCGAAGGTTATGCTCGCGAAACTGCGGGTGGTATTGCCTTGGTACGTGATTGGCTTGGAAATGCCCCATTTCTATTACTGAGTGGGGATATTTACACGGATTACCCACTCGGAAGCTTGATAGCGCAAGCGCCTCAGCTAATGGCCAATCCAGAGGTGCTTGCCCATTTAGTCATGGTCAATAACCCAGACTACCACCCATTAGGCGACTTTGGCCTGATAAATGGCTATATCAATCCCAACCTTGAACCTCGCTACACATACGGCAACTTGGCGCTAATGCGTATTCAGTTGGTTGAGAAGGTGCGGGCCGGAGAAGTAGCCAAACTAGGCCCGTTGCTGGTTGAAGCCGGGGAGAAGGGGGGAGTGAGCGGGGAATATTTTGGGGGAAGGTGGTTCAACTTGGGAACACCATCGGATCTGTCACTCGCGGAGGCGGTGATCATGGGTTAATAACCCAGATTTGCTTGAGGGGTTAGAGGCTATTAGTGGGGATTGCCGTGGAGGAGTATAAAGCAAAGCGCCCCGACCATCAGAGGAGGGGGCGCTTTATAAGGGGAGCCTGGCGGTGACCTACTTTCACACGGGAATCCGCACTATCATCGGCGCAGAGGCGTTTCACGGTCCTGTTCGGAATGG
>NZ_JARRAF010000300.1 GCF_030129945.1 Parachitinimonas caeni
ATCAATGGGGTCAATTGGGATTGGCTCCTGAACGCAGCAAGCCATGTTCAGTGATTGATAGGCCTTGCGAGTTGCGACCGATCAAAATCAGCGACTCCCATGATTGGTTAAGGGTATCCGCTAGCAGGGGCTGTTCATTGGCAATCCGGAAAGACCATAGTCTCTGGGGGTGGGGAATCGGGAATGTCGATTTTGAACCTCGCCGCCCTCGAGGACAGCCCATCCAGCTGTCGCCGACCAATGATTGGGCACAAG
>NZ_JARRAF010000301.1 GCF_030129945.1 Parachitinimonas caeni
AGCGAACGGTCAGCGGCCGGTTGGCATAGGCCGGGCCCACCGCTACCGGCGCGGTGGGGACCAGATCGGCATAGCTCGGCTGGATCTGGATCGGCCCGGACAGGCGCTGGTTGTTGGCGCGGCGGTCGGGCTCATTCAGGCTGCGGTTGACGTCGGTCTGCACCGCGATCCGCCAGCGGCCGGCCAGCCGGGGCGGTATGCGGACCGTGGCCTCGCAGTCGCTGCCCTGACCCACCGCGAGCGGGCCCTGGCGAC
>NZ_JARRAF010000302.1 GCF_030129945.1 Parachitinimonas caeni
CCGGTGTGCAGGATCTGTCCGGATCGGTCCGTCAGCTGCCAGTGCTGGCGGGCCTGGGCGTCGTCACTGCGCCAGTCGGCGGTCAGCAGCATGCGCTCGGCGGTGGCGCTGCCGACCCGGTAGACGGCCATCGCCTGCCCCCCCGCCAGCGGCAGGCTCTGGCCGCTGAGCAGTTCCGGCACGTCGGCCTGGGGGCAGGTCTGCAGGCGGAAGGTCAAGGGTTCGGCGTGGCGCCGGTCGCTGCGTACGCTCAGC
>NZ_JARRAF010000303.1 GCF_030129945.1 Parachitinimonas caeni
ATTTGGCATTCCAAGCTTTCTTCCGGCGCGCCAAGGCCGGGCAAACACCCGGCTTCCCGAGGTTCAAATCAAGTAAGCGTTTCTCAGGGTTCAGCTACCCGGACCCCGCCGGCTGGAAGATGCTGCAAACCGGGAAACGGGGGGGCACCCTGCGCATCGGTAGTGGCAAAGGTGCACTGATGCTGCGTGCTCGCGGGCAGCATCGCTTTGGCGAAGGCGTTAAGACGAATGACTTAACGATCACCCGAAAAAATG
>NZ_JARRAF010000304.1 GCF_030129945.1 Parachitinimonas caeni
GCCGGCGGCAGCGGATGACGGCACCCTCATCGCCGGGGGCTTTCAGCTCGCAGTCGGCATCCAGGGTAAACCCCTCGTCGGCGCCATTTTCCAGCCAGTTGGTCATCACCGTGACCGGACTTTGCTGGGTGTGAAGCAAGCGGCTAGGCAGGTGTTCCAGGGCTTCCCGGAGTAGCGACAATAGGGTTTCGGCACGCGAAGCGCTGGAGGTATCAACCCACACCCAGCCGGTTTGCGGCTCGACCAAGGCCCGGG
>NZ_JARRAF010000305.1 GCF_030129945.1 Parachitinimonas caeni
ATGACGCGGCCGGCAACCAGATCAGCCAGCAGGACGATCTGGGCAACCGCATTGAGCGAACCTACGGCAGCGCCAACCAGCTGCTGACCGAAACCACCTTCGTCACCCCCGACCCCGATGGCGCAGGCGCCGCCACGGCCAGCCAGCCGCTGACCAGCCGCTACGCTTACGACAGCCGGCTCAACCTGCGCTACACCCTCTCAGCCGAAGGCCGCGTCACCGAATATCGCTATAACAGCCTGGGTCAGCGCATCA
>NZ_JARRAF010000306.1 GCF_030129945.1 Parachitinimonas caeni
GTGGCCGGAAGCGGCCCGCAAATCGTCCCTTGCCCCATGATTGGGGTATCGCCTTGCCGGCCGCGCCATACAGCGGAGATGATGGGCATGGTTGCAATCGTTGCAGGGCGTGATACGGGTTTGTTTGTAGGCAGCGCAGTACCGCAGATCGGGGCGGGCCAGCAAAGTGGGGTGCAGGGACAGGGTGGCGACAATGTTGCCGTCAATGTCGCCAACGGCAATCTGGTTTTGCAGCGGCGCGATGAGCTGCTGATC
>NZ_JARRAF010000307.1 GCF_030129945.1 Parachitinimonas caeni
CGGGGTCGTATTCCCACTGCCAGGCCAGGACCGGCTGATTGCTGTACTGGCGGACCAGCCGGCCCTGCAGGTCGTACTGGCGTTGCTGCCAGCCGCCAAAGCCCTGGCGGCCGGTTTCGCGATGCAGCGCATCCCGCTCGAAATCCAGCAGCGGAACCTGATCCAGCAGCAGTTGGTGCAGATGACCATGGCCGTAGTAAAGAAAGCCCACCTCGCGCTGGTCGCTGAGGGTGGTGGCGATGCGGTGACCGAGCC
>NZ_JARRAF010000308.1 GCF_030129945.1 Parachitinimonas caeni
TAGACCTGACGGGTCTGGCTGGCACCGGTGGGAATGCCGCTGCCATTGGCATCGACCTGACTGTAGCGGGTGCGGGTGTCGAGCAGCCCCTGCAGGTTGTAAACGAAATCTTCGCGGGTGGTCTGGGCCTTGTTCTGCCCGGCAACCCAAGCATCCAGCTGGGCTTCGCTCAGGCTGGCTTCTTTGGCCAGCGCCGATACCGGATAGCGGTTGCCCAGATAGCTGATCTGGCTGATGCGCTGACCCAGGCTGTTA
>NZ_JARRAF010000309.1 GCF_030129945.1 Parachitinimonas caeni
GCGCATAAATATCACTTCGCTCGGTGGAAGGCTGCGCCCGCAGAATTTCCGGGGCGATATACAAGGCGGTTCCCTGCACCACGTCGCGATGCAAGGTCTGAGGCCCCTGCAAGCCCAGATCGCTGATGCCAAGCTCAATCAGCCGGGCCGGGTCACTCAGGCGCCCGCTGCCGAAATCTGCCAGCATGGCCTGCCAGCCCTCTCCCTGCGGGCGGATCAGGATATTGGCGGGCTTCAGATCTTTATGGATGACTG
>NZ_JARRAF010000030.1 GCF_030129945.1 Parachitinimonas caeni
CATGGCGTCGTTAGGGTTCGCTTATTTAGCTCGCTAAACTGCGCTCACCCTGCCTCGCCCTGCCCCAAAACTCGGCCCGGCGCGACCGGAAACAAAACGTCAACAGAGCCTTAAAAATTTCAACAGGGGGAGATAACGATGCTGAAGGAAACCGCCTTGAGCCTGCTGCTGGCAGGCGGGCTTGTCATGCCGGCAATGGCGGCAGACACCGGCGCCTGGCTGCAGAGCTGGGAAGTCAGGGCTGTCCGCTTGCAGAACCACATTGATCAGCGCGTCAGCATGAATCGGGCTGTCTATCCGGCTACCCATAACAGCTTCAACTCGGCGGCCTATGCCAACTGGAGCGGCCGCTATGCCTTTCCCAACCATGTGCTAAGCATCCGTGACCAGCTGGATGCCGGCATCCGGGCGATCGAAATGGATGCCCACTGGAGTTTTCACAGCTCGTGGAGCGCTATGCGGATGGATCTCAAGCTGTGTCACGGTACGGATAGCCATCTGGGTTGCCATCCGAATGACCGGCTGCTGGAGGAGGGGTTGAGCGAGCTGGCGGATTGGCTACGGGCGAATCCGGAAGAGGTGGTGTTGCTGTATATCGAGGACAAGATGAGCGGCCATCAGGACAAAGCCATCAGCCTGCTGAACCGCCTTCTGGGCGACAGACTCTACACCCCCCGCCTGCATGCTCCGGCGGCCAGGGCGGCCAACCAGTGCGTGGGTTTGCCGCACGAACTGTCAAAGGCCCAGGTGCGGGCTGCAGGCAAAAATGTGCTGGTCATGGGGGCCGATCGTGGGAGTTGCGAATACGACTGGGCCAACTATTCCTTCCACCAGCATTTTCATATAACGGTGGATCACAAGCGGCTCAATGCTTATCCCAACTGCCAGGTGGGCAACGGGGGCGGCATGGCTGGGCCGGATCTGCTGCAGACCAATCTGGTGCGGGCCTATAACGACGCCGCCTCCTCGCTCAACGACAGCATGAGTGCACAGACGGTGGCGGATCTGGTGAAGTGCGGCGTTGGTGCGGTGGCGCCCGAACCGCTCAAGCCGGGGAGTGATCATTTCAAGGCGCAGGTGTGGAGTTGGGACGTCAACCAGCCGGACAACTCGCGTGCCAACGACCCCGGCGGTGAACATTGCGCCGAGCAGATGAGCAACGGTCGCCTGAACGATCTGGCGTGCAAGGCGTTTCAGCGCCGATTCGCCTGCCAAGCTACCCAGCCGGTAAATGGGTGGGATTACGACTGGCGCATTACCCGCGCTGCCGGCGTCTGGCAGGACGGGCAGGCGGCATGTCAGGCCGAGTTCGGTGCGCAGGGCTATGCCTTCGCCATGCCCGCCAACGGCTATGAAAACGCCCGCCTGCGGGATGCCGCCAACGCGGCGGGTGCAGGTGGTGTCTGGGTCAACTATGCCGACCTGGAGGCGGAAGGGAAATGGATGGCTTATCGACCGGTCTACGCCGTCTGGCAGTCGGCCCAGACCGACCGAGGTTGTGCCAGGCTGGATGCAGACGGCTACCGCAGCAGCGCCTGTGACCAGCGCAAACGCTTTGCCTGTCAGGAGTTCGGTACGGGTAACTGGCGCCTGAGTCGCAGTGCCGAAATCTTTGGCAAGGGTGACGAAGTCTGTCGCAACGAATTTGGCTGGCGCTATGCCTTGTCGGCACCGGCCAACCACCAGCAATTTGAAGCGTTGCTGGCTGATCCACAGGCAAGGGACGTCTGGGTCAATCTACGTCACCCAGGCAGCGTCGGGGTGATGCTGCCAGCGGAGCGCTAAGCCTCCGCACGGAACGGGGCTGATGCAGCGGATTCCGCCGTGTCGGCCCAGGGGCGATCGAGGTTTGATTGGCCAAGCCGAAGCGATGTCTATAAAACCTCGGCACCACCGACTGCCGGTGGTCAGTCATCCCCATGCGCCGGTTCCGGAGCGTGTGCCGGTAGGTAGACATAGAAGCTGGCGCCTTCACCCGGCTGGCTTTCCGCCCGGATATGGCCGCCATGCAGGGCCAGAATCCGGGCGCACAAGGCAAGGCCGATGCCGGTGCCGGGAAAGTCCTCACTGCTGTGCAGGCGCTGAAAAGGAATGAACAAACGGTCTGCCAGGGCCGGATCGAATCCGGCCCCGTTGTCATGGATTTCGATGACGACCTCACCCGATGCCGGCTGGCTGCGATTAAGGATGCTGATCTGCGGTTGTCCGACCTTCGACGAATACTTGATGGCGTTTTCCAGCAGGTTTTGTATCACTTCGCGGATCAACACCCGATCGGCATACACCCGAGGCAGTTCGCCTACCCGCACCTCAACTCGCGTCCCCGTGGTCAGCTCGGTTGCCACCTCATTGACCAGGGGTGCCAATGGGAAGCTGCTGGGCTTGAGCGCGCCATGCCCAAGCCTGGCAACGCTCCAGAGTGCCTGGATCATCTGATTCATCCGTTCCAGGGCCTGCTGGGCACGTTTGAGCGGCTTGCGCTGCTCAAGCTGTTCGGGCGATGGGTCGGGAGGTAATGACTCTTCAAAGATCTCCAGAAAGCCGCTGGCATGCCGCAACGGTGCGCGCAGATCGTGGGCGACCACATGGCCGAAGTTCTCAAGGTCTCTCAAGGCTTCACTCAGGGCCTGCGTCCGGCTCGCAACCTGATGCTCCAGTTCAAGGTTAAGGGTACGGAGCTGGCTCTGCGCTTCATGCAGGGCGGTGATGTCCATGATCACGCCATCCAGCCAGATCAGACGCCCCTGACTGTCGTAGATGCCTTGCCCCTGCTCCTGAACCCAGCACAGCTGGCCATCGGTGCGGACCAGGCGGTATTCGATCTGATAGGGTTGGTGTCCATTCAGACCGGCCTCGACGCCGGCCGTGACTTTGGCTTGGTCATCAGGGTGGATGATGGAGGCAAAGCTGCGGATGCGGTTGCCGATGAAGTCTTCGGCCGGGTAGCCCGTCATGCGCTGTACGGCCGGGCTCAGGTAATGCATGGTCCATTCGGCATCGTTGGCACAGCGGTAGACAATGCCGGGAATATTGGCCACCAGTGAACGAAAGCGCTCCTCGCGGGCGGCCAGATCCTCCTGCAACACCAACATCTCGTTGAAGTGCTGGCGATTTCGCCAATGCAGCCATGCCAGTATGGCAATGGTTGCGGCCAGCTCCAGTAGCAGTGTCAGCACGGCAATATTGCGCAGCTTCTCAAAGGACTCATCAATCCGGTCCACGATGGGCGCGAGCGGCACCAGATTCACCAGCCACCAGCCAGACCCTCTGATACGGGACACAAACGCCACCTGATCAGCCAGCCGAATTCGCAGCTGCTGCCCCTCAGCCAGAGACTGCCGGCGTGCCTGGGCCACCACGTTTGCCCAATCCTTATCTGCCAGCTGGTTCAGCCGCAGCTCACCTTTGGCGTTGATGATCTGGCTGGCGTAGAGGTCGGATGCGGCTACAACATCATCCGCCGTTAGCAGAATGAATCGACTGCCTTCCTGCTGGCGTAGCAGTTCAGTGCTGGCGAGCAGATTGGCCAAGGGCAGATCGTGACCAACCGAGCCAAACCATTCACCGCGCCAGTAGAGCGGCGCTACGGCACTCAGCATCCAGACCTTGGGGATGGGATCGTAAGTCAGCTTGGTCCAATAAGCTTTGCGTTGAGGGTTGCGCTCGGGCTGTGTTGGCGCAAACCACTCGGTGGCACGGTAATCAAAGTCGGGGGCGGCTTCATAGATAAAGCGCGGTTCATCGGGCCAGAACACGACCTCTCCGCCGGTTTTGGGGAGTATCCAGCTGTTGACGAAGCGCTTGCCTTGCGAGCCCAGCCCATACAGCGTGGTGTAGTGGCTGGCTTCAACAAAAAAAGCCTGCAGGGCGGGCGTCGGAACAAGGCTGCGGGGTAGCACCACACCCGCCTGCCGTGCCGGGTTGTACTGGTCGGTACGGGAGCGGATGGCGCCGTCTGGAAAGCGCACGAACTGCTGTGAAAAGGCTGCTGCCGAATCGGGGAGGGGCGGTTCGAGCTGGCGTTCGAGTTCCGTCGAGAAGCGTTCGACCGATTGCATGGCCTGCCCCAGGTCTTGTGCCATGGCATCGGACACCAGGCGGGCAATCTGCTCGCGCTGGCGCACATTGGCTTCCACGCTGCTGTTGACCAGCTGGCTTTGCTCGTTCAATCCAAACAGGAATAAAACCAGCAGAACCGTAAAGGCAACCAGCAGCGGCACATAGATGGGCAGTGGAGGGCGATAACCTGCGTGGGCAGCCATGAGTAACACTCTCGGCTAGGACGGTCACGCTAACTATAGAAAAAATACGGATAGAAAAGATACGGCAATTGTCTGAAATGCGCGCAGACAAAGCGGGGCCCATATCGGGCCGAAATCAGCGCTGTTGCGCCACCCGCCAGGTTGGCAGCGCGATGTATACCACCCGGTCGATGTCTTCTTTCCATTGCGTCAGCTGCAGTTGCTGGCGTGCCAGATGCGGGTTGATCAGCTCGACGCTGAACAGGCTGCTGCCGACGATCTGCTCTCGCGCCTGCAAGGCAGGCGCATATTCGGGCGGGGCGGTAGTCCGGGCGACCTGCAGGGCCCGGTAAGCGGAAATCAGCTGTGCTTCCACCTGGCGCGCAGCCTGCGCCAGTTCGTCAATCTGCGCCAGCAAGGCATCCAGCTGTGGTTCTGCCGCCTTGATGGTGGCTTCCAGCCGGTTCGGGTCTTCCTGCTTCCAGGGCAAAAGGCTGCGCTTGCCTTGAATCAGGCGGCTTAACGCTTCCAGCGGCGTGATGACATCCACCTGTCCTACCTGAACACCCAGCTTGGCCAGCCGCTCGTTCAGTTTGGCCGCCTGCTTGATCGGCTTGTCGGCAACGTCACTGATTTCCTTGACTGAAAACGGCAGGATTATTCGCCAGTAAATCAACATCTCGGCGTGCTGTCTGCCGTCATGATCGGGAAAAAGTTGATCAGCAGCCTGCTCGAACTTGCGCAGCCATGATTGCTCCTCATCAATGAACACGGCATTCGGCGGCGCCGCAGCCGGTGGCGCAGGCGGGCGTACCGTGGGCGTGCCTTCCGACCCTGGCTGAAATAGCGTGGGCGGGGCGCTGGGCTGCGCTGCCGGGGGAAGGGGGATGGGCGCTGCGGGGGGCACTGGAGCAGCGCTGGCCGAGCCGGCGTCGAACAGGCTGTGCGGTTGCGGGGCGACCGGATGAGGGGGCGATGGCGAGCTGGGGGCGGGTGCCCGACTGCCGGCAGAGCCGGGTTCGAACAGGCTGGAGGTTGCCGCCGTTGGTGGTGATGATGCCGGGGCAGTGTGCGATGCGCTCGCCGAGCCCGGCTCGAACAGGCTGGATGCCGACGTGTCTGAACGCGACGGGGCCGGAGCGGGCTGGGGCGTAGGGCTCGAATCCTCTGAAAAAAGCGGCTTGGTCATACGAGAGTCAGACTGGCCAGAAAAGGGTGAATGGCAAGTGCCAGCATCAATTATGCCGTGTGTTTTGTCGGTCTGCGCTTTGTCTAGCAGTGCCTGTTACGTCTAAGATAGGCCAAAGCTGTACGGCCATGAAAAGGGTGTTTGGTACCAAAACATAGGGCAGCCAACCGGATCTTGTTGATTTCAATGAAATACCGGCCTTGTCGAGTGCTAGATACCTACCGTGCCACGTATTCATTGCCGCCTGCTCGGCAACCCAAAAGGAAGCGATCGCCATGACGAACGGCCCAAAACCTCTGTTTGACGATACCCCGTCAACCCCTACACCGGCGGCTGCTCCGCAGGCGCCCTATTCACCACCGCCATCGCCGCCACCGATGCCAGCCGCCGCACCGTATGTGCCGCCACCGCCGCCGGTCATGACACCCCCACCGGCCCCCGCGCCTTATCCGCCGGCTGACCCGACGCAATACCCGCCCGGTGCACCTTACGGCCAGCCGGCCCCGGCGCCGTATCCGCCACAGGCAGCCCCTGCACCCTATGCACCGCCGCCAGTGCAGGCGCCACCGGCGCCCTATGCACAGCCAGCGGCGCCCATGCCCTATCAGCAACCCCCGGTTGCGCAGCCCCAGGTGTATAGCGGCCAGCATCTGCCGGCTGCCGGTCCGGTCAGTTTGCCGACCCGTGTCAACGAACAGTGGATCGCCCAGCTTGGCCATCGCGAGAGTGAATCCGTCGCCAGGGTGTCTCGCGCCTTGCTGGAACACACCAAGGCCAGCGATGCAGACCAGTTCGGCCTCAAGCTCAATGAACTGATCGTCACGGCCAAAGGTTTGTCGCCGAGCCAGCTCAACTCGAAGGGGCTGTTCAGCAAGATCAAGAATATGTTCGGCTCGATCAAGGAGCAGTTTCTGGCCCAGTACAACTCGGTGGCCAAACAGATCGAGCGGTTCACCGTCGAGCTGCACGCGCAGGCCAAGCTCCAGCAGCGGCGCATCGACGAAATGGATCAGATGTATGAGGCCAATTATCAGGAACATCAGCGGCTAGGCGTTGCGCTCGAAGATGGCGCGCGTGCGGCCGAAGAAATGAAGGCCGCGTTGGCTGGTATCGACTTGACTGGCTTGGACAATATGCAGGCGCAGAAGGTGGCGGATGCCCGCAGCCAGCTCGCTCGCCTGGAAAAGCGGCTGGATGACCTCAAGCGTATTCGTATGCTGGCCGAGCAGACGGCACCGCAGATTCGCCTGATGCAAGAGAACGCCCGCCTGCTGGTCAGCAAATTCCACGACATCGTCAACCTGACCATCCCTGCCTGGCAGAAGCAGTTTGCGCTGCAGATCATGCTGCTGGAGCAGCAACGCGGTGCCGAGCTGGCAACGGCAGTCGATGACGCCACCAACGAGGCGCTGCGCCGCAATGCTGATCTGTTGCGCCAGAACAATCAGCAGATCGTGACAGCTTCGCAGCGCGCGGTGATTGATATCGAGACGCTGGAACACGTCAACCAGCAGATCATCGGTGCCCTTGAGGATGCACGACGCATCGTTGACGAAGGTCAGGAACGGCGCAAGCAGACCGATTCGCAGCTCGAAGGCATGCGCAGCCAGCTGCTGACGGTAATGCAAGCTCAGGGAAAACCTCTGTAACCTGCGCACCCGCCGGATTGGCAGTGATGTGATCCGGCGGGGCGCTTCGGGCGGCTCACAACAACAAGATCAACCAAACAGGAAACTGGACTATGGCAAACGGATTAATCGACTTACAGAAGAAAGCCTCCATCATTCTCGAAAAGAAAGGCTTGCCCAAGCCTCCCATCTGCCGGGTGGGGCTGGCGCTGGATGTTTCGGGTTCGATGATGGATGAATACCGCGCCGGGCTGGTGCAGACCACTGTCGAGCGGCTGTTGGCCTATGCGAGCAAGTTCGATGACAACGGTGAAATGGAAGTCTGGACTTTCGACCATCGTGCCTCGGAGGCACCAGCCGTCTCGCTGAATGACTACGTCGGATTTGTCGATCGCAGCATCGTCAAGAATGATGCCGTCGCCAAGTGGGGCAGCACGCACTATGCCGAAGTGGCCAATATGATGTTGGACCATTACTTCCGGGGCAAACAAAAGCAGGTGAAATCCAAGGGCCTGCTTGGCTCTTTGTTTGGCCGCAAGGAAACAGTCGTCGAGAAGTCTTCGGACACCCATATTCCGGCCATGCTGTTTTTGGTGACCGACGGCGAAAATGCCGATCAAGGCGAGTCGCGCAAGGTATTTGAGGAGTCCGCCCAGTTCAATGCCTACTGGCAACTGGTGGCGATTTCGAACCAGCCGCGCTTCGAGTTTCTGGAGAAGGTGGCGAATGACCTCGATAACGCCGGGTTTGTTCATATGCCGAGCTTCAAGATGAGCGAAGACCAGATGTACGAAGCCATCATCACCAATGAAGTGGTGGACTGGCTGAAAAAGCGGGCTTGATTGGGGATGGGCTGAAAGCCCGTCTGGATATAACTTTTTTTTGGATAAAACATGCTGTCTTATTTTAGAAGCTCAATCATTTTTACCCTGATCTGCGTTGGCGCGGGTTTCTGGCTGGGTGGTGTACCGGCAGCCTGGATCGTGCTGGTGCTGGCGGCACTCGAAACCTCGCTGTCTTTTGATAACGCCGTCGTCAACGCCAAAGTGCTGGAAGGCATGGACCCCGTCTGGCGGCAACGTTTTCTGGTCTGGGGGATGTTCATTGCCGTGTTTGTCATGCGGCTGGTATTCCCTTTGCTCATCGTTGGTGTCATTACCAAGACCGGGCCGATTGATGTGTTGAAGCTGGCCATCTACAACGAGCATGAGTACGCCAAGATCCTGACCAGCGCGCATGCCGAGATCGCTGCGTTTGGCGGCGCATTTCTGATGATGGTGTTTCTCAAGTTCTTTATCGACGAGACCAAAGATACGCATTGGATCGGCATCATCGAAGACAAGCTGACCCGCCTTGGCAAGATCGAAGCCATTCAGACAGCGCTGACACTGGCCTCCATCATCATTGCTGGCAAGCTGCTGCCGTCGCACGAGCAAATGGGCTTCATCGTTGCGGGCATGTGGGGCATCGTGACTTATATTCTGGCCGATGGCGTTGGCGCGCTGCTGGGCTCGGATGAAGGGGGCGTGACAGCCGCCAAGACCGGCTTTGCAGGCTTCATGTATCTCGAAATCCTGGATGCCTCGTTCTCGTTTGATGGCGTGATTGGTGCTTTTGCACTGTCTCACAACCTGTTCATCATTGCCCTGGGCTTGGGCGTGGGTGCCATGTTTGTGCGTTCCTTCACACTGCTGCTGGTTGACCGGGGCACACTCTCGAACTATCTGTTCCTCGAACACGGAGCCTTCTGGGCGATTGGCGCGCTCGCGTGCATCATGATGTTTGGCGTGACCTTCCATATTCCCGAGGAAGTTACCGGTGGCATTGGCTTGGTATTGATCGGCCTGTCGTTCTGGAGCTCGGTGGCGCACAACAAGAAACAGATAGCCAGCTAAGAGGAGTATCTGTGCTGGGTTCACGCAGAATGTCGGCAATCGCGGGAATGGGGAACAACTCGCAAGCTTGCCGACTCGAAGTGACTTCAACCTATTCAAGGATGGCGGTGGCTACCCGCCGCTGATCCCTGTCCTTTCTCAAGCCAAGGAGGATTCATGACTATCAATCTGGAAAAAGGCGGCCGTATCAATCTCTCCAAGACCCATCCGACACTGGTCAAAGTGCGCATGGGCCTGGGCTGGGATACCAAGAAATTCGATACTGGCTCGGATTTTGATCTAGACGTATCCGTGTTTGTGCTGACCGCCGCCAGCAAGCTGCTGAGCGACCAGCACTTCATCTTCTACAACAACCTGCAAACGCCTGATGGTGCTGTACGCCATGCCGGCGACAATCGCACCGGCGATGCGCAGGGCGACGATGAAACGATCTACATCGACCTTTCCAGAATGCCGCCTAATGCCACGGAAATCTCGTTTGTTGCGACGATTCACGATGCCGAGGCACGCCGGCAGAACTTTGGTCAGGTACAGAACAGCTACATCCGGCTCTACAACGATGCCACCAACGAGGTAATCGCCCAGTACAAACTGGAAGAAGAATTCAGTAGCGAGACTTCTTTGCAGTTTGGCTCGGTTTACCGTAACGAGACCGGCGAGTGGTTATTCAAGGCCGTTGGCGCGGGTTATAAGCGTGGCTTGCTCGACTTTGTGCGGGCTTATGGCGGCAATGTTTGATTTTTACCGAATGATGATGTCGGAAAATCAATAAACAAAGGAAAACGGCTTGCCGCTCGGCAAGCCGTTTTTTCATTCAAACGGTAGGCTTGATTGGCATTTCATTTCCGAATCGCGTTTCGTCGGATTGAGGCCTGATGCAAGGCGAGAGGCGTGCAGCCTGGTGGTCAGCCACTTTGCGGCGCCCGCTACGCAAGGCCGGAATCGAGTTGTGGGGCAGGGCGGTACCCGCCACGGCCTACTCTGTGCGGCTATCGCCCAACCCCAATACCCGGCCCGACCGGAAACAAAACGTCAACCGAGACCATACAAGCTCGGAAATGGATTGGATGTAACAGGTAAGGCAAGCATGCAGATGGGGTGCTTGTCGTGTAATGGAGGAAGTCATGAGTATCAATCTGGATAAAGGCGGCAGGATCAATCTGTCAAAAAACCACCCAGCCCTCAGCAAGATTCGGGTCGGCTTGGGTTGGGATTGCAAGAAATTCGACACTGGCTCCAACTTTGATCTGGACGCCTCGGTATTCATTCTCGGGGCCAATAGCAAGCTACTGAGTGATCAGCACTTTGTCTTCTACAACAACCTGCAATCGCCAGAAGGGGCCGTGAAACACTCTGGCGATAACCGTAGCGGCGATGCACAAGGGGATGATGAAGTGATCAACGTCGATTTCGCCAAGATCCCACCGCAAGCCACGGAACTGTCATTTGTGGTGACCATTCATGAAGCCGACATCAGACGCCAGAATTTTGGCCAGATCGAAAATAGCTATATCCGGCTGTACGACGACGTCACTGGCGATGTCATCGGGCAATATCAGCTGGGTGATGAGTTCAGCAACGAAACCTCGTTGCAATTTGGCTCGGTATACCGGAATGAAGCGGGAGAGTGGCTGTTTAAAGCCGTTGGCGCAGGTTACAAGCGCGGGCTGATTGATTTTGTGAGAGCATATGGCGGCAATGTGTAATTTCATAAGCCACTGAAAAAAGGCAGGTTTATTACCTGCCTGCAAGAAATCTTCTTGGCAATAGAAAAATATCTTGCTTTGTCGGTAAAAGTAACACATAATGCCGATCTCTCCTGTGCCGGGGTGGTGAAATTGGTAGACGCGGCGGACTCAAAATCCGCTGCCGCAAGGCGTGTCGGTTCGAGTCCGACCCTCGGCACCAGCAAGAATTTCCTCAGTAGTTCAAGAATCTCCAAAAATCCCATAAAGTACAAAGCTTTTCGAAGAATTTCCTCGATAGCTCGGTTAGCGTTTTTCCCCGTTTTTTTACTGTTTTTTAGTTCTCTAGTACGCCATATCTACGCCATCTGTTATGCCACTGGCTACTTACAGAAAACGCGGGAAGCGATGGCGAGATGAGGTCGTGCGCGCTGGCGTTAGAGCCTCTGCTAGCCTCTCCACCGAGGCTGTTCTTCGGGCTACCCAAGAGGAAGCCAACATCCTCGCGGGAGAGCAATACGCTTGCATTTTGGCGTGACGAACGCCTTAAGGCAGCCTTTCCGGGTAGGGTTAATCGAGACCTGACCTTGTTATCGCATGTTTTACGTACTGCGTCTAAAGAATGGGGTTGGGTTTAGGAAAGCCCCTTATCTGCCGTAAAACGCCCTCAAAAACCCGCCCCTCGCCAGCAAAGACTGGCTGAAGACCAGTTGGAGAGCGTGTTGCGAGCGCTTGGGTATGGGGAAGGAGCGGAACTTGTGACCAAGGGTGCCAAAAGGCCTGATGGGCTACACCGACGGCATGGCGCGTGACATCCTCGAAGACCTGAAGCGCGACTACTACGACGAAATCGACACCCTGCAGGACACCCTGTCCTACCTCTACGACTGGGGTTTCCGACTGCACCTCTTGCTGCGCGGCATTCATCCTGACGATGCTGGCTATACGCTGACCTTTGCCGAGCGCCGCACCGAAACCCTGAGCCAGACCACCGACCGGGCACTGAAGCTGAAAGCGCTGGGTGCGCCCGAGCAGCTGGTGTGGAGCGAACTGGGGCAAGACCCGGCCCGCATTCAGGCGATGCGGGAAGAAGAAGGCCTGCCGGCCAACCCCTACCCGGACGACCCGGCCATTCCCGACACCGGTCCCCGCGTCAGCATCACCCCCGGCAACGGCCGCAAGGGCGAGAGCGGCACGGCCTTGAACCATGGTTGATGCCGAACAGATCGTCGCCGCCTCGTATGCCGCGCAGGCGGCGATGAACCAGTACGATGCCGAAATACTGGCCGAACTGGCCCAGCTCTACCGCAACGCTGTGGCCAATCTCACTGCCGAACTGCAGCAGGCGGCCGATGGCCTGAACCGGGTGGCGCTGCCGCAGCTGGTCAGCCTGCGGGCGCAAGCCGAGGCCGAATTGCGGCGACTGGTCCAGCTGCGCGATGGCCTGCTGACGAGCGGCCTGCAGCACGCGGCCGAACTCGGTAGCGGCCCTTACCTCGGCAGTCTGGAACGGGACGTGATCAGCCGACTGAATACCCAGGCGGTCGAATTCGTTCGCCGCTTCCGGGCCGCCGATGGCCTGCAGCTGTCGGACCGACTATGGCGGGTTGATCGCGACGCGGCACGCAAGGTCGGCAACGCCATCGAGCTGGCCATCATCCGGGGCGACGACGCCTACCGGGCGGCGCAGATGGGGCTGCAGATCCCGACCGGGGCCTTGCAAGCGGCGCAACCCGCCAGCATCGGCCGCGCCATCGGCGACGCCCTCACCGGCCAGGGCTCAGCCGCCGTCAATATGCAGCGCCTCTTCCGCACCGAACTCAACCGCGCCCACGGCATGGCCTACCAGGCCGGCGCAGCCCAGACCGAGGGCTGCCTCGGCACCAAATTCCTGCTCAGCCCCCGTCACCCTCACCACGACATCTGCGACACCCACGCCAGCGCCGATCTGTACGGACTGGGCAAAGGCGTCTACCCGCACGGCAAAAACCCCTAGCCGGCACATCCGAATACCTTGAGTTATGTGGTGGCGGTGTTTGAGGGGGGTGAAAGTAGCTGAATGGATTAATTTTTATTTGATTAGATTGATTGCACTATTTTATGCTGAGGAGATGCGTTATTTAACGCAACGAAACAAAAAACTCAGCTGCAATGGCCATGGTTCTTGTTGGACATCTTGATTCAATAGCATGAATTTGTTATAATTCTCGCTCTGCTGCAAGAAGAAATTCCTCTAGGTGGTCGAGATTGATGGCTGAGGGATTTTTGATTTAGCAGGATCAATCAGAAAAGGAAAGTCAATTGAAAAAATCAAATGTATCTGTTATTTGCATGGCAATAGTCACTGCTTTTACTTCATTGCAAAGTTTTGCTGTTGATAAATATGTTGATGGGAATGTAATTCATCCTGAAATTGCTAGAAAATATTACAAAGGCGATCCTATTAAATGGATTGAATATTACGATGCGAATACTAATAAATATGAAACTCCCTCAGGTGGGCCTGTAATCAATGTATTCTATTCTAGGGGGAACGAACCTGCGGGATTGTCGGCCTCAGATATGCCCGGCTATATTTCCATGGCTGCAAACCGTTGGAGTGAAGTGTGCAACGTTAAATTCGTTAGGCAAGAATATAACTCTGGTTTTATGCCCGGCAATCTGATGGTGACAAAAATAAATAAACTTGAATATCCAAAGATGGACACTAAATATGGTGGAGAGCGTTACTTAACAAGTCCATCTTTGTCCGGCGTGTTGATTGGTTTTATGCCTTGGGTTGAATCATCGCTTCAGAGAGATAAAGAATTCAAGGTGACGCCGTGGGATTTTCTCACTTCTTGGAATGCAACAAAAGATTCCAAGGGCAATCTTGTATATACGGCGCTTGATAATAGCGAAGCAGTTGAGGAACATTACGACAATGCAACTTGGGGTCGAAGATTTTCCGATATCATCCTCAAGCCACATAAGTTTGCCAATTTATTATCTCGCCCCGAACGTATGTTGGGCATCATTACCCATGAATTAGGCCACACTTTCGGGTTGCGTGATATTGATGATAAAAATGCGGGGCGCCATCAATTGATGGCTTCAATGACTCCTTTTGTCCGTATGCAGGACATTAGTTTGTGCGTTGGCCTTTACGGCAGGCCAAAGCATAATAACGACTACATTTACCGGATTCTCAATAGCTATGAGAGCACATTGGATGGTGGTCAGGATCCTAAGATTGAGATCCACCCAGTAGTCAAGCAGAATATCAAAACCGTTGGTATTTCTGGTGAGAGTGGTGGTTTTGTTTATAGATATTATCCAACTACCAACTTCTATGTTGGAGCTAAAGATGGGAATGTCTACTATATGTTAAATGGCAGCTCGACACCGGTTTTGATTGGCACGGTAGATGGCGAATTTACCAAGGCTTTGGCAGCCAAATTCTAAGGTATTTTGATTGAGTTAAAAGCCGCGCTTCTGCGCGGCTTTTTTCTTGAAAGCTCCGATTGCATAGCGCTAGGAGAGGCCGAGCGCGGATGCTATTGCCGAATCGGATGTCGTATTGCCCCCACCCTTGACCCCACCCCCATCCCCGCCTATATTCCGGCCCAGGTGCTCAAAACACCTTCAGCGTACAGCGGCATCCGCGCCCGTCAGTCGTGGTTTTTTTGCGTCCATAGTTTTCATACCGAATGCCTCGGCAGTTGTGGTGATTTCCCCCATAACTAGCTAGGGTGGGTAGGCCAGCGCCTATCCGGGAATTCGGTGTCTGAGTTATGGCCGGGTGTGAGGCTAATACAAGACTCCCGCAAGGGAGGAATACGCCCGCCGTCTGTACGCGGTTTTGAGCCCCCGGCCGCCCCCTCAAAAGGGGCAAACTTCAAAGAACGTACAGGAGGCCATCATGGCTGCTCATTCCCCCCTGGCTGCCGCCCGGCAGCGTTCCGACTCCGCCCTGCGTCACTGGCAAGCCCTGTCCTTTATCCAGCGCCGTCCCCGCTCCCAGCCCCGCCGCTTCTGGGCGGTGCCACCCGCCCGCGACTACCACGCCGCCTGCCTGCACGGCCGCCAGATGGCCGACGAGTTGCTCGACTACCTGCGCCAGCACCCGCAGATGATCGGCAGCAACCGGCTCGGCCACATCGCCGCCGACATCGACTTCAGCGTCAGCGGCGCCGACAAGGGCTACTGGGTCGGCTTCTTCAGCCGCCTCGAAACCCTGCTGCTGCGGGAGGCCGTATGAACGCCCTGATCCCCGTCCGCGAGCACCTGATCGGCGCCCACCCCGTCCCCAGCGTCGAGGCCCGCGAACTGCATGGGTTTCTGGAGGTGGGGAAGGACTTTTCCAACTGGATTAAGGACCGGATTGAGCAATACGGCTTTGCCGAGGATCTGGATTACGCGCTAACGGTCGCCAAAACTGGCGTCCGTCAAAATGTGATCCAGAAGGACTACTTCCTCACCCTCGACATGGCCAAGGAGCTGGCGATGGTCGAACGCAACGAACGGGGCCGGCAGGCGCGCCGCTACTTCATCGAATGCGAGCGCCGGCTGTGGGCCGGAGAGTCGGCACCGGTCAGCGGGCCGGTCAGCTTGAGCGGGCTGGAGCTGGCCCACCAGCGCCTGCGCGAGCTGGCGGCCGAGCCGGATCCGGCGATCCGGCACCAGCTCTGGCACTATCTGCACGCCCTGCATACCAGCCTGGGCTTGCCGCCGCCGGTTACCGCGCTGCGGGATACCCCCCCACCCCCCTCACCGCTGCCCGCGCTGCCGAACCCGCCGCATCCCTGGCAATGGCTGCTGAAGACCCTGCTGCGGGAAGTCAACGGCGGCCGCTATGCCGGCCCGTATGCGTACGAGCAGATCGACGGCCGGCGGGTCTTGCTGTTCCGGCCGGGCGACCTGTTGGCGCACCTGCAGCGGATTCCCGCGCTGGATCTGGCTTGGCGCGAACACGGCGGCCTGACAGCGCGCCTGTTCAAGCAGGCCCTGATCCGGCAAGGCTTGCTGGGGGAGGCCCATTTCGAGCGCAACCTGCTCGGACGTCGCATCAACCACCTGCAGGCCCTCGATCTGGCCGCACCGCCAGCCGCCCTGCAAGGCCAGCCGGCGTAGCCGAATCTGCTGTGTGATGGGGTGGCGGTGTTTGAGGGGACGCGGGGAGGCGCCCGGATTGAACCGGTCGTGCCACGTTTCCTGTCGGTGGCACGACCGCATCGTTACGATGGGCAGCCTGAAATCCTCATTTCATGTCCTGTCACCGGCAACGATGCTGCGGCTTTAATCTGGTTTTATTTAGAAGGGGTTCAATAGACCGCTTCCCATGCCAAGTCGTAGATTGACGGTGCCAAAAAACCAACAGTCCTCAAATTTGAAATGGATCTAAACGTGCGCCTACACCATGAATGGATTTATGATCGCCCGCCCCGTCAGCTGCCTGCGGATCGAAGCACGGCACGCGGCCGGGCAATCGCCGACTGGGAAGAACAGATACGCTTCAAGCCCTTGGAGTACGGGGCTTTCTTTGATGCGGCGGGTAATAAGCATCTGGAACGTCAAGGTGAGCCCAAGCGGATAGGCTTTACTCAAGCCGAGCTCAAGCAGGTTGCCGATATGACGTTTTGCCACAATCACCCGGATGCGCTGAGTTTCTCTGAAGCCGACGTGGATTTGGCACGGAAGGCAAATTTGTCTGAAATCCGGGTGGTCACGCGCTATGGCTGTTATGTGATGGTTCGTCCACAGGCGGGTTGGCCATCGGCCAACGAGATGAGCACGGCCTTTGCCAAAGCGATGGACATCGCGGATTCGACCACGGTAAGGTTGCTTTGCCATGAAGGACTCAATAAGCGCTATGCTCAAATTGAATATCAGCATCAAGTCTGGCGGGCATTCTCAACGTTGCTCAGCATTGCGTACAGGCGGGAGCCTCTAACATGAAACAGTATTTCAGTGACAAATCCCTGGATGATCACGGCCCTGATGAAGTGCTTTACTTTGATCATGGGCCCGAGCAATACCAAGCGGCGCGAGCGTTTCAGAGCCGGATTGATGCGATGCTGGCAGACAACCCGTCTAAAAATCGGGTTCGCCAGATTCCAGATAGAACGGTTTTGCCTTCCGGCGGTTTTTTTGCCATGAGTTTTGCTGGCCATAAGTCCCACAAGCGCTAAGCCAAGTCTGCGATTTACCCCACCCTCCCGGCCCCGCGCCGGGATTGGCATTGTTACAGTCCTCACCCTGACCCGCTCATCCTCCCCCCTGTTTATGAGCGGGTTGCCCCCTCTAGTCTGGCGTTGCGCCGGATAGTCTCTCTCCCCTGATCCCACGACTCACCCGGCGCCGGCGCGGCGGGTGGCTCCAATCCTGTCGCGCCTCTTCTCAACGAGGCGCCATGAACCCTTCCTTACGCAAACAGCTGGCCGAAGCGCCCAATACCCGGCGACGGGTGCTGGCTGGCGATAGGGTCAACCCGACCGAGGTAGCGACCAGCACCCGCAGCGTGGTCACCATTACCCGTACCGGCAGCTTTACCGATCCGCGTTATGACCGCTTTGCCATTACCCCGGCCATGCTGGCCGAGATGGTGCGCAACTTTGAGCAGCGGACGCTGGGGCAGGACGTGTTCCTCGATGTCTCGCACCGGCCCGAAGACGGCGCAGCGGCGCGAGTGTTGTCGCTGTTTGTCGAAGACGACCGGCTACGGGCCGAGGTCGAGTGGACGCCCTATGGCGTCGAGGCCATCCAGCTGCGCGGCTTTACCTATCTCTCGGCCGATTACTACGAACGCTTTGTCGATAACGAAGCCGGCAAAGCCTGGGGCTGTGTGCTGGCCGGTGCCGGCCTCACCAATCGCCCCGTCATCAAACGCCTTGATCCGGTCCGGCCCTGTCTGGCCGAACCCACCGCCGTACTCGACCGCTACCTGACCCAACTTTCAACGGAGACCCAAACCATGTGGGAGCAACACCTGGCGAGCCTGGCTACCCAGCTGCGCACGCTCAAACTGGCTGAGACCGTGGTCCAGACACTGCTGGCCGGGGCCCGCAAGGCACTGGCCAATGTGACCGAGGCCCCGGCTGCCGAGGCGCTGCTGGGCGAATTCGAAACTACCGGCAAACAGCTGGCCGAGCAGATCGGCAGCACCCCGGCACCGATCCAGCTGTCGATCACTGCGCCCGCCGTGCCTGTCGATGTCACGGCCGAGGTCAACCGTCAGCTGGCACAACGCGAGCAGGAAACCCGCCA
The DNA here is from genome assembly GCF_030129945.1 of Parachitinimonas caeni. Taxonomy (GTDB): domain Bacteria; phylum Pseudomonadota; class Gammaproteobacteria; order Burkholderiales; family Chitinimonadaceae; genus Parachitinimonas; species Parachitinimonas caeni. The sequence goes on from NZ_JARRAF010000030.1 coordinate 17,884, forward strand.
GCTGGCCGACACGCTGGCCTCGCGCCAGAAGCTACTGGCCGACACCATCAACACCGCCACCGCGCTGGATGAGGCCACCCGCCGCCAGCTGTGCGAGGCGGCCCGGCCGCTGGTGACGGCTGCCATGACTGATGATCAGGTGAAAGCGCTGGCCGAGTTGCAGATTGCGCAGGGCAAGCAGCTGGATATTGCGCGGCAGTTGTCGGCGCTGGGTTGGCGGCCGGCGGGTTCGCCGCAGATTTCGGTGGACAGTGGCAATCAGGTGCTGGCGCTACAGATAACCCCGGCTCCGGTCTGATGTACGTCGGCAATGGCCTGATCCCGCCCGACGAAGCCCGGTTGTTTGCCGAATCCGAACGTCCCCCCTCGCTGCGACTCGCTGCCCCGGCCGAGCCGACTCCCCCAGTTTCGACCGATGTCGAGCTGGAACAGCTACTGGTCCTGGAACAGGACGGCCAGCAGCGTAAAGACCTGCAGCGTGCGCTGGCTGAGCTGATCTTGTCCCGGGCCAGTGCAGTGGCCAGCCTGCCACCGGTAGCGGGGGGTGAGATGGCCATGACCCTGGTCGCGTTCGGCGCCGAGCTGCTGACGTCGCGGCATGATGCCGGCGAGCTGTTCCGCGCCGACCCCGGCCGGTTGATTGGGCTGGCGGTTGCGGATCTGTATCGGGTACGGCCACTGGTCCGGACGACCAGCTGCGATCTGCTGGACGATGAGTGGCTGACCGGTTGCTACCGGGCACCGGTGGATTTCGTCGCCATCCAGCAGGCGCATTGGGGCGTGGGCCACGGGACTCCGCCGTGGTCGCCGCGTTTCCCCGGTGCCTTGCCGCGTGCCAGTTCCATCCGCACCGATGCGGGCTTGGCGCAGCAACTCTCGCCACCGTCAACGCTGCACCAGATCAGCATCCTCGGCCGGCAATACCGTTACAGCTATTACGCCCGCCACCAAGTCGGCAGCATCGAACCGGATAGCGCCGTCAGCCCGGCTGACCGGGGTCTGTTGCAGCTACGGGCGCAAGCCGAAGCCAGCCGCGAACTGTCTGCGCGCAATGTGGTGAAACCCAACACCATTACAGTGTCATCACGATGGCAGGAGAATCTCTTGGAGGCGTCGATGTAATACCTGACTGCGAAAATCCGCCCGCTCTCGGCAAGGTAGATGCTGAGGCGAGGAACCGGTGAGTGCAAAGCTGTGCTACTAGGCGGCGGACCCAAATTCAACGAAATGCGATCCGGAGAAAAAAACGTCTACGAGGGGTTTGGCCAGCAGCTCAAGCTGTCTGCGGGACTTCTTCCATTTCGGAATAACCTGAGGACATATCCCCTGACAGCCATTGCCAGTTTTCCAGGTACTTCAAGCGGCCATCAGGTAGTAGTACCGGCGTAGAGTGGCATTGGCCGAGCATGAATGCGCCCTCTTGATTCAGGTGGTGATAACGCATGTTCAACTCGCCATTTTCAGTCATGACGGCAAGCAGGTGGCCGGTCACGATTTTTCCGCCAGAGTAGTCTGCAGAAACAATATTGCCTTGTTGTCTGAACGTGAAATACGTTGCAGGGCTGACTTCGCCGTTATCAGAATTGGCGACCGAGCGGAACGTTTTGCCATCAAGAGAGAATTTCATTGGATTCCTGATTGTGGTTTGCTTGGCAGGGTTGGCATGGCGCTACGCCTTGGCAAGTCGCGTGGCGGTGCGCCTGGGATTATTGTCTCTCTGCGGATTATGCCTTGCGCTTTGGAGGTTTGGGGACGTAAAGAGGGGCCTGCTTCTGCAGGGGTTCTATTTGCAGATTGCAGGCCCGGTTTGGAGGTAAGCAGTGCGGTCTAGGCAAGGAGCAAGGGGGTGAGTCCGCCGCTCAACTCCAGCGCTGCCAAGTCATCGAAGCCACCGATATGGCGCTCGCCAATGAAAATCTGCGGAACGGTTCGGCGCCCGGTCTTGGCAATCATTTCTGCACGGCTCTCTGCCGAGGTTCCGACGTTGACCTTGTTGATGTGGGTAACACCTTTGCGCTTGAGCAGGCTTTCTGCCTGGACGCAGTAGGGGCAGGTGGAGGTGTGGAACATGGTGACTTCTGACATGAGAATCTCCTGAATTTAGGCAGTTGCTCATCGGTGATGAGCCAGTGGTGGTACTTTGCCTAATTCCTCACATAAGAAGAATGCCTTTTCCTTGTAATTGATTATTGTAATTTACGGAATAGTTGGCAGGGTGCGAAAGCACAAACACTCGCAACTTTGGGCTGCGAGTGTCTGCGGGGATAACTTATTTGACGCTTCCGTAGCCCTTCAGACGGAACATCAGTGCCTTGCCGTTGCCGCCATCGACGCGTTCCAATTCGACCCAGTAGTTTTCCTTACCAAACGGGCCGCTGTACTGCAGGCAGGGAATCTTGATATTCATATTGCCATCAATTATCGCTGTGCAAGCATTGTCACCGCTGGGTTTTGGCTCTGTTCCGGTTCCTGGTTTGGGCTCGGTACCCGTGCCGGGATTGGGTTCTGTGCCAGTGCCAGGCTTGGGTTCAGTGCCGGTTCCGGGCTCGGTGCCTGGAGTGGTGGTTGTGCCCTCGCAGCTACCTGACAGGTTGATGTAGAGCGCACGGCCATGCCCTTCCAGATTGCTCGATCCTTCGGCATCAAAAACAAAACGGATCAGATGCTTGCCGGGTGTCAAATAAGCCTGGGTATTAACTGCCCGTGTTTCGCCCGCTTTCATGGCAATGTGAGTTTGTTGGCTGATTAAGGTATTGCCATCAAATATCTGATTCGATAGCTCGTCAAAATCAATTTTGGCAGTCATTGGGTAGCTGATGTTGAATGCACATTTGCCATTGCTTTTTAAGAAGGCATCGCTGCTGTTTAATTCAATTAATTTAGTCCATTCGCCAGTCTTGCCGTTTTTTCCGCCAACTTCTCCTCCAAAGGTGGCGCCTGGGCCGGGGGTTACGCGCAATGCCGGGTCGGGTGAGGTGGTTGTTTCAGCCATTGTCGGAATGGCAAAGGCAACTGCGAAGCTAAGGACGAGGACGTTGGCACGGCAGAGCATGGTTTGCATGGCTTTTCTCCTTGATTTCCGGTTATCCGGTAAATGGCTGTTCGGTAAAGCCATGGTAGGGGGAGATTTAAATGCATTCCATTTTTGCTGATTGGCGGTTTTATATTGGGTATGGGCGGAATTTGAAATTGTTTATTTAATAAATCAATAGATGGGGATGGTAGTTTTTCGGTTCACAGATTTATAATTTTACTAATTGTTAATTTGTTTGCACGAGGCGTGCGATTTATTTGATTCAGCAAGCAAAGCCCGACAATGCGGGCTTTGCGCTATGCATTGGGCTGTTTAGACCAATGTGCCGCTCAATTGCATGGGGTCGGACCGGCGACGATCCGTACCAAATGACATGGGGAACCCCCCAAATGTAGGACTCAGGCTTGGGTCGCTTTCATCCACCTCAATTTCGATTTCACCGTTGTCGAGAGTGCGGACCGGGATATCAATAGCAGGACTGCGCTGAGGGACCTCAGCCAGCTTCCGGCGTAGCTCGGCGATTTCATCGTCCTTCTGACGAAGCTGTTCTTCGGCAGCTTGTTTGCCGGACTCGACGCCCTTCTGCTTGGCGGCCTCAGTATCGGCCGGTTGTTGAATCGGGCCGCTGATAACCCCCAGAAACTTATCGACCCCGGTGGCAACCGTGGTGGCAATCTTGCCCCAGACGGGTGCGGATGCTGCAACAAAACCTGTAGCAAGCGAGGCTGCAATCAACCCGACTTTGGCGGTTGTGCTGACCCCGGTACCCCAGTTCTTGGCGGCCTCGTCACTGGCCCCGGCTTTGCGAGCAATGGCGTAGGTAAGATTGCCGATGCTGTTGCCGCCCATAGGCAAGCCTTCGCCACCATTGGCTTTGGAGCGCCAGTCTTTGAAAGCACAGGCTGCATCCGCAATCGCAACGGTGGCACTGACGCAAGAGACGGCGAGTACTGGCACTGCCCCACCAAACGATAGCGCAGTCAGCGCGGCGGCAACGCCGACGCCTATCAGCGATACCACGGCGCCAGCCAGCTTGAAGGCAAACGAGCGTCCGGCAGCGCTACGGGCTGCTTGCTGGGCCTCGGTCAGATTGGCTTTTCCAGTATTGAGGCGTTCCAAAGTACGCTTGTCCTGTGGCGCTACTTCGGTCTTTAGTGGTTCGCTCGCCTTCCTTTGCAATTCGGAAAAAGATTCCCCGCGCGAAACTGACATGGAAGACTTGGGTCTTGGCAAACCCGTCAGCGTCAACGGGCTACGCTGGAGCGTAGGCTTTTCCTTGTCCTGGACCGTTTCCTGCTCATGCAGGTCTGTTCTGCCAATGCTGTCTGGGGGGGTAAAACTGCCTACATTGTGGATGCTCATGATGGCTGCCTTTCAATTTTCAAAGTGATTTCAAATCTTGTATGCGCGATTCGGCAACATCACGAATCGCGGAAAATTCGGGGTTGAGGTAGCTGACATCGACAGTCGCCTCAAAAGCCTCAATGGCTTCTTCGTATTTACCAAGCAGCATCAGGCATTCGCCGATCCGAAGCGTGCAGGCGGCATCGCGGGCATCAAGCAGGTAGGCCTGGGTGAAGAAGTTAAGGGCGTCCTCGACGCGCTCAAACTCGGCCAGGCACATGGCGTAGCCAAACAGGAAACGGCGGTCGAAAGGATCGTGCGTGACCAGAAACAGGAAGAGTTCGAGCGCATCGCTGAAGCGACCTTCGTTGAAAGCGTCGTAAGCGTAGCTGTAGCCAGCCTCCAGCTCCTCGGCGGTAATGCCTTTGAGGTCGGCCAGAGTCACGCCATGATTGATCATGGCATCGCTCAGTCCCTCGGGGGTGGATACATCCAGCAGGGTGGCTTCGGCGTCATACATGGCAAGTCCTCTCCTTCCAGCAGTGGCGAATGGGGCAATCTGGTGGTTTGGTAACGGTAGCCCTGCAACTGGTTCAGGTAAAACAGCTTTTAGCGAAAAGAAAAAATACCAGGAACCGTTTGCAGCGACCGCCTGGGTTGGCGTGCGGCTCAATAAAACAGCCCCTGACTGTTGCCAGTCAGGGGCTGTTTGTTCAAAAACGGCGGTCGAGGGCGTTTATTCCCAGTCTGAATTGGCGCGGCGGCGGATCGTGTCGAAGTCGTCGTCAAGCAGCTGCTTGCCATTTTCCCAGACCACCTGCATGGCCAGATCGGGTGCGGAGGGGTCAAGCAAACCTGAACGCCAGCCGTTGGCGTCTTTATAAGCAGCGATACGGCCCCGTTTGGATTTCTTGCCCTGGTCGGTAATCGGCTCTTTGTATACGTCGCGCCAGACATCGCCGACGCGAATGGCAGAGCACTTCATGGCGAACTTCTGCGTGTCCCGGTGGACCTGCTGCAGCAAGGCTCCTCCCATGCCGAAGGCGACGTTGTCCGCGCTATAACCGAGGGCTTCAAGATGACCGAGGATCATGCGGATTGACAGCTTGTCCACGCCATCCCCTTGAATCACCCGAACATGCTTGAGTAGCTTGAAGCCATTGCGGTTGATGGTGTGACCGAATGACTGGTCGAGCAGGCGTACGACCTTGGCGACGACTTCGACCGGGTCGCCGGAGTCGGGGCGCACAACCAGCGTCGCCCCGGAGTCGATGACCTGCTGACGGAGTTCGCCTCCCCAGCCTTCCTGGACTGCACGGAAGATGTCATAGCTGTCAGAAACCACAGCTACCAGCTTTCCCGGCTGCGCAAACTCTTCCAGCATATTCCGATACGCAGCGAACTCATCTTCGCGGCCCCAGCTCGTAATGGTTGAGTGCTCGGCCGCAGGGATCGAATAGCCACAGGCTGCCGGTGCGTTGTAGTAGCGGCGAGCAGCCAGCAGGCCGACCAAGGTGTCGGTGCCATAGAAATTCACAAGATGGGCCATGCCACCCAAGGCAGCACTTTCCTGGCTGGATACGCCGCGTGCGCCGAAGTCGTGCAGCTTGAAGGCAAGCCCGCTGGTGTCATCGGCCGTGCGGCGCAGATATTCACCAATCATCTGCCGAATATGCCAGCTCTGAGTGGCAACGGTGGTGGGGTACCAGACACGCAGCAGCAAGGTTTCCAGATAGGACACCAACCAGAACAGCTCCGGGTCGGTTGACTCGATGGCCATCAACGGAATCGAGGTATCGACGATCGAGCCTTCGGGAACGGCCCAGATGCGAATCGGCATATAGCCGCCATGCACGTCGATAATGCGTCGAAAGCCAGCCTCGTTGAATGGCAGGCCATGCATGGCCAATACCTCGCGGGCTTCGTCGATATCTGCTTCGGTCAGCGGCTGCGAAAGATATTGTTTGAGAATGGCCTGCAAACCGAAGAACAGCACTTTGTCGAAGCTGCCACCACGAGACTCGACATACGAGTACATCGCATTGGCGCCTTCCGGGTACTGCCGATAGTGGCTGGTCTTGTAAGAGTCGGTAGAAAGAATGAGGTTACCGAAGGTGGAATGGCTCATCATGATGCAATCTCCTTGCATGTAAACCGGCGATCCCCTCGCCGGGGTGTTCTGGCTGTGAGGAAGTCAGCAGCCCTAATTGGTGCCCAGAAAATACTGGATGATCTCGAAGTGGTCTTCGAAAAACTCGCGCTCCATATCGACGAGGTCTGCCAGCGGAATCCAGCGCGCTGCTTTGGCGTCGTCCCCCCCCTTCACCGGCGGCAGCTCGCCACTTGGGAAGTGCAGATAAAACGCTTGGGTCAGGGTGCGACCTCTTAACGAGCGTTCGGGATGATCGAACATGCGCTGTGCTTTGATGGCACCGCGCAGGACCGGTAATGGCAGCTTGACGCGGGTTTCCTCTTTCAGTTCGCGCAACGCTGCAGATTCGAGCGTCTCTTTCTGATCGAGAAAACCACCTGGCAAGGCCCACAGACCGTGGCCTGGGTCGCCAGCACGCTTGACCAGTAAAACGTGGCCACTGTGCACGACTACGCAATCGACGGTCACAAATGTGGGTGGGTAAGGTGCAGCCTGCCAGGCAGCTTTATAGTCCCGAACGAAGTCGAACTCGCGTCGCATGTGCTCGTAAAAGCTCGAACCCGCAAAGCTGCGCAGAAAATCGAGAACTGGCGCAGGAACCGAAGCCGCCAGCCGCATCCAATCGCCTTGCCCCGTTGAGCCAAAATAGAGTGAGCGTAAGGCGGTTGCATCGAGAGCCTGAAACTGTGGCACATCGACCAGTTCCCATTGCGGGAACATTTCAAGGTAGTACGAGCTGGCATCTTTGAGATGGCCAATGACGCCGATCCGTGCCGAGTCGGTTAACCCAAGCAGTTGCACGTGCTCGGCTACCAGCCGCTGCACCTCTATTAGCCAACGTTCCTCCACGTATAGCCAATCGCCCAAGGGTGAGACGGCGACCCGCTGTCGGTCCTCGGGACGAACGCACTCAAGAATCATGGCGCGACGTTCATTGGCGGTAAATGGATTACGAATGTTTCGGGCTTTATTGGCGGAACCTGCCAGGACCAAGACGTGACGGGCTTTGCGTAGCGCGATGTCGAGCACCTGCTGATGCCCGGAATGGAAGGGCTGAAAACGCCCGATATAGATGACCAGATCCAACATACAGAGAACCCCTCTGCCATTACCGCGATCTCCTCGCGGGACTCAGCGACTCACTGTCGCTGCCGGACTTCACTGCGCTTTGCAGCTGAAGTGTGTTTGTTAATCTAGGCGCCTGCCGGATGGGTGTCAATATCTGCCATTCCGGGAGGTAAATATTGCCATTGCTGAAAATACTGAGAACTGAAATGGGTCTAACCCATTGTCCCGAAGGGAATCACGCCACCGGACGGGATGTTTGTTCTCTAGTTGTTTCTCCCTTCGTTCGGCCCGCAAGAGCTTGATGTCGTGCGGGCCTTTCTGTTGCTCAGTCGCTGCTGCTCCAGGATGAGGAGCCGCTGTCGCAGCTGCTGCTACTGTCGTAACTGCTACCGCTGTCATAGCTGGTCCAGCCGTTGGACTGCTCGTTACAAGTCTGAGTGCTGCTGGATGAGGTATCGCTTGAATGATTCGACCAGCTGGTGCTGGTGGAGCTGTCGCTGATATCAATGGCACCAGCAGAGTGTTCCATGGCAGCTGACTCAGTTTGACTGCCGGAACTGGATGAGCCGGGTGCCGGTTTGGGGGGCTTCTTTGTTGCAGGATTTCGACCAAACCAATTGGAGAAGAATTCGAACATGAGCAACCTCCGTATGGTGGCAAAAGCAATCTAGGCTGAAGAGCACAGTGCGTCCGGCTTTTACCTGAGCATGAATAAGTGATACTGCGCCGGCCTTATGATTCCCGCAAGATTGCGTCAAGTTGGCGAAAATCGCCGCATTTGTTTTAGGCTGGCCCGGCAAAATCACTTAAAATGCCGAGTTTAGCTTTGTAGCCCTTTGCGGCCGAAGCCAACAATTACCATTCCGACGCGCTATGCCTGATCGCCAATCTCTGGTGTCCATCCTGTTTTGCTGCATGGGCAATATCTGCCGTTCTCCCACTGCCGAGGGCGTGTTCCGTCAAAAATTAATTCTGGCCGGATTGGCTCGGCAAGTCCGCGTTGATTCCTGCGGCACCCATGCGTACCACGTTGGGGAAGCACCTGACCGTCGCTCACAAAAGCATGCACTGGCGCGTGGATACGATCTGTCGTCGCAGCGGGCTCGGCAAGTGGATGTGACGGATTTTGAGAAGTTCGACCTGATTCTGGCGATGGATGAGCAAAATCTCGCCAATTTGCGCCGTATTTGCCCCAAAGCCTATCTGGGCCGATTAAGGCTGATGCTGGATTTTTCCACGCAATTGCCCGCCGGTGATGTGCCTGATCCCTACTACGGTGGTGACGCAGGTTTCGAGCAGGTGTTAGACCTGATCGAAGAGGCTTCAGACCAGCTGATTACCTATCTTCGGGCCGAATTCGGCCTGCAATCATCTCCTCCCTGAGGTATCCATGCTCGAAAGACTGTTCAAACTGCGGGAAAACGGTACGACGGTAAAGACCGAAGTTCTCGCAGGGCTCACTACTTTTCTGACGATGGCTTACATCGTGTTCGTTAACCCCGACATCCTGTCGCAGACCGGCATGGACAAATCGGCAGTCTTCGTGGCCACGTGTCTGGCCGCAGCGCTTGGCTCGGCGGTCATGGGGCTGGTGGCAAACTATCCGATCGCTTTGGCGCCGGGTATGGGGCTGAATGCTTACTTCACCTATACGGTGGTCAAGGGTATGGGCGTGTCTTGGCAGGCAGCGCTGGGCGCGGTGTTCTTGTCCGGCATCCTGTTTCTGGCGGTGAGTCTGTTCAAGGTGCGCGAAATGATCGTCAACGCCATTCCGCGCTCACTCAAGCTGTCGATATCTGCGGGTGTCGGTATGTTTCTAGCGATCATTGCACTGAAAAATGCCGGGATTGTGGTAGCGCACCCGGCCACGCTGGTGACCATGGGCAACGTCCATGATCCCAAGGTACTGCTATCCATCTTCGGATTCATGCTGGTGCTGGCGCTGGAATATCGCAAGGTCACCGGATCGGTGATCATCGGCATCCTGTCAGTGACCGTGCTGGCGGTGATGCTGGGCTTACAGCCGTTCAGTGGTGTGTTTTCGATGCCACCAAGCCTTGGCCCCACGCTGATGCAGATGGATGTGGCCGGCGCGCTGAATGCCAGCTTGCTTGGGGTGATTTTCGTCTTTTTCTTTGTTGATCTGTTTGATACCACGGGCACCCTGATTGGCGTATCGCACCGCGCTGGTCTGCTGGATAGCCAAGGCAAGCTGCCACGGTTAAAGCGGGCCTTGCTGGCAGATAGCAGTGCCATTGCAGTGGGTGCGGCATTGGGTACTTCTTCGACCACGGCATATATTGAATCAGCAGCGGGGACGGCGGTGGGGGGGCGTACCGGGCTGACAGCTGTCGTGGTGGCCATCCTGTTCCTGGCAGCATTGTTTTTCTCGCCACTTGCGGGGTCGGTACCGGCTTATGCGACGGCGCCTGCCTTGTGCTACGTGGCCGTGTTGATGGCCCGCGGTCTGGCGGAGATCGACTGGAACGACCTGACCGAGGCGGCCCCGGCCGTCGTGACGGCGCTTGCCATGCCATTTACATTTTCGATTGCTGACGGCATTGCCTTTGGCTTTATCACCTATGTCGCAGTGAAGCTGCTGGCAGGGCGCTTTCGCGATCTGTCCATTCCTGTCGTGATAATCGCCCTGCTATGGGTCGTCAAATTTGCCAAGTTTCACTAGGAGTCCAGAATCATGATCGACCCGAACTACATTCGTGACCGCATCCGCACGGTGCCAGATTGGCCACAGGCGGGGGTACAGTTTCGTGACATCACCCCGCTGCTGCAAGACCCGAAGACCTTTCGCGTGCTGGTGGACTGCTTTGTCCATCGCTATATGGACCAGCAGATCGACGTCGTGGCGGGTGTGGATGCCCGAGGTTTCATCTTGGGCTCGGTGGTTGCGTATGAGCTGAATCTTGGGTTCATCCCGGTTCGCAAAAAGGGCAAATTGCCGTTCCACACCGTTGAAGAGTCATACGAGCTGGAGTACGGCAGCTCGACGGTCGAGCTGCACACCGATGCCTGCAGGGCGGGGGATCGGGTACTGCTGATTGACGATCTGGTGGCGACGGGCGGCACCATGATGGCGGCAGCACGGCTGATTGCCAAGCTCGGCGGTACGGTTGCCGAGGCGGCGGCGATTGTCGATTTGCCTGAGCTGGGCGGCTCGGAATTGATTCGCGCAAATGGCATTCCTTTGTACACAGTCTGCGATTTCGCAGGCCACTGATTGCACTGCAGGACGGTAACACCATGAAACTACCTACTATTCCCGAGCTGTTTGAACAGGCGGATTGCTTGCATGATGAAGCCGAAGTTCTGGCTGCGTTCGATCGTATGGCGGCTGCCATTACCGATCGCCTGGCAGATCGGAACCCTCTGGTTTACGTGGTGATGAATGGCGGGCTGATTGCGGCTGGCCAATTGTTGCCACGATTGAAATTCCCCCTGCAGCAGGGGTATCTGCACGCCACCCGATATGGGCTTGAAACCAATGGCGGAGAGTTGGCCTGGAAGGTCCGGCCAACCGACGACATGCGGGGCAGGCCGGTACTGATTGTCGATGACATCCTGGATGAAGGTCACACCCTTGCGGCCATCATCGACTATTGCAAGGCCGAAGGGGCTTCGGCTGTCTATACCGCAGTCGTTGTCAACAAACTGCATGACCGCAAGGCACGGCCAGAATTCAAGGCTGATTTTGTGGGCCTGGATGTCGTGGACCGTTTTTTGTTTGGCTGCGGCATGGACTATCAAGGCTATTGGCGCAATACCCTGGCGATTTATGCCGTGAAAGGGCTATAGCGGCGCGTGAAACGGGAGCCTGTTACGGAGCTGGCGGGCTGCCACATTGACTTACGGCATCAGGCTTGCTGGGAGCGCTGGTAGTGCCGTCAGGGAGAGATCATGTTCAAACCAAAAAAACTGGCTGCTTTGGTCGTTCTGGCATTGGCCTTGCCATGTCAGGCGGAGGAGGCTACCGCATCGCCTGATCTGTATCAGGATGCCGATACCCGGCTGGGGGTTGGCTATGGCAATGAGTCAAAACTACGGCTTGAGGCCCAGCGCATATTGGGGGAATCTGCCCTGTCGGCGTGGTTGGCAAATGCCTGGCTGGCCGACCGCTCAGGAGGATTGCAGCTTGATTACCACTGGCTGCCGGAAGAAGTGAAACCTGGGCAGCCAGTAATGCCGTGGGTGCGCAAAGTATTCATGGCTTACGATCGCGCGAAGTTTGGTCATGCCAAGGTGAGTATTGGTGGCGGTCTGGAGCAGGATGGAACATTTTTTGGCCTGTATGGCTCAACGGCCGCCTCAAATCGTCGGGAAACCGGCATGCAATCAAGCAGCCGGATGGATACCCAACGCTATAGCGAGGGTGGCAGGGACTTTCTGCGTGATGTGACCACGACCACTACCGATCGCTGGTACGAACAGGCTTATGATCATGGTTTGGGGTTGCGCGCGTCTACATTCAGCAACCAATACCTGATCCGCCTGACGGGGGGGCTGGACCACGAGTGGGCGGATAAGCGCACTTACCAGACCGCTTTTTCGCTGGCTATGGAGAAATACTTTGCCGGATCGCCTCATAGTCTTGCGCTCGCAGCAGAGTTATATCGCAAGCATGGGGAGTACGATGACGAGTCAAACCGGCATCGGGTATCACTGACTTATCGCTATACCTTCGGCGATAAAGGTTACAAGCCGCCAGTCAATCGTCGCAGTGAGCCGCAAAACAAAGCGGAAGCCGGCACTGCCGGCAGCACTACGCCTGGTACAGCCGACCAGCCGGCGACACCTGGCAGTCAAAGCAGCCAGCAGGGTAGTGACACGGCTCAGCCTCGTACCGAGAAACGCATGGTCAAAACGACTGCGTCGATGAGCACGGATGCGTTCTTCGAGTTCGACAAGGCCAGGCTCACCAAGGATGCCACTACCGCACTGGACTCCGTGATTGCCACCCTCAAGGCCAATGGCTTTACCGGCAATATCCATATCTCAGGGCATACCTGTGATATTGGTGCGGCCAAGTACAACCGGGCCCTGTCCGGTCGCCGTGCGGAGGCTGTCCAGAAATATCTGGCGGAAAAAGGCGGCATCAACCTCAACGTCCTGGTGGCAGAAGGGATGGGCGAGGAGAACCCACGCTTCCCCAACAACAAGGAAGGTCGCCCGAAGAACCGCCGAGTTGATCTTGAATTCGTCAGTTTCAAGGAAGGCGTGGAAGAAGTCGTGATCGTGCCATCTTCCACGGCGGGTCAGACGTCTTCTTCTGCTACATCTGGCAGTCCGGCGGTAGCCGGTACAGTGGCCGGATCTAATGCCGGCAAGCCCGCAGCGACCATCAGCTGGCAGAAGGAAGTGATTGAGGTCGAACCGGCCTGGGTCCGGCGCGCCATGCGCCAAGCGGTGCCACACAAGGAAACTGTTGATGTTTATCGCAGTCGTGAACGTGAGGTTAGCGTCAGCAATGGCACTAGTCGCCCGGTCAATCGCGGCCCGGTTGCGGTGGCAGACCAGTTCAGTGTGGGAGGGACCGAAGAGGTTGCTCTGGATGTGCTGGCCAATGATAGCGACCCGGACGGGGATACCATCAAGCTGATCGCTGTCTCATCACCGCAGAACGGAAGCGTCCGGATTGAAGGCAACAAGCTGCTGTATTCGGCTAGGGCGGGTTTTGCCGGCACCGACACCTTCAACTATCGGATCAGTGATGGTAAGGGCGGCGAGGCCGAAGCGAGCGTCAGCGTCAAAGTGTCGCTCAATAAGAATCGGCCGCCGGTGGCTGTGGATGATTACGTGACTCCCAGCAATGACAAGCGCTATACCTTCTATGTGCGGGCCAACGATTCCGACCCGGACTATGACGAGCTGAAAGTGATCAGTGTGACCCAGCCTGCGCATGGCACTGTCAGCATCGCGCCTGATGGGGATGTTTACTATCAGGCTGAGGCTGATTTCTGGAACTACGATTCATTTACTTACACAGTGAGTGATGGCAAGGGTGGCACTGCAACCGCAACGGTGCGCATGTATGTGCATCCACGCAAGCCAAGCTGGAGTTGGTGGGGTTCTGATTACTGATCCTTTCTCGCCATCCCGAAAACAACAAAGCCCCGATTTGTGTCGGGGCTTTGTTTTGGCAGCATGAGCTTGGAGGGTCTTACATCTGCGACTGCAGATAGTTCTGGATGCCTACTCTGTCGATCAAGCCAAGCTGGGTTTCAATCCAGTCGATGTGTTCTTCTTCGCTTTCGAGAATTTCTTCGAAAAGCTCCCGAGAAACGTAATCTGCAACTGATTCGCAGTAGGCAATGGCCTCTCGCAGAATCGGGCAGGCTTCCATTTCTAGCTGTAGATCACACTTCAGCGCTTCGTGAACGTCTTCGCCAATGTAGATCTTTCCCAGCTCTTGCAGATTGGGCAGCCCTTCCAGAAACAGGATGCGCTCAATCAGCTTGTCGGCATGTTTCATTTCATCGATGGATTCATGGTACTCGTACTCGTTGAGTTCCTTGAATCCCCAATTCTTGAACATGCGTGCGTGCAAGAAATACTGATTGATGGCAGTGAGTTCGTTCTTGAGTGCGCCATTGAGATACGCAATGACTTTTGGATCACCTTTCATGATCGGGCCCCTGAATTTGGTTGAAACAAGGGCGACCACCAAGAAAAATGCAGTGCAGGCCGCCCGAAACCTCTAATCAGTGAAGGTTAGGTCAGGTTGCAGGCGGTGGCAATCAGAATTGCGGTCAAGCGGCGGTGAGCAGGGTTTCGCTGTGGCTCTGGCTGCAAGCTTGCGCATCTTTCAGCAGCTGCTGAGCACAGGGCGCGCACTTGCCACAGCAGGCAGATACACCCAGTTCGATGCGTAACTGCCGCATGGAGCAGCAACCATTGCTGACGGCTTGTTTGATTTGCTTGTCAGTCACAGCATTACAGATGCAGACATACATGAGAAGCGTTCTCGTTAAGATTTTCTTGATGATACTAATTCTCAATATCAAATTCAAGAAAATAAACGACGAACGGTTGCTGCGCCTAAGTCAACTAAAAGACACTGCCTATGCGACTGGAAATAAAACTCCAACAAAGGCTATCCCGGAAAAATAAAACGCCCGCAAATGCGGGCGTTGGTTCACCAGAAGGTAATTGGCGATAGGTCAACCTGCGCGCAATTTGGCGGCAGGGCTGGACTCCAGCCATTTCTTGACGCGAATGGCGTCAACAACACGCGTCATACGGCCATTGGAATCCAGCAGGACGATGACCAGTGGCGTGTCATTGATCGTGGTGTGCATGACCAGGCACTTGCCGGATTCGCTGATATAGCCGGTTTTGGAGATGCCGATCTGCCAGTCGCCTTCTCGTACCAGGGGGTTGGTGTTCCGAAAAGCGATTTCGCGACCCGTGGCATTTGAGAACACGTTGTACTCACCGGTTGTCGAGAATTGTCGGATCTCAGGGTAGCTGTGGGCGGCTTCGACCATGCGTACCAGATCTTCAGCAGTCGAGACATTTTCGCTGCGCAAGCCCGTTGAATCGCTGAAGCGGGTGTGCTTCATGCCAAGAGAGGCAGCTGTACGGTTCATGCGGGCAACGAAGGCTGCAGTGCCGCCAGGAGAGGTGCGCGCCAGTGCTGCAGCGGCCCGGTTCTCGGATGCCATGAGCGCAAGCAGCATCAATTCGCTACGGCTGAGTGTGGTGCCGACTGCCAGACGGGAGCTGGTGTTCTTGACGGTATCAACATCTTCTTCACTGATGGTGATCAGCTCGTTCATAGGCAAGTGCTGGTCAAGCACGACCATGGCGGTCATCAATTTGGTGATCGATGCTATTGGTGTGACCGATTGGCCGTTCTTCTCGAAAACCCGTTCACCTGACAATTCATTGACTACCAGCACGGAAGCGGATGCCAGGGCTGGCTCATCCAGGGTGCTTTGTATGGCTGATACACGCGTGATGCGCGCACCCATCATGCGCTGGCGGGCGGCGACGCTCAACTTCTGTTTACCCAGCTTGGCTTTGGCAAACTTGCTGTGCCGAATGATCACGAGCTTTTTCGCTTTCGGCAGGTGACGCGCCGATGCCGTTTTAGCGACGGATTTAACGACAGCTTTTTTCTGCTTCGCTTCTGCATCGGCCGGAGCAAGGCTCAGCGCGGCGGCTACAAAAGTGCAAATTAGGAATGAACTCCGGTTCGACATGGGCTTCTCCGGACAAGAGATGGGAGACAAGCATTTGTACCTTGCCGGTGCAGGGTACATAAATACCATGGAAATCAAGGCTTAGAGCAACAATGTCAAGTAACTTATTAGCATTGTATGCCGGCCGAAAGCAAAGATTGTAATCTTTTTATGATTACTTGGCCCGACTATCCCTTTGGTGACGCCATTTGCCGATTTAACGGCCTTGTGCCTGTCATCTACCGGGCATAGAATGAGCACGCCGTAAATGTTGCGGTGCAACAACAAAAACGCAGCAGGCTGCGCTTCAAATGATTGAGGCGAATCTGCCAAAGATTGCGATTCGGAGACTTAAAGTGAACGATTCCAATACCCTTTCTTTCGACAAGTTTCTAGAAAACCTGACACGGACCAACCAGAAGCTGGTTGAAGATTTTGTCAGTGGTTTTACCGCCAGAATTCCGACTGAACAGCACGCCATGCTAGGTGAGTTTGTGAACGGGGTCTGGCAGGGCACAGGTCAACTCATGGACATGCAGTCCAGCTACTACAAGCAGCAGATGGACTTGTGGATGGGCCTGCTGGGGGCCGGGGAAGCCAAACCCATCGTTCAGCCAGATAAGGGAGATCGTCGCTTCTCGGCACCGGAATGGCAGGAATACCCATTTTTTGACTATGTAAAGCAGTATTACCTGCTGACATCCAAATGGCTGAACCAGTTGGTCGATGGTGCAATGCTGGACGACGCCAGCAAAGAGCGCATGGCGTTTTTCACCCGACAGTTTGTTGATGCCATGTCGCCTTCGAACTTTGCATTGACCAACCCGGAAGTAATCAAGCTTGCCATCGAAACCAAGGGCGAAAGTCTGGCTGAGGGTATGCGCCAGCTGGTGGCGGATATGGAGAAGGGGCATATCTCGATGACTGACGAGAGTCAGTTCGAGGTTGGCCGCAACCTCGCTGTGACCCCTGGCTCCGTGGTGTTCCAGAATGAACTGTTCCAGCTGATTCAGTACACCCCGACCACTGAGCAAGTCTATGAAAAGCCGCTGCTGGTTGTTCCGCCGTGCGTCAACAAGTACTACCTGATGGATCTGCAGCCCGAAAACTCGATGATCCGGCACTTTGTTGCTCAGGGGTACACGGTCTTCCTGATTTCATGGAAGAGCGCGACGCCCGAAATGGGTCAGCTCAAGTGGGATGATTACATCGAACAAGGTTTGATCCGCGCCGCAGAAGTGGTTCGCAAGATTGCGAAGGTCGAGAAACTCAATGTCTTGGGCTTCTGTATCGGCGGCGTGATTCTGACCACGGCGCTGGGTGTGATGCGGGCGCGTAAGCTCGATTGGTTCGAGAGTTTCACGCTGATGACCGTGATGATCGACCACGCAGATCCCGGTGACATCAAGATGTTTGTGGACAAGGAAATGGTGCGCAGCCGCGAAGCCAAGATCGCGCGCGGCGAGGGTGGCGTTGTCAGTGGTAAGGAGCTTGCCCGCTCGTTTGCGGCATTGCGTGCCAACGACCTGATCTGGAACTACGTGGTCAACAACTACCTCAAAGGTAAAACCCCGCCACCGTTCGATCTGCTGTACTGGAACAATGACTCGGCCAATCTGCCATTGCCGATGCACACATTCTTCCTGCGCAATATGTACATCGAAAATAACCTGATCAAGGCAGGTGCAACCCGGCTGTGTGGGGTGGATATCGATGTCGGCAAGATTGATCTGCCGGGCTATGTATTCGCCGCGCGTGAAGACCACATCGTGCCGTGGAAGACGGCGTACCGCAGTTCGCACCTGTTTGGTGGCGACATGCGCTTTGTTCTGGGAGCCTCTGGTCATATTGCGGGGTCCATCAATCCTGTGACCACCAACAAGCGCAACTACTGGGTGAATGAAAATCTGGCTGATGATGCCGACACCTGGTTCAACCTGGCGGAATCGCACCCTGGCAGCTGGTGGCTGGACTGGGATGCTTGGCTTGCACCTAAGTCCGGCAAGAAAGTGGCAGCACCCAAGGCGGCTGGCAACAAGGAGTTTCCGGTCATTGAGGCTGCTCCGGGCAGTTATGTGAAAGAAAAAGTGGCTTGAACAGGATCGCGGGGGCTGTTCCCGCGCTTCAGGCATTGCAATTACCCAAGGCTCTGTTGACGTTTTATTTCCGGATCGCGTTTCGTCGGATTTGGGCCTGATGCAAGGCGAAAAGCGCGCCGCTTAGTGATAAGCCACGCGATTTTTAACGCGGCAGCAGGCCCAAACCCGGCGAAGCCCTCCGGGCCGGGTCGATTTTTGAGGCATGGCGTCGTTAGGGTTCGTTTATTTAGCTCGCTAAACCTCACTCACCCTGCCTCGCCCTGCCCCAAAACTCGGCCCGGCGCGACCGGAAACAAAACGTCAACAGAGCCAAGGTCCGATGCGGTCGTCCCCGCATCTTGAACAACACCGGTCGTGATGGCCGGACGTGGTGATGCCGGCAAATCGGCGATATTGCGTCTGGCCTGACCGGAGTTTCCTAGCACTTCCCGTCAAGAGGAGTCGTTCATGCAGCAAGAAATCGTCATCGTCGCAGCCGCCCGTACCGCAATCGGGTCTTTCGGCGGCAGTCTCGCCAAGGTATCGGCCCCTGAGCTGGGTGCGACCGTCATCAAGGCATTGCTGGAGAAAACCGGTGTTGCCCCAAGCGCGATCAGCGAAGTCATTCTCGGCAATGTGCTGTCGGCGGGCCTCGGCCAGAATCCGGCACGTCAGGCCCTGATCAAAGCCGGCATCCCGGTTGAAGTGCCTGCCATGACCATCAATCAGGTATGCGGTTCGGGTCTCAAGGCAACGCATCTGGCCATCCAGTCTTTGCTGGCTGGCGATGCGGAGATTGTGATTGCCGGGGGCCAGGAAAATATGTCGATGACTCCACATTTGCTGATGGGGTCGCGTGATGGTATCCGCATGGGTAACGGCAATCTGGTTGATAGCATGGTGTATGACGGACTGACCGACGTTTACAATCAGTATCACATGGGCATCACGGCCGAAAACGTGGCTGCCAAGTACGGCATTTCTCGGCAGGAGCAGGATGAGCTGGCAGCGATTTCGCAGGCGCGGGCCGCCAAGGCTCAGGCCGAAGGCCGTTTCAAGGATGAAATTGTTCCTGTGTTGATTCCGCAGAAGAAGGGCGATCCGCTGGTTTTCGACAATGATGAATACATCAAGTCCGGCTCGACCGTTGAGTCATTGTCCAAGCTGCGCCCGGCCTTCAACAAGGAAGGCACGGTGACAGCGGGCAACGCATCAGGCATCAATGATGGGGCTGCTGCGGTCATGCTGATGACGGCTGCCAAAGCGGCAGCGCTGGGCCTCAAGCCGCTGGCGCGGATAAAGGCTTATGCTTCGGCGGGTGTCGAGCCAAGCATCATGGGCATTGGCCCGGTGCCTGCTACCCAACGTGTGTTGGCCAAGGCAGGGTGGTCGGTTGATGACCTGGACCTGATCGAGGCCAATGAGGCGTTTGCGGCACAGGCTTTGGGCGTTGCCCGCGAGATGAAATGGGATCTGGCTAAAGTCAACGTCAATGGCGGGGCCATTGCGTTGGGCCATCCGATCGGGGCTTCTGGTGCTCGTGTCCTGGTGACGCTGCTGCATGAAATGCAAAAGCGCGATGCCAAGAAAGGTCTGGCGACCCTCTGTATTGGCGGTGGCATGGGCGTTGCTCTGGCGGTTGAGCGGGGTTGATTGTTTTAGACGGTCTGGCTTGCTGATGGCCAGACCTTGCCATAGCGCTTGGCACTTGTATCGTTTTGAAAACCGGGGCTTGCCCCGGTTTTTTTATGCCAATCATTTGGCTCTGTTGACGTTTTATTTCCGCGACCGAAAACAAAACGTCAACAGAGCCTACCTTGCTGGGCCTGCAAGTCTGCTGCCATGAGCTAAATTGAAGCTTGCTGCAAGAACACCGGCGGCTTTGCAAATTTGGGCAACTTTGGGGGCGGAATGGCATTGCGCTTTGGCTTGCGGGGAAAATCAGTCATTGCCTTGCTGCTGATCTGTGCGGTGGCGGTCCTGTTGGCCACCGCATTCAGCTGGCAGGCCATTGATGCGATTCGCACGCACTTTGGCCAAGCCTATGCCCGTAATTTCACGCTGTACAGCAAGCAGAAGATTGTGGCGCCAGTTCAGCGCGAATTGGCCTTGTCGCAGCGGCTGGCCAATTCTTCTCTGACACGCCAGTGGCTGCTGGCGGAAAACGATGCCACACGCCGCGCCCAGTTTTTTCGTGAGGTCGAAGGCTACCGGGCAGAGTTTGCGGATCATTCCTATTTTGTGGTGTCGGCCCTTAGCAACCACTACTACCTTAACGACGCCGTCAAACCCAATAGCGAAGCCCCACGCTACAAGCTGTCCCCCTCCAAACCTACCGATGCCTGGTTTTACGACACCCTGCGAACGACAGAGCGCTTTAATCTGAACGTCGATCTGGATGTTGAACTGGGTCTGACCAAGGTATGGTTTAACGTGATTATCTACGATGGCAGTCGCAAACTCGGGCTGGCCGGAACAGGTCTTGATCTGAGCGCTTTTCTGCGGGATTTCGTCGGACATGCCGAGCCAGGCGTCACACCGATGATTCTTGATCGCTTTGGCTCGATACAAGCTCACCCGGACCGGGCCAAGATTGCTTTCAACTCAGCCTCGAAGCAGGCAGTGTCAGACAAATCCTTATACCGGTTGCTATCGCCTGTGGACGAGGTGGCGGCCAAGGCAGCCCTGAGTACTGCCAAGATGGTGCCAGAGTCTGTACAAGTCTTTCATGCCCAGCTGGATGGCGCCCCCCGCCTGTTGGCGGCTTCCTACATTCCTGAATTGCAATGGTACGTGCTGACGGCAATTGATCTGGATGATGCCAAGGTTGTCGATACCCGGCTTTGGCTGCACTTGGTGGTAGGAGGCATCCTGCTGCTACTGGCATTGGCGGGGGGCTTTGCCTATGCCGTGAATCAGCTGGTGCTGGCCCCTCTGTTCCGGCTGACCCAGTCTGCCCAGGCGATGGCGGCTGGTGATTATGCGATTGACTTGCCACGAGGCCGTCAGGATGAAATCGGGAGCCTGACCGCCGCTTTCATGGCGATGGCGGACAAAGTGCGACGCCATACGACGGAGCTTGAGCAACGGGTCGCCGAACGGACGCAGGAGTTGAGCGAGGCCAACCGGCATCTGGCGACAACCAACAAGAAGCTGGCGGACTCGATTGACTACGCCAGCCTGATTCAGCGTGCCATCCTGCCTGAACACCAGATGATGCAGGATCTGGGGCAGGACCACTTCGTGCTTTGGCGGCCAAGAGACGTCGTCGGTGGTGACTTTTACATTTACCGGCAGGCCGAGCGGGGCTGTCTGATCGGTGTGGTGGACTGTGCGGGACATGGCGTGCCAGGGGCGTTCATGACCATGCTGGCCCATGCGGCGCTGGATCTGGCGATTGACGAAGTCGGCCCCACCGACCCAGCAGGTATTCTGAGCCGGACGGATACGGCGGTAAGGACTATGCTGCATTTAGAGGGGGCGGATCATCGCTTGGCGACGACCATGGATGTTGGCTTGGCGTTTGTCGATAGCTCGGTCAGACAAGTGATATTTGCCGGCGCGAAGATCTCGCTTTACTGGTGTGAGGGGGATGAAGTGGGGCAGGTGGAAGGTGACCGGCGTGCGATTGGCGACCGCCGGCCGGGGCGCTTCAATAATCACCGGCTCGAATTAAGGCCGGATCGCACCTTTTATCTGACGACGGATGGTTTTCTGGATCAGGCAGGCGGAGACAAGGGATTTGGCTTTGGCTCGGGCCGCTTTGTGGACATGCTGCGACAGCATGCGGGGCAGGTGCTCTCCGAGCAATGCCAGAATTTCGAGACAACACTGGCCAAGTATCAGGGCGAGCATCCGCAGCGGGATGACATCACCTTGGTCAGTTTCCGCTTCAAGTAGTGGGCTGAGCGGGAAGGGGCGACGATGTTGATCTGATTCACTTGTCAGTTGCAGCGAGACATGGGTGTACCCCGGATGAAGATTTTTGACGCCATGCTGCGTAACCAGACTGCAGAGCCTAATGTTTTTATGAAGATGTATGGCATTCACCTACCGCTTTCGAAGTGCTTGGGTGGCATGGACCACTGGCCGGCAAATCATCGCCTAGGAGCTTGAATGAACTCACCCGATCTATTTTTGCTTCGGCAGACCTACAACGAGCAGCGCATCATGATCTGCTTCAATGGCCCGTTCTCGAAAAGCTTGATCGAAGAGATTGGCAAGGCGCTGAAAAACTATATGCAGAGCGAAAACGCCACCCCCACGGCCGCTACCGATGTGTTCGGGGTGTATATCGAGATGATGCAGAACATACGTCATTACGCTGCTGCCAAAGGCTATAGCGATGTCGATGCCGGCGCAACGGTGATCATCGGGCGGGATGAAGAGGAACGCTATGTTGTGTCGGCGGGCAATATCGTGGATCAAACGGATGGCCAGTACTTGGTCAGCCGGATCGACAGCCTGGGTGGCATGGACAAAGCGGCGCTCAAGGCGCTGTATAAAGAACAGCTGCGCAAGCCCAGACCAGAAGGTGCGGCAAGCGGGGCAGGGTTGGGCTTGATTGATCTGGCCCGCAAAGCGACCTTGCCTCTGGTGTGCTCGCTACGCGAGCTGGATGATGGCCGGGCGTTTTTCAGCTTGCGTGTGGTGATTTGAGTGGGGGCAGCCAGACCATGAATGACCTTTCCATCGCGGCTACCCAATCCAGCCCAGCTGTGAACAGTAATTGGCAGCATGGCCTCCTCTCCATGTGTGGCGATTCCTACCCCGAAAACTCGTTCGAGTTGTTCGATCCCGTCATCAACTGGGTCGAACGCTACCTTGATGAGAGCGATGCGCCTCTGCGGCTTGAACTGCATCTGCTGTATCTCAACACCAGCAGTATCAAGGCAGTCATGGATATTTTCGACCTGATGGAGGAAGCCCATCGACGCTCCCGCCCCGTCAGCGTCTGCTGGTACTACGACGAGGACAACCCCCGTGCCGCAGAACTCGCTGCCGAGTTCAAGGAAGACTGCAGCTTCCCGTTCGATATCCTGTCAAAGACAAGCTGAGCAGGGGCAGATCATGCGAGAAGAAATGGGGTTGGAGCAGCGTGTCGAAGCATTGCTGGAAGACCCTGCCTATACTGGCCATCCCCTCAAGCAGATCCTGGCCGAGCTGTTCACCGAGTATCGTGAGCAGCTGCGTCAGATGGAGCGAATCACCCGCATTTCTGACCACTATCAAAGCATGGCGCGGGATTCGAATTTGTCGCTGGCCGAGCGCTACCAGAAGCAGATGCGCCAGCTCGAAAAAATCGCCCGTATTTCAGATGGCTACCAACACATGCTGCATGACCTTAACCAGGCCCTGCGGCAAGCCTCTACTCACGACCCGCTGACAGGATTGGCCAATCGCCGCCTTATCCTTGATAGCCTGCATGCCGAAATTGGACGCTGCGAGCGTAATGGCGCCCACCTGAGTGTGGTGATGGTGGACGTAGACCACTTCAAATTGGTGAACGACCGGTATGGGCATGAAGCCGGTGACCTGGTGCTGGTCGAAGTGGCCCGATATCTACAGCGGGATCTGCGCGAATATGACCTTTGCGGTCGTTGGGGTGGCGAGGAGTTTCTGTTGCTGTTGCCGGAAACCCACGCAACCGAGGCGATGTCCGTCGTGGAGCGCATGCGGCTGGGTATGCGCCAGCTGGTTATTATGGTGGGAGACGTTGATGTGACGGTTTCCGCCAGTTTCGGTGTGGCTGAGCATCGCCTAGGCGCATCCGTCAACGACACCATCAAGCGTGCCGACGCGGCCATGCTGGCCGCAAAACGGGCCGGCCGCGATCGAAGTGAGCTGGCTCAATGAGGCTTCTGCGCAACAAGCGTGAATGTTAGCGGTGGGCGAGGGTATAATCAGCGTATTCCGGTTGATGCAATCGCTAAGCCGTATCAGTAACAGGACTCCGCCATGTTCAAGAAAGACACCGCCTACGTTTCCGAATTTACGCTGTTCATGCGTGATTTCCTCGAAAAGAATCCGCAAGTGGCCAAGGATCAGATTGAAGGTCGCGCCCGCCTTTGGGATAAGCAAATCGACCGTGATTTCCAGAGCGAGGCTGAAGCCTCGAATGTGCCGCGCAAGCCTTACTACTACCAGCCAGACTGAGCTTGACCGCCTGATTCGTGCTGCTGCAAGTCTGCAAGACAAAGCCCGGCCAAGCCGGGCTTTGTCTTGCAGACTGTTTGATTACACCCGCTCCAGTGCCCGGTGGGGGAGCGGTGGCAGCGCCACCAAAATCGTATCCCCCGGCAGGATAGTGCCGCCCTGGCGCACAATTCCCATCACACCGGCTTTGCGTATCAGATTTCCTTCGTGGTCCCGTCCCAGTACTGCCGCCAGCAAACCCTGCTGAAACGCGTCGATTTGCGCGCAGGGATTGCGCAAGCCGGTGATCTCGATGATTGCCTCGGCACCAATCCGCAACAGGCTGCCTGTCGGCAAGCCAAGCAGATCCAGACCACGGGTGGTGATGTTTTCGCCCAGTTGCCCTGGCGCCACAGTAAAACCCTGGTCCTGCAATGCATCCAGTAACTCACCGTGTATCAGGTGTACTTGACGCAGATTAGGCTGCGAGGGGTCTTGCTTCACGCGTGACCGATGCTTCACTGTCACCCCCCTATGCGCGTCGCCTTCCACCCCCAGTCCCGCCAGAAGCTGGATGCTGGGCACTACCGATTTGCTGAAACCGTGCTCAGGGCTGCGGCTGACATGGCTGACAGTAAAAGACATCAAAAACTTCCGTTAAATAAATACAATGGCCCTTGTATTGTCTGATTCAACTATAAGCTTAGTCCATCCGGCCCTCTGGAAAATTGAATCATCGGTGATGTCAGGGACCATTCCTTTTTTATGCTGCGCGCTTTTGCCGCGCATCAAGCCCAGATCCTGCGAAATGCAACCCGGAAGAAAAAATATCAATAAGCCTAATACAGCAGCGCGTTTCTACGCTTGTAAATGGCGAATGCCGAATCAAGGCTTGCCGGTGTGGCGGGTCATCGCATAAGCGGGGCTTCCGCCTAATCATGGTTGCTGATGCATGATAAAAATTGATATTTTCCAATTATTTATATTCTGTTGAGAGGGGGCGTCAGCATCCGACCATTCCGGCAGGTCAGACCAAGGCCTTTCTCATACGGATATTGGTGGGCTGGTAGCCAAGTTTTTCATATAAATGAACCGCCCCATGATTATGTGCGAAAACATGCAGGCTGATATATTTTAATCCGATTGCTTTAACCTGCTTTTCCATTTCCAGAAATGCCATTCTGGCAAATCCATGGCGTCGGTGTTCAGGTTTGATTTCAATATCGTAAACAAATGCGGTTTCGTTTTGAGTGCCCGTCATATCGGCAAACCAGAGTATGCCGACATTACAGGCATGCACGTCACTAAATAGCGTATATAAATAGTGGTGGGGCGTTTGCAGACCTTGCGGCAATATCTGCTGATGTTCGGCCCAGGCCTGTTCTATTGCCTCCTCTTTAGTCCAACGGCCTCCTTTGACATGGCTTTCGGCATAGCTGGCCAAGGCCGCATCGCAATAGGCGGCGTATTCGGCTTCGGTCATCGGTTTCAGTTTCAGCATATTTTTCCTGTATCGCGTTTTGTAAGTGAAGCCACCACAGGCTAAGCGAGGGTGGGCTTCTCGGCAATCCGTTATGGGGGCGGGCCTGCTAACGGCGCCTGCGTGAGCGTGCCGGGCGCAACGCGCATTGCTGCTGCCTGTGCGTTTTCCGCACAGCAATCCGCTGGTTGACTGATCAGCCGACAGGGCGCGATGGCCACGATTTACGGGCTAGCGCTTGATTTATAACATTGATCGAACCTATATTAGCGATAGTTAATGTTTTTTATTCAAAAATTCAGATTGTGTTAGGCTGTGCATGATGCATTGGGGTTTTCCCTAGTCTGTGAGATGGCGGCTGACCTTGCCAAGTGCGATAAAGCGCAGGTTCTCATGCGCCAAGATGCTTCGGGCATATATACCATAAGCATTTTCGAGGTGATTGCGGGTAGGCGAGCAGAATTTGATCTGCATGTGCCGCATGGCAGTTTGGTCAAGTTATCGTGACACGACGCAAAATCAATCGGTTGAAAAGGAAGGTGGGCTAGGAGTTATGACAAATGTTGTTGAAATCGGCAGATGATCGGCAAGCCATCCTGGCGACGCTGGAGGATCTCCTGCACACACCCGGTCTGCAAAAAGTTAAACGTGAGCTGATTGTCAAAGAACAAAAGGCGATTGAGCGTGGCGCTGAGGGCGAACGCGAAAGTGCTTATGAAATCGATTTTTTGCTGAAGGACAGCAAGAACTGGGTGGTATTGCACGATTTGCGGCTTGAACATAAAGGCAGGGTTGCCCAGATTGATCACCTGCTGTTCAGTCGCACGCTGGATATTTTTGTCGTCGAGACCAAGCATTTTTCCGCTGATCTGCAAGTGAATGATCGTGGTGAATTCACCGCATGGTATGGCAAGAAGCCGTTGGGGATTCCTAGCCCGCTGGCGCAGAACGACAAGCATGTTGCGGTGGTGAAGTCCTTGCTCGACGATCTGGTTCTGCCCACCCGGTTGGGCGTGACCATGACACCGGTCGTGAAGAGTCTGGTGATGGTGTCGGCGCGTTCGCGCATAACACGCCCAAAGAGCTTCAACACGGATTGTCTGATCAAATCCGATCAGCTCAAACAGTGGCTGGGTGAACAGGACAAGCGCGAGAGCACACTTGGTTTGCTGGGCAGTCTCGCCCGTATTGTGTCGCTGGAGACGGTGCTGTCGTTGGCGGAACAGTTTCGTGCGCTGCATAAGCCAATTGTCTTTGATTATCGCTCGCGCTTCGGGTTGGCTTGCCTGAACCCGGCCACTGCCGAGCTGGAGCCGGACTCTGTGGCAGGGGCATTCGCCACGCCGGCAAAGATGGCAGGGCCGGCGTTCAAGGTGCTGGCTGTCGATGGTGATGTGGAGTTTGAAGGGCAGACGGCCGAACCGCCCACGCCCTCTGCCGAGCCGTCGCCCGCCGAGAGAGATAACCGCCGTGCCGGGGGGTATTTTTGTGCCAAGTGCAAGGTCAGCGTGTCTTACGCGGTGGCCAAATTCTGCTGGGACCGTCCTGCCAGGTTTGGGGGCAAAGTCTACTGTTTTGACCACCAGCTGGCGGTGGCGACGGCGACCTAGGCTCTATTGACGTTTTATTTCCGGATCGATTTTTGGGGCATTGCGTCGTTAGGGTTCGTTTATTTAGCTCGCTAAACCTCACTCACCCTGCCTCGCCCTGCCCCAAAACTCGGCCCGGCGCGACCGGGAACAAAACGTCAACAGAGCCTAGGCGCTTGGACGTTTTGCTCCCGGCTGCTCCGCCCCAAAACTCGGCCTAGTGCGACGGTAAATCTCACAGCAACAGAACCTAGTCCCCCTGTACGAGCCACTTGGCGCGCAGCATGATGAGACGGGACTGGGCGTCTCGCCGCATGCGTTCATAGTTTTCACGCTCGCGGCGGAACTTCCGGCGGTCGTCATCGGTAGTGGCTTTGCTGATTTTGTCGTTGAGCAGGTTGATTTCCCGGTCCCAGTTGGCCATGTCGCGCTCAGTGTTGTCGATGTCGCGCTTGAGCTCATAGCGCGCACGGCCGCGCTCGTATTCACGCAAGAAGTCACCCTGGAGTTCGCGTGGGCAGACATTGCGATAGGTGTAGCCATCTCTGCCGGCGCGATAGCCGTTTTCAGGCGTGCAATAGGCACGTAGCCCGCGTTCCCGGCCACGGGCGTATTCGTCGCCATTCGGGATCACATTCACTTTCTGACAAGCGTCTGCATAGTCGCCAAGCCGGCTTTCGCGACCATCACGGCCGTCTTTTTCTCCTGTGCCATACCAGTCTCCGGCGCGACATTCGGCTTCGCTCATAGCGGCGCAGCCGCTGAGCAACAGACTGCTTACAGCTAGCAAGGCCAGTGCTTTCATGGGGTGTTCTCCTGCGTGGGGGGCTGGGCGGATGTCAATTTTCACATTCTAGCTTCGCCGAGGTGAATCAAGTCTGAATACGTGCTGCAGCAGCTTGTCGTTTGTTGCTGCCGCATACCTCGGTCAACAAGGCCGTGCTTTCTTCAAAACATAAAGTGCGCAACCAGCTATGGCCTGGGTCGTGGTGCCAGCGCTCGTGCCAGACAATCCCATAGCTGAAGTTGGGCAAGTCCAGCGGCAACGGTAGTGGCACCAGGCCGGCTGACTCGGCATAGAGCCTTGCCATCATCTGCGGGGTGTTGACCAGCATATCGGTACGGGCGGCCAGCGCCAAAGCGGCCATAAAGCTGGGCACCCGCACAGCAACCCTGCGGCATTGGCCGATTTTGTCCAGTTGGTGGTCGATGGGACCACGCAAGTCACCACTACCCGAGTGAATCAGGATCTGTGGCAAAGCCAGAAAGGAGGCGAGGTCCAGGCCGGTTTCGAGTACCGGGTGGCCCTGCCGTACGAGCGCGACGAAGTTGTCGTCGCCCAAGCCGCGACCGTGGATGCTGGCCGGCGCCGTGCCGGTCGAAGCCAGCGCCAGGTCCAGCTCGCCCGATTCCAGCATCGCCAACCCATTGCTGCGCCAGGGCAGCACATCAATATTCATGCCTGGCGCCTCGCGCCAGATGCGAGCCAGCACGCGCGGCATGATCGAGTGCGTGCCGTAGTCGGTGGTGGCAAAACGCCAGCGACCGCGAGCAGTGGCGGGGTCGAATTCGGTGGGTGATACCAGTCGCGTGATGTCGGCCAGTGCACTGTCGAGGCGGTCGCGCAGTTGCTCGGCGCGAGGGGTGGGCGCCAGCCCGCTGGGGGTGCGTACGAAGAGTGGGTCACCAAACAGTTGTCGCAATCTGGCCAGGGTCCGGCTCATCGCTGGCTGGGTAATGCTCAGGCGGGCGGCGGCCCGTGTGACATGTTGCTCTTCCAGCAACGTCTGCAGAGCGACCAGCAGATTGAGGTCGATGCGGCGCAGATCAAGCATGATGGATCATGATTTTCAGTTATGGTAAGTATCATTTTAATGCATTGGAGTGATGAGTGGCGAGTCGTTAAAGTGCTGTTCATGCGCTGACCTCTGTCAGCAATCGATAGCCAAAAAGGAAATCCCATGTACCTCGAATCGACTCGCGAAATTCATCTGGCCTCCCGTCCTGTCGGCTTGCCGACCGCTGCCAATTTCGAACTGATCACCGTGCCGGTTCGGCCCTTGCAGGCGGGTGAGGTGCTGATCAAGAACCTATGGATGTCGGTGGACCCCTATATGCGTGGCCGCATGATGGATCGTGAAAGCTACGTACCGCCCTACAAGCTGCAGGAGGCACTGGAAGGTGGCGCGGTGGGCGAAGTGGTAGAAAGTCGCAGTGAAACCATCAAGGTTGGTGATCTGGTGCTGCATCAGCTCGGCTGGCGCGAACACGCCGTAGCACCTGCCGCGTCGGTGCAGAAGATTGACGCACGGCAGGCCCCACCCCAGGCATTTCTCGGGGTGCTGGGGATGACCGGCATGACTGCATGGGCTGGGCTGACGCGGATCGCCGAACTCAAGGCGGGTGAAACCGTTTTTGTTTCAGCAGCCTCTGGTGCCGTGGGTGCGGTTGCCGTACAGATCGCCAAGCAGATGGGAGCGCGGGTGGTTGCCAGCGTCGGTTCGGATGAAAAAGCCGCATGGCTGCGCGAGATTGGTGCCGATGCCGTCATCAACTACCGCACTGCGGGAGATCTGACCGCGGCCTTACGTGCAGCGGCGCCAGAAGGTATCAATGTTTACTTCGAAAACGTGGGGGGGGCTCATCTTGAGGCGGCGCTGAATGTCATGAAGCCGTTTGGCCGGGTCATCATGTGCGGCATGATCGAGGTCTACAACGCGACCGAGCCGCCTAAAGGGCCCTCCAATCTTGCCCAGGTGATTGGCAAGCGCATCAAGCTGCAGGGCATGATTGTCTCGGATCACTTCGGTGCCTATCCCGAATTCCTGAAGCAAGTGGGAGGATGGCTGGCGGCGGGCAAAATCCAGACTCGTGAAACGGTGCGGGAAGGTCTGGACAATGCGCCTGATGCTTTCATCGGCCTGTTCCGCGGCGACAACACCGGGAAGATGCTGGTCAAACTGGCCTGATTGGTTACTGACTGTCGTTTGCTTATTGCCGGCATGCTGGCAATCAGGCACTGTTTTCCTGAAACCAGCGGCCCATCCGGGCCGCTTTGCACACCCCATGCAAAGGAGACAGAGTATGGCCAATGTCTTGATGCTGCTGCCAAGTAGCGATTACGACCCCACCGAAACGGCTGTTCCCTGGTGTCTGCTGACCGATGCCGGGCATACCGTTCGTTTTGCCACACCCGATGGCCAAACTGCCTTGGCTGATCGCCGCCTGACTGAAACCGGCTTCGGGCCGCTCTCACCGTGGCTGATGCCACGCAAAACCGAGCTGGCGCTATATCGACGCATGAGCAGTCATGCACTGTTCCTCAAACCTGCCCGTCACGATGCGATAGACCCGGCGGGAATCGACGCCCTCATTGTCCCCGGCGGTCACGCCAAAGGCATGCGCAGCCTGATTGAATCGACGGCGGCTCAGTCGCTGGTGGTGGCGGCATTTGCCCGCAATATTCCAGTTGGCGCCATTTGCCACGGCACCTTGCTGTTGGCACGCAGCCGGCAGGCAGATGGTCGGTCGGTACTCCATGGCCGCAAGACCACCGCGTTGACCGCGCCGATGGAACTGACGGCCTGGAATCTGACTCGCCTTTGGCTAGGCGACTACTACCGTACCTATCCGCAGACTGTGGCGTCGGAGATTCGTGCTGCATTGCGCCAGCCCGCCGATTTTCAGCCGGGGCCGCTACTGTCACGCCGCGATACGGCGCGTCATCCTGAACGCGGGTTTGTGGTGCAGGATGGCAACTACGTCTCCGCTCGCTGGTATGGCGATGCGTACCGCTTTGCGCAATCCATGCTGACACTCCTTCATGGAAGTTAGTGCCGATTGTGCTCTCGCGTTCGGTCTCACTTGAATGGCTGAGTATTTTGTGAGGCGCATTTAATTAACCGATGGGATTTTCGGTATATTCGGATGGGGTATTTGTCTGATTGTTTATAGTGATTTGTCTAACAGCATGATCTGAAATTCATGGAATTGCTTTGAAAGTCATTTGAAAGCAATTTCAAAGAGTTTGGGGAGTGAATGCTCGATAATTTCAGATTTAAGCCAATGTCGTGACATTTGCCTCTTGTTGCAGCAAATTCCGTTGCGGGATAATTGCCTCTTCGCTTGGTTGGTTTATTTAAATAAATAAAAATAAACTCACCAAAATATTCACGGAGAAAAGCAATGGCAACAAAAATGGGCGGATTGTTAATGGGCATTGGCATGGCTACCCTGACCATGGCGGGAATTCCTGCTGCTCAGGCTGAAGACGCCATGAAAATTCACCGGCTGGATGATGTGGTGAAACAGTATTCGCTGAAGAGGGTCGATCAGCTACCAGACGGGGTGGTGCCGATTCGCATCGAAAGCCAGGAAGAACTGGAGCAGATGCTTGGCGGGACGGGCCAGACGCGTGGTGGTATCACCACCATGGGCACGACCTATGGCACCGTTAGCCGCTCTTGTTCGACCAGTGCCGGCATGGCCACCTGGAATGTCTGGGCAGACATCAAGGTAGGCAGCTCCGGTTCGTTCCGCTGGATCGAATCGGTACTGAATACCCGACAAGGGCTGACGGGCACGACATTCGGCTTGGCCTCGCGCAATGAATATAGCTATGTCGTCAGCCAGTCTGCGAATTCCGTGACCATCAAAGGCGGCGCAATTGTTGATGCCTATTTGCTGATTAACACCGGGATGACGGTATTGTGGTCGGCGCCGGTTGAATGTTCATTTACCTATTCTATTCGTTGATTGATAACGCATGAAAGTGGCTGATTTTATTTGACGAAATCCGTCATTTTCGTTGATCGCCAGAAATGGCTTTGGGTGGCAAGATAGAGATATTAATCCGGCAATTTGAAAGCACATATAGGTTCATTAATTGACATTTGCAACCTTCTGTTTTGTAATATTTTTTCAATGATGCGCATATGTGCTATTTAATTGCTGCATTAATATTTGAGAAGAACCTTGTTAAGAACGGGTAAAATCATTTTATTTGCCCGATTGTTTATATTGCCGGCAATACCTTTCTGATTTTATCAGTAAGTAGACCAGCGTATTCAAAAAGCGCTAGTCTTGGTCAGAGATTATTCTATAGTGAACTCCTGATCATGTGAGTCATGAAGGGAGGCTGGCAATGAGGTCAATTTTCAAATGTGCGGTGTCATTGCTGCTGACGGTGACAGTGCAATCTGCTTGGGCAGGTAATTTCACCGTAGGTGTTGAAGCTATCGACTATCTGCCAATCTATAAGGGGGAAGGTAGTCAGTATTCCGGTTTTTCCAGGGAGCTTCTGGATGCATTTGCTGCCAAGTATGGCCATCAATTTTCATACAAGGCATTTCCGGTGGCCCGTCTGTTTGATGAATTCATCAAAGGAGGTCTTGACTTTAAATTCCCGGATAACCCGCAATGGTCGAGCGATGCCAAGAAGGGCAAAAATATCAGCTACAGCAAAGGTGCCGTTGAAGTGGTTGAGGGGTTAATGGTGCTTCCCGAGAATAAAGGAAAAGGCATTGCTACCATACGAAAGTTAGCCACCATGCGTGGTTTTACTGCTTGGCCGTATCTGGATGCTATCAATAAAAAAACGATTGAATTGACAGAAAGTAACTCATTTGAAGCGTTAATACAAATGGGAATCAACAAGCGGGCAGATGGTATATATATTTCGACCATCGTTGGTAATTTCTATTTAAATGAAGTGATGAAGAAGCAAGGGGCGTTGGTGCTTGATTCGTCTTTGCCCAATACACAGTCTTCATTCAGTTTGTCCAGCCAAAATCATCCGGAAGTCATTGCGCAATTTAATGAGTTTCTCGGCAAAGAGAAGGCGGCCATCGCCAAGCTCAAAGCTAAATACAAGATTGAAGAATAGACCCGATTGGAGCGTCTGAAATGTCAAGCGGCCCGGCATCCCCTTGGTAGTTGGGATGCCGGGCCGTGTTGCGTCAGACTGGGGGTAATTGTCTGCCGCCTGTCACGTTCAGCGGCGGATCAGCGCAGGATCACGTGGTTGTTGTCCTTTTCGCTGCCGGCAATGCAGCCCTGCGGCCCGATCTGCACGTAAGACAGGCTGGACCCGATGTGCTGGAAATAAGCTTGGGTGTGGCCCAGCACGCTGCCGATTTTTTCCAGTGTGCTCTGGTTGGGGTTGCCCGTGCCGTGAGACTCCAGCTGGAAGAAGGTATCGCCATTGTGATCGCGGCCAATCAGCAAGTGACCTAGCCCGTCTGGCAGATCCATGCCGAACTGTTGATGACCGGAGCCTTTGTAGTGGCTCGACGAACGGGCATTGAATGCGCCATTCCCATCTTGTTGCAGCTGTGTGTACAGCGCGCCACCATCTTCCACCACAAAGTGGCAACCACGTGCCAATGCTGCATGAAACTCCTGCTGGTTTAAGTTGATGTCGTCGCCGTCGCGTTCCTGACTGTTGGCGTTGCCGAATGCAGTGTTCAGGCGCGTCAACACATCACGGGTGCTCTGCGGGGTGTTGACGACATCGGTGCGGATGCCTTCGTAAATGCCGCTTAGCCCCCCTGCGTTCTGCGTGGTCGCGTTGTCGAACTGAGGGGAGTTTGGCAGGCCACCAAACAGAGTCGTGGTCTGGTAGTTGGTGAGCCTAGTGAGATGGCCGGTTGCAGCGACGACCGTGCTCAAGGTGGCAAAGGTACTGCCGCCTACTTTTTCAAAAGTCTTGGTGCCGATGCTGACGACGCCCGAGCCAACAGTGGACAGGCCCGAGCCGATAGTGGAGCCAATGCTGTAGAGGCCGGAACCGATGGTGGAAGCAATGTTGCCGATAGTCATGGTGATACTCCTGAAAGTTAAATAAACAATGGTTGAATTCTGTGTGCCGGGCGGTGCACTTCGGCGACAGCCCCAGCGTGCGGACCCATTGGGTGCG
The DNA here is from genome assembly GCF_030129945.1 of Parachitinimonas caeni. GTDB lineage: Bacteria > Pseudomonadota > Gammaproteobacteria > Burkholderiales > Chitinimonadaceae > Parachitinimonas > Parachitinimonas caeni. The sequence goes on from NZ_JARRAF010000030.1 coordinate 51,875, forward strand.
CCATGTATTTCCTGTTATCAGGGGCATCTTGCTCAGGTGCTTGTCTGCATTTCGCACTGTCTTGCTGTTGATGCGCCCTACACCTGGTAAGTGACCGCAACAGACTCTCGGTTCCCCTTGATTTTTCAGCAATATTTCCGATTCAGAAGAGGGAACTCTCTGATGGTGCCGATTGGCAGCTCCAGGTGCCCTATGGCGTTGCCAAAGCAAACAGCCCCGCTGGCCAGCTGGAATGACTGGTAAGCGGGGCTGTTTGGTGTTGTGGGGTTTGGAGGCGGACCGTAGTTGCGCCGAAGCCGTCCGTCCTCGAAACGGGGGGCGGGAAGCTGCTTGGCGGCAACAGTCCCGCAAGGCCAGGGTCGATTTTTGGGGTAGGGCGTCGTTAGGATTCGCTAAATTTGCTCGCTACACCGTGCTCACCCTACCGTACGTGGTGGTTGGGGCGTCAGCCCCTTACCCGCCACGGCCGACTCCTTGTGGGTATAGTCCTGCCCCAAACCGCGATCCGGCACGGCGGTAAATCTAGCTTCAACCGAACCTAGCCTTGCGGGGTCAGGATGACGTGGTTGTTATCCTTCTCACTACCCTCGATACAGCCTTGAGGCCCAAGTTGCACGTAGGAGCTGCTCGAACCAATGTGCTGGAAGTAAGACTGGGTATGGCCAGCCAGATCCTTCAGCTTCTCGCCGACAGAATGGGCGCCGCCACCGGTTCCGTGCGACTCAAGCTGGAAGAAGGTATCGCCGGAGTTAGTGCGGCCGATCAGCAGATGGCCGAGGCCACCCGGCAGGTCCATCCCATACTGGGCGTGGCCAGAGCCTTTGTAATGGCTGGAACCGCGCTCGACAAACCCTTCGCCACCACTCTGTCTGAGCTGGTTGCATAAGGCGCCGCCATCGGTTACCACGAAATGACCTCCACGGGCCAGGACCGCGTGGAACTGTTCCTGATTCAGCGTAGTTGGGCTGCCATGCCGGCTTTGGGTTTGTGCGGTGGTAAATGCCTGGTTCAAGTCAGTCAACACTTGCCGGGTTGTGCCAGGGGTCTCGTCGCTGGTACGAATACCTTCATAGCGTTCGCTCAGCTCGGTGGCGCCTTGGGTGCTGGCGGAGCCAAAACCGGGTGCGTTTGGCAGATTGCCGAGAATGGTCAGGGTGCTGGTGTCCTTGCCTGTAAGGCTAATGCCCTTGGCCAGGATGCCGCTTAGTGTTGCGAGGACGGTGCCGCCCCCCTTTTCTACACCCATTGTGGTACCCGTGACGGCTACAGACTTCACACCGGAGCCAACGTAAACCGCGCCATCCACAACCATTTTTCCACCCGTGAGCACGCCCGAGCCCACATAGCTGGCGCCATCCAGTGCCATTTTTCCGCCGCTGACGATACCTGAACCCACCATCTCAGCACCACTTTTGACCCCTTCCAGCGCCATCTGACCACCGCAGATGATGCCCGAGCCGACATAGCTGGCACCGTTCAAAGCCATTTCGCCGCCACTGACGATGCCAGAACCCACCATCTGGGCACCACTTTTGACCCCTTCCAGCGCCATCTGACCACCGCTGACGATGCCCGAGCCGACATAGCTGGCACCATTCAAAGCCATCTGGCCGCCGCTGACGATGCCCGAGCCGACATAGCTGGCACCGTTCAAAGCCATCTCACCCCCACTGAGGATGCCAGAGCCGACATAGCTGAGACCGTCACCGACTTTGCTGAAGATGGATGACAAGCCGGACAGCATGCCGCTGCTGTTGCCCTGATTCTGAGCAACCACGAGAGGCTGTTGGTCTTGAGGGACGATCGGGGCGTCTGAGCCGCTAATGGATTGGATCGGCGTTGTATTCGGTGCGATGCTCAACATAATGAAACTCCTGAAGATTAAATGGCTGAAAAATATAGAAATTCTGCAAAGGGCCAGACCGTACGCTTCGGGTTTAGTCCTGGCCGACCACTCGCCTGGGCGGTGGTTTTAAATTCGGGTAATTTGCCGATATGTTCAAAATATCTGGCGCATACATTGGGTAAGTAACGGCTTTTTCTATGCGGTTCCAGGCAGTTTATGGCCTTGGCAATTTTGCCAATCCGACTTCAGATGCGGAACGAAATTTGAAAATTCTGAATAACCAGGCTCTGTTGACTGGGCGATGGGCGCGAAATGAAAAATGCCGCACCAGCCAACAGGGCTGGGCGGCATGGGTGGGCAGACCTTCAGGTGCGGAGTGCGTCAGGCGAAGGCGAAGCTTGCTGGATCTTGTGGGGCGGCGGTCACGGTAGCACCGTCGCTGGTTGCATCGAGTAGACGGCCACTGTCATAAGCGGCTTTCCAGGTCTGGTAGGTTTCCTTGAACACAGAAAGCTCGGCAAGCAAGGTTTCGCTGTTGATCACCGACAACGGAAGATTTTTGAACATGAGCACCTTGCCGGCGTTGCGATCCAGCCCGAACACCACATCGTTGGTGAGATAGCCAAAGGTGTGGGCTTCGAGCAGCAGCTGGCTGAGCGCCGACAGCTTGCTGCTATCGGGCATGAAGCACAGCAGGGCCGAGATGCCGACCATTTCGCGCCCATCCAGCTTTTCGATCGTCACGATCCGGTTGTCGCCAAAGTTGATCTGGATGGCATCAACACCCTGCAAGGTCTCCGGGTTGATGCCAAGCTCACCGGCTGCGCCAGCTAAAAGGTCGTGGAAGGTGGTCATGGTGTTGTGGCTCCATCAGTTTGAATCGGGTTGGGCAGAAGCTGCCTGATGCCCGGTGAGTGACGAGGAGCCACATTTGGTTCGCGTTGGATGTGCCGATGGTGAATAGTGGGGGCGGGTAGTCAGGCAGGCACAGGCTTCTTGAACATCGTTGAGCTACGGGTGGGGTGGTAGCCAATCCGCTCATAGAAGAGGTGGGCTTCAGGGCGATGATTGCCAGAACGCAGGCGCACATGACGGTAGTCGTTGTCTGAGGCCCATTGCTCGGCCGCCTGCATCAGGGCCCGCCCGATACCCAGCTTGCGTGCGGCAGCGGCAACGACCAAGCCGCCGATTTCGGCATAGGGCTCGGCCATGAACGGGGCGACGCCATAAGCGTGCAACCAGCCAACTACGGTGCGTGCATCGGTGGCTTCTGCCACAAAAAAAGCATTTTCATGCAGAGACTGGGCGCGGCCAAAGTTATCGAACAGCTGTTGGCTGTTCACCGGATAGCCCAGTTCCGCGCTTAAATCCGCAACGGTGTCAAAGTCGCCCATCTGCATGGGACGAATGAAGAAAGGAGTGCTCATGCTTGCGTATTCCGTTGAGTCAGGTTGCGGCGAACCTTATAAATCATTAAGCCAAGCACCAGGCAGGGTAACCAGATAGTGCCAAGTTCCGACAGCAAGACCGCCAGGCCGCGCTCGCTGAAAAAAGCCCGGCCGATGGGGGATACCTGTATCGGAGTGAGCGGGAAGAAAAACCGCTCGTCTGACCACGGCCACCACAAGGCAACGCCCAGCCCTCCGTTGGTCAGGGCGTCGAGCAAGGGGTGGGAGGCCATCGCTACGGCAATGAAACCAAACACCCACTGGCGCGATGCGCCAAGCCGCTTCGCGAACAGCGTAAGAATCAGCGCAACAACGACAGCCATAAACAACGAATGGCTGAAGCCACGATGACCGAACTGCGATGCGTAGGGGATTCCGAAGCGAAAGGCTAGGCTCTGTTGACATTTTATTTCCGGATCGCGTTTCGTCGGATTTGGGCCTGATGCAAGGCGAAAAGCGCGCCGCTTAGTGAGCTAAGCAAGCGATTTTTAACGCAGCAGCAGGCCCAAATCCGGCG
>NZ_JARRAF010000310.1 GCF_030129945.1 Parachitinimonas caeni
TCAACCCCGACACCACCCAGAGCCCGGCGTATACCAATCTGCCGGACGAAGCGGCATTCGGGACCGTCTGGGCAGGCGTGGCGGGCAACCAGAACCTCATCGGCTCGTCCGATGCCGACCTGCTCGATGGCGGAGCCGGCAACGACACCCTCGATGGCGGCGCTGGCAACGACGCCCTGCTCGGTGGTTTTGGCAATGACGTCTACCAGTTCAACACCGGTAGCGGCATCGACACCGTGATCGAACAGGACGCCA
>NZ_JARRAF010000311.1 GCF_030129945.1 Parachitinimonas caeni
TGGGCTGCAAGATTCTGGCGGGAGCCGAAGAGCTGGACTTTGCCCTGCCCGGACCGATGCCACTGGTCTGGCAACGTACCTACAGCTCCTACAACGGCCGCATTGGTCTGCTGGGCCAGGGCTGGAGTCTGCCGGCCTCACCGGTACTGGAACCGGCGGCAGACGCCTGCCGGCTGGTCGACACCCAGGGCCGTACCCTCACCTTTGAACCCTTGCGGGCCGAAGTCCCCCAGTATTCAGCCAGCGAAGACCTGT
>NZ_JARRAF010000312.1 GCF_030129945.1 Parachitinimonas caeni
GCGCATAAATATCACTTCGCTCGGTGGAAGGCTGCGCCCGCAGAATTTCCGGGGCGATATACAAGGCGGTTCCCTGCACCACGTCGCGATGCAAGGTCTGAGGCCCCTGCAAGCCCAGATCGCTGATACCAAGCTCAATCAGCCGGGCCGGGTCACTCAGGCGCCCGCTGCCGAAATCTGCCAGCATGGCCTGCCAGCCCTCTCCCTGCGGGCGGATCAGGATATTGGCGGGCTTCAGATCTTTATGGATGACTG
>NZ_JARRAF010000313.1 GCF_030129945.1 Parachitinimonas caeni
TCCGGGGTGGTGACGGTGACGGTGCGCAGCTTGTCGTCGTAGGCCGTGGTGGTGGTGCGGCCATAGGCATCGGTCTGGGTCAGTACCCGGCCGAAGGCATCGAAGGTCGCGCTGCTGATTTGGGCGCTGCTGACGGTGATGATGCGGCCCAAGCGGTCGTAACTTTGCTGCTGGACAACCTGGCCGGGGCTGGTGACTTTGATGGCACGGCCAAAGGCATCGTAGTCGGTGTGGGTGAGCTGGCTTTGGGTGCCA
>NZ_JARRAF010000314.1 GCF_030129945.1 Parachitinimonas caeni
GCACCAGTGACCAGGTCACGGTCCGCAACTTCTTCAGCAGCAGCGACGCCACCCTCGAAACCATCGAATTCACCGATGGCGGCAGCCTCACCGCCGCGGAGATCTACGGCCTGTTCGGCATGGCCGGTGCCCCGGCGCCAGCCAGCTACGCCCAGACCCTGCGCGGCACCACCGGCGCCGACACCCTCAACGGTGGCGCCGGCAACGATCGCCTGATCGGTGGTAACGGCAACGACAGCCTCAATGGCGGCGCGG
>NZ_JARRAF010000315.1 GCF_030129945.1 Parachitinimonas caeni
TGTTATCCGTGTTTTCTACCTCCCGGGTACCGGCACCCGTCAAAGTGAAACGCTGGCCTGACGCATGGTAGATGTAACCGCCGAATAGATTCGGTCCGTGAGACACCAAAGCGACCACCGCATTCTGTCCGGCGGGGGTCAGATTAACGCCCGCCCCATTATTGACGATGATTGCCCCATTGATGGCGGCGGTCAGGTTCGGATTAGCCGTGCTCAGCAGGGTACCGGCCCCATAGCTGTACACGCCGGCACCGC
>NZ_JARRAF010000316.1 GCF_030129945.1 Parachitinimonas caeni
GTGACGACACCTACCTGTTCGGTCGCGGCGAGGGCGTCGACGTCATCGACAACAGCGGCGGCGGCAACGACACCCTGCGCTTTGCGGCAGGCGTTGACTACAACGACGTCGGTTCCAACATCGGCCGCAGCGGCGACGATCTGGTGCTCAAGATTGCCGGCACCAGTGACCAGGTCACGGTCCGCAACTTCTTCAGCAGCAGCGACGCCACCCTCGAAACCATCGAATTCACCGATGGCGGCAGCCTCACCGCCG
>NZ_JARRAF010000317.1 GCF_030129945.1 Parachitinimonas caeni
GTATGATGAGCACCTATACCAGCACAGGCATTTGGTCGAAAACGCTTTTCTCAAGATCAAGCGATGGCGCGGGATTGCAACCCGCTACGCAAAACGACTGAAGTCGTTTGTCGCGGCCGTTCAAATAGAGGGTGTCAGAATTTTTGTGTAACCGGTTCATGAGCGACACTATCGCTCTCAACCGGAGAGACCATGAACAAGACGCCACCGACGATCACTGACGAGCTACTGGATCAGCTGCTGATCAACTACCA
>NZ_JARRAF010000318.1 GCF_030129945.1 Parachitinimonas caeni
GACCGGCTGGCGGTCCGGCTCAAGCAGCAGACGGTATTGCACGCCGATGAGACGCCCGTGCAGCAACTGGACCCGGGTGCCGGCAAGACCAAGCGGGCGTATCTGTGGGCCTATCGTAGCAACGACCGTATCCGTCCGATCGCCCCACGTTGCGTCCGAAGCGTGAATCAGCTAGCGGTTGTTGAATTCAGGGGGAGTAGTTCATCAATGCGGCCATTAGGCCAGGTGGGGAGACGTTCAAGGGTGGCGGTC
>NZ_JARRAF010000319.1 GCF_030129945.1 Parachitinimonas caeni
GGCTTGCTGCGCGACGTTCGCCTGCTCTGCCAGCTGCGCCATCACCCATTCCGCCAAGGCGGGATCGGGGTTGAAACGGGCGAGTTCGGCAGCGATATCCATGATCGGATTTTACCATGCCCCACCCGTCGGAGGCCGCTTCCCGCCTGGGTTTGAGAAGTATTTATACCTGCAGATGCGCCGGCGGTGGCGCATCGACCCGCCGCCAGTCAATGCCGGCCGTCAGCCAGTGCCAGTCGGCCTGGCTCA
>NZ_JARRAF010000031.1 GCF_030129945.1 Parachitinimonas caeni
TCTCGCCAGGGGGCTCCAGTGCGCAGAATCCAGAACACAGCATTGATAAACAATCGGTTGTCTTTGGCTACGCCTCCCCACTGACCTGCCTGGCCCGGAAGATGAGGGGACAGCAAGGCCCAAGTGGTGTCGCATGATGTCATGCCGGTGGGTGCTGCTCATGTCAATCCTTATAAATCGCAAAATACTCTTATTCGACTAAATCCTAACTCGTGACGACACCATCTAGGCTCTGTTGCCATTTTGTTTTCGGATCGCGTTTCGTCGAATTTGGGCCAGATGCTAGGAGAACAACGCGCCGCTTAGTGGGCTAAGCAAGCGTTTTCCATTTGGGCGCACAGGCTATACGGCTTGCTATGCAATCCAACAGCCTGGCAGTCAACACCGCAGCAGGCCCAAATCCGGCGAAACCCTCCGGGCCGGGCCCCGCGCGACCGGAAACAAAACATCAACGGAGCCCAGGCCAGCTATGACCTTGGCGACGCATTATTTGTTGTGACGAGGAGGTCCGTTGGCGCAGTGAAATGGGCCGTTGTACGGTCGCCATGACGCAATCCGCGCCTCCGGGAATTTTCAGGCAATGGGCGAGTGGCCCATTGCCTGATACACCTGGATCAGGCCAGGTTCTTTGAGATGATTTCGAAGACGTCGCGGGACAAATCGGCGTGCGCAGCCAGCTTTTCCAGCGCAGTTTTAGCCTGGGCCCGGCGTGTGGGCTCCAGTTTCTTCCAGCGGTTGAAGCTGCGGGCCAGGCGCGAGGCAACCTGTGGATTCAGCTTGTCCAGAACCAGAATCTGCTCAGCCGCGAATGCATAGCCGGCGCCATCCGCACGGTGGAAACCTGCGAGATTGGATGAGCAGAATGTTGCCAGCAAGGCGTAAACCTTGTTCGGATTGGTGATCTGGAAGGCCGGGTGTTGTTGCAGGGCCCGTACCCGGTCGAGCGCGTCGGCCCGCTTGTCCATGGCTTGCAGCGTAAACCACTTGTTCATCACCAGCGGATCGTCTTGCCAGCGGTTGGCGAAGTCGGCCAACGCCGTGGCGCCTTGCGGAAGCTCCACCAGAGCTGCCAGCGCGGCTTGGCTGTCCGTCATGTTGTTGGCTTGCTGGAATTGGGTCTGAGCCAGCTCAATGAATGCAGGCTCATCCAGACTGGTCAGATAACCCAGGCACACGTTCTTGAGGGCCCGCTTGGCAATATCGACTGCCGCATAGCGATACGCCTGCGTGGCGCCACAGAAGCGTGCATAGGTGTGCTTGAACTCGCTGCGCAGTGCCTTGGCCAGCGCGACTCGCAAGTACTCGCGTGCCGTGCGGATGGCATCGGGATGGATTTCATCGACCTGATCGGCAAGATAGGTTTCGGCAGGCAGCGTGAACATCAGCGCGATCAGGGCCGGGTCTGCGGCTTCGTCCAGCAGGGCGCGGCGCATGGCATCAACCAGCTCGCCTGGCAGGCTCAAGGTTTCGCTTGCTCGGGCTGCAGCGATCAGTTCCAGCAGCACTTCGCGGATCAGGGTGTGCGAGGCTTCCCAGCGGCAGAATGAATCGCTGTCATGCGCCATCAGGAAGGCGAGTTCCTGGCGGGTCCACGGGTAGTCCAGCTTCACCGGTGCCGAAAAACCGCGCAGCAGTGAAGGGGTGGGCTGTGCCGAGATACCGGTAAAGACAAAACGCTGGCTGGCTTCGGTCAACTGCAGCACGCGGGTTGTGCCCTGCAGGCTGGCTTCGCCTGCCAATTGCAGTGGAATTTCTGCGCCTGCGGCATCCAGCAAGCCCAGTGCGATCGGGATGTGGAATGGCAGTTTTTCCGGCTGGCCGGGGGTCGGTGGGCAGGTCTGGCTGATGTCCAGTGTGTAGGTTTGATTCGCAGCATCAAACTGGCTGACGACTTTGACCACCGGGGTGCCGGCCTGGCTGTACCAGCGCTTGAACTGGGTGAAGTCGAAGCCATTGGCATCACCCATCGCGGCGGCGAAGTCATCGCAGGTGACGGCCTGACCATCGTGGCGCTTGAAGTAGAGGTCGATCCCCTTGCGGTAGCCTTCGGCGCCAAGCAGTGTGTGATACATGCGTACAACTTCGGCACCCTTCTCATAAATCGTGACCGTGTAGAAGTTATTGATCTCGATATAAGAGTCTGGGCGGACCGGGTGGGCCATCGGGCTGGCATCTTCTGCGAACTGGGCAGTTCGCAGGGTGCGTACGTCGTCGATGCGCTTGACCGCACGCGAAGTCATGTCGGCGGTGAATTCCTGATCACGGAAGACGGTCAAGCCCTCTTTCAGCGACAGCTGGAACCAGTCGCGGCAGGTGACGCGGTTGCCGGTCCAGTTGTGGAAGTATTCGTGGGCAATCACGGCCTCGACCCCCATATAGTCGGCATCGGTCGCGGTTTCAGGGCGGGCCAGCACGTATTTGGTGTTGAAGATGTTGAGGCCCTTGTTTTCCATCGCGCCCATATTGAAGTCGCTGACGGCGACGATCATGTAGCTGTCGAGGTCGTATTCGAGGCCGTAGACGTCTTCATCCCACTTCATCGAGCGCTTTACCGACTCCATCGCGTGATGGCATTTCTCCAGGTCCTGCGGCTCGACATAGATTTCCAGTGCCACTTTTCGACCGGAACGGGTGGTGAAGCTGTCTTGCAGGCAGGAGAGTTTGCCAGCAACCAGTGCAAACAGATAAGAGGGCTTCTTGAAAGGATCGACCCACTTGACCCAATGGCGGTTGCGATCGTACTGACCTTCACCAACCCGGTTGCCATTCGACAGCAGTACCGGGTACTTGCTGCGATCGGCAATGATGGTGGTGGTAAACCGGGTCATGACATCGGGCCGGTCGAGGTAGTAGGTGATCTTGCGGAAGCCTTCGGCCTCGCACTGGGTGAAGAAGTTACCGTTCGATTTGTACAAACCCATCAGGCTGGTGTTTTTCTGGGGCTCGATACGGGTGGTGATTTCCAGAATGGCCGACTCGCCCAAACCTTTGATGGTCAGCGACTCATCATCCACATCGTAGCGGTCGGTGGACATCGGCTCGCCATCGAGCAACACCGATTCAAGCATCAGTTCGTGGCCGTCCAGAACCAGGTCGGCATCGGAGACCGGGTGGTCTGGATTGCGGTGCAATACCAGGCGTGAGCTGACGCGTGTGGAGGTTTCGTCCAGCTCAAAGGTCAGGTCAACACGGTCGAGCAGAAAAGCCGGCACGACGTAGTCGCGCAGGAGGATAGGCTGTGGGGCTATCGAATCGCGTTTGTTCATGGTGTGTCTCGTTGCGACAGGTACAAAAAAGGCTCTGCGGCGTGGGTGACCGTCGCTGCCGGTGTGGTCTGAGGGCCGGACTTTCTACGTCATCACCAATGGATGGCGGTTGTCTGGCCCGTATTCTTGTCCAGGCGCTGTTGACGTTTTGTTTTTGGATCGCGTTTCGTCGGAAAACGGCCTGGCGCCGCGTGACAGAACGCTTGCATCGAATGACTATGCGGCGTGCCCTGTGCCTTGCTCCAGGCGGCTTTCCGGCGAAACGCGATCCCTAAAAGAGGGTTAGCAGTGCCTGGGAAAGCGCCGCATTATAGCGTTTCCGGATTGTGAAAACTTGGCACGTCGCAGCATTGCGCAAGCATGTTACCGCCAGTCGATTGTTAGATTGACGTGGGCGTATATAAAGAAACTGCAAGTCTCATATAGAGAAATATTCGTTTTTTTCATATAGCCTGATTGATATAGTCGGTGCTCTCGCATGGCGCAGGCTTCTGCTTTGGCCATGCAACCCGTAAAGAGGGATGCAGATGTATCAATATGATGATTACGATCAGAAGATCGTTGACCAACGCGTGGCGCAATTTCGCGACCAGACTCGCCGCTTTCTGGCCGGCGAATTGACCGGCGAAGAATTCCGCCCCCTGCGCCTGCAAAATGGCCTGTATATCCAGCGCCATGCACCGATGTTGCGGGTGGCGATTCCCTACGGCCATTTGCGCAGTGACCAGGTCCGCAAACTCGCTGAGATTGCGCGCAAATACGACCGGGGCTATGGCCATTTCACGACCCGTCAGAACATCCAGTACAACTGGCCGAAGCTGGAAGACGTGCCAGAGATTCTGGCGGAGCTGGCCACGGTGCAGATGCATGCGATCCAGACTTCGGGGAATTGCGTTCGCAATACCACCACCGATCAATTCGCAGGTGTTGCTCACGACGAATTGATTGATCCGCGCCCCTGGTGTGAATTGATTCGCCAGTGGTCCACCTTTCATCCCGAATTTGCGCACTTGCCGCGAAAGTTCAAGATTGCCGTCAGTGGCTCGGTGGAAGACCGGGCTGCCAGCTGGGTACATGACATCGGCTTGCATATGGTGACCGATGCGCAGGGAGAAATCGGGTTCAAGGTGATTGTCGGGGGCGGCCTCGGGCGCACGCCGATGGTGGGTTCGGTGATTCGCGAATACCTGCCACGCTGGCATCTGCTCAGCTATCTCGATGCCATCCTGCGGGTGTACAACCGCTATGGGCGCCGGGATAACAAGTACAAGGCCCGTATCAAGATTCTGGTCAAGGCCATGACACCAGAAGCCTTCGCCGCCAAGGTCGAGGCGGAATGGCAGCATCTGCAAGATGGGCCGATGACGCTTACTCAGACCGAAATCGACCGCGTATCCGCTTTCTTTACCGCACCCGCCTATGAACGCCTGGCCGGGGATGACGCAGGTTTTCTGCAGCTGAAAGCCGAGAACAAGGCGTTTGCCCGCTGGGTACAGCGCAATGTGTTTGCGCATAAGCAACCGGGGTATGCCGCAGTTACCCTGTCGCTCAAGAGCACCGGTATTGCACCGGGCGATGCCACGGCAGATCAGCTTGATGGCGTGGCTGATCTGGCCGACCGTTATGCATTCGGGGAAGTCCGTGTCAGCCATGAGCAAAACCTGATTCTGGCCGATGTTCGTCAAAGCGATCTGGCGGCAGTCTGGGATGCGGCGAAAAAGCTGGGTTTTGCCACACCGAATATTGGGTTGATTACCGACATCGTCTGTTGTCCAGGGGGGGACTTCTGCGATCTGGCCAATGCCAAGTCCATCCCGATTGCAGAGGGTGTTCAGCGCATTTTCGACGAGGAAGATTACCTGTTTGATCTGGGCGAGATCGACCTCAATATCTCAGGCTGCATGAATTCCTGCGGCCACCATCATGTTGGTCACATCGGTATTCTGGGCGTCGATAAAAGCGGTTCGGAGTGGTATCAGATATCGCTGGGTGGGCGTCAGGGGCACGCGGCGAGTCTGGGTAAGGTTATCGGACCAAGCTTCGCGCAGGATGATGTTCCGGCAGTGATTAAACAAATCATTGATGTCTATGTCGAGCAACGTCTAGCTGACGAACGCTTCATCGATGTGTTTGACCGCCTGGGCATTGAGCCTTTCAAGGCCCGCGTGTATCAGAAGGAGCGTGCGCATGGGTAAGCATCCCCACATTATCCGGCTCGATCGGGCGAGCGGACATCGTGAAATCGTTGCGAATCACTGGATACGGGTCGCAGAAGCTGGCGATGATGCCGTGCCAGGCCACACCTTGCTGCCGCTCAAACAATGGCTGGAGCGTCGTGACGAATTGCTTGAGCGTGATGATGTCGGTATCTGGTTTGCCCCGGACGACGAGCCCGAGGCATTGGGGGCGGATGCAGTCAGGCTGGCCATCATTGCCGTTGACTTCCCAGCCTTTACCGATGGACGGGGTTTCAGCATTGGTCGCCTGCTGCGGGAGCGTTATGGATTTACGGGTGAACTGCGGGCGGTCGGAGACGTCTTCAAAGATACCTTGAACTACCTGCGACGCTGTGGTTTCGACGCCTTCGAAATACGTGCGGACAAAGACGTTGAAGAAGCGGCCAAGGGCTTGGATGACTTTGATGACGCGTATCAGAACAGCGTGGATCAGCCTGCGCCTTTGTTCCGGAGACGTTGAGGTGAGTGCCGGTATTCGTCGCATTCGCGGGGATTGCTTGATGCATGAGGAGATCCGGGCATGACAGCTTCGTCACTTGGCAAAGTGTATCTGGTTGGTGCGGGTCCCGGTGCGGCGGATCTGATCACCGTGCGCGGCATGCGACTGTTGGCGCAGGCCGACATCGTATTTTATGACGCATTGGTCCAGCCCGAGATGCTGACCTATTGCCCGCAGGCCGAGCAGATTGCAGTGGGAAAGCGCTGCGATCAGGCTTCGACGCAGCAACGCTTCATCAACAAAATGTTGGTGGATGCCGCCCGCAAGCATGCCTGCGTTGTCCGCCTGAAGGGGGGCGACCCCATGCTGTTCGGCCGGGCGCAGGAAGAGCTGGCCGAGTTGACGGCTGCCGGCGTGGTCTGCGAAGTCGTACCCGGAGTGACCGCCGCTTTGGCAGCCAGTGCAGATGCCGGGGTTTCGCTGACTAGCCGTGGTTTGGCCCGCAATGTTCTGTTTGCCACGGCGCGGGTGGGGCAGGGTGAAAGTCCGGCTGACTGGGTCGCGCCAGTGGTCGCGGCCGATACGGCCGTGCTCTATATGGGCGTGAAACAGGCGGCGGAAGTGGCGGCGGCGCTGCTGGCTGGGGGCATGCGTGCTGATCGGCCGCTGATGATTGTGGAGAATGCTTCCTTGCCAACATCCCGCCAGTGGCAGCTGACGCTGGCAGAATTGGCAGATGTGGCCGGCTGGAATCTCAGCGGCCCAGCCATTTTGATGATCGGTGAGGTTTATCGAGCTGCCGCAGCGATCAGGGTTAGCGAGGACAAGTGCTGGTCTAACGTGGCGTGATCTCTACCGGTGTGCCGGGCTTTTGTGGTCGCGACTTGTTGGGATCAGTCTGATCGGCGGTTTGTGCCTCAATGGACTTCAGTCGTCCGTCCGCAGCTGCCCGTTCGATTTGCGTGCGCAGGTAGATGTCCTGGCGTGCCCGCAATTCCAGCTCCTGCTGGGTTGGAGGTAGGGGCTCTGGCTTGTAGGGTGGACGATAGACGGGCGGGCGGTGCGGATGGTAGACCGGCGCGGCGTTCTGCATAGGTTCGCTGTCTGCAGCGGCAAACCCCGTTGCACTCACCGTCAACACGGCCAATCCGAGGGCGGTCACTTTATTCATCTCTTCCTCTTTTCCGATGGCCTATGCCATCTCGACCTTGCCGACGCCTTCAAGTTCAAGAAACCGGGCAAAGCGCTCAAGTTCGACTCCCAAAGCCTGCTCGAAGTTGGCCTGCCGCTTGATTGTCTGTGCATGCCCGAGTTGCGCATCCAGTCGTCCTGCGTTCTGTTTGAGATTCGCCCAGCCAATGACCTGATCTGCCCACAGCACGGGTAATGCGTAGTAGCCAAACTGCCGCTTCTCGGGCGGCGTATAGGCTTCCAGTCGGTAGTCCCAGCCCCAGAACAGGGCAAAGCGCCGGCGGTCCCAGACGATGGGGTCAAATGGGGCTAATAGCCTGACCTGCTGCCGGATGCTGCCTGCCATATCCTCTGCTTGTGGCAGCAACCAGCGAGTCCCTTCCAATTCGATCATTGCCAACCAGCCCTCGTCCTGCCAGCGCCTGACCCAGTCTGACTTGCTCTTCAGCAAGTGGCGCAATTGGGGGGGCGCCATAGCGCAGCATTTGCAGCAACTGCTTGAAACTCGCCTCGGGCAGTGGGGCGTAGAGCGCCAGAATCAAACGGGCTGCGCCAGCCAATTGCTGTTCCGGACTCAGGCCGAGTTCCGCCAGATGCGCGAGCTTGGCAGGACCGTAGACGCGCGTGCCTTTGTCGCGCCTTACCACCCGCAGCTGACCACGATAGTGCAGGCTGTCGAGCAGGCCAGTTGTGGCATTGGAGCGCCCGCCCCAATAGTTGGCATAGGTCTGGCTGCCTAACTTGGCTTCGAGGTCGCGTGGATGAGTCGGACCGTGTTCAAGTACGTGCGAGAGCACGGCCTCCGCCAGCTCCGGCGCGTGGTGTTCGGCCCGCGTATTGCCCTCAAATTGCCTTGGATGCAGCCATTGCTGGTGCTGTCTGGGCAAAAAGCCATAGTTGACCAGCACGTCTTCTTCGACATCCAGTTTGGGATAGCGTCGTTCCAGATCGCCATCGCGGTAGTTTTTTACCCGTAGCCGCAAGATCAGATCCTGGGCGCGTGCCGGCGCCCGAATCGGGTCTGCTTGAACAAAACCCAGGCGCTGGATGGCTTCGGGGAGTGTTGTAGGGGTAAACAAACTGCGGCTGATGGCATAACGACGCAAGGTCGCCAGAGTCGGGCTGGTCATGAGGGGGCTTGTCAAAGAGTGCCGGCAGCCTGGTTCTATTGACGTTAGGTTTGCGACTGTGAACCCAACGTCAACAGAACCTGGAGCAGCCAGTTTGGATGGGGAGGGGCGTGATCAGTGCTGGCGGGCCTTGACCATCTTGACCAGTCGCTCGAACAGTGAGAGATCCTGCTCGTTTTTAAACAAGGCGCCCGATAGTGGCGGCAACGCCGCATCGCTGGCGGCGTTGCGCAGTACTTCGGGTGGCACATCTTCGGCCAGCAGCAGCTTGAGCCAATCGAGCAGCTCAGAAGTCGATGGCTTTTTCTTCAGGCCGGGTAGCTCGCGAATCGCGAAGAATAGATCCATGGCCTCCTGAAGCAGCTCTTCCTTGAGCTTGGGGTAGTGGACGGCCACGATGTCGCGCATGGTGGCTTTATCGGGGAAGCGAATGTAGTGGAAGAAGCAGCGCCGCAAAAAGGCATCGGGTAGCTCCTTCTCGTTATTGCTGGTGATGATGATGACGGGCCGGTGGTGAGCACTGACTGTCTGGCGGGTTTCATAGACATAGAACTCCATCCGGTCCAGCTCGCGTAGCAGGTCGTTAGGGAATTCGATGTCCGCTTTGTCGATTTCATCAATCAGCAGAACGGCTTGTTGTTCTGATTCAAAGGCTTCCCATAGCTTGCCCCTGACGATGTATTGACTGATGTCCGAGACGCGGGGATCACCGAGCTGCGAATCACGCAGGCGTGATACCGCGTCGTATTCATACAAGCCCTGCTGAGCCTTGGTGGTAGATTTGATATGCCACTGAATCAGCGGCAGACCCAGGCTGGCGGCGACTTCCTCGGCCAGCATGGTCTTGCCGGTACCGGGTTCACCCTTGATCAGCAAGGGGCGTTGCAAAGTCATGGCGGCGTTGACGGCCATGGTGAGATCGGCGGTCGCGACGTAACGGTCACTGCCTGCAAAACGGGGAGACGACATGATGATGGCTACCTGCGTTAGTCAGGCTGCCGATTGTACGGAGCAGGGGGGGGAGCGGCAACGGCCGATGAAGAGGTCGGCCCCGCTCATCCAGCGCGGCGCGTTTCGGCCAGTATGGTAGCGGTTGCGTGTGAGCCAAGATCATGAACGGGCGGCAGGGCCCGGTTCATGATTCTCGTATCGGGCTGTTTGCGTTCTCAGCGGGCAAAAGTGGCTTCGATATCATCGAGCGTGAGATGCCAGCGATCCAGCATATGGGCATAGATGGCCATTTCGGCGTCGGAAATATCTTCATCTGCCTTGCACAGATCCAGCGCCAGCGTGGCAACCAACAACCTTAGTTTCGGATCGACCACGGTATCGAGTAGATCATCAATGCGCTGTCGGTCAATCAGGTGAATCTGGCCGCTTTCATCTGCTTCATCTGACAGATCATTGCAATAGTCATGCAAGACCTGAATGAACTGCTTGCGCGAGATGTTCAGCGCTTCATAGATGTGCAGGTGCTCGATTTCGTCGAGTTCTCGCGGATCCATATTGCCGTCGCTGACCATCAGCATGACCAGCAATCTGGCAGCAGCTTCGGGGCTATTCTGGGCATATTTTTTCATGCACTGACTCCTAGTTTGGATCACTTTCCTGGGTATAGGCGTTCAAGGCCGCCGAAAATTCGGGCGGCACTCCCACAGGTTTTCGCACGGTATAGTCGAAGAACACCAAGCCAGTCTTGGCATGGAGCACTTCGCGCTGTCTTTCCAGACTCTCGAAGCAATAGTAGAGATCGCAACCGTACTTGTTGAAATCGATGGCTGCAACCCCTACCGACAACTTCTCGCCCCAGAAGGCTTCGGCTTTGAAAACCAGCGCGGCATCCGCCAGGATGATCCCCTTGCCGGCAATATCGAGCTCGGAAAAACCAAGAGCCCGCAGGAAGCGCATTCTGGCTTCGTGGACCAGCGTAAGGGCTGAGTCATTGCCCAAGTGCCCGCCATAGTTGATCAGGCCGATCTGGATCTCCATCTCGGTACGAAATGGGTAGCTATCGGGCATTACTAGTTTCAACCGGGCCATGCTGCGAACGAGACAGTTAACGGAACTGGCGAGTGTATGCCGGCCTCTCTGGCTTGGCAACGCGGTGGCTTTCGGGAGAATGCGTCATGCAGAAAGGCGATTTGTATCGGGAACGGACGGTTTGTGTGCTTGATCCAAGCCAAACGATGTGGGGGCTCAGCGTGGCAGACTGAACAGGCGCCTACCCAGAGTCATCGCCGCAGGCTCATCTTGTCGGACAGGGTATTGGGCTCTTGGTTGTCTGAGCTGAGCTATACAGGAGAGTTACGATGATGAGTTGGGCGCGCGAGATCAAAAACGAATGGATTTCAGTGCTTGTCCGGTTTGACGCTGCGCAGAATTTTTGTGGCGGTTTGAAAGGCCCTGCAGTGCTCAAGCGGCATTAATCAGGAGGTTTGCCATGTACCAGCGTATTTTGGTTCCTGTCGATGATAGTCATACATCGCGGCAGTCATTGGGAGAGGCGGTAAGATTCTGTCAGGAGCAACATGCCACTATCCGTTTGGTGCATGTCATCGACCTCGCGCAGTTCTCCTGGGGAGGTGCCGAGTTCGTTGATGTGGGTGAATTGCAAACCAGCTTGCGCCAAAGCGGCCAGAAAATACTGGACGCGGCAGCGGCTATTGTCAGAGAGTCTGGCATTGAGCCAGATATGGGCTTGCTGGAGATATGGGGAGGGCAAACCTCTCAGGCTATCATTGATGAAGCCAAGCTCTGGCGCGCAGACATCATTGTGATGGGCACACATGGTTGGACTGGCCTGGACCATCTGCTGCTGGGAAGCGTTGCCGAAGGCGTCGTCCGGCATGCACCAGTGCCAGTCCTGCTGAACCGAAGTAATCGCTGAAAAACTGCTGGACTCAGGATTATCAAGGTGCGGCTGATGCATGGATCATCGCCGCTACCGGGATTCTGTAGCGGTTTTCGGCGGCAGACAGGGCAGAATGGGTAGAGAGTGGCTGAAACGATTCAACTTGTAACTGAAACACTGGATGTCAATGATCATCGCCGTGATATTGCCGGCTTGCGATATGTGTATCCCGTGGTATCGCGACGGGCAGGCGGGGTATCTCTGGGTATCAATCTGAACCCTAACAATGCCTGTAATTGGCGTTGTATCTATTGCCAGGTGCCTGACCTTGTGAGAGGAAACGCACCTGCAATTGATCTCGAATTGCTGCAGCATGAGCTGCATTCCGCTCTGCAGGCCTTGCTGCATGGTGACTTCATGCAACGTCATGTGCCCGAAGGTGTGCGGCGGTTCAATGACATTGCGTTGTCGGGTAATGGCGAACCGACAACCAGTCATGAGTTTTCGGATGTCATTCGGATAATTGCAGCATCGCGGGCAAGTTTTGGGCTGGATGAATCGGTAAAGACCGTGTTGATTACCAATGGCAGCCAGTTACACAAGCCGGTGATTCAAGCTTCGTTGTCTGAAATGTCTAATCTGAACGGGGAGGTCTGGTACAAGCTTGACCGGGTACCGGACGGGACGTTGTCTGTGGTCAATCAGGTGGCATTGACGCGTTCCGCTGTACTCCGGCATCTGATTGCCGCCTCGCAAGTCTGCCGCACATGGGTGCAGACCTGTATGTTCGAGCTGGATGGATGGCTACCCTCAGAGCAGGAAATCACTGATTACCTGGAGCTAGTGCAAGCAGCCAAAGTAGCAGGAGGAAAACTGGAGGGGGTATTGCTCTATGGTTTGGCGCGAGCTTCAACGCAACCGGAAGCACCAAGGCTGGGGCGGGCGCCAGAAGCCTGGATGAGAAGCTTGGCCCAGCGCATCGAATCGCTGGGCCTTGCCGTGCGGCTATCGCCCTGAGCTTAGTCTTGCCCGGCTTCGTGCTGGGCGGGCGGATTCTGAGCTGCTTGTGCTTTGGCGGCTTCCATGCGGGCCTTTACCGCCTTTTGCAGGCTCTTGTAGAGGTCAGGATGGTTATCGCGCAAATAGTCGATAATCTCGAAGTCTTCCCGCTTTACGCGGGTCAAATCGAGTTGCTCTACGTGAACGAGCCGTAATAGCTCGCGCACAGGTTTTGGCATGTTACGGCCGCTCTCATAGCGCGAGCCGCCGCTCTGCGTTACCCCGATCTTCGTCCAGAATTCTTGTTGGTTTAGTCCCAACCTTCTGCGGATGTCTCTAGGGTTCAGTACTTTCTCGAACAATTTCATCAGTCGATCCCTCAGTTTGAAACTTATGCCCGCGTTGTCAGCGACACCCGGTCTTTGGTGTCACCTACAGTTATTTGTCATTGTGAGCGTCATCGTAGAACACCATTCAAGCTATGACAAACAGATTCTGGCTTTTGAATTGTAAAAGCTTGAAATGATTGGCTTAGCCATTTTGAAGAACTACAGCTGTCGATACACGTAAGCTACTGTTTTAGCGGGCGCTAATATTACTTCATTATGTCACACTTCAAAAGCAAGTTGGACTTTCAAAATGACTTCAAACAGACTTGTCATATCCTGAAAGAGTTTATCCATGTAGTGCATCCTGACCAAATACATGCAGCCAGAGTTCCTGCACCGAATGGAGTAGCCCGGCGATAACTGGCTGCGTGGTCAATACAACAGATGTACCGTCCAGCCTCTGTGTGTGCTGAATACGACGAAATTCCCTATACGCCGTTTGTCCCTCTAAACCAAGCTTGGCGGGAATCAGGCCATGATCTACGGCGGTACCCAGCAACGCGATGTTACCGCTATTGCGCGTCAGATCTGGCGCCGCTTCTGCGTGGGCCAGCACCAGATACTGCACAATGAATTCGACGTCCACGATTCCGCCTCTGACATGCTTTATGTCGGTGGGATGCGGTGGATGCGTCGCTAGCATTCTGTTGCGCATCGACAACACTTCGGCTGCCAGCTGCTCGGGGTCGCGTTTCTGCATCAGGACCTCGCGCCGGATTGTTTCAAATCGTTCACCAACATTTACATCTCCGGCCGCATAACGAGCTCGGGTTAATGCTTGATGCTCCCATACCCAAGCCTCCTTCTGCTGGTAGTGAGAGAAGGCTTCAATGCTGCTGACCAATAATCCGGATGCGCCGTTTGGACGTAGCCGCAGATCGATGTCATACAGTTGACCGGCGGGGGTGGCGGTTGTGAGCCAGTTGTTAATCCGTTTGGCTAGTCTTGCGTACTGCTCGGCTGCTTCGGGGGCGGTGTCGTCGTAGATAAAGATCAAGTCTAAATCAGAGCCATAGCCAAGTTCCTTGCCGCCTAACTTGCCGTAACCAATGATCGCGAAGTTCGGATGTTCTCGATGCTTGCTGGGAAGCTCAGCCCAGCAACGTTCGATGCTGAGCGTAAGCATCAGGTCTGCCAGCGCTGATAGCTGATCGGACAAGGCTTCGACGGTGTAGTGTTCTGCCAGATCCTGAGCAACCAGACGGAATATCTGGGTGTGCTGGAAGTGGCGCAGCAAATCCATCTGCGCTTCTGCATCGCCCGCGTGAGCTTCGAGTTCGCTACGGAGGTTCGCGGCCAGTTTTGGCCAGTCGGGTGCTGAATAGAGAATTCTGGCGTCGAGAAGTTCATCCAGCAGGATAGGATGGGTATTCAGGTAGTCCGATACCCAAGGGCTGGCACTGTAGAGGCTGGCCAGACGGCGCAGGGTCTGTGGGTGCTCGGTCAGCAAGGCCAGATACGCTTCGCGTCGGCTGATGGTTTCGAGGAAGCGCAGGATGCGGGTCAGTGTGGCATCCGGGTTGCTGAAGCTGGCTGCGACTTCGATCAGCGGGGGGATGAGTGCGTCGATCTTGCGGCGGCTTTTGTCGCCCAGTGTCTGGTAGCGATGACTGCTGGCAATCGCGGCCAATTGGCGTTGCATTTCGGCTGACTCGGCGTAGCCAAGCTGCTTGAGGCGGTGTGTGGCGTGGTCAGTGGTCTGGATATCCAGCCAGAGGCCGGTCAGCGGATGCACCGATTCGCCATCCGCCTGAGGCAGCATGAACACCTGCTCGAAATAGCGAGAGACGCGCGAACGATGTTGATCAAGCGCGCCAAGGCAATCCTGCCAGCTGGAGCAGCCCATGCTGTGGGCAATGCGTTGCCGGTCTTCGTCGTTGCCAGGCAAGGTTTGGGTCTGAGCGTCGTCCAGATATTGCAGGCGGTGTTCCAGGTTCCGCAGAAAGACGTAGGCCGCATTGAGTTCCTGACGCATCTCTTGCCCGATCAGCCCTTGCTCGGCCAGCTCGGCCAGCACAGGCTGGGTGGGGCGCACCTGCAGCGCGCGATTGCGTCCACCTCGAATCAGTTGAAAGACTTGGGCGATGAACTCGACTTCGCGGATTCCTCCCGGCCCAAGCTTGATGTTGTCGGCCAGATCACGCCGGATTACTTCTCGCTGAATCTGTGCGTGCAGGTCTCGCATCGAGCCATAGGCGCCGTAATCCAGATATTTTCGATAAATGAATGGCCGGACGATCTGCATCAGTCCTTCTTGGTCGCCAGATAAGGGCCGGCCCTTGATCCAGGCGTAGCGCTCCCATTCACGACCCTGGGTATAGAAATAGTTTTCAAGCGCGGCAAACGATGACACCAATGGTCCGGAATCTCCATACGGGCGTAGTCGCATATCCACCCGGAACACGAAGCCATCCAGTGTCGGATCGTGCAGCAGGGCAATCAGCTGCTTGCCGATGCGCGAGAAATACTCATGGTTCGAAACAGGGCGCGGGCCGTCGGTTTCGCCGTCTTCCGGGTAAACGAAGATCAGGTCGATATCGGACGATACGTTGAGTTCGCGTCCGCCCAATTTGCCCATGCCAACAACGATCAGGCGTTGCGTGGTGCCGCTGTCCGCTCCGATGGGTTGACCATAACGCTCGTGCGGCTGGTCCAGCAGTTTGAGACAGGCGGCAATGGCAGCTTCCGCCAGATCACTGGTTGTTGCCATGACCTCGTATAGATCCGATAACCCGGCCAGCTCGCGACCGATCAATCTGGCCATGACAGCCTGGCGCAGCAGGCGCAGGCTGACTTTCAACCCGGCTTCGTCTTGAGATGGGCGCTGGCTTAACCATTCGTCCATTTCAGCACGCAGGAATGGGCGTGACATCTGGCTGAGGGTGGTGTCAGCCAGCGTCGGGTTCTGGGCGAACAGGCGTTGCAGGTAGCGGCTGTGAGCCAGAGCGGGGGCGAGGGAATGAGACATGGCAACTCCGGGGAACTGGGGGACTGATTCGGGCTCTATTGGGTTGATGTTGGGACGGTCATCTGGCATGGCCGGGGCCGTCGCGAGAGGAATTCGTTGCATAGGCGTCGTATGCCGGCGGCTGGCAAGCCGCCTGGACGCGGTTCTCTACAACGATACGTTACAATAGCCTTTGGCTCTGCCGACGTCTCGCTGCTGGTTCTGGGATGAAATGGTCAACAGAGCCAAGCTGCCTGCCGCCAAGTCAGGTCAAATCAGGGCAAGATGGGCTTGCCAGAATGCCTTACCGGTTCTGGCGACGTCAGAAGTTCTTTGCGAAGAGACTTTTCGAAGACCCTGCCACATCGCTTGTGCGGTGCTTCCCTGCCTTTTTCATCCCGTTTACACGACTTATTCCGAATGAGCCAAGCGTTAGGCCCAAGTTTGATCAGACGTAGCTGGAACCGCTTGGTCCGCTTTATCTACTGGCACTACGCCGCGCTGAAATGGGCAGCCATTGCCTGCCTGACGCTGATGGTCGTCGTGGTGAGTGTCCTGCAGTTCTGGATCTTTCCGAGGCTCGACAGCTATCGACCACGCATTGCCGCAGAAATCAGCGAAGCGGTTGGCCGAAAGGTCGAGATTGCCCATATGCGTGGCGGCTGGCGAGGGGTGCGGCCCTATGTCGAGATTGATGGCTTTTCGCTGCTCACGAAGTCTGGCCATTCTGCGCTGACCTTGAAGCAGGCCGAGGCCACTTTGCTCTGGTGGCCATTACTGTGGGGGGCGCTGCGTTTTGACACGCTGACCGCCCATGGGCCAACGCTGGAGTTTTCACGCAATGCGGAGGGGCGCCTGTTTGTGGCCGGCCTGCCTCTGGACGACGGCCCATCCGACGGCAGCATGGCCAATTGGCTACTCAAACAGCACAGTGTCAGCATCCAGAATGCCACGCTGATCTGGCGTGACGAGAAGCGACAAGCGGCGCCGCTGGTGCTGGCAGGGGTTAATTTCGAACTGGACAACTTCCTGTTTGGTCGTCATCAATTTGAACTCCAAGTCACCCCTCCGGCCGAACTGGCGGGCACGCTCACGGCATCCGGCGAGTTGCATGGGCATGACGTCAAGCAACTGAATGACTGGTCTGGCAAGGCGACGCTCGAAGTACAGAACGTCAACCTGGCACCCTGGCGTGCCTGGATCAGCTACCCGATCGACGTGCAGAGTGGTCGAGGTCGTATCAAACTGACCGGCGCGTTTGCCAAGGCCCAGCTTAACGAGCTGGATTCCACGCTGGCACTGAATAACGTATCGAGCCGACTGGCACCCGATCTGGAGCTGTTGGCGTTTTCTGAGATCAGCGGTCAGGCCAGGTGGCGCCAGAGTGAGCAGAGCCGGGAGCTTGAGCTGTCCCACCTCAAACTGACGACCGCTCAGGGCGGCAGCATTCTGTCAGAGGCGGGAGGGCGCCTGCAGTTGCACCCGTCTGGCGGTGGTGAACTCGGGTTGACCAAATTCACCTTACCGGCTGTGTCGGGCTTGATGGGAGGTTTGCCGCTACCGGCGGACGTCCGCAAAAGCCTGTCCAGCCTGCGGCCGCATGGCAGCATCGATAGCTTTGGCGCGCACTGGGAAGGCGATTGGCGCGAACCTCGTCACTATCAGGCCAGTTTTGCGTTTTCAGGCTTGGGGCTGGATGCCCCGGAGCCTATTCCTTCTGTCGGATTGCTGGATGGCGAAGCCAGCGTTACCGAAAGTGGGGGGGCCGTCAAACTCAAGAGCAAGCATCTCCGCCTGACTACCAAACTGTTTCTGGAACCCCTCGAATTCACCGAATTACTGGCTGAAGCGCAGTGGAGTCGCGCCAAGGAAAAAGTTGAAGTCACCGTGCCGAAGCTGGCGCTGGCCAATGACCACATGAGCCTGAGTGCCAAAGCCACCTATCGCTACGAAGGGCAAGGCGCAGGGTGGCTGGATCTGGATGCGCTGGTTCCGAAGGCAGAAGCCAGCAAGGTTTATAAATACATCCCCAATTCGGTAGCACCCGATACGGTCGAGTGGCTGCGCACCTCGCTGCTGACTGGCCACGCGCATGACGCCAAGTTCAAACTGACCGGCCCGCTGGAAGCGTTTCCGTTTGATGGTGACAAGAACGGGATCTTCCGGGTCGATGCCAAAGCCAGCGGCGTGGAGCTGGATTACGGCAAGGGGTGGCCCCGCATCAGCAATGTCGGCGGCGATTTGCTGTTCCACGGCAATCTGATGCAGATCGACACCCATTCCGGCCAGGTGTTCGGTGCCCGCCTGGGCAAGGTGAGATCGACCATCCAGAGCCTGGAGCATAGCGATTCGATTCAGATCGAAGGCGAAGCCAGCGGTCCGACCAATGACTTTCTACGCTATGTGCGTGAAAGCCCGATCAACGAGGCGATGGAAGGGTTTCTGGACCATGCCAGCGCGCAAGGCGAGGGCAATCTGCGTCTGAAACTCGACATCCCGCTGATCAATGCTGATGCCACCAAGGTGCAGGGGCGTTTTGCCTACGAGCGGAACGCGATCGATTTCGGGCCGCAGATTCCCAAGCTTGAGCAGGCGCGCGGCGAGCTGAGCTTTACCGAAAAGGCTTTGCAGCTCAAGGGGGGTACAGCGCAGATCCTGGGTGGAAGCAGCGTGCTGAATGTGGGTACCGATAGCGATGGCACCGTCAGGATTGCGGCGACCGGTAAGGTCGATGCCAATCTGGCGGCTCGGCGCTATGCCTTGCCACAGGCTGAACTGATTCGCGGCGTCACGGACTACAAAGCCGATCTGGAAGTGCGTAGCCAGGGCACCAGCGTCAGCATCGATTCATCGCTGCAAGGCGTGGCGCTGGCGGCGCCGGCGCCATTGGGCAAGGAAGCGAGCGACAGCATTCCGCTACGCATTCAGCTGAATATGGCTCAGGGAGAGGCGGATCACTGGCAGGTGGCCTACGACAAGCTGGTGGGGGCCGACCTCTATCTGCGAGGCAGTGGCAAGGACATGCAGATCGAGCGTGGTCAGATCAATCTGGGGCCTACCCAGCTGGCTGCGCGGCGGCAAGGTCTTTGGGTCAATGGCAGCTTGCCTCAGTTGAATGCCGATGTCTGGCACGACTTTGTTGGCCGGCTGCCTGAAAGTGCCGGGTCGGGTGGCGGAGTTGCCACGCCGCCCGTCAGCGGCGTAGATCTTAAACTTGGCAAGCTGCAAGTCTTTGGCAAGCAGCTGAATCAGCTGTGGCTGCGGGCAACCCCGGCAAGTGGCGGCTGGCAGATGCAGGTCGCCAGCAAAGAGGCAACGGGCAATATCCACTGGAACGGGCAGGGACGGGGGAAGCTGGTGGCCAAGCTCAGCGCCCTGCATATGCCGCTGCCGCAGGTGGCGGGGTCGGCAGCAGCGGCGGTCAGCAACGAAGAACCCGAGCAATTGCCGGCGATGGATGTGACGGTGGAGGATTTCCAATACCGGGATCGCAAGCTGGGCCGGCTGGAGGTCAAGGCGCAGCAGCAAAGAGAGAATTGGCATATCGAGAAGCTGAGCATCGCCAATCCGGAAGGCCGGCTCGATATGGATGGCGTCTGGCGCGTGGCCGGCAATGACAGCCGCACCAGCGTGAAGGTCAATGTTGATTCGTCGAATATTGGCAAGCTGCTGGAGCGCTTTGGCTATCCCGAAGCCATGCGGCGTGGTAGTGGTTCATTGGCCGGAGAGGTCAGCTGGAACGGCTCGCCGCTATCGCCTGACTTTGCCAGCATGAGCGGAAGTGCCCGGATTGCCGTGGGGCCGGGACAGTTCTCGAAGATCGAGCCTGGCGTTGGCCGGCTGCTGGGCATTCTGAGCCTGCAGTCGCTGCCACGTCGCATCACCCTGGATTTTCGCGATGTCTTCAGCGAGGGCTTCGCTTTCGACAAGATTTCCGGCGATAGTAAGATTTCAAAGGGCGTGATCGCCACGGATAACCTGGTGATCATCGGCCCGGCCGCGCAGATCCTGTTTCGGGGGGAGGCCGACATGGGCAAGGAAACCCAGAAGCTAACCGTGCGCATCGTGCCAACGCTCAGCGACAGCGTAGCGCTGGCAGCCGGTGTAGCCCTGGCTAATCCGATTGTCGGTGTCACGGCATTCCTGCTGCAAAAAGTATTGAAAGACCCGATTGGCCAGCTGGTGGCTTATGAATACGAGATCACTGGCAAATGGGAAGACCCCAAGATCGTCAGGGTTGGATCGGGTGAAACGGTTGAGTTGAACGCCGACAAGCCGAAAGAAGCCGACAAGCCGGCGGTTGCTGATAAACCCGTAGAGGGGGCGCCATGAGGCATTGGTTGCTGTGGATGAGTCTGGCAGGCCAGGCCGCACTGGCTGCGCCGGTCTGTGAAGTGCCGTTGGAATTCTGGGACCGCGTGCGCAGCATGCAGCGGGTGGTCAAGGAGTCCGGCCTGGCTCCATGCATGCGGCAGCTTGCGCGAAACCAACAGCTCACTGCCCGGTTGATTCATCCGCCGGATCGGGAATCGCAGACTCAGGCAGAGGAACTGCGCGACTGGCTGACCTCGACCGGCCTCGAAGGCAAACGGGTGGTGCTGCAGGGACAGGGCAAGCCCGGCGAGCCGTTGCGGTTCGAGGTTGTGGAATCGACCCCCTGATGTTTCAACCGCGCCATCACCATACGCATCACATCACATAAAAAGGAGCAGGCATGGCAACCAAAGGCGTAACAGGCGAGAAAAACCGGAAAGCGCTGGCGAAAGTATCGGGCAATGTACGGATCGCTGCGATTCAGATGGCGTCTGGGCCCAGCATCAGTTCGAATCTGGCCGAAGCGGAACGCCTGGTTGAAATGGCTGCCAAGCAGGGAGCCAAGCTGGTTGCGCTGCCTGAGTACTTTGCCATTATGGGCATGAAGGATACGGACAAGATCGACGTCCGGGAGGAAGAGGGCAAGGGGCCGATCCAGCGTTTTCTGGCCAAGACCGCCAAGAAGCACAAGATCTGGCTGATTGCCGGCTCGGTGCCGCTCGTGGCCGAAGAGCCGGGACGGGTCAAGAATTCCTGTCTGGTGTACGACGATCGGGGCAAGCTGGTGGCGCGTTACGACAAGATCCACCTGTTTGGCTTCAATATGGGAACCGAGCAGTATCAAGAGTCCGCGACCATCAGTCCAGGTGACAAGATTGTCGTGGTCGAGACACCGTTTGGCCGGGTTGGCTTGTCGATCTGTTACGACCTGCGTTTCCCCGAGCTGTACCGGGCGATGCAGCCCATCGATATCATCGTGGTGCCGGCGGCTTTTACCGCCACCACGGGCAAGGCGCACTGGGAGACACTGCTGCGGGCTCGCGCCATCGAGAATCTGGCCTATGTTCTCGCGCCGAATCAGGGCGGCTATCACCTCAATGGCCGCGAGACTCACGGCGACAGCATGGTCATCGACCCCTGGGGTGTGGTGCTGGACCGCCTGGAACGGGGTTCGGGTGTGGTGATTGCCAGTATTAACCCCGAGTATCAGGCGCGCCTGCGAAAGAGCCTACCGGCGCTGGACCACCGTGTACTACCGCAGCCGGCCGCCATCTAACTTCGCTGAGGTGTGAATGCGCCTGGAGCTGGCTTCAGGTAGATAAGCGTCCATCACGCCCGGTTTTTACAGAATTGAGGGTGCCTCTGCCGCACCTTTCATGACACTGGATATAGAAATAATGACAAGTCAAACCATTCTCAGAGAGACCGCCGACCAGTACCTGCTAACACCCTATCAATTGGGCGAGAGCAGCCTGGAGC
Source organism: Parachitinimonas caeni (assembly GCF_030129945.1). Classification (GTDB taxonomy): domain Bacteria; phylum Pseudomonadota; class Gammaproteobacteria; order Burkholderiales; family Chitinimonadaceae; genus Parachitinimonas; species Parachitinimonas caeni. The sequence continues at coordinate 21,243 of NZ_JARRAF010000031.1, forward strand.
AGGTATTCGGCGAGATCATGCGTCACGAAATCGATTACGCCGATCTTTATTTTCAATACAGCCGCTCAGAGGGCTGGAGCCTGGAAGAAGGCATCGTCAAGGCGGGTAGTTTCAATATCGACCAAGGCGTTGGGGTGCGCGCCATTTCGGGGGACCGTACGGCATTTGCCTATTCCGACGAAATCAGCCTGCCAGCACTACGTCAGGCTGCCGAGGCCACCAGAGCGATTGGTCGCCAGGGCGGTGCGGGCCGCACCATGGTGGGACGTCACGGCGAAGGCCGTTTGCTGTACCCGGCGACAGATCCGATCGGCAGCTTGCAGGCGGCAGAAAAAGTGGCCCTGCTGGAGCGCCTGGAGCGCTTTGCCCGGGCGCAGGATAGCCGGGTGATTCAGGTGATGGCCGGGCTGGCCGGCGAGTATGAAGTCGTCTATATCGCCCGTCACGACGGCCACCGCGCCGCCGATGTCCGGCCGCTGGTCCGGCTCAGTGTCACTGTGATCGTCGAGCAGGATGGCCGACGCGAGCAGGCACACTTTGGCGGTGGGGGGCGCTTTGACTACAGCTACTTTACCGATGCGGTGCTGGAGTCGTACGCCCGTGAAGCGGTCAGACAGGCTCTGGTCAATCTGGAGGCCCGTCCGGCCCCGGCAGGTGAGATGACGGTGGTGCTGGGCAATGGCTGGCCCGGCATTCTCTTGCATGAGGCCATCGGCCACGGACTGGAGGGGGATTTCAACCGCAAGGGAAGTTCGGCCTTTTCCGGCCGGGTTGGTCAGGCGGTGGCCGCACCGGGGGTGACGGTGGTGGATGACGGCACCCTGCCGGATCGTCGCGGATCGCTGAATGTCGATGACGAGGGCAATCCGACCAATCGTACCGTACTGATCGAAGACGGCATCCTGCGTGGTTACCTGCAGGACAACCTGAATGCGCGTCTGATGCAGACACAGGTGACCGGTAATGGTCGCCGCGAATCGTTTGCCCATCTGCCGATGCCGCGCATGACCAACACGGTGATGCTGGCTGGCGATAAGACGCCCGAAGAAATCATTGCCTCGGTCAAGCACGGTCTCTATGCCGTCAACTTTGCCGGAGGCCAGGTCGATATTACCAACGGCAAGTTTGTATTCTCGGCTTCTGAGGCTTACATGATTGAAGATGGCAAGATCACCTACCCGGTAAAAGGCGCGACGCTGATCGGTAACGGTCCTGATGTTCTGACTCGCGTCACCATGATCGGCAACGATCTGGAGCTTGATCCCGGCGTAGGAACCTGTGGCAAGGATGGCCAGAGCGTGCCCGTTGGGGTCGGTCAGCCGACTTTACGCATCGACGGTGGGCTCACTGTCGGCGGCACGGCCTGATCGGGTCGGCGCCATGTTTGCCGGCAAGCCAGCCTCAGGCTGGCAAGGCTGACCGGGCGACGAGGGCCGTGCCATGCGCATCGCCGTCGTCGCCTGGGTTGCTGGAATCTGGCTGCTGCAACGGCAGCCACAGCTTTATTCGCATTTTTCCTGTTTGGGTGTTGTGGTTCTTGCAGCGCTGCTGGTCTGGCGTAGCCGTGGCGTGCACCGGCTGGCCTGCCTGGCGCTGCTCGCACTGTTTGCTGGCTTCAGCTATGCCAATCTGCGTGCGGACTGGCGTCTGGCGTACCCGCTGCCAGCGGCGTGGGAGCTGCAGGACATCCAGCTGACTGGCGTGGTGGATGGCCTGGTGGAAGCCACGCCCTATGGCCCGCGCTTTGTGTTGAAGGTCGATTCGGTGGCGACAGATCAGGCGCAGGTGCCAGCGCGTCTTCTGCTGAGCGACTACGCCAAAGGCGCCCATTACCTGCCCGCACAACGCTGGCAGCTCACCGTCCGCCTGAAGCGACCGCACGGTAATCTGAACCCCGGTGGTTTTGACTTTGAAGCATGGTTGCTGGCAAACCGGATCGGCGCGACCGGGACGGTCCGTCACCGCAGCGACAATCAGCTGATTCAGCCGTTCGCGCCGGGCTTCTTCACCAGCATCGACCGGGTGCGACAACAGCTGGCCACCCGTATTGACAGCGAACTGGCGGGCAAGCCGTGGCGTGGGGTGGTGAAGGCGCTGATCATGGGTGACCAGAGCGGTATTGCACCGGAGCAATGGCAGTTATTCCGCAGCCTGGGACTGACGCATCTGGTGAGTATTTCCGGCCTGCATGTCACCTTGCTGGCGACTTTGTCCGGCTGGCTGGTCGCTTGGCTGGCCCGGCAAAGCCCACGGTTGACCAGTCGTTTGCCGGCAAGGCAATTTGGCCTGATTGCGGGTGTGGCAACGGCCATTCTGTATACCTTGTTGGCTGGGGCTGCCGTGCCGACTCAGCGAACCTTGTGGATGCTGATGGCGGCCGCGCTGGCGCTTTCCTGCGGGAGACGGTTGGCGGTTTCCACCGTCTGGTGCTTTGCGCTGGCACTCACCACCCTGATCGACCCTTGGGCCGTGCTATCGGTGGGGTTCTGGTTGTCGTATCTCACCGTGGGGGTATTGCTCTATGCCTTTGCCGGCCGGGTCGGCGAGCCCGGTGGCTGGCATGGCAAGCTGGCAGCCTGGGGCGGGGCGCAGTGGGCGGCTACGCTGGGTTCGGCACCTTTGCTGGTGCTGTACTTCCAGCAGCTGCCCGTGCTGTCGCCGCTGGCCAATGCCGTGGCAATTCCGCTGATTGGTTCTCTGGCTACGCCGATTGCGCTGGCAGGTTGTCTTGATCCCAGCGGCTGGCTTTGGCGTCTGGCGCATCAGATTCTCGACTACACCTTCCTCGGCGTGACGTGGTTGGCCAGCTGGCCGCAGGCGGTGGTGTCGCTGCCCTCTCCGCCGGTCTGGACCTTGCTGCCGGCTTCCTTGGCGGTTGGGCTATGGCTGGCGCCCCGTGGCCTGCCTGCGAAATGGCTGGCTCCGCTGGGCCTGCTGCCGCTGTTTGCCTTGCCAAAGCCTGCCATGCAACCTGGTGAATTCCGACTGACGGTGCTGGATGTGGGGCAGGGTTTGGCGGTGCTGATCGAGACCGGGCGACATCAGATGCTGTTTGATACCGGAGCACTGGGGGGTGGGAGCCGGGTGCTGCCTGGCGTACTGGCCGCAGCAGGCATCCGGCGCCTCGATAGCCTGATGCTGAGTCACAACGATAGTGACCATGTGGGAGGGGCGCCGACAGTGGTGGAGAGTGTCGGTGTCGATCTACTGACCGGTTCTTTACCGGCAGATCACCCGCTACGGCAAGGGCGAGCCTATCGACAATGCGAAGCTGGCCAGTTCTGGCAATGGGAAGGCGTGACCTTTCGTATCCTGCATCCTCCGGTCGCGCTGTATACGCAGCCGGTGAAAAATGACAACGCCCTCAGTTGTGTGCTCAAGATCGACAGTGCAGCCGGCAGCGTGCTGATCCCTGCCGATCTCGAACGCGAAGGGGAACTCTGGTTGCTCGACCAATCGGCCACTGCTTTGCGCGCAGATCTGCTGATCATGCCGCATCACGGCAGCCGCACTTCGTCGATTCCGGAATTCATCGCGGCGGTGCAACCGCGCTGGGCGATTGCCACGGCGGGATATCTCAACCGCTTCGGTCATCCCAAGGCCGACATTATTGGCCGCTATCGCGACAAACAGGTCGAGGTCTACCGTACCGATCTGGATGGTGCCGTGCGTATCGACTTCCGGCGCGAGGGGCCGCAAATCACCGTTTGGCGTGAGCAATCGCCGCGCTACTGGCGACCAGCGGGGGATTTTATACGCTGAAAGACGTATTTTTTGCGAGGTTGTTGTCAGCGCAATGAGGCTTGGGCCGCAAAACCTGTCCGTTTGTGGGTAGAGGACGGGCACCCCGATTGTTACCCTCCTTGGGCTCCATCTGGAGCTATTTCAAATTGGAGGGCAACACAATGCATAAATCAAAGAAACTGATCGGCGCTGTGCTGGCGGGCCTCGTCGGCTTGGGCATGACACTCGCCACCAGTCCGGCGCTGGCAGCAGGCACTGCCAGCTGGAGCCTGCAAAAGCGTGATCTGAATGGCGACGGGGTGGTCGACGCCTATTACGACACGCAGCTCAATATCACCTGGTTGTATAACCCCAGTTTGTGGATGCCGGGGCCGGCGTATCGAAACTGGCAGGACGCCAAGGGGTTGGTGGCCGGCTTTCAGGTGAATGGCGTTGCAGGTTGGCGCCTGCCACGACTGAACCCGAATGTTTGTGACCCGATCTGGGTCAGCGCACAAGACTGTGCCAAGGGGCCTTACGCCAAAACAAACGAGCTGCTCCATCTCTGGTTCGTAACACTGGACGGGCTGAGAGCGGATCACCCGATGCGGACGCATTTTGCGTTCGCCGATGGGGTATGGTACGAAAACGAGGGGCCAGCGAGCTTCCCGAATTCGGCGTACTACATGTATTTCGCTATGCTCGCCCACCCAGGGTTCGAGGCCTACAAGCCGGGGAATAGTGGAGTGAGATTCCTGCCCTGGCCGGTGCGTGACGGCGATGTAGGCACGCCGCTGCCTTGATCGCAGCCTGATCGACTGACCGGCAATGGCCGGTCAGTCATCCCGTGTTACCAGATGCGGGTATTTCTCCATCAACTCCTTTTGCATGGCGGCGATGCGGCGGGACTTTTCGATGCCGACAGCGATGTCTGCTTCGGCCATGCCCTCCGCCCGGGCGCGCGCGATGTCTTTGCGCAGGCCGGGTAGGGCCTGATTGGCGGCTTTTATGTAGTTGCTGACCAGACGTTCGTGCTGGCGGGTTTCATATTGCGCGTATTGCTTGGGGTCGGCGAGCTCGGCTTCGGTCGGGCCGGGCAAAGCTTCGCTTCGCAGAATTGGCGGGCTGCGGCTATCGCCCTGCTCCCGAGCGGCGGCCAGGGTATGGGCGGCCAGTTCGGGGCGGTCGAGCGGCAGTAACGGGCTGTCTTGGCTGGCGGGGCTGGACGCAACGGCCGGCCAATCGGTCTTTGCGGAGGGGAGGGGCATCGGAGGGGCGCTGGCGGCAGGTGTCATTGGCATGGCTGCATCCGGGCGATCTGCCAGCATCCGCCAGCCCAGGACTCCACCACCAACGACCAACAGGACGCCCACTATGCGATAGACGGGTTTCATGCAGGGGATTCCGAAACGGGCTCCGGCTACGCCGGAATGCGGCGTGGCCGGATCAGGTTGTTGATTCAGGGCGTGTCGAGCTTGCCGCTGATGTAGGTCGGGTTGAGGCGGATATCGGCGGTTTTATAAAGCTGCTCGCGCAAGGTCTTGAACTGGCCGAGTGCTTTCTTGCGGGCGATGGCCTGCGAGGCAACATAGCGTACCGATTCGCTTTCCGGTGCCTGATAGCCTTCGACTTTTTCCTCGACCAATACGATCTCCCAGCCGTCGGCCATTCCGGGCAACTGCGGCCGTCGGATTGGCTTGCCCAAGCCTTGCGGCAAGGCGTACGCCGTTTGCTCCAACCAGTTCAATCCTTCTCGATGGGTGATCCAGCCCAGATCGCCACCCGTGTCGCGGTCACTGGCCAGCGAATGCTGTTTGGCCAGTCCGCCAAAGTCTGCGCCGGCATTCAGCGCTTCGTACAGCTTCTGGGCCGTCGTTTCATCGGCGACGTGCAGATGGCGGGCGCGGACTTTCTCGATGCGCCGGAATTCCGGCTTGTTGGCATCGTAGTAGGCACGGATCTCGGCGGGCGTGACTTCGGCCGCCAGCTGCTTGATGTGGGCACTGTCGTAGTGCATGTCCGCTTCGAGCCCGACCAGCCGCAGATATTCACCCCGCCGGCTGCGATCTTCGATGTAGCGACGCAGCTGCCTGAGGTCGGATGGGCTCAGTCCACTGTTCTGACGGACCCAATACTGCACATAGCGGGCCGAAAGTGCCTCCCGCGTGAATTGCTCAAGTTGTGCCAGATCCAGGCCCCGTACCGCCTGCCGGGCCTGCACATTCAAGCGACGGTAGACGTCCCACAGGCTTAGCGACGCTTCCTTTTCATCGCCAAACCGGTAGCGCAGCAATTCAGTGGCCCTGGCTTGCTGTTCCTGGGCCTGGCTCAGCTGATCGCTCAGTTGCAGGCCGCCAGGGCTTTGCACGATGCCAGCGAGGATTTCGCGCTTGAGACTGAATGGTCGGGTGATGGTGCCTGTCAGCGAGCCGGTTGGCTCGGCAGCCAAGGCCGTTTCAATCTCACGTCCGTATACCCGCCGCAGCGTGGCGACCAGCTGATCTTCAATCTGCACGTCGAACGGAAAGCCAACGTGTGTGGAGGGGTATAGCTGATCCGCCCGGAAATTCTGGCGCGCATAGTCGCCAAGCAGCCGGTTGTCGATGACCGAGGCCAGCACTTTTGACAAGGGGGTGCGGATGTCACGGCGGGCAGCAATTTTGTGCAGCACGCCCAGGCTGGCCGCAGACATCGGCTCGCCATCAATGGTGGCCACCACGCCATTCGCGGCGAGGTCGTAGCGCACGGCAGCCTGACCGCCCACGGCTGCCAGCAAGCTGACAGCCGCAACTATCAATGGGCGGCGCATGGTTTAGAAGCGCTCCGCTGCGCGGTTGAGCAGGTGGACCACCATGGCGATGGCGTGCGGCACCACTTTGCGGGCAACCACCTTGCGGTCGTTATGGTCGGTGGAGGACAGCACAATGCCGCCCTGGCTGTAGGAGAACGCACCACCCTGGGTCAGTAACGGCCGAATATCGACGGCGTTAGGGGCGAGCGGGGTGAAGCTGGTCATTGCCGCCTTGACCAGTGCCTGATCGTTGAAACCCTCGCTGTAGTAGTAGTCGTTGACCCAGCTTTCCCAGCCCGAGTGATTTTTGGCCGAGGTGGTCCAGGTGTGGTGGGGTTGCAGCAGATCGGTGGAGTGCATGACAAAGCCCAGCGTCTGTGCCGTGGGTTGGGCCAGGAACTGCTGCCACCAGTATTGCGCCAGGTTGTCGATAGGCTGGAAGGGCATCTTCTCGAAATCGGCATACATATCGGGCGTGGACTTGCCACCCAAGCGATAGTGCGCCTCGGTAATGCCATAGGTGTTGTACTTCGAACCATCGCCAAACCAGCCCTTCATGCCGCCAGCACCGTCATCCATATGGTCGCCATACAGCCAGCCGGCGGCCATCTTGTCGATGTCGCCCCATACCGTCAGCTTGTGATAGTTGTAGCCGCCGATGTCATTGCCGTGGACGTCCGGGCCGGCTGTATGGTTCTGGAAGTGGAAGTAGGACGTGTACTTGACGATGCTGGCACCCAGCCCCCACACCGGCGCCATCTGGCAATCACCCGTGGTGGCGCCGCACAGATAGGTGTCGGCGAAGTCATCCACATCGTAAGCTCCTTGCCCGATGGCCTGGGCGAATTGCTCCACCGTGTATCCCGCACGAGTCAGCCCGGCAACCAGCTTGTTGTAATTGGTGCTGCCTGGGTTGGCCTTCATGAAAGTCACGGCATCCATTGCGATGCGGCGATGGGTTTCCTGGGTAAATGCCTGGGCACCGCTGGCACATAGCGTGGAAAGCACGGCTAGCGCCAGGGCGGATCTGCTCAATTGCTTCATTTCGTTTCTCCTCTCGTTATCGGGGCTCGTGAAGGGGCGACTGCGGCATGGCTGATCAAACCGGGCGACGCTGTTCCGAGCGCTGGCGAGTGTAGTCAACCTCGGTTTGTTCGTCTAGAGCAATTACTTAAAAGAGTAATTACTCTTATATTGTCCATTTGGAGGGGTGCGGCCTGCCGCAAAAGCTGGCGCACTCTACGGCCCTTGTATTACCGGCACTTTGGCGATAGATGACAGTTTTTTGGCAAGGCAAGGCCGGCCTTGCTGCATGGAAAAAATCGGGTCTGCGAAATGGGGATGCGTTGAATTTTTAACTGCGCGATACCAATCCGTGCCCCCATGCCCGGAGAACCAATCGCCAGTCGGAAATTCGCAACAGGGTGCGTATTTATTCAGCAAATGGCGGCAAAGTCGGCTATGAACGAAGGGAGGGGGCCGTTTACCTGAGGTAAGCGGTTCTGTTTAAGAAAAGCATGATCTGCTTGGATGGGCCGGATAGCGAATCCCGAAAAACCGCGATTTTCTGAGCAAGACAAGGTGCGCCAGAAGAATTTCGATGCGGCAGATGCCTGATACGTGAAGAGAAATTCTGCTGGGGGCGTGCAGTGTTGCGGCGGATACCGGGTTTGGGAGGTTCGCTCGGGTTGGGCTATGGAAGCTGACCGATTCGGAAGCCAGACAGACTCTTTGGATTGTTGCCCTTTGATTCGCTTTCACCACAATGCCTTCCCGAATTGGCCGCGCCGACCGCTGGTCCTGGCGATTGCTCTGCTTGCCGGCATGGCAGACGCCGCTGTGCTGGGTGAGTTGCAGTTGCGTTCGCATTTGGGGGAACGCTTTGACGCCATGGTGCCGGTCAAGGGGGAGGTCGATGACGCCATCGAATCTGCCTGTTTCAAGCTGCGCCCGGCTGAGGGCGATGACGAGGCGGTGTTCGCTTTGCGGCGGGCTCGCCTTATCTACCATCGGCAGGGCAAATCTGCCGGGCATGTGCAGATTGTCGGCGACGCCAGCCTCAATGAACCGATCCTCCGCTTTTCACTTCGTCTGTCCTGCGATAACGCCACGGTAGTCAGTCGCGATTACTCGGCCTTGCTGGATCCGGCCCCTCACAGCGATAACGCCGGGGGGGAAAGCCCGGTCGTGCGTGTTGCCACGGTGCCGGAAAACCGGCAACCGGCGCTTGCTGCGAGCGCGGCTGTACCGGTGGTGCCGCCCCGCCCTCGGCCTGGCGATACCCTTGTCACCGTGGGAGGGGAGACCTTCGACAAGCTGTCGCGGCAGGTCTACCACAACAAAAGGCGCCGGCAGGCGGTGTTGCAGGCGCTGCTTGGTGCTTACCCGCAATTTCAGGCAAATACGCCGCTGCCGGCCGGGCAGACCCTACAACTCCCCGACCGTCAACAAGTGGCCAATATCGTGGCCTCATTGCCGCCCGAGCCATCGGTTGCGAGTAGTGGCAAAACGCAGGTAATGCCGCCACTGAAAATGACGCTGCCCACGGTGTTGCCTAAAGCATCCCAACCCAATGGGGGGCAGAAGTCAGAGGCGGGGGCGCGGTTGATTCTGAGTGAAGGCGGCGACAGCAATATGGGGTCTGGTGACCCGCTGCAGCTGAAATTGCCAACCACGGGCCTCAAGTGGCCGCCTGAAAAGATCACCGAAGATCAACGCCTCAAGCTGCGCGAAAAGCTGTTGCTGATTGATGCCGACGATCGCACCGCCGAGCTGCTCGAACTCAAGCATCGCACCTGGCAGCTTGAACAGCAGGTGAAATTCCTGGCAATGGAAGTGGCCCGGCAGAATGCTTTGCAAGCCAATCCTGCCAGCGCGCCCACCGCCAGTCATCGATCCAACACTCTGCTGTACGGGCTGCTAGCCCTCAGCACGATCATGGCGGCCCTGTGGATCTACGAGCGTCGGCGGCGGCGTGAACCGAGCGTGACGGCCGAGCAACTGTTCCCTGGCAAACCTACCCAAGCCAAAGCCTCGCGCCGGGATGGGCTCGAAGAGCTGGACCTGCTGCTGGAAAAACCGCACAAGCCAAGCCGTCGTCCCCCTCCGGCTGATGAACCGCATAGCCGTACCATCAAGGTCGATGCCAAAGAAATGGTGGCATCCCAAGCGCCGCGTGTGCAGCCGGAGGATGAGGCTGAAGACGACGGCAGTCACGACAACGATCTGGACGTGGTGCAGCCCCAGAACGTGGCCGAAGAAGCGGCGATGCTGGTCGAGGCCGGTCTGCATGATCAGGCGATCGAATTGCTGCGCGACGAAATTGCCACCTTCCCCAGCAAGGTGGTGCTGTGGATGCAGCTCTTCACCTTGTTCCGTGACAACAATATGAGCGCTGAATTCCGGCGCCTGGCGCAGGCTTATCGGGCCCACTATTCTAGCGCCAGCCTGTGGGAGCGCGTGCGGATCATGGGCGAACAGCTGGATCCGGAAGACCCCCTGTATGCGCCTTCTCAACCGACGGGCTTGCCTGCAGGTGAGACGGCCCTGGCGGATGCGCGACCCGCAGATGAGCAACTGGAATGGGTACGTCCGGCGCTGGCGTCGAATGAGGAATTTCCTCTGGCCGACAAACCACTGCCATTGGCTGATGAGGCAGTACAACCGATCGAAATTGCCATGACCGTGCCGGGCGGCGCTCCGGGGGACTCATCTTTTGCACTGGAATTCGAACCACCCAGCCCGTTGCCAGCGCTGACCGAAGCACCGCGACCGCTGAGCGAAAGCGTGCCGGAGATTCCGGAGCTGGACTTTCCCGATCCCGTCCCGCAGGCGGCCAAGCCACAGATGCCGGGCGGCTTCGTGCCGGCGTCGATAGAGCTGGCGTTGGCGGAGTCTCCCGAAACCATCAATCGCCCTCGTCTGCGCGAAGCGCGTCTCCTGCTCAACGGTGGTCAGCGCGATGCGGCCATCGACCTGCTTGAACACATGCTGCTGGATGGTGACTGGGTGGAAAAAAACGAGGCCATTCGCATTCTCACCCAGTTACGCCCCGTGGCCTGAAGGGCTGTGCCTGCACCGATGCCTGCCATGACAGGCGCTACCTGCTCCTCCCCCTTATTCTGATAGTGCATCGGTCCAATGCCTGACGGGCAGGGCTTGGCTATCAGCGCGTACAAACGGTTGATTGCTTGCCCTGCTTATCTTGGATGGGGATAAACTCCCCATCATTCAGCCCAGGCTAAAGCACTGATTTTTAAAGTGGTCTGTAATGGGTTTCTACGCCTGAGCTGCAACGGTGCTCACGATTTGGTAAGAAAAATGTTTAATAAGATTCAACATATCAACGATGTTTTACCCTTTATTTCCGAGAAAAAGGAAATCCGCGTGCAGCAACAGGCGGATGGCCTGACGGTGGTTTGCTATGAAGCCTATGATGAGCAGACTTTCGACACGGCTGCGGCGCTGGAATGTCGCGGCATTGTGTTCGATCGCACCGGTGCCTTGGTGTCGCGCCCTTTGCATAAGTTTTTCAATCTGGGTGAATTTCCAGCCTACAGCCTGGAAAAGCTGATGGCGCGCGACGATATCGCATGTATTTTCGAGAAAATCGACGGCAGCATGGTCGCGACTGCCTGGGTAGACGACAAACTCCTGTGGCGCTCAATGAAGTCATTTTCGTCCCCGGTGGTGAGCTACACCGAAACATTTTTGGCGAAATCAGAAAATCAGCGCCTGCAACAGTTTGCGCAGCTGGCAGCGAGCCAGGGGATGACCGCAGTATTTGAATTACAGCACCCGGATTTACCCATCGTTATTCCACCTGACAAGGTGGATTTACGCCTGCTGCATGTCCGGGACAATCTGAGCGGCGAATACCTGATGCTGAACCCGCAGCACCCGGTGCATGACTGGATCGCCGAGTATGCCATTCCCCTGGCGCCTCGTTTCGATGCCTGGACTTTGCGCATGGCGCTGGATGCGCTACCGGAAATGGCTGACAGCGAAGGCTTTGTGATCCAGTTTCAAAATGGCGACATGCTGAAAGTGAAGTGCCCCTGGTATTTGCGTCGCCACGGCGCCAGCTCGGTCTTGCGTGAACGTGATGTCGCCATACTGGCGCTGGAGCAGAAGCTGGATGACGTCAAGGCGGCCTTGGCACAGGCCGGTGTGGATTTGACCGAGGTGCTGGCAACGGAGGCGCGTTTGCATCAGCAATTGCGCCTGCTGGAACAGGAAGTAGCGGCTCTGGCTGCGCAAGGCGCGGGCCTGGATCGCAAGGGCTTCGCGCTGAAATTTCGCCCTCATCCCCTGTTTTCTTTGGCAATGGCGCATTTTACCGGCCAGAAACCACAATTAACGCCCTGGTATGGCGCAAACAGATTAAAGCAGGATTTTGGCATGCGTGTTGTGGCCGAGTTTCCAGAGACTGCGTCGCCTGATAATTAAATTGTCTGGTCATTCGTAACGCAGATAATGGATTCCAGCTGGAATATCGAGAAATCGTGCCATTCAATAAAAGGAAATGGAATGGAAAGTCTGTTTGGCAGAATGTCTAAATACACATTTATTTTAATCGGATGGCTTGGAATGCTGGCACCTTGCGTCATGGCGGGTGTCATTGAGCAGTCTGTTGTCAATAGTCAATTATTTGAATCTCTGCATGGATTTGGACGCAATACCCGGGGCGGCATTGGCGGGGATATTTATCTGGTTACGCGTGGCGACGACGCGATGCAGGAAATTCGGCCGGGAAGATGGGAGCCAGTGGAAGGCACTTTGCGTCATGCGATAGAAAAGCAAGCTGGGCCAAGATGGATATTGTTTGACCCGGTGGTTTTTCCGGCAGATAGAGAGGTGCCGATTTACCTTGAAAAGCCGCTGAATATCAATAGCCAGACGACGGTGGATGGTCGCGGATCGAAAGTATCCATCCGTCGCCAGTACCGGTGGGACGATGTGGAAAAATGGGAAAAAATCGGCAAGGTGTATGAATGCACGGCCAAGACTCATCCATCGCGCATGCTTGGCCCCATTATTCGGCTGCATGCGGTGAATCAGGTAGTGCTGACGCATCTTGATTTCCGGAAGGAATATATGGGAACCCCGCCCGATTTTGGCGTGGAAAGCCCCTTGCTCGATGCGCAGTGTTTTGCGGACATTATTACAGCCGTGAATCTTGATGCTACTGCCGAAAAGTATTTCGACCAGATCTGGATTAATCGCTCGACTTTTCAGGAGTGTGGGGATGAATGCATTGCCTTTACCAATGCAAATATCCATCATCGCAGCTATGCCACGGTTTCGGCGAATCTCTTTTTGAATGCCAATAAGGCAATTATTCAAGGTCGGACAATGGATACACCATTTGGTGTGGCGGTGAGTTACTACCGGAATCATTTCGACCATGTCCGCCAGCGCTCACCTCGGGTCGAAAATGGCTACGCGCATGTATTCAATAACCTGTATCAAGGCTGGTCTATTTATGGCGCAGCCGCTTCTTCTCATTCGCGGGTTTTAGTTGAGCAGAATGCCTTTCTGGCCAATACGGCCCAGCGTGTTACTGATCCTTGGATTTATATTGACCCGAACGACGCAAATTTATGGGCGCGCAGCAATCTGTTTGACGGTGTGCCGGAACCCGGACGGTTTGCGACGGCGCAGTTCCCTCGCTGCAAAGAAGAGGGAGGCCCTTGGTATCTGCCCTGCCGCACCGCTTACTACCCGGCTGAAGGGCCACTGGCTATTTCTGTCATCACCCCCTCTCAAGCCCAGGCGCTACTTGCAGCAGGCGCTGGGTGGGAAGCCACTACCAATGATGTGAGGGATGGGCTGGGAATTTTCCCTCCAGCCAGATAGCGATAACGACTTACCGCGATTCGCGGCAAAGTCTGGTCAAGGTTGGTTGGCGCGTGTGCGATTGCAGGGCTGTGTCATGCGTATTCCACTTTCGTCTTCAGCGTTCAGAGTCCAGGCCACCTTGAACAGGATGGCTCCCGTAACGTCATCCTCTGCGGGGGTTCAGACGGCTTTTGCCCGGTGGTTCTGGCAAATTCAGTAGTACAACTCAGTCGCAAAGATTGTTGATATTCAATGGTTTAATTATTTTCAATGACTATTGAATATGGTGAATGAGTTGCATCGGTATGACTTAGGTCAAAAGACTGAAAAATCGCCTTTGGTTGTTTGTAGAGCAGCCGGATTGTCCGTGCTAGCATACACCTCCCCCGAGTGATGGGTGGACAAGAAAATTGATAAACTAAATAGGTTTTGTTGATCTGTTTGGCGACCGAAAAATGGGTCAGCAGAGCCTGAGAATTAACGGACTAAATATGAAATTTCGGATGATGTGCGCGGCCACTCTGGCCATGGCGGGGCTGGCATTGCAGGCGGAGGCGGCGGTTACCAGTGGGCAGAAGGCTTATCTGGAGCGTTTATATAGTCAGGTGCTGGACCGGGCTGCTGATGCCGAGGGGATGCAGTACTACCTCAATGCGTTGAATAATCAGGTCTGCACCCAGCAGCAGGCGGCTGACCTGGCTGCGAGTTTCTTCAGCTCCAAAGAATTCACCGACAAATACTTCTCGCTTGATGCGCAGTTGATGAAGGCATATCGGGCAGTTTTCAATCGTAACTGGGATCTTGAGGGCTACACTTACTGGTACCCCAAATTGGTTGCGAATGAATTGACGATTGCGCAGCTGGCTGCTGAATTTGCCAAGTCATCCGAGTTCACCAACCAACACCTTGAAGGTTACTGCCGGCCTGATCCGACCACAACGTGGCCACCGGTAGTGGTAACTGACCCCAAATCCTGCAGTTATAACGGGCAAACCTACACTGCGGGTCACCGACGCGCTTGGGATACCGGCGTCAGACGCCCGCCTGCCATTGGCGGATTTATTAACCGGCAGATCAGAAATGGTGTGGTTTACTACATCTGCGATAAGGTGACTGACCACATCTGGAGCCGCACAACCTGCCAGACGAATGGGGCCTGGAGCACGCCTGTTGAATATATTGGTGATAGCTCTCGCCAGCATATCGAGTCGCCGAATGAAATGGACTGCCGCCCATAATTTGGCAGCGCATCGAAGGGCTTTTCAAACAAACAAGGACAGCATTGGCTGTCCTTGTTTGTTTTATTGCCAGCAGAACCGGCTTCAGGCGTTGATGGCATTCACCACAAACTGTTTCACTGCTTCGGCGTCGTTGGGCATCTGGGTAAAGCGCTGTGGCTGGCTCTCCAGCGTATCAAAGCCGGCAGGGCGGGGCGGGGCTTCACCCAGGGCTTCGATAATGGTGGACTCGAATTTTACCGGTAAGGCGGTTTCCAGGCAGACCACGGTTTCGCCGGCCTGTCGCCGTTCCAACGCCACCTTTACACCATCTGCAGTGTGCGGGTCGATGACGATGCCAAAGCGCTGCTTGGCCAGCTGGATGGTGTTGATCCGGTCTTCGTGAGTTGATCGGCCCGAATCAAATCCGTAATGCTCATCCATCTTGTCAAAGTAGTGCGTCTGGCTCAGATCAAAGCCGCCTGTTTGGTCAAGCTCACGCCAGAGCCTTGCCAGTTCGTTGGCATCGCGGCCTACCAGATCGAAAATGAATCGTTCCAGATTCGAGGCTTTCGAGATATCCATGGACGGGCTGGAGGTGGGCTTGGCTTCCTGTCGTACCTTGTAGTGGCCGGTGCGGAAAAATTCGTCCAATACATCGTTTTCGTTGGTGGCGACGATCAAACGACCAATTGGCAGGCCCATCTGGCGGGCGATATGGCCGGCACAGATATTGCCGAAATTGCCCGAGGGCACAACGAACGACACCTTGTCGCCGATCCGCTTGACGACGGCGAGATAGGCGCGGAAGTAATAGACCACCTGAGCCACCACCCGGCCCCAGTTGATCGAGTTGACGGCACCAATCTTGTAGCGCGATTTGAACCCGGCGTCGGCTGAAATGGTTTTGACGATGTCCTGGCAGTCATCGAACATGCCCTCGACGGCCAGGTTGTAGATATTGCTGTCGGTCAGGCTGAACATCTGCGCACGCTGGAACGGGCTCATCTTGCCGTGGGGCGATAGCATGAATACCCGCACGCCATGCTTGCCCCGCATGGCGTATTCCGCAGCCGAGCCGGTATCGCCGGATGTGGCGCCGATAATGTTGATCTGTTCCCCTCGCTGTTCGAGCACGTACTCAAACAGATTGCCCAGCAACTGCATGGCGACATCCTTGAAGGCCAGTGTGGGGCCATTGGAGAGGCCCAGCAGATGCAGACCGGGTTCCAGTTCGGTTATCGGGGTGATGTCGTCGCTGCCAAATGCCTGGCGGGTGTAGGTGCAATCAATGATCCGGCCAAGGTCGGCGGCCGGAATATCGGTGGCAAAGCGTGAAATGATTTCGAAGGCCAGTTGGGGGTAGGTGTGGCCGCGCCAGCCTTCCAGGGTGGCGAGGTCGATGGTTGGATACCGGTCTGGTACAACCAGCCCGCCATCCGGTGCCAGGCCGCCCAGCAGAATATCGGTGAAAGATTTGGGTGGCATGCCGCCACGGGTGCTGATGTATTGCATCGAGTTTCCTTTCAGGCGCAACCGCGATCTGGTGTGGCAGGCGTCTTGTTTGTGCGCCTTAAGACAACTGCAGCCTGCGTCCCAGAATGACCAGAGACCGTTCCTGACCATCCAGCTCCGCCACGTCCGGTAGTAGACCCCATTGAGCGAAGCCGCAGCGGGTAAACAGCCGCATGCTGGGTTGATTGTGGGCAAAGATGAAGCCCAGCAGGGTGCGGATGCCCAATGCCGGCGAGGCAGCGACTGCATAGTCGATAGCTAGCTGACCCAGTCCCCGGCCCCGCACGGACTCGGCCAGATAGACACTGATCTCGACCGTTGCATCGTAGGCCGGACGGCCATAAAACGCGGAGAGGCTGAGCCAGCCGATGATCTTGCCATGCTCCAGCATCACCCAGAGCGGATGACGTTGCGGCTGGTGGGCGTCAAACCACGCCTGGCGTGATTCGACGCTGACGGGGGTCAGATCTGCCGTCACCATGCGTGAGGCGATGGTCGAGTTGTAGATCGCAACAATCGCGGGCAGATCGGTCTGGTTGGCAAGACGAAAATCAATCGACATGGCAGCTTACTTGTTGAGGTTTTCCAGCCTGAGCTTGGTGATCTTGCCGGCGATGGTCGGCAAAGATTCGATCAGCATGATGGCGGTATCGACCGAGCGCTCAACCGCCTGATGAGTCAGGATGATGATATCGACGATCTGTTCGCCTTCGGCGGGTTCCTTTTGCATCATCGCGTCAATCGAAATACTGAGGTCGGCCAGAATACGTGTGATGTCAGCCATCACGCCGGGTCGATCATGCGCGCGCAAGCGCAGGTAGTAGCTGGTTTCGACTTCTTCGATCGGCAGGATTTTCAGATCGGCGAGCCGGTCTGGCTGGAATGCCAGATGCGGCACCCGATGCTCAGGGTCGGCTGTCAGAAGACGGGTGACGTCAACCAGATCGGCCACCACGGCCGATGCCGTCGGCTCGGCCCCTGCTCCGCGACCGGAGTAAAGGGTTTGCCCGACGGCATCGCCCTTGATCATCACGGCATTCATCACGCCATTGACGTTGGCGATGATCTGCCGCTCGGGAACCAGGGTGGGGTGTACCCGCAGCTCAATGCCATCCGCCTTGCGCTTGGTGATACCCAGCAATTTGATGCGGTAACCCAGCTGCTCGGCGTAGCCGATGTCTTCCTGCGTCAGCTTCGAAATGCCTTCCAGATAGGCTTTGTCGAACTGCATCGGAATGCCGAATGCCAGCGCAGCCAGAATCGTCAGCTTATGGGCCGCATCAACGCCCTCAATATCGAAAGTCGGGTCTGCTTCGGCGTATCCCAGCTTCTGGGCTTCTGCCAGTACCGTACCGAATTCCGCGCCACGATCGCGCATTTCCGACAGGATGTAGTTGGAGGTGCCATTGATGATGCCGGCAATCCACTCAATCCGGTTGGCACTCAGGCCTTCGCGCAAAGCCTTGATGATGGGAATGCCACCTGCCACTGCAGCCTCAAATGCCACCATCACACCCTGCTTCTGCGCGTCGGCAAACACCTCGTTGCCGTGAATGGCCAATAGCGCCTTGTTTGCAGTGACGACATGTTTGCCATTGGCAATGGCGCGCAGGACGAGGTCCCGTGCGATGGAGGTTCCCCCGATCAGCTCGACAACGATGTCGATATCAGGATGATCGACCACGGCGTAAGGGTCAGTCGTCAGCGCCAAGCCCGCAGGCGCAGTGGCGCGTGCTTTGTCTAGATCGCGTACGGCAGCAATTTTGACCTCAATCGCCCGGCCGGCTCTCCGGCTGATCTCTTCCGCATTGCGGGCCAAGACCTTGGCGACGCCACCGCCTACAGTGCCCAGGCCCAGTAAGCCTACATTGATAGGTTTCATGACGGTTGATCCAATGATTTCGAAAAGTGGAAGGCAGTAACTGCCAGACGCTGTCTGAAATAAAACCGATGAGCGTCGAGCCGGTGTGTGCCCGAGTCGAGATGGAATGACCGCGCGCCGCGTTGCCTGGCCTCGTTTTCCAGCCAGTCCAGCAGCGCCCGACCAACGCCTGTTGAGCGCTGGGCGGACGTGGTGACAAGATCATCGACATAAAAAAATACGCCATCACAGGTATTGCGATAGCAGTGGAAAAGCGCAATCCCCAGCACGGTGTCTTCGCATGCTGCGATGACAAGCTCGCCACCATCCGCCACGATGCCTGCTAACGCTGCAGTATAGTCAGCCGGTAATTGCGGCCGCAGCTCGCGATGCACGGCTTCTGCTCGTGGTAGCCACTCGGCAGCAACCAGCTGGCGCTGGCGGTCGGTGAGCGGAATGATCTGCAGTGGAAGGTTCATTGGTGGTGTCCGTGCCGGCGGCGATAGGTTTCAAGGAAGCGGGTAATGCGGGTGAGCGCTTCTTTCAGATCTTCCTCGTGCGGCAGGAAGACCACCCGGAAGTGGTCCGGTTGGCTCCAGTTAAAGCCGCTACCCTGAACCAGCAAGACTTTTTCTTCCAGCAACAGCTCCAGAATGAACTGCTGATCGTCAGCAATCGGGTAGATCTTTGGGTCAAGTCGCGGGAATAGATATAGCGCACCCTGCGGCTTGACGCAGCTGACGCCGGGAATCGCCGTCAGCATCTCCCAGGCCATATCACGCTGCCGGGCCAGGCGTCCGCCTGGCGCAACCAGATCATCAATACTCTGATAACCACCCAAGGCCGTCTGGATGGCGAACTGTGCGGGCACATTGGCGCAAAGGCGCATCGAGGCCAGCATATTCAGCCCCTCGATATAGTCCTGGGCGTGCCGCTTTTCGCCAGACAGGATCATCCAGCCGGCACGGTAGCCACAGGCACGGTAATTCTTCGAAAGTCCGTTGAAAGTCACCACCATGACGTCGTCGGCCAACGCGGCAATCGAGGTATGCTTGGCGCCGTCATACAGCACTTTGTCGTAGATTTCATCGGCATAAATGATCAACTGGTGCTGACGGGCAATCTCGACAATTTCTTTCAGGATCGACTCGGGATAGAGCGCCCCTGTTGGATTATTCGGGTTGATCACCACAATGGCGCGGGTGTTGGGGCCGATCTTGCCACGCATATCGTCAAGATCCGGCATCCAACCGCTTTCCTCATCGCAGCGGTAGTGGCGGGCGGTGCCTCCGGACAAAGACACTGCCGCTGTCCACAACGGATAGTCTGGAGCAGGCACCAGCACCTCATCGCCATTATTCAATAGCGCATTCATCGACATCACGATCAGCTCGGATACACCATTGCCAATATATATATCTTCCAGCGTCACGCCCTTGATGTGCTTTTGCTGCGAGTAGTGCATGACAGCCTTGCGAGCGGCAAACAGGCCCTTCGAATCACAGTAGCCCGAAGCTGCCGGCAGATTGTGGATGACATCAAGGATCAGCTCTTCCGGGGCATCAAAGCCAAAGGGTTGCGGGTTGCCGATATTCAGTTTGATGATGCGATGGCCTTCATCCTCCATCTGCTTGGCGCGTGCCAGCACAGGGCCACGGATGTCGTAGCAGACGTTGAGAAGCTTGGAAGACTTGAGAATAGGTTGCATAGTGATTTACTCGAAACGGGGTAGAACGTTTCGCGCCAGTATTTGCGAATAGGAGTAACTGGCGCGCCGGGTGCCGAAAACGGCAATCAGAAGAGAATTTAGATGGCCGCCGTCGCGGCTCGGGCGATCCAGGTGCGGGCGGCAAGCGCCGTCAATAGCAACGGGGATGGCACAGCGAGTACGGGGCAAGGCATGTCTGACTCCGGCGAGAAAGGGTTTAAATGGCGAAAATAATGATTCAACGGGTAAAAAATCGCGCCGCTCAAGGTCGTAACAACCAGCGGCCGAAGGCTTAATCTAACCGATGCACACTGTTGCCGCAACGCAGCATGGCAAAGGTCATGCCAGAGGGCTTGCATTGTGAGAAATTACCGCGCTATAATCTTCCCTCTTCGGAAAGGTGGATGAGTGGTTTAAGTCGCACGCCTGGAAAGCGTGTGTAGGGTAATACCCTACCGCGGGTTCGAATCCCGCCCTTTCCGCCACATACCTGAGAAAAGCCGCTGATTTTCAGCGGCTTTTTTCTTTCCTGCTTTGAAATTGTCGGCTTTGGTTTTGGTCGATGATCTACGTCTGCGGATTGGTGTTCTTACTGGTCGCGCTTCTCTCTTGTTATTCCCTTTTGCTGACGTTGTTGCCAAGGGTTTTTCCTCGTGGATTGCCTGCTCACGTTCTCTTTCTGGCTGGCTGCGCGTCTTGCGTGGCCCGAGCTGGGTCGCGGCCCGGCATTGCTGAGTGATGGTGTGCCATCGCAATCCTTTCCTGCGTTTCTTGTACTTCATTTGTCGCGGCCATGCCTTCCCGCTACGGGATCTTTTGCGTACGCTGAATTACCAAGCCATAAACCTGCTATCGGCGCTGCAATTGAGCAGTAATGATGTGACCTTTGGTCATTAAAATGCCAGTCATGTGATCAATGTGGCTGGGCTCTGTTGTGGCGTTGTTCGGAAAACGTTGCGGGTTGGCCTGGATTTTTAAGAGTGACTGTTTTATTCAGGAAAGGATTTGTTGAAATGGATTATTTAAAACCAGATTTTGAATCAAAACTCTGCCCGCCGGAATTATTGGCCCAAAAGGTGGCACAATTGCCGCAACCAATTGTTTTTACCAATGGCTGTTTTGATATTTTGCATCGTGGCCACGTTTCTTATCTGGCTCAGGCAAAAACGCTGGGGAAGTCTTTAATTGTGGCCGTGAATACCGATGCCTCGGTCAGACGTTTGGGAAAAGGCGATGACCGGCCTATTAATAGTACAGAGAACCGTGCTGCAGTAATGGCTGCGCTGGCGTCGGTGGATCTGGTTACCTGGTTTGATCAGGATACGCCACTGGAGTTAATTTTGACGATCAAGCCACAGATTCTGGTAAAAGGCGGCGATTGGAAAGTACAGGATATTGTCGGAAGTGCTGAGGTGATTGCCTGGGGCGGGAAGGTGCATTCGATTCCATTTTTGTTCAATACATCCACGACGGCTACGATTAAGAAAATCCGTAGCTGAATTCGAGAGTACAATTCATGCAAAAGCAGTCGAATTTGTTGGTTGATCTATATGACGAATTCCAGACTTTAGGGGTGATTCGGACTGAAGTCTGGCAACAGGTAGTCATTGTATTATTGTGTGCTGGATTTAGTTATTTGATTGCCCGTAGTTTACGGCCAAGAATCGGCTTGCGGCAGGCTTCGTGGCGATTCGGGTCTGAGGGTTTGTCGCGGGTATTGACGCCACTCTTGTTTTATATAGGAATTCAGCTGGCGACGGTTTTTATGGGCGCCCATAAAAGCCAGAATATCCTGCATCTTGCATCGAGCCTTGCTGAGGCGCTGGTGGCGATTCGCTGTGTGATTTACTGTGTTCGCTATGTTTTTGCCCAATCACATTGGGTGGGTAAATTCGAGCGATTTGCTGCTTATTTGATTTGGGGGGTTGTGGCTTCGCATATTACGGGTTTATTGCCGACCATTCTGGATGGATTGGATGAGGTCGATCTGCATGTCGGAAAGCAGCGAATTTCCGTTTTGATGATCCTGAATGGTGCGACCTCAATTGCGATTGCGGTGCTGGCGGCCTTGTGGCTGGGCAAACTGATTGAGCGGCAGGTGATGAAAGCCGACGGCGTGGATTTGAGCGCCAGGGTTGTTGTGACCAAAGTGATCAGGACCATTCTGGTAGTTTTGGCAGCGGTGGTGGCCTTGCCGATCGTGGGAATTGACCCGACCGTTTTGTCGGTGTTTGGTGGTGCGTTAGGTGTTGGTCTGGGTTTTGGTTTGCAAAAGGTTGCCAGTAATTATGTGTCGGGTTTTATTATTTTAATTGACCGGGCAGTTCGTATTGGTGATGTGGTGACGATTGATAATCGGCAGGGCCAGATTTCAAATATTACTGCCCGATATACGGTGTTGAAATCGTCGGATGGAACTGAGGTAATTATCCCCAATGAGGCGTTGATTACAGGAACCGTGGTCAACCAGTCTTACCATGACCGAAATTTACGTATTACCCTGAATGTAACCGTGGCAGGAGATACCGATGTCGAGCATGCCATGGCAATTATTCAGGAGGCTTGCGTGGGTGAGGCACGGGTTTTGATTGATCCTCCCCCTCAGGTGAATTTCGCCAAATTCGCTGAGAATGGAATTGAGCTGGAACTATGTTTCTGGATTGGTGATCCTGAAAATGGCACGGCGGGAATCAAATCGGCAATCAACTTGAAAATCTGGAAGGCTTTTGGGGAGCAGGGGATAGAGATTCCGTCACCCAAGCGGGATGTAAGGATACTGGGTGGGGAGCGGGGGATTTGATTTTGTACAAACCGGATTGAGTTATTTGGCGTAGAATTCGCGGTACAAACATAACTTCACCACACACCAAAGGTTAACAAACATGTCTTCCTGGCTATTTGGAATTACCGATCTTCCCTGGTGGGGAGCCATCATCGCTATTCTTTTCCTGACCCACATCACCATTGCTTCGGTCACTATTTTCCTGCATCGGCACCAAGCCCACCGAGCGCTTGATTTACACCCGATTCCGAGTCATTTCTTCCGTTTATGGCTTTGGCTGACAACTGGAATGGTGACCAAGGAATGGGCGGCGATTCATCGTAAGCATCATGCCAAATGCGAAACCGAAGAAGATCCGCACAGCCCACAGACAAGAGGGCTGAAGAAGGTTTTCTGGGAAGGCTCGGAGCTGTATCGCGCCGAAGCCAAGAACAAGGAAACCATGGAGAAGTATGGGCATGGCACGCCGGATGACTGGATGGAGCGCAACGTCTATACCAAGCACAGTGCAATGGGGGTCGTGGTGACGGCGGTGGCCTATCTGTTGCTGTTCGGGGTGCACGGCATCTGGATGTGGGCGGTGCAGATGGTCTGGATTCCGGTGACTGCGGCCGGCATCATCAACGGCATTGGTCACTACTGGGGTTACCGTAATTTCGAGTGTCAGGATGCTTCGACCAATATCGTACCCTGGGGGATTTTGATTGGTGGTGAGGAGTTGCATAACAACCACCACACCTTCGGTACTTCGGCCAAGCTGTCGAACAAGTGGTGGGAGTTCGATATTGGCTGGATGTATATCCGTATTCTGGAGACGCTGGGTCTGGCAACGGTCAGACGGGTTGCCCCGACCGTAAAGCATATCGAGCCCAAGCCGATGTGCGATCTGGAGACGTTGCAGGCGGTGATTGCCAACCGCTATGAGATTGCTTCGAAATACGCTCGTACCGTGAAGGCGACGGTCAGTGGCGAGATTGACAAGCTGGTGTCGAACGCTCGCCTGCCGCAGCTGGATTTCAACCCGAAGCGCAAGATGCGCAAGTGGTTGAAGCAGGATGCCAAGGATACCCCTCTGGCCGAACGCAAACGGCTTGAAGAGCTGCTGGCACACAGCAAGGTTCTGGATACGGTTTACAAGATGCGCCAGGAGTTGGCGACGCTGTGGGAGCGTTCGTCGGCCTCGAAAGAGCAGCTGCTCAAAGAATTGCAGGACTGGTGTAATCGTGCCGAAGCCAGTGGTATTGAGGCTTTGCAGGAGTTTTCACTCAGACTGCGCACGGTGGCCTGAGGTAAGTTGATTCGTTAATGAAGGGCGGGCCGAGGTCCGCCCTTTGTGTTGGTACAGCAGACTCTGCGGCGGCGAGGCCATGACCTCTGACAATCAAGACTCCTGCCATGTCTGGTTGATAACAAGCCATTTTTTTGGGAAGAAAATCCATGTCTATTCAGCGTTATCACGTTGGTCCGCGTTTGTGTGAGATTGTGGTGCATAACAACACGGTTTATCTGGCAGGGCAGGTTGCCGAGGAAACCTTGAATCAGGGCGCCAAGCAGCAGACCGAGGAAGTTCTGGAAATGATCGACCGCTTGTTGGGTGAGGTGGGCAGCGACAAGACGCGAATCCTGACCGCCCAGATCTGGTTGGCCGATATGGCTGATTACGATGCAATGAACGAAGCCTGGTCGGCGTGGGTACCACAAGGCCACACCCCAGCCCGTGCCACGGTCGAGTCCAAGCTGGCAATGCCGGAATATAAAGTCGAGATCAAGATCGTTGCGGCGCTGTAGAGGGACCTCCTTGAATTGCAAAAGCCCCACTTCGGTGAAGTGGGGCTTTTTGTTGGCTATACCTTGCGATCGGGCAATCGACGGGGGTTACCGGATGTCCTCGAAGCAGAGTGCCAATGCCTGCTCCCAGCTGGGTGGGGTGATGCCGAAAGTCTGGTCGAGCTTGTCCAGCGATAGCCGCGAGTTCTTGGGCCGCTTGGCCGGCAGCGGGTATTGATCGGTGGTCAGGGTGTTAAGCGTCGCCGGAACTTTGTTCCCCCGCTTTGCCGATTCGGCAAATATCGCGGTGGCGAAACCGTGCCACGAGGTTTCACCGCTACAGGTGAAGTGGTAGGTACCACTTACTTCATGCCAATCGGGCCGCGAGGCCACGATATGGGCAGTCATGTCGGCCAGTGTGCGGCACCAGGTCGGGGCGCCAAACTGGTCGGCCACAATCCCCAGCGTGTCTTTGTCCTTGGCCAGGCGCAGCATCGTCAGCAGGAAGTTTTTACCGCGTGCGGCATAAACCCAGGAGGTTCTGAGGATCAGGTGCTGGGCTTGCACCGCACGGATGGCCTCTTCACCCGCCAGCTTGCTGCGGCCGTAGGCGGATTGCGGGTTGGTGGCATCGGTTTCGAGCCAGCGACCGGCTTTGTCGCCGTCGTAGACATAGTCGGTGGAAAAGTGGATCAGCGGCGCATTCAGGCGCTTGGCTTCCTCAGCCAGAACGCCAGGGGCGATGCCGTTGATTGCGTGGGCCAGCTCTACTTCTTTCTCGGCTTGATCGACAGCCGTGTAGGCCGCCGGGTTGATGATCAAGCCGGGGTTGTGCTGCCGCACTGCCGTGCGGATCGAGTCTGGGTTCGATAAGTCCATCTCATTGCGGCTCAGGGCGACGATACGGCCCAACCCCTGCAGGCTACGTTGTAACTCCCAGCCGACTTGGCCATTCACGCCAGTTACCAGAATGGTCTTCATATTCGTCATCAACTCCTCGTGGTGGTGTCTTCAGGGCCTGAAGGGAGGCCCGTTGGCAGTCCCCAGACTTTGGGTAATGTGATCCAGATATTGCTCAAGGGAATCCAGAATCGCTAGCGCAGCCTCGTTGGCGGCATGCTGCGTACGCAGGGCGGCAATGCGGTTGCGGCAGTCCACGACACTCAAGTGGCCGTCTTCGCCATCGCGCAGCCATCGGTAGCGTTGCTCCTGCCAGAGGGTTTGTTCTTCGGCATTCAGGCTATCCGGCCAGTTGCGGGCGCGATAGCGCAGCAACAGCTCGGCCAGACGCGGGTCGTCAAAGCCAAAGCGCTCGGTAGCCAGCATCTGCGGCGACAGCTCACGCACGCGAATTCGGCGGGCATCGTCGCGCTTTGAAATAAAGCCTTGGTAGAGCGCTTCATCCACATCGCTGCGGCCGGTGTTTTCCTGGTTACGGGTGAAGACCTGCGCCAGTTTGTCGCTGATTTCGCTTTGTCCGAGGAATTGCCGGCTGCGTTGCAGGCAGGTGTCTACATCCAGCCCCCATTGTTCGGCTCGTTCGCCGCTCAAGGCCTTCAGGTTGCGGACCACAATCGGGCTCTTGTTGATATGGATAGTCTTGATCGGCAGTCGCTCCATGCCTTCCGGCAGTTCGGTGCTGCGGGTGAAGACGCGTTGTTGAATCGCCTCGATCGACAGATCGAACAGCGGTGTCGGGTCGGCGGATAAATCAAACGCGATCAATTCATTGCGATTGACCGGGTGCCAGCCGATCGGCTGCATGAGCGCGAGGCAACCGCGCGAGGCCGGAAACATGCCGGAGACGTGCAGGAAGGGCTGCTGATTGGCCAGATCAATCTGGTCGATCACGGCATCCTTTTTGCGCAGGCCGTAGCAGAACTCGTAAAGCCGTGGCTGGTGCTGGCGCAGCAGGCGGGCCACGTTGAGGGTGGCCATGACGTCTGACAGGGCATCGTGGGCCTGGGCGTGTTCCAGACCGTTGGCCTGAGTCAGATGTTCCAGGCGGAAGCTGGGGCTGCCGTCGTCATGGCGTGGCCACTCGATGCCTTCCGGCCGCAGCGCATGGCAGGCGCGAACCACATCGAGTAAGTCCCAGCGCGAGCAATCGTTCTGCCACTCGCGGCCATAAGGATCGTAGAAATTGCGCCAGAGCATAAAGCGCGTGACTTCATCATCAAAGCGGATCGAGTTGTAACCGACCCCGCAGGTACCGGTCTGCGAGAGTTCACGGTGCAACAGGTGGGCAAATTCCGGTTCGGGTACACCATGCTGCAGCGCTTGCAAGGGGGTGATACCGGTAATCAGGCACGATTCCGGCTCAGGCAGGAAATCGTCTGCCGGCTGGCAATACCACATCAGCGGCTCGCCGATGATATTCAGTTCCTCATCGGTGCGGATACCGCCAACCTGGGCCGGTCGGGCGCGCCGTGGGTCGATGCCGAAGGTTTCGTAATCGTGCCAGAACAGGCTGCGGCTCATGGGCGGCCTCGTCTGGCGGGGAAGGTTTGGGGTATCAGATGTATTGGCATGCGCCGGATTATAGAGCTTCTGCCACCAATTCGACCCAATGCCGCACCGGGATGGGGCTGGCCGCTTGCAGATGCTGCATGCAGCCGATATTGGCTGTAGCAATGCAGCATGGCTGGTTTGCCAGCAGATGTCCGAGTTTATTGCGGCGCAGGGCGGTGGCGATCTCTGGTTGCAGCAGCGAATACGTCCCGGCCGAGCCACAGCACAGGTGGGCGTCGGCAACGGGCAGCAAGGTGTACCCCAACTCGGTCAGCAGGGCTTCGACTTTGCCCTTGCGGCGTAGCGCGTGCTGCAGGCTGCAGGGGGCCTGAAAGACGATCGGCCCAGGTCTGCTGGGGGTCAGCCGGGCTTGCAGGGTTGGCAGTTCCTGGCGGAGGACATCGCTGATGTCGCGAAACAGTGCGTGGAGGCGGCGCGCCTTGTCGGCGTAGGCAGGGTCGTCCTGGAGTAGCGTGGCATAGTCGGCAAGCATCGCGCCGCAGCCGGAGGCCGTCGAGACAAGCGCTTCGGCACCGGCCTCGATCAGTGGCCATACGGTGTCGATCAGCCGTCGCATATCGTCATGGCTGCAGTGGCTGTCGCCCAGATGATGGGCCAGCGCCCCGCAGCACTGCGGTGGTGGGCTGATGGCTTCGATCCCGCAGGCATCCAGCAGGCGCCGGGTGGCGAGATGGATGGATGGCGCCAGACCCGGCTGCACGCAGCCTTCATGCAGGATCATCTTGCGAGGATGGCTGCGCGGTTGCCAGTTTATCGTGGCGACAGGCAAGGGTATTTTCTCGGCCAGCGCTGGCGCCAGACCTTGCAGGATCGGGCGGCTATGCTGACCAATGGCCAGCCCTAGCTTGAACAGCCTCGGGCGGCGCAAGCCTGCGATCAGCAACTGGCGCTGCCACCGCTTCAGGCTGGGCCGGCCTGTTTGCCGGGCGACCAGCTCGCGACCGATGTCGAGCAAACGCCCATAACGTACGCCTGAAGGGCAGGTGGTTTCGCAGGCGCGGCACGACAGGCAGCGGTCGAGATGCAGCAAGGTCTGTGCGCTGGGGGTGGCCCCCTCCAGCACCTGCTTGATCAGGTAAATCCGCCCGCGTGGGCTATCCAGCTCGTTGCCCAGCAGCTGATAGGTCGGGCAGGTGGCCAGACAGAATCCACAATGCACACAGCTGCGCAGGATGCTTTCAGCTTCTATCCCTTCAGCGGTATTGCGGTAAGGCGCGGCCAGTCGGGTTTGCATGGTTCAGACTCCCTCGAACAGGATGCCTGGATTGAAAATCCCGGCCGGGTCAAACGCTGATTTGATGCGCCGATGCAGTGCCAGGCTGGCCGCCGAGGGGGGCTGGCCAGGGCGCGGGCCGGAGTCGGTCGCCTGCCACAATCTGGCATGGCCGTTGGCGGCCGAAGCGAGGGTGATCAGTCGGTGCGATTGATCCGGCCGTAACCCTAGCCAGCGTAGGCCTCCGCCCCATTCGACCTGCATGCAGGGCAGCTCGGGCCAGGGTGGGGTGTGGGGCGGCAGGCTCAGGCGCCACAGATCCTGATTGGCATTCAGATGGCTGGCTGGCGGGCCGATTTCCTCGCTTAGGGTTTGCCAGAGTCGAGCGCCATCCTGGCAAACCTCGCCGCCAAGCTGGCGCCGTGCCGCCTGAATTGCCGCTTCGGCGCCGGACAGCCGTATATGCAGCACGCCGGATCGCCAATGACTGGCCGAAAGGGGCAGCGGCAGGCCGGCCCAGCGGTTGAGTTGCAGAATGGCGTCGGCCTCGTGCATTTCAAACTGCAGGGTCAGCTCTGCAGCCGGGCAGGGCCAGACCTTCAGCGAGGCTTCGACAATCAGGCCCAGGCTGCCGTGGCTGCCCACCATCAGCCGCGACACATCAAAGCCGGCGACGTTCTTCATGACACGGCCACCAAAGCGCAGCAGCTCGCCGTTGCCGTTGATCATGCTGATGCCCAGAACCTGATCCCGAACGCCGCCGGCATAAGGCCGGCGTGGGCCGGCCCAGGCGGTGGCAAGGGTTCCTCCTACGGTGGCTTGTGCGTTCAGGCAAGGGGATTCACAGGCCAGCATCTGTCGTTCGGCGGCCAGCACCGCATACAGCTCGGCCAGCGGGGTGCCGGCTTTGACAGTGATGACCAGCTCGGTTGGTGCGTAATCGACGATGCCACGCCAGCCGCCAATGTCCAGTGACGCCAGTGGCTCGCCGGCAAGGGGCCGTAACCACGCAGCCTTGCTGCCACCGCCTCGAATCTGCAGGGGACGAGCGCTGGCGGTAGCGTCAGCAATCTGTTGTTGTAAGGTTTTGAGCATCGTCAAAAGCGCGGCAGGTTGGAAAATGGCAGCTGGCCCTGATGCACATGCATCCGCCCGTATTCGGCACATCGATGCAGACTGGGAATGGCTTTGCCGGGGTTGAGGAGCAAGGCGGGGTCGAAGGCGGCCTTCAAAGCCTGAAATTGCCGCAGCTCGGCTTCACCAAACTGCACACACATCTGATTGATTTTCTCCAGGCCGACGCCGTGTTCGCCCGTGATGGCGCCGCCCACGGCCACGCACAGTTCCAGAATGCGGGCACCCAGGGCTTCGGCGCGATGCAGTTGGTCGCCCTCATTCGCGTCAAACAGGATAAGCGGGTGCAGGTTGCCGTCGCCCGCGTGAAAGACGTTGATGCAGGCCAGACCGTGCTCGGCCGCCAGTCCTGCAATGCCATCCAGCACTTCGGCCAGACGATGGCGCGGAATGGTGCCATCCATGCAGTAGTAATCCGGCGCCAGCTTGGCTGCCGCCGGGAAGGCAGCTTTACGACCAGCCCAGAAAGTCAGCCGCTCCGCTTCGCTGCAGGAAACGCGCAATGCAGTGGCGCCCGCTTCCCGCAGCACCTGGCTCATGGCCTCGATGTCGGCACGGACCTCCTCGGCGGTGCCATCGGCTTCACAGAGCAGAATGGCGGCTGCATCGGTCGGATAGCCGGCCTGCACAAACGATTCGACGGCGCGGGTGGTCGCCTGATCCATCAGCTCCAGGCCAGCCGGGATGATGCCCTGGCCGATCAGATTGGCGACAGCGGTGCCGGCAGCGCCTACGGTCGGAAACGCGGCGAGGATCACTTGGGCCACCTGTGGCTTGGGCAAGAGACGTACGGTGATTTCAGTAATGACTGCCAGCAGGCCCTCACTGCCGGTCAGGGCCATCAACAGATCCAGCCCTGGCTGGTCTGGCGCTTCGCCGCCAGCGATCAGCAGTTCACCTTCGCTGGTGATCGCACGGACCGCCAGCAGGTTGTTGACGGTCAGTCCATATTTAAGGCAATGAACGCCACCGGCATTTTCCGCGACATTGCCACCAATGCTGCAGGCGATCTGACTGGATGGGTCGGGGGCATAGTAAAGGCCATGCGATGCAGCGGCTTCTGAAATCGCGGCGTTACGAACGCCCGGCTGAACCCTGGCGCTACGGCCCAGCGGGTTGATGTTCAGGATGGCATTCATGCGCGTCAGCGACAGCACTATGCCCCCTTCAACCGGTAGCGCACCGCCGGACAGCCCGGTGCCTGATCCTCTGGCGACGACGGCTACCTGATGACGGTGGCAGCAGCGCAGTACCGCAATCACCTGTTGCTCGGTGGTCGGCAGCACGACGGCCAGCGGTAACTGGCGGTACGCCGCCAGACCATCGCATTCATAAACACGCAGCTGTTCGGCCGAGGTCAGCAGCCCTTGTGCATCGACAGTTGCAGCAAGATCGGATAGAAATTGGCTGTTAGGCATGACATAGTTTTTTACAGGGATTTTTCATCGTAGCGGATAAGGCGCTGCTCGGGTTTTTCATGAAAATCCGCTGCAGGAAAGCCGATTTAAAACAACGGCTTATGCAAATCTTGCACAGAGTCTCTGTCAGGTTTTTACATGACAGATTGTCAAACATTCAAAATGCCGTAAGGGATAACCCGGATTGTTGATACTTCACGAGAATCTACACTTCGCAGTGACTACGGTATCTGCCTTACTAGGCTGGGCAGGTGGCCGCTGTCAGCCCAATACTCCGAAATTGGGGCGACCCCCTGCCAATCACGGGGGACGGCGTAGCTCCTCCGAAGCTTGCCAGCCCGGGTCGCCCTGCCTTTTTTTCCTTCCGCTGCTCTTATTCTTCCGACTGCCCACAACCAGGGGGTCTTCATGCGCATAGGCTTGTTTGCCACTTGTCTGGCCGACTTGATGCGTCCTTCCATCGCTTTGGCGGCGCTTGACCTGCTGGAGCGGGATGGCCGTCTGGTGATCGTGCCGCCGAATCAAACCTGCTGTGGTCAGCCCGCCTATAACGGTGGCGAAAGAGTGCTGGCCCAAAGGCTGGCGCTCAAGGTCATGGCGGAGTTTGCCGATTGCGACTACATCGTCGTGCCCTCGGGTTCCTGTGCGGGGATGATGAAAGTCCACTACCCCGAGCTGCTCAAGGAGTTTCCCGAGCATGCCGTGGCGATTTCTGCCTTTGCCGGCAAAGTCTACGAGTTGTCCGACTTCCTGTTGAATGTCCTGCATTTCCAGGCCGAAGGGCATTTGCCGGTGACGGCCTGTTACCACGATTCCTGTTCCGGCTTGCGTGAGCTGGGCGTCAAGCAGCAGCCACGGCAGTTGCTGGCCGGCATCGAGGGCCTGGCCTTGAGGGAAATGGAGGGGGCTGAACAGTGCTGTGGCTTTGGGGGCGCGTTCGCGGTCAAGTTTGGCGAGCTTTCCACCGAGCTGGCCGACCGTAAATGTCAGGGTATCGAATCCTGCGGGGTGGAGATGCTGATCGGCGGTGATCTGGGCTGCCTGCTACAGCTGGAGGGGCGCCTGCGGCGCTTGGGCAAGTCAACCAAGGTGATGCACTTTGCCGAGATCCTGGCAGGTAATCAGGATGAATCGAATGCGTGATGATTTTGCCCACCGTGCCGGCGCGGCGCTGGCTAATTCACAACTACAGCGTTCACTGGCGCGGATTCCGATCAAATTTGTCAGCAAACGTGCAGCGGCGGTTGAGGACTTTGGCGATTTCGAAGCCCTGCGCACGGCCGGGCAGGCAATTCGGGATACCGTACTCAGCGACCTTGATGCCTGGCTACTACGGTTTGAGGCTGAAGCCACGCGGCGAGGTGCGGTGGTGCATTGGGCAGAATCGGCAGCCGATGCCAACCGCATCGTGGTTGACATCGCCCAGGCTGGCGGCGTACGGCTGGCGGTCAAATCCAAGTCGATGGTCAGCGAGGAATGCGAGCTGAATCCCGCACTTGAGGCGGCGGGTGTCAAGGTTGTCGAAACCGATCTTGGTGAGTATGTGCTGCAGCTCGCCAACGAAAAGCCTTCGCACATTGTTGCGCCCATCATCCACAAGAATAAGGAAGAAGTCGCCGATCTGTTTGCACAGCACCACGCCGTACCCAGGCAGGGCAGCGCCTGGCGTGAGGATATTGAAGGGCTGACCCGGGAAGCGCGCCAGATGCTGCGCCCGCAGTTTCTACAGGCAGATATGGGAATCTCCGGTGCCAATTTTCTGGTCGCCGAGACCGGCTCGGCCCTGCTGGTGACCAACGAGGGCAATGGCCGTCTGTGTACCACGCTGCCGCGCATCCATGTGGCGATTACCGGCATCGAGAAAGTCGTGCCGACGCTGGAAGACGCGGCCACGCTGGTTAGGCTGCTGACCCGGTCTGCCACCGGGCAGTCGATCAGCAATTACGTTTCCTTGCTCACCGGGCGGCAGGATGCCGGAGCGAGTGATGGTCCTCAGGAAATGCACATCATCCTGCTCGACAATGGCCGTAGTGGCCTGCTGGGCACCGAACTGCAGGCCATGCTGCGTTGCATTCGCTGTGGCGCCTGCATGAATCACTGCCCGGTATATCAGGCGGTGGGTGGGCATGCTTATGGCTGGGTGTATCCGGGGCCGATGGGGGCGATTCTGACGCCAGCCTACCGGGGTCTGGAACGGGCGCCGGAACTGCCACACGCCGCCACCTTATGCGGCCAGTGTTCGGTGGTCTGCCCGGTAAAGATTCCCTTGCCCGATCTGATGCGTCACTGGCGTGAACGGCAGGCGAACCGGGGACAAAAGAGCTGGCGAGAACGCTGGAGCTACCGGGCCTGGGCCTGGCTCGCTATGCGGCCTCGCTATTACGACTGGGCAAGCCGGATTGCGGTGCGGCTGCTGGGCTGGCGGGCGGTTGATGGCAAGTTGCGGCACCTGCCTTTTGCCGGAGCCTGGACCGATGGGCGCGACTTGCCGGCACCAACAGGCCAGACTTTCCGCGAGCTCTATGCCCGACGCACCGGAAAAGGAGGGCGTCGATGAGTGCCCGTGAGGCGATCCTTGCCCGAATCCGGCAGCGACAAGGGCGCCCTGGCGATACCAGTCGGGTCGAAGCCCGTGTAAACGCGCGGCAACCCGGCCCGCATAGTCAGGGATTGCGCGGGGCTGACCTGGTTCAGCGCTTCTGCCAGCGGGCGGAGGCGCTGTCCTCCACGATTGATCAGGTGCGTAGCGGGGATGCCGTACCGGCCGCCATTTGCCGTTATCTGGACCAGGCGGGGCTGCCGCGTCGGCTTGTCTGCTGGCCGAGTTTGGCAGCTCTGCCGTGGCCCCTCGCCGGGCTGACCGCCGAAGCCCGACCGGCGCGAGGGGAAGATGGAGTAGGCGTGACGGGGGTTTTCTGCGCGTTGGCTGAAACCGGCAGCCTGATGCTGCTGTCTGGTGCTGGCACCGCAGCAGCTACCAGCCTGCTGCCGGAGACCCATATCGCACTGGTACCTGTCGAGCGGGTGGTGGCGACCATGGATGAGGGCTTTGCCTTGCTGCGCGCCGAACACGGCCAGTTACCGCGTGCCTGCAATGTGGTGTCCGGGCCGTCGCGGACCGGCGATATCGAGCAGACCATCACCCTGGGCGCGCACGGGCCGTATCGTGTACATATCGTGCTGATTGGTGAAACCCCTGTGACACGGTGAGCGCAAGGCACCCATCCCATGTCAACAGAGCCTAGGCTCTGTTGACGTTTTGTTTCCGGTCGCGCCGGGCCGAGTTTTGGGGCAGGGCTAGGTAGGGTAAGCGTGGTTTAGCGGGCTAAATAAGCGAACCCTAACAACGCCATGCCCCAAAAATCGACCCGGCCCGGAGGGTTTCGCCGGATTTGGGCCTGCTGCGGTGTTGACTGCCAGGCTGTTGGCT
>NZ_JARRAF010000320.1 GCF_030129945.1 Parachitinimonas caeni
CGGATTTTACCATGCCCCACCCACCAGAAGCCGCTTCCTGCTTGAGTTTGAAGCGACTTTTATACCTGCAGATGCGCCGGCGGTGGCGCATCGACCCGCCGCCAGTCGATGCCGGCGGTCAGCCAGTGCCAGTCGGCCTGGCTCAGGGTAAACAGCTGATCGCTACTCTGCGGCCAGACGAAGCGGCCCGTGTGCAGTCGCCGGACACAGAGCCAGACGCCATTGCCATCCCACACCAGCAGCT
>NZ_JARRAF010000321.1 GCF_030129945.1 Parachitinimonas caeni
GGGATAAATGGCATCTGGATGAGGTCTACCTTTCCATGAATGGCCAGCGCCATTACCTATGGCGGGCTGTCGATCAGGAGGGCAAGGTCCTGGATATTCTGGTGCAAAGCCGAAGGAACCGTCATGCGGCCAAACGCTTGCTGCGCAAGCTGTTAAAGGATTTGCGCTACGCTCCGCGCGTCATGATCACGGACAAGCTCAAGAGCTACGCAGCGGCCAAACAAGACATCATGCCAGGGGTTGA
>NZ_JARRAF010000322.1 GCF_030129945.1 Parachitinimonas caeni
CCTGCTCACCCAGCGCAAGGTGAGCGGACAGGTAGTGCAGACCAAATCGCTGTCGGCCCTCCAGAACGAGTTCGACCTGCTGGGCCGGCTGCAACGTCCGGGCGAGACGCAAACGCTCAGCCAGACCGACGCCAGCGGCGGGGTCACCGCCTACCAGTACAACCACGCCGGCCGGCTGGTGGGCCAGACCAGCAGCTATGGCCAGCAGCTGGAATACACCTACTACGACAACGGCTACACCCG
>NZ_JARRAF010000323.1 GCF_030129945.1 Parachitinimonas caeni
CGGGTGACTGCTCACGCGCCTGGGCTTCGATGGCGTACAACTCCCCGATTCGCTGCAGCGCGACTGCAGCCATCTCATGCGGCTTGTTACTGGCGGCGTGCAGATCGAAGAATTTCCGCCGGGCATGCGCCCAGCAACCCAGCTCAGTCACGCCTTGACCAAACAGCGCTTTGTAACCGCCGTAGCCATCCGCCATGAGTGTCCCCTGCCAGCCTTGCAAAAAGGCCCGGGCATGGCTGC
>NZ_JARRAF010000324.1 GCF_030129945.1 Parachitinimonas caeni
GACGACCAGCTCAGCGGTGGCGCCGGTGACGACAGCCTGGTCGGTGGTGCCGGCAACGACAAATACGTCTTCAGCGGTGCATTCGGTCAGGACACGATCGACAACAGCGGCGGTGGTCAGGACTGGATCTTCTTCAACGACCTCGACCGCAGCCAGCTCACCTTCAAACAGGACGGCAAAGACCTCGTCATCGGCGTGGTCGGCGATACCAGCCGCAGCGTGCGCGTGCTCGGCCACT
>NZ_JARRAF010000325.1 GCF_030129945.1 Parachitinimonas caeni
AACCGCCGTAGCCATCCGCCATGAGTGTCCCCTGCCAGCCTTGCAAAAAGGCCCGGGCATGGCTGCCGCTGCGGCTGGTCTGGTAGTCGAACACCACCATCGGTGGCCCGCCCGAGAGGTCGTTGCTACGATAGGCCCACAGATACGCCCGCTTGGTCTTGCCGGCACCCGGGTCCAGTTGCTGCACGGGCGTCTCATCGGCGTGCAATACCGTCTGCTGCTTGAGCCGGACCGCCA
>NZ_JARRAF010000326.1 GCF_030129945.1 Parachitinimonas caeni
GGCTTGCTGCGCGACGTTCGCCTGCTCTGCCAGCTGCGCCATCACCCATTCCGCCAAGGCGGGATCGGGGTTGAAACGGGCGAGTTCGGCAGCGATATCCATGATCGGATTTTACCATGCCCCACCCACCAGAAGCCGCTTCCTGCTTGAGTTTGAAGCGACTTTTATACCTGCAGATGCGCCGGCGGTGGCGCATCGACCCGCCGCCAGTCGATGCCGGCGGTCAGCCAGT
>NZ_JARRAF010000327.1 GCF_030129945.1 Parachitinimonas caeni
CACCCGTCGGAGGCCGCTTCCCGCCTGGGTTTGAGAAGTATTTATACCTGCAGATGCGCCGGCGGTGGCGCATCGACCCGCCGCCAGTCAATGCCGGCCGTCAGCCAGTGCCAGTCGGCCTGGCTCAGGGTAAACAGCTGATCGCTACTCTGCGGCCAGACGAAGCGGCCCGTGTGCAGTCGCCGGACACAGAGCCAGACGCCATTGCCATCCCACACCAGCAGCT
>NZ_JARRAF010000328.1 GCF_030129945.1 Parachitinimonas caeni
CAGCCAAGCCCAGGCGTTGATTGAAGGGATTTCGGCTCAGAATCTGATCGGTGATAAGGCTTATGACAATGACGCTATTGTGCAGCAAGCCCGTGAGCAAGGGATGAATCCGGTTATTCCGCCACGCTGTAACCGGAAGGAACAGCGGCCGTATGATGAGCACCTATACCAGCACAGGCATTTGGTCGAAAACGCTTTTCTCAAGATCAAGCGATGGCGCGGGA
>NZ_JARRAF010000329.1 GCF_030129945.1 Parachitinimonas caeni
AGGTCTTTGTCGTTTGCTGGCGTTGCTGGATCAGCCAGGCATGCAGAGCCTGCAGGCGCGGCAGGGCTTGGGTCTGACGGAGCATCTGTCGTTCTGCGGGTGACTGCTCACGCGCCTGGGCTTCGATGGCGTACAACTCCCCGATTCGCTGCAGCGCGACTGCAGCCATCTCATGCGGCTTGTTACTGGCGGCGTGCAGATCGAAGAATTTCCGCCGGGCATG
>NZ_JARRAF010000032.1 GCF_030129945.1 Parachitinimonas caeni
ACGGATTTGGGCCTGCTGCGGTGTTAAAAATCGCTTGCTTAGCCCACTAAGCGGCGCGCTTTTCGCCTTGCATCAGGCCCAAATCCGACGAAACGCGATCCGGAAATAAAATGTCAACAGAGCCTAAAGGATGTCAGGCAAATAAAATATTTCAATCCAGATAAAAACTTAAAACTGTAAAACAATAAATACTTTTATGTTCTACATCGCAGGACGTTGTCCTGTTATTCAATCAACGCCAAGGTGGGGTGGTCTTGAAAGGCTTCTGTAATAAGCATTAACGATGATTCGTAAAGGTAAATGATGGGCCTTGTATTCATGACAATAGAATTTTAAGATCGACCGGTTGATTGCGGTAAAACCCCTTCGCCACGCATTGACGGCGCCCAGATAAAGACTCAATCGAATAAAGAGAATCGACGATGAATCAACCAGATATCAACCTCAAGGCGTTTCTTAAATTGATCCGGTTTGCCGAGCACAAGCGCGAAGATGGTGGCGTTTATACGGTGATGTATGGCGGCGGAACCTTTACCGACACCTCGAAACACCCGAACAAGCTCGTCACCAAATGGGGCAAGAGCTCAACCGCAGCCGGGGCGTATCAGATTCTGCACAGCAGCTGGAAGGAAGCGAAAGACCTCGGCATCCTCACCGATATGTCACCCGATTCGCAGGACAAGTACGCCGTCTGGAAAATCAAGCAGCGGGGGGCGCTGGATTATGTGCTGGCGGGCGATCTGGATCACGCCATTCCCAAACTGCGCAATGAATGGACCTCTTTGCCCGGCGCCAAGCAGTCGCATATGAAAATGACGGAAGCCAAAGCCAAGTTTAACGAGTACGTTGCGGAATTCAGCAAGCCATGAAATCAGACGCTGCCATCCTTACCCTGGCCCTTGCCCTGAGTGCCACATCCGCTGTTGCAGAGGGCGGGGTGTTCATGTCCAAGCAGGAAAGCCTCTACTGTGCCAAGGCCGAGATGGTGGTCGAGAGTGACTGTCAGCTGACGACGGACACCAGCCGCCAATGCAAACGCCAGACCTTGACGCTGCATCCGGAGGCCAGCCGCGAGGCGCTGCCGTTGCCGCACGATGGCCGTCTGGTCAAAAAGAAGATGCTCGGGAATACCGCTGTGCTGGATGGATTTGTCACCGGCTGGTCCTGCCTCAAGGCCAAAGATGGCAAGCAGTACTTCTTGCTGGCCTATACCTGCAGCTTTGGCGAAGAGCGCGGTGCCTGCGCGGGGGAGTCCAAGGAGTGGACCCGGCTGTTCGCACCGGATGGTCGCCCGCTGAGTGCGGGACTCAAGCGTCAGGACAAGCGCTACGATGCGCTCTACCGCAAACTGGGGCTGACTGCCGTGATGGAAGCGGGCGTAACGCTACAGGGCCTCAACTTCTGATGTCGTTTGCCACCGCTGCTGCTTGCGCTACCGGGTAGGCGAAGTCAGTCGTCCGCCTGGTACTTCTTCAGCAGGGCTGGCAGCTGCTTATCGCGTTGAATACCCAGCTGCGTCCAGAAATTTTCCACCAGTTCGGCCTTGCTACGGGCAAAAGCCAGATTGAACACCACGAAGTAATGCTTGGTGGAAAGTGGCGTGGACAGGCGCTCGGCCTGGGCAAATTTCCCAAGGGCCAGAACCGGGTCGCCGTCAATGTCCTGCGTGGCAAAGGCGCCGATGCGGCCGTGAACCAATTTGTTGAAGTTTGCGACCGGCCCCGGCGCCTCCTCAACGCCATAGCCCTTGGCGGCCAGATCCTTGGCAATCGACCAGCCCAGATTGGCGCCGATATTTCCGCTCAAACCTGTGATCTGTTTGCCGTCCCAGTCCACCGGGCTGTCTTTACGCCGGTAGAGATAGTAAGACAGGGTGGCAATGCGCCGGCTGCTGTCGACCGCACTCTGCTTCATCGGGTAGGCCAGCTCTTTTGCCCGTTCCGGGTCGTAGGAGTACATGAACCCTGCTTCATATTTGCCGGCGGCGGTTTCGGCCAGCACCCGCTTGGTGGGTACCCGGTTGAAGACTGCTTTGCAGCCGATGGCCTGGCTGGCAAGATCGGCCAGCTCCACGGCAATGCCAGGCCGTTCGCTACGAACCTGCGAGCCGTTGCCCGCCAGATAGGGCAGGACTTCCCCATCGCCCAGCGCAAAGCGAAGTTCGCAGGCAGAGGCAGTTGCCTGCAGACCACACAGGGCAAGGGCGAGGAATCGGATGCGCATGAGGAATCCCTTTTGCATCAAGGGTGTTCTTTCATATTAGACGTCAGCCACAACGCTGCCAGCCCCGGCAGCGGCCTGTTGAAGCCTGGCGCGACCGGAAACAAAACGTCAACAGAGCCTAGTCATTTGCCTGATAGCGCTTCAGCAGGTTGCCGAACTGTTTTTCGCGTATCAGGCCAAGCTGGGTCCAGAAGTTTTCCACCAAGTCTGGTTTACTGCGCGCAAAGGGCTGGTTGAACACCACAAAATAGTGCTTGGTGTTAAGGGGCTGTGGGAGTCGTTCGATCTGCGGAAATTTACCGGCGGCCAGCAGATAATCACCGTCGATATCCTGTGTGGCATAGGCGCCGATCCGGCCCATTGCCAGTTTGCTGAAGTTTTGCTGTGACCCCAAGGCCTCTTCAATGCCATGGCCTTTGGCGGCCAGATCCTTGGAAATCGACCAGCCAAGATTGACCCCGATATTGCCGACGACCCCCGAAATCTGTTTGCCATCCCAGTCCACCGGGCTGTCTTTGCGGCGATACAGGTAGTAAGACAATGTGGCAATGCGCCGATTGCCATCTGCGGCGCCTTGTTTCATCGGGTAGGCCAGTTCGCGCGCCCGGTCAGGGTCATAGGAATACATAAAGCTACCGTCGAACCGGCCGGAAATCGTTTCGGCCAAGACGCGCTTGCTTGGCAGGCGGGTAAAAACGGCTTTGCAGTCAATGGCCTGGCTGGCCTGCTCGACCAGCTCCAAGGCGATTCCGGGTTTGTCACCGCGCACCTGCGGCCCCGCACCCGCCCGATAGGGCATCGCTTCATCATCTCCCAGAGCAAAGCGGATTTCACAAGCGAAGGTTTGTCCTGCCAGCATCCCATAGACCAGGACGACTCTGATCGCGCCGTTCATGAACCACTCCCTCAGCCAATGAAATGCCCAGGCTTGATTCACTATAGACGGCTAAATCCGGATTACGGGTGGCGCAGACAGGCATACCGGAAGCGGGCGCTCTTGGGTAGACTGGCCGTTTCCCCTCGCCAAGATCCCCGAAGATGACCCATACCGTATCGACGCTTCCGTTTCATATGGCTGATTTGTATCAGGGGCTGGTCAAGTGTCATGGCTTGTTGCACTGTGACGGCGAAGCGCTGCATATCGAGCTGCAATTGCGGGACGCGCTGACAGGTTGGTTGCGCGGCAAGATTCGTCAATATGAGATTCCGCTGCAGCAGCTTGCGGGTGTCGAATACGATGTCCGGTTTTTTGGTTTGCTGGCCACTTGCAATGTCCAGGTATTCAGCATGTCCCTGCTTATCGGCTTTCCGCACGCGAAAAGTGGCCGCTGCCGGCTGGGTATTGCCAGAAAAGACCGGCAGAAGGCCAAAGCCTTTGTCGAGTACATCAAGACCTTGCGGGCTTGATCGACCCTGCTTTTTGGGGGACGCCAGAAAATGTTCTCGGGACACAAAACCCGTAGCGCCTAGAGCAAGGCATCCAGTGCTTCCGTCAGGGGTTCCAGCACGTCGGTGTCACCCCAGTACTCATTGTGAGCCAGCGGGTTCCAGCTTTTCAGGATCAGGCCGGTAATGCCGTCGCCCGCGTTGATGCGATGATCTGTGACGACGGATTGGTAAGAGTCCGATAGCTCGGCCAGTGGCCAGCCCAGTACGTCGTCCTTGTCGTAAAAGTTGTGCCATTTGAATTGCGGGTTGGGGCGGATGGCCACAATGTCCTGCGGGTCATGCGCGGCAACGAACAGCGGGATATTGCAGCCGGTCGTAAACAGGGTGTTCAGCGATCGGCCCTGCAGGAAGGCCAGTTCGTCGGCACTGAGGGCATCCCCGCCACCAATGGCATGGGCAAACCGCTGGATGTCCTGCCAGATACCCACCTTCACCGCCGTGCCGGCGGCGGCCTTCTGGGCATCCCAGAAATAGCACGACATCACCTGTCCTCCCAGTGACTGCGCCAGTATAACGACCGGACCGTCGCC
The DNA here is from genome assembly GCF_030129945.1 of Parachitinimonas caeni. Classification (GTDB taxonomy): domain Bacteria; phylum Pseudomonadota; class Gammaproteobacteria; order Burkholderiales; family Chitinimonadaceae; genus Parachitinimonas; species Parachitinimonas caeni. Next base: position 4,203 of record NZ_JARRAF010000032.1, read on the forward strand.
ATCCATGGCGGCCCTGGCCTTCCACAGCGCCTGGGCAATCAGCTGCTGGGTCTGGCTGTAGACGCTATCTGGAGACTCCTTGCCGTTCTCAAGGCCGGCAGCATCGGCAAATCCGAACAGCAGGAATTTGCGCAGATCTTCCCATTTCAGATGACGGTTGGCGGCCTTCCAATACCGGTCTTCATTCGGCTGCATCAGGCCCTGATAGTAGACCTTGCCGATATGCAGGCTGGCAAACTTGTCGCCCAGGCGCTCTTCGAGTTCGATCAGCAGGTGATCATCGAAGTTGCGCAGCGTGCGGCCCATACCGTGGATGCTGATCAAAGCGGCTTTTTTTGGCATTTTCAGAGCCCCTGTTGCGGGAGGTGCGCTATACGGTACGGGTTCGCATGGCTTGCTGCCGGGCTACCGCATCGACGATTTGCCGGGCTTCCAGATCATCCAGCGTGCCGGCGTTTTCAAAGTGGGTAATGAATACATGGCCCAGCGCGTACGTCAGGCCCGAGGCGACCACCGCTGAAGGCACAAAGCTCGTGAAATAGCTGGCCAGCGATACGGCCGTCAAGGCACTGCCGGCGGCCCAGCCGGTCGAGATGCCGGCAATCGAAGCTGCCAGCAGGGCACGGGCACGATGTTCGCTGAAGTCCACCGAATACAGCTCCGATAAACGCTTGACCAGTTTCAGCTGAATCGCAAAGCCAGCCACAGTGTCGAGTAACGGAATTGGAATCGCCATGGTGGCACCGGCGAGCAGGGCATGCTCCCGCACGATGTCTTCCGCGCAGCGGCGCAGTGCGAGCTCACGCTCGCTGGCGATGCGGTAGGCGGCTTCGGCGGCCAGCACCGGGCTGGGGCCGTCTGCACTCAACAACTCCCCTTCCTTGACTTCGGTCTGTCCAGCGCGCTGGCTGTGCTGGCGGGTCGAGGCACTGTCCTCTGCGCTGCTTGCCGGGCTGTCACCATCAAGCAGCACGTCTTCGGTGTCGTCATTCTGATAAAGGCGACGACGCGGGGGTTTTTTCTGGGAATCGCTCATGAGGGGTCTCCGGGGGAATCCTGTGGGGCGGTGAAGCCTTCAGCAGAATCCAGTTGCAATAACTCGCGCACATAGGCATCGACATCGCTTGCCGCCACGCTCTGGCGCGAGTCGGCAAATACCGAGACGCCTGCGGCCAGCGCCTGGGCGTACTGGCTGCTGGTCCGCAATACGCTGGCGAGCAGGCTGATCGACGACATCTGTTGCAGGCTGGCCAGGGCCGACAGATGCAGTCGTTCCCGGCGGTCGAAGCGGTTGAAGACGACACGGGCGGTGGCGGCAGGCATGTTGAAGGCTTCGGCAATCGCCTGCATTTCGCCCAGCGTCAGGCGCATGCCCTTGAGCGAGTACGCGTCGGCCCCGACCGGAATCACCACCTGGCTGGCGGCACAGAAGCTCGAAATCACCGCTGCGCCGAGCGCGGGCGGGCAGTCGATGAAAACCAGCTCATAACCCAGCGCAGCCAGCTGCGTCGTCACCTGGCGTACTGCGGTGCGCTGTTGCTTGGGGTGCGATAACGCGACATCCAGCAAGCTGTTGTCGAGCGAAGAGGGCAATAGTGCCAAGCCATCGTCCAGCGTGATCAGCGCTGTATCGAGCTGCTCGGGCGATTGCCAGATATCGACGAACACGGCCTGCTCGTCGGCAATATCGCCTTGCAAGGCCAGGGTGGATGACGCCTGGGGGTCCAGATCAAGCACGCAGCAACGGTAGCCGAACTGTGCGGCGCGGGTGGCGGCATTGACGGTGAGCGTGGTTTTGCCCACGCCCCCTTTCAGGTTCATGTGGGCGACCACGGCGGGGGCGGCTGGCCAGCCGAGATGGGGCCGTAAGCGGCGCAGGCAGGCCGGGGTGAGGCCGATCCGGCCACCACCCAGGTTTACCCGTTCATCCTCCTGCGTCTGCGCCTTCAGGGCTGCCAGATCCTGCCCGGTGAGGGCGGCCAGATCCCGCAGCAAGAGCGGTGGCACGGCAAACCGCCGCCCGGCCTGGGGCTGTGCTGTCAGATCGGCATCGGCTGCCGCGTTCACAGCTTTTCCTGCCCCAGATCGTCGAGGAAGGCATCCAGCGCGGCAATGTCCATCCCCTCGAAATCCACATCACTGGGACTCAGTTGCGGACTGTCGCAGTCCCGGCAGTGGGCGATCAGCGCGTGCAGATTGCGTTCCAGCTGCTGACGCAAACGCACGAACAGACCATCTGGATAGCGGCCGCTGTCGCCGACCAGCCGGAGTTGCAGCTGCCCCGCCTTGACTTCGGCGGTCAGGTCGAGCGCATGCGGCAGCCGGGTATCCGGGCTGATCTCATCGCCGGTTGATTCAGGCGCCAGAGGCATCGGCGAGCGGTCATCAAACCGGCCCAGATAATTGAAGCTGGTCTGCGCCAGTGCGCCCTGATCGAGCACGGCATCGTGGCGCAGATAGCGCAGTACGCCGTAGCCAAGGCCACGATCCGGCACAGCCCGCAAGGCTTCCTTGGTCTCGCGGATGCGCATCGACCAGCCTTCGCCGTTGAAGTGGACGGTCAGCGGATACATTGCCGTAAACCAGCCGACGCTACGGGAGAGGTCGATGTCGTCGTACAGCGCCTCCCGGCCGTGGCCCTCCAGGGTGATCCGGCAGATCGGCGAGCCCTGCACCTCGGCTAGCGTATGCAGCCAGGCGGCCAGCAGCAGCTCGTCACCCTGGGTCTGATAGGCATGGTGACAGTCACCGAGCAGAGCCTCGGTCGCGGCGACATCCAGCGAGAAGGCCAGCTGCAGCCGTGCTGACACCGGCGCTGGCTTGGCTGGCTCGCGCAGGTCGGGCAGACGACCTGCCTGCCAGGACTGGCGCTGCTGCCAGTAAGCCTGCTGGGCCAGGAAGCGGCTGTCGCCACTCAGGCGGCGGGCCCAGGCGGCCGGAGAATGGCTGCGTGCCGGCAGGGGCTGGCCTTGCAGCAGGGCCGCCAGATCGCTGAGCAGGATGCGCCAGGACACGCCATCAATCGCCCAGTGATGCGCGGTCAGGAACAGCCGGCAGCTGGCATCGTCCAGCCGGTACAGCACGGCCTGGAACAGCGGTGCCGTGGCCGGTTGCAGGCTGCGCTGACGCCGCTGGATATCGTCTGCCATCGTGGCAAGGTTGCCATCGACAACGGCGAGCGCAGCGGGCTGTCCGGGGGGCTCGAAGCGCGACCAGAATCCGCTGTCGGCATGGCCAAACCGCAGCCGCAGGGCATCATGGTGATCGACCAGGGTATCGAGCGCCGCCTGCAGGGTGGCGACGGCCTGCCCGGCCGGGCATTGCAGCAGTACCGACTGATTGAAGTGGTTGGCATGGCAAAAGCCCTGCGCCACAAACCAGTGTTGAACCGGCAGCAGCGGCGCATCGCCGGTTTCAGCCGTGAGGGCTTGCGACTCACGCTGGCTGGCCTGCAACAGCGGTGCCAGCGCGGCAATCGTCGGCGTCTGCATCAGCTGGGTAACCTTCAGCTGATAGCCCAGCTCGCGCAGTTTGACGCTGATCTGGATGGCCTGAATCGAATCGCCCCCCAGGGAGTAGTAGTTGTCATCCACCCCGAAATCCTGCCGGCCGAGTACGGCACTCCAGCATTGCCACAGCGCTTGCTCCTGCGGGGTGTTGGCGGCCTGCTGGTGGGCAAGGGCAGTCGGCGCCGGACGCGACGGGGCGGGCAGCGCGGCGCGGTCCACCTTGCCGTTGCGGTTGAGGGGCAGGCGATCGAGCACCACGCAGTGCGCGGGTCGCATATAGGCCGGCAGGCGTTCAGCCAGCCAGCTGTGCAGGCGTTGTTCATCCACCGTCAGCCCGCCTGCAACGGTGTAGTAAGCCAGCAGTTCGGTATTGCCCAGCGCTGTCTGGCGCGGCATGACGTGAACGTGTTCGATGCCGGCAAAGGCCAGCAGGCATTGCTCCACTTCGCCCAGCTCCACCCGATAACCCCTTACCTTGACCTGACCATCGAGCCGGCCCAGGAACAGAATGGCCCCGTCGTTGCGTCGCACGCAGAGGTCACCGGTGCGATACAGCCGTTCTGGCGGCAGTAGCGGATCGAGCTGCAGGCTGACAAAGCGCTCGATGGTGGCATCCGGCAGGCCCAGGTAACCCAGTGCCAGCCCTGGACCACCAAGGTACAGTTCTCCCGGCACGCCAGCTGGCTGGGGCTGGCCGTGCTTATCCAGCACATGCGCGGTGGTGTGGCCAATCGGCAGGCCGATGGGCAGGCGAGGGTGCCGGCCGCTCAAATCAGCCGGGTGGATAAGGTGGAAGGTTGAAAAGGTTGTGGCTTCGGTCGGGCCGTAGACATGGACCAACGCATCGTTGCGCTGCATGGCGGCCAGCGCTTTTTCCACCTGTGGCAGATTGGCTTCCTGCCCACCGAAATACACCTTGCGCAGACGTGCCAGCGACGGCATGTCGGCCTGCACCCACTGGTTGAACAGGGCGGTGGTGATAAAGGTGAGTGTGACGCCATGTCGCTCGACAAAGGCGCCCAGCGCCAGCGGGTCGAGCGCCGTATCGCGGTCGGGCAGGCACAGGGCCAGGCCGTGGCAGAGCGCGGCATACAGATCGAAGGTGGCGCCATCGAAGGCATAGTTCGACAGCTGAAGGATGCGATCGCCACTGCGCGGTGCGAAATAGCGGCAGTCGTTCACCAGGCGCAGCACTCCCTGCTGGCTGGCGACCACGCCTTTGGGCCGGCCGGTCGAGCCCGAGGTGTACATCAGGTAGATCGGATCATCAGCCCGTCGTGGCTGGCTCGCAACACTGCCCACCGCGTGGCGGAATTCGCCAAGCCGCAACTGCGGGATCACCAGGCCGTGCTGGCAGGGGCGGGGCTGGTCATGCAGCAGCAGCACCGCTTCGCTGTCTTCCAGCAGGAAGTGACAGCGTTCGGCCGGCGCGTCGGCTTCGATCGGCAGGTAGACGGCCCCCAGCTTCTGGATGGCCAGCACGGCCACGACCCACTGCGGCCCACGCTCGAACTGCAAGGCGATGGTGCGCCCGATCGGCGAGACCCCGGCAAGCTCCAGCAGGATCTGCTGGGCCCAGCCCTGGGCCGCCAGATCGACCTCCCGATAGCTGAGCTGCAGGCGATCGCTGATCAGTGCCGGGGCCGCAGGCGTGCGGGCCACCCAATGTTCGAACTGCGCCAGCACGGTGCCTTCCGGCAGCGGAGGTGATACGGGGTTCAGCTCGTGCAGCAACCAGTGGCGTTCGCGCTGACCCAGCCAGTCCAGCGTAGCCAGCGGGCGCTCGGGTGTGGCGGCGGCGGCTTCGAGCAGCTGGAACAGACGCTGGCCAAGCTGATGTGCCGTGGCCTCGCTGAACAGGTCGCTGTCGTATTCCAGATCGAGATGGCCGGGGTTGAGCGCGGCATCCTGCCCGATGTTCAACATCCAGCACAGGTCGCAGCGCGAGCCGAGGCGCGGCAACTCTGCCGCCTCGGTCACCAGCCCTGGCAACGGGGTGGCGCCGGCCAGGGGTTCGACGGACAGCATCACATCAAACAGCGGCGAACGTGCCGTGTCGCGCTCAAGTGCCAGCTCGCTGACCAGACGGTCAAACGGATAAGCCTGATGCAGCAGGCCGTCACGCACGGTCTGTTTGGTTTGCAGCAGCCAGTCGGAGAATGGCTGGCTGGGGTCAAGCTGGCCCCGCAAGGGCAGGGTGTTGACGAAACAGCCAACCAGCGATTCGGCGGCCGGATGGATGCGACCGGCAACCGGGGCGCCGATGATCAGATCCTGCTGCCCGGACAGTCGCCACAGTAGCGCCTGCAACACGGCCAGCGCAGCCGTGAATTCGCTGCATTGCGCCTGCTGGGCCAGCTGCTGCAGGGCACGGCGGCTGGCGACCGGCAGCGGCAGGCGCAGGGTCGCGCCACGCAATCCCTGTACAGCGGGTCTGGGATAGTCGGTGTGCAGATTCAGTGTCGGCAGGGGGCCGGCCAGCTGCTGGTGCCAGTAGTCGCGGTCCTGGTCGAAGTCACCGCTGTCGAGTGCCTGCCGCCACCAGTGGGCGACTTCGCGGTAGCGGGCTGTCGGGGCTGGCCAGTCGGGGGCCTGCTGCTGCAGCCGTGCCGTGTAGGCACTGGCCAGATCGCGACTGAGCAGGGGCATCGACCAGCCATCGGCGGCGATATGGTGTACGACGGTCAACAGCAGTCCGCGCTGTGGACCGGTGTGGCACCACATCACCCGCAGCGGCCATTGCTCGGCGAGCCGGAAGGGTCGGTCGCGGAAGGCAATCAACCGCTCACGTCGCTCGGTGTCGTCCAGCAGCTCACCGGAAATGGCGACGAATTCGACATCGGCAACCGGGTCAACCTGCTGTTGTGGCTGGCCATCGACCAGCACGATGCGGCTGCGCAAGACATCATGCCGCTCGACCAGATCCCGCAGGGCGGCGCGCAGGGCCACGAGATCCAGCTCGCCCCAGATCGCGGTCAAACCGCTGATATGGTAGGCGGCGCTGCTCTGGCCAATGCCGTCGAGCACCCAGAGCCGTTGCTGCATCGGCGCCAGGGGCGCCCGATCTTCGTCGCTCAGGCTGGGGAGTGGCGTGGCCGGGAGTTCTGCTTGTCCGGCCAGTCGGGCAGCCAGGGCGGCCGGGGTCGAAGCCGTGTACAGATCGCGCAGGCTGACTGGCCGTTGCAGACTGCGGCTGGCCCGCAGAACCAGCCGGCTGGCGGCCAGGCTGCGCCCGCCCAGATCGAAGAAGTCGGCATGCCGGCTGACCGTGGGCAGGTCGAGAATCTCGGCCCAGAGCTGGGCCAGTGCCGTTTCGACCGGACCTTGCGGCGGACTGTTGTCCTGCGCGGTCATCAGCCGGCGCGGCTCGGGCAGGGCTGTAATGTCGAGTTTGCCGTTGCTGTTGAGGGGGAACTGTGCCAGTCGGCAGAACAGGCGCGGCACCATATAGTCAGGTAGTTGGCGAGCCAGAGCCTGCATCATTTGCCGGCTGGCTGCGTCGTCGTCGGTGGGGGCCTGGTCGTTGGCCAGCCAGTAGCAGGCGAGCGCCAGATCTTCGCCCAGCTTGCGGGTGATGACGCGGGCGTCGGCGACACCGGGCTGACGACGCAAGGCAGTTTCGATCTCGCCGGTTTCGATCCGATAACCCCGCACCTTGACCTGACCATCGACCCGACCCAGGAAATGCAAGGCGCCGTTGGCCTGCCGGATTACCCGGTCGCCGGTGCGATAACGGCGCACGCCGCTGCCACTCTGGCTGAATGCCGCTTCGGTCAGGCCGCTTTGGCCCAGATAACCCAGACCCACGGCGGCGCCTTCGATCATGAGTTCCCCCGGCACGCCCAGTGGCACCGGGCTGAGATCGGGGGCCACCACCATCAGGCGACAGTTGGCGGTGCTACGGCCGAGCGGCAAAGGTGCTGCGGTGTCGAAGTCGCTGACCTCATGGAAAGCGGCGCAGACAGCGGTTTCGCTCGGGCCATAAGCATTGATGTAACGGATGCCGCGCTGGCGGACGGCCACCACGTCCGGCCACTTCGGGGCCTCGCCGCCAGTGATGATCATGCGCAGTGGTGCCAGCGGCAGGTCGATAACGGTATTCAGAAAGCCCGGTGTGACGGCAGCGATGCTGACACCGTGACGTTGCAGCACGGCCGAGAAGCCGGGTGCCGTGGCGGTTTCGTCGCGCTTGGCCAGAACCAGTGTGGCGCCGCTGAGCAAGGCCAGAAACACTTCAAACAGCGATACATCGAAGGCGGGTGAGACAAATTGCAGGATCCGGTCTTGTGGCGTGACGTCCAGCGCGTTGATCTGGTCGTCGATCATGTTGATGAATGCCCGGTGCGGCACCAGCACGCCCTTGGGTTTACCGGTCGAGCCGGAGGTGTAGATCAGATACGCTGCGGCTTCCGGGTCGAGATGCGGGTATGGGGCGGTGTCGCAGCCTCCATCCACGATGCGGGCGTTGACGCCCGTTACGGTTGCCGGCAGGCCAGCCTCGCGCAGGCGGGCAAGCAGTGCCGGGCTGCTCAGCAGCAGGGGCGCTGCCGCATCGGCGATCAGCTCCAGCAGGCGCTGATCCGGCTGGCGTGGGTCTAATGGCAGGTAGATGGCGCCGGCTTTCAGTGTGGCCAGCAAGGCAATCGGCCATTCCAGCGAACGTTCGAGCAGTACGGCAATCACCTGTCCGGGTTGTACGCCGTGCTCGGCAATCAGATCCTGCGCCAGCTGGTTGCTGGCACGATCGAGCGTGGCGTAATTCAGGCAGGCGTCATCGCTGCGCAGGGCGGGCGCATCGGGGGTGCGGGCGGCCTGGGCGCTGAACAGGCCGGGCAGGCTGCCTGCCGGGATGTCGCGCAACGGGCCACGACCCATCCAGGTGAGAGTCTGCTCCTCTTCAACCGTCAGCATCGGCAGGTCGGCAATCGTGCCTTTGTGATACTGCATGAGCCCGACCAGCAGGTTGACCAGATGTCGGCCCAGACCTTCGACAAACTCACGCGGGTACAGGCTCTGCCGGTAGTCAAAGTGCAGTTGCCAGCCGGCTTCGCCCACCGCCAGCCGCAAGGTCAGGTCATAACGGGCTTGGCTACTTGGCAGCGGGTGTGGGTGAACCTTGATGTCATCGAGCACAAAATCATCGGCTGCTGGCTCCATGGCCAGCATGACTTCAAACAGTGGATTGCGCAGCGGGTCGCGCACATTGCCGTATTCTGCGGCGAGTTTTTCAAACGGGTAGTCCTGATGCGCGTGCATCTCGGTCACGGCGCGCCGGCTGCGTTCCAGCAGATCGGTAATGCTCAGATTCGCAGGCAGTTTGAGCGCCAGCGGCAGGGTGTTGACGAAGAAGCCGACCACCTGCGCCAGCTGTGGGTGGCTGCGACCCTCGATCGGCGTGCCGAAAATCACGGTGTCGCTGCCGCCATAGCGCTGCAGCAACACCGCCAGCGCGGCAGCCACCCCCATGAAGGGGCTGATCTCGCGGCTGGCCAGCCACTGTTGCAGCACCTTGGCGCGGCTTGCTGGCAACTCAAGCGTGACGCTGCCAGCGGCCAATGGGGCATCATCGTTGAGTGGACGGGTGGGCAGCATGGCGCGTTGATCAAGATCGACCAGGCGGCTACGCCAGTAATCACGATGCGCAGCGAGCGCACCGGCACCGGCTGTCTGCCGGGACAGCCAGTGGGCGACGTCCCGCATCTGCAGGGCCGTGGGGGGCAGGTCGGGGGTGTGGCCCTGTCGGGCGGCGCGATAGGCAATTGCCAGCTCACGATTAAGCATGGCCATCGACCAGCCATCGCAGATCAGATGGTGCATATTCACCAGCAGGTGGTGGCAGTCGGCGCGCTGGCGCAACAGTGTCACCCGCCAGAGCGGGCCGTGCTCCAGATGGAAAGGCTGGTGGTTCAGACGTTCGATTTCCTGCGCCAGACTGTCTGCCAGCGTCTGGTCGTCATGACTCGGGTCGAAAGCGATTTCCTGCCAGGCCACTGGCATTTGCGGCAAGACACGCTGTCGGGCTTCGCCGTGGTGAATCTCAAAGACGGTGCGCAGCGACTCATGCCGGTCAGCCAATAGCTGGAAGGCGGCGCGTAACGCGGCGATGTCCAGTTCGCCGTGCAATTCCAGCCATTCCGGGTTGTGATAGAGCGCTTCGTTGCCATCCAGCTGCGACAGTACCCATAGTCGGTTCTGGGCGTCGGTGAGCGGGTAATCAGCTTGCTGCGGGGCCGGTTCGATGGGGGGCGCGCTGGTTGCTTCCTGATTTTGCAGGCGCTGGGCGAGTGCCCGAATGGTGCCGTTCTCGAAGAAATCTCGCAGCGTCAGGGCGGCGCCGAACTGGCGGTTGATGCGGCCAAGCAGGCCAATCGCCCGCAAGGAATTGCCGCCAATGTGCAGAAAGGGGCTTTCGACGCTGACGCGATCCAGCGCCAGTGCCTCGGCCCATAGTGTCGCCAGCGCGGTTTCGATGTCACCTTGCGCGGCCACAAAACCCTTGTCGCCCAGTTGCAATGCCTCGGGCCGGGGCAGGGCGCGCCGGTCGATCTTGCCGTTGAGGTTGCGCGGGAAGTCATCAAGGCAGACCACATGGCCCGGCAGCATGCCGGCTGGCAACTGCTGTGCCAGATGAGCACGCATGGCATCGCTGTGCCGGGCTGCGGCCTCGCCGGGTGGCACGTTGCCGGCCAGAGTGAAGTAGACCACCAGACTGTTGCTGCCATCAGCTAGCCGGAAGGCATGCGCGACGGCTTCGCCAATACCGGGCCAGTTGCGCATTACCCCTTCGATTTCGGGCAGATCAATGCGCACGCCGTCGATTTTCACCTGACGATCGGCCCGGCCGACAAATTCGATGCTGCGATCACTCCGATAGCGCCCCAGGTCGCCGGTCTTGTAGATGCGGTCGCTCCCGTTCTCATCAAGCGGGTTGACGATGAAGGCGGCATCGGTGGCGGCCGGGTCGTGGTAGTAGCCATTGCTGGCAAACGGTGTGCGGATATGAATTTCACCGGTCTCGCCGATATCGCACAGACGGCCGTTGGACAGAATCAGAATGGCGGTGTTGTTGATAGGTTGCCCCAGCGGCACGATGGCGCCGGCGGCGTATTCCTCGCCATCCACCCGGTGGAAGATCTTGGCCAGCGTGGTTTCGGACGGGCCGTAGAGGTTGATCAGCCAGCCTTGCGCCCCTGCGGCTTCGCGCCAGTGTGTGACGTCGGCGCCGTAAAGGGGTTCGCCTGCCAGTGCGATGACTTGCAACTGTGAAGGGGGACGCTGCAGATCGCGCACACTGCGGGTGATCAGCCGGAACAGGCTGGGCACGCAATGCAGCAGCGTGACCTGGCGAGCGTCCAGCCACTCCACCAGCGTATGGCTATCGGCCCGGTCGGCGGGCTCGGGCACAACCAAGGTGCCACCTGCCAGCAGGACTGCGAAGGTCTCGCGCAGGCTGACATCAAAGGTGGGCGCGGCCAGCCAGCTGGCACGGGTATGAGCGTTGAGGCCCAGCTCTGCCACTTCCCAATGCACGAAATGCGAGATGCCCTTGTTGCGGCCGGCAATCAGCTTCGGCACGCCGGTACTGCCCGAGGTCTGGATCAGATAACCCGTGTCGTCATCCCCCGCACGCAAGGGCGGGCTTTGGTCGGCGGTTGAGGCGGGCTGTTGCAGCAGGGCGGCGAGATCGACGGCCAGCAGTGTCACGCCGCCGGCACATTGCTCAGCCATCTGGCGCGCGGCCGATTCATCTTGCGGCCGATATAGCAACAGGCTTGGCGAGACCACCCCGAACAATTGGGCCTGTCGCAATGGCGGGGTCGCCAGATCAAGCGGCAGAAATATGGCCGCCGACTTCACACTGGCCAGCATGGCGACTAGGTACTCAATGCTGGCGGGCATGGCCAGACCAACGATCTGCTGGGTCTGCAGGCCTGCGCCTTGCAGTTGTGCGGCCAACCGGTTGGCCATCAGCCCCAGCTGCCGGTAACTGTAGCGCCGCTGACCTTGTTCAACGGCTGGCCTGTCCTCCCCCGCAGCCAGAAAGTGCTCGACAACGGCATGCAGATTTTTCTTGTTCAAAGGCATTGTCACAGAGAGCTCCCGCGTGTGTTGTTTTGATCCGGGGGCCGACAGGCTGTCAGGGGCTGTGGACGTTTCGCTTGCAGAGTGGAAACAAAACGTCAACAGCGCCTGGTGCCGGCGGCTATCCCCGGCTTAGTCATAGCTCATCAATTCATTTGGTCAAACCCGCAAGCCGCTTGAATCGAGCGACTTCAGGCTTTGGTATGAACGACAGGGGTGGCGTGTTGGACAGATTGTGGGAATTTGTCGGGAGGGATGTTGGCGAGCAATGGCTTTGAGTGGTGGATGTTATTGATGGATTTTTCCGATACACCGAGCTTTGAAACAATACTTAGCGCCTGACGTTCCAGCCGATGTTGGTAAAGAGCTGACACCGATTGCATTGAAGATCAAGAACTTGGTGCGGCTGTTGATATGGGGTGAATGGGTCGCCGCAGCCGGGGCAGTGGCGCTTCATTTCAGAGGCATGGCTGCGGCCGCTCGCGCGATAGAGGTAGTAGTAAAACGGTTTGCCCGTGAGTGTCGTCATTGTTTGGCACAGCGCACGGCCTTGCTTTGATAATGCGCTGTCCGGCCGGGAGAGTTCGCGGGTGACAGTGCGTTCCAGAATGCTGCAGTTCATTTGCAGGGCATCACAGGACTGGTAGTCAGACTGCCATGTTACAAGCTCGTAATATTCGCCACTGGGCAGTAGCGGCAGCGTATAGAGCGGGACCGCGCCCCAGCAATCCAGACATCGCACTGGAGGTTCAAGCGATAAATAGGTGGTGAAGAGTACATAGGCTGAAGGCTGAGTACAGGCACATACCGGTAGCCCATCTAGATCCGGCCCAAGAATCTGCCAGGTAGTGGAAATGCCGAATTGAGCCAGCTGCCCAAGCGCCTTGCGCACATATGACCCATTGTGCTGATTAGCAAGCGCTTGGGTGGTCTTGCAGTAAGCGCGTATTTGGCAGCGCTGGGCAGTCTCTACGGTTGAGTCGAACAGAATGGGCCATTCTTTACCGCAAATCTGGCCATTCATGCGTAGCGCGGCCAGATAACCATTTATCAGGTCAGACCATTGGTCCCGTTCGATTGAATTGGCGGTGAGGCATTCAATTTGCACAACCAGCATCGGTCTGACTCTTCAGAAGGAATGGTTTGATCGGCTCAGCCCCCCAACTACCCACCCTGCGTCCGCTGGATTGGTGGTTGGAAGGGCCTATCAGCTGCGCTTACCGTTTGCAGGCCGCGTTGGGTGTCGGGGTGACGACCTGGCTGAAGTGCCAGGTGTAGTCACCGCCAAGGGCGTTGGTCCCGTTCTTGCCAGCATGCTGGCCGATGATGAAGGTGTCCGCCTTGGCAATCCCGCCATTGGCATAGGCGGAGATATCGGTGGTGGCGTTGCCATAGGCACGGATGATCTTCAGGCCGACGGTGTCACGCAGGTAGCGCACGTAATCTGTCTTGAATTGCTCGGTATTCGGTGGAATCGGGCCTCCGCCATACGGATTGCTGTGATAGTGCCATGACAACAAGCCCATTTTTGGGAACCACTCGCGGGCATCGCGGGTGACCCAGTAAGGCCGAGCGGTCAGGTAGATGATCTGATACCCCTTCTGCTGATAGGCACGGACAACCTCGGGCGCATAGTAATAGGGGGTGGCCGTCTTCAGGCCGGCATAGTCGGCGTAGGCTTCGAAGTCGTTGATGGTCAAGGTGCCATCAATGTCAAACAAGACAGCTTCGCGCCCTTTTTCAACCACGCTCAGCCAGCCTTCGGCCACGGTGCCGTCACCTTCCACCACCATCCTGACCCGGTAGTCGCCAACGGGTCGGGTGCCGATGTCCAGATAGATCTTGCCGTCACGATCGGTTAACCGATTGCCTGCATACTCCCAGCCAGCCATGCCGGTACCGTAGACGTAGACATGAATCCGCTCATCTTCCAGATCTTTATGCAAAACCGGGTCGTAATCGAACTTGCCAACGAGAGTGATGGGCTGGCCGCTGGCTACCATCACGTCATGCATCATGTGCGTCGGCTTGTAGAGGCCGGCCAGCAGCCTGCTGCCAAAGTGGCGGAAGCCCTGACGGGGCGCCTGCGGGGCTGCGGGCGGGTTCTCCGGGGTCTGGTAATCCGGGCAGGCGGCCATCGCCGAAGCTGTCATGGTGGTAATAGCCAAACCCATAGCTAGACAAAGTGCACGTTGCATCAGTCAAATCTCCCTTGTTATGAAAGTTAGCTGCCAAGAGGCAGGCAGCATGCAAAAGATAGATGACAATGTCGTTAAAGCAAGCAAATGCTTGCTTTGGGCCTGCGAGACGGACTTGACGCACGGTTGCGGTATTCGGTAAAGGTCACTGATCTGGTCTTGGATAACGCGCAAATGAACGACGATGAATTGTTGTTACATCTTCAGACACTGGAAGTCTTGCTGCATCAGCCTGAAAAGCGAACGGATGCAGCAATGGTTTCCAGACTGATTCACGAGGATTTTTTCGAAATTGGTCGCTCGGGTACGCCCTATAACAAGGCTCAGATCATTCAGTTGCTGGAGTCTGAACGCACGGAAGGGTCAGCCCGGATCTGGTCGCAGGACTATCGACTGCACCTGCGGGAAGGTAACGCTGCGCTGCTTGTATACAAATCGGCCCACCTCGATGCCGACCAGGGATTGATGCGCCACGCACTGAGAAGCTCGCTTTGGCAATGCACTGATGCTGGCTGGCAGATGATATTTCATCAGGGCACACCGACAGCGCCGTTTGCGGCTGCGGCAGTGAACGCGTCGCAGGGCAAGGGATCATGATCTGCCGATTCTGGCTGGTGCTGGCGCTGACCGGGGCTGCGCTCCCTGCCTTGGGTGATGATTGCTTGACACGAATCTGGAAAGGCAAGGTGGGGGATATTCCGGTAATGATCGCGTTCGAGTCGCTCGGCGCAGATAGTCAGATCGGCGGGCGTTACTACTACCGAAACCAAATGGAGGATCTGTTGCTGATACGGGATGCGCCTAGCGTTGCGCAATGGAAGGAGGTGGACCCCAAAGGCCGGGTTACGGCCTATCTCTCCCTCACCTGCCGCGGTGATGAACTGATCGGCGAGTGGCAGGCGGCCGACGGCAAGCGCAGGCTGCAGATTACGGCGTATGCCGCCAACGCAGAAACCTATTCCCGGCAAAGATTCGAGGCGGTCAGGCCCAGGCTGGTGGAAAGATTGCGCTTCGGGGCAAACCGTTATGAGCGCATCGCCGTCGCAGAGCATGCCTCGCATCTTGGCCTGCGTTTGGTCGGGAACGGGGCCGGGCTAGCTCGTATCAATCAGACGCTGATGCAGGATTTCCTTGCCGCGCTGGATAACGATATTCAGTGTCGAGCACAGGGGCGCTGGATGCAGGGAGAGCAGCACTCTTATGAAAACACCAGCGAGTGGAGGGTGATCGCCTGGAACCGGACTTATGTTGTGATCGGCAGTCAATCATCCGGATATTGTGGCGGCGCACATCCATATTCCGGGTCGGGGGCGATGACATATGATTTGGAGACTGGCCAGAAAGTAGACATCTCGACCTGGCTGACAGCGGATTACCAGCAATCCATCTCAAGGGATTCCAAGCTCTGGCGTACGCTAATCAAGCGGTATCGGTCGGGCAGCGAATACGATGAAGCGTGCATCGACTCTCTGGAGTTTTCTGCCAGCATGGTGTGGCCCACATCGTCCGGGATGGTGTTCCAACCCTTTGCGCCGTACGCGCTGCAGTTCTGCATTGAGGAAGTCGAGGTTCCCTATAGCGCCATCGCCGGTTTTCTTAGCCCGCTCGGCAAATCACAGGTGCGGCGTTTTCAGGGCAGATAGTGTTGCTTCAAAACTCTGCTCTGCGTGATCGGAAGCAGAACGATAATCGAGTCCGGATAGGGCGCCGCCAGGCGGCTTGTGTCGGGCATGCTTCGCATCTTCTGGGAATAGTCAGGGATCATGGATAAGACCGTTTTGATCGGAGATTTGAAGTCGCTAGGACCCAAATCTGCGCACATGCTGGCCGAGGTGGGCATTACTACGGTTGCGCAGCTACAGCAGCTTGGGGCTGTGGCGGTGTATGTGCAGGTCAAGCAGGCCAATCCGCGTGCGAGTCTCAATCTGTTGTGGGCACTGGAATCCGCCCTGAGCGGCGTGCCCTGGCAAGAGGTGGCACGGCTGCATCGCACCAGTTTGCTGCTGGCGCTGGATGAATACTTGAAAGGACGTATCACCGAATGATTCTGGTTGTTCCGCACGATCCGGCCTGGGCGCTGCAATTTGCAGAGGAGGCACAGCAGATCCACCGAGCCCTGGGGGCGGTGGTATTGGACCTTCACCACATTGGCAGCACGGCTATCCAGGGTATTCATGCCAAGCCCGTGATCGACATGCTGCTGGCGGTTGGCGATCTGCAGGTGCTGGACCAGCAGGCTGGCGTCCTCATGGCGTTGGGTTACGAGGCGAAGGGAGAGTTCGGAATTCCCGGACGTCGCTACTTCAGTAAAGATTCGCCGTCCGGGGCGCGCTCCCATCAGCTCCACGCTTTTCAAGCGGGTAGTCACGGCTTTATCCGGCACCTGGCATTTCGTGATTACATGAATGCGCACCCAGAGGTGGCGCAGGCTTATGGCCGGTTGAAACAGCAATTGGCAAGCCAGTATCCGCTGAATCGGACGGCCTATATGGATGGCAAAGACCCGTTCATCCGGCAACACGAAGCGTTGGCGATGGACTGGTTTTTGCAACAACGCGCTGCCTGATGAATTTTGGGCAGAGGTCATGTTGTCGAAAGGTAGGCATATGCAGTTGCGATGGTGTCTTGCTCTGCTCGGGATGCTGGGTGGGGCGTGTATGGCGGGTGAAGTCGAATATCGGACGGGTGGACCGCGTTTTGCCAAGGTGTGGCAAGTGTTTTACGTCGAGGCGGATCATGAATCGGAGATTGATGATCCTTTGATTGCGGCGGGTGCAGCCATGACGCCTGCCATTGTCGAAGCGGTTGCCCATCGCGACATGAAGCGCCGGCGCTATGCGCTTGGTGCGCTGGGCTTCATTCAAGACAGACGGGCATTGCCCGTGCTGGAGAGAATTCTCAAGAACCAGGGCGAAAGCGTTTACTGTCGTGGTGATGCCCTGCATGCCATTTACCAGATCGACCGTGCCCTGGGTACCCGTTATGCCCGTCAATTTGCTCGCGACGACCCTTATTTGACGCGTCTGGCAACCGACATCAACAAACGCGCTGCCTGGTTGTTAGCGCCAACGGACGATTAGGCCTTATTGTTTGCCAGTCATCGGTCGGCCCAAATGCTTTTTATCTCTATTGGAACCCTTTGTTTAACTTCAGCTGGAGGATGTGTGTATGTTGAGAAAGCCCTTGGCTCTGGTGTTGACGATAGTTGCCGCAGGCGCGGCCGCGATGGCGCAGGCTGCCACGGCGCCGCAGTGCCCCTTTGCCCCGGACTACCTGAAAACCCAGCTGGGCCAGTCCTTTGCTGCAGGCGTGCCGGAAAACGGCATTCTGGGCAAGGCTTGTACTTACAAGGCCAACGGTATCAAACTCTGGATCGACGCAGGCCCGATGGCCGCGCCGTCGTCCGAGATGTGGCGCAAGATGTCGTCGCCCCCCGGCACCAAGTGGCAAGCGGTAGCCGGCGATCCTGACAAGGCCGTCCATGAAACCCCACCCGCCGGCGTCAGCCCCTACCCAGCACTGAGCTATGAGCGGTCGGGTTGGCTTGTCAACATCACCGTAACCGGGGTGGACGGCAAGGCCGCTATCGATGGTTGGAATAGCAAGCTGGTCAAACTCCGCCGCATCCCCTGACCAGGACCCCACTGTCGTGAGCCGATTGATGCGTTTTCCGCTGGCTGCGCGGCAGATGCCTGCTGTTGAGGCCTGGCTGCAAGCGCAATCGGGCTCGTTAGGTGATATCGCCCGGCATTGGTTTTTCTGCATGCAGTCATGTGGCGACGATGTCAGGGTGTTGCTGCACGATGGTCAGCCAACCGCCTGTGTGGAGGACGCTGCATTTGCCTATGTCGCGATTTATACCGCGCACATCAATGTCGGCTTCTTTCTTGGGGCCGAGTTGAGCGATCCGGCCGGTTTGCTGCAGGGCACCGGCAAATTCATGCGCCATGTGAAAATCCGGCCGGAGCAGCGTGTAGATGACGAGGCGCTGCAGCAGTTGATCTGCCAGGCATACCAAGATATGCGGCGACGTTTGCATGGCAGCGGATAGCTAGGTTCGGTTGAGGTAAGGTTTGCAGATCGCGTTTCGCCGGAAAACAGTCAGGAGCAAGGCGCAGAGTGTGCAGCCTAGTCATGCTATGCAAGCATTCTGCAACGCAGGGCCTGGCTGTTTTCCGGCGAAATCCTGCGTCTCGGCCAGGAAGATGCCGTGGCTGTAAGCCGCTTTGCAGCGACAGCCACGCAAGGCCGGGGTCGAATTTTGAGGCGGAGCGTCGTTAGGTTCGCTTATTTATTTAGCTCGCTAAACCGCGCTTACCCTGCCATGCGGGGTGGTTGGGGCTTTAGCCCCTTACCCGTCACCGGCCTCGCATCGACAAACCGTGGTCACCCGTGCATGAGGCTGCGGCCAAGCAAGCTGAATCAGCGGGTGCCCACGCCCATCAAGGCGGCAATACCAAGGCCGGCGAACAGCAAGGCGGCTGTTGCGTGTACCCAGCGTACCGGCAAGGCATTCGCCGCTTTTTCCCCAAGCCAGACGGCTGGCACATTGGCCAGCAGCATACCGATGGTGGTGCCCGCCACAACCGGACCCAATGCCTGATAACGCGCCGCCAGCGCGACGGTCGCGATTTGGGTTTTGTCACCCATTTCAGCCAGAAAGAAGGCGATCAGCGTGGCGCCAAACACGCCAAATCGTTCCTGCAGGCGCGTATCGCCGTCGTCCAGTTTGTCAGGGATCAGCATCCAGATGGCCATTGCCAGAAAAGACAGGCCCAGGCCCCAACGCAAGCCGGTTGGCCCGATCAGGGTCAGTACCCAGGCGCCGACTGCCCCTGCCGCTGCATGGTTGAGCAGGGTGGCGACCAGAATGCCGGCCACAATTGGCACAGGTTTGCGAAAGCGTGCAGCCAGCAACAAGGCAAGTAGTTGGGTCTTGTCGCCGATTTCGGCCAGGGCGACGATGCCGGTTGAAACGAGGAAGGCTTCCACGAGAGGACTTTCAGGGGCCGGACATACCAAGGACGCAAGCTGCCGCGGCCCCGTGCCGGTCAGATGCGTCATCGGTCTTGTCTGGCGGCAAGGTGGACCTTGCTGCTGCCATCGCCATGCCAGGATTGGCAAGTATGTTGACGATGGCCCCCGCTGAGGATGCGGGTTGACTACTCCCCAAAGACAATGTGAATTGTACCGTAATGTTGGCAAGCTGCCCAGACGGCCGCTATGGGCTCGACAGGGCATGAGCCTGAGCTGCCCGGATGGCATGATGCATCTTGCCATCCGGGCTTGGTGAGCCTAGCGCTTATTCGACACCCATGCCCGGCCAGGTGTTGTGATTGACGGCCTTGGGATAGCCCGCCTCAGCCCGATCGTTGGCAATGTCGTAACGGATATATCGGCGATCTGTCAGGAAAAAGTAGGCGCGACTGTCGTTCCATTTGACGGCGGCTACAATATCGCGGCCGTAAGCGCCTAGACCTTTCCAGTTGGCATCGTTGACGGCTGCGGGATAACCCGGGTCGATGCGGTCGTTTTTCAGGTCGTAGCGGATATATCGCCCATCCCGCAGGAAGAAATACACCTTGTCACCTTTCCAGCGCAGTGTGGCGCGGATTTGTGTGCCATAGGCGCCAAGCCCCGGCCAGTTGGCGTCGTTCACGGGCTGTGGATACCCGGCATCGGCGCGGTCGGCCGACTTGTTGTAGCGGATATAGCGACCGTCAGACAGGAAGAGGTAGGCGATATTGGCATCTTTGCTGAAGCCGGCAACGATCTGGTCTGTATATGGGGCGAGTCCGGGCCAGTTGGATTGATCCACTGCACGTGGGTAGCCCGTATCGGCCCGATCCAGAATCTGGTTGTAGCGCACATATTCGCCACCATTCAGGAAGACATAAGACCGGCCAATATCCCAATCCAGTGTGGCGCTGACCTCACGTCGGTTCAGCCGCAATGCAATCGGTGTGCCATCCATTTCAAGGCTGTAGTCAGCCAACCCACTCAGACCGGCAGGGTCGCGCCAGGACATCTGGCTGGCCGGCACTGAGGCAAGCAGTGTGCCGTTGCGTCGGATCAGGACAGGGCTTCCCGTATTGGCGAACCAAGTGAAGTCGGCATTGGCGTTGCGTGCCGGCATCAGCTTGCGCACGCCGGTGGTGCCCAGTAGCGGCGTGCCATCGAGCAACCAGTCTGGCTGTAAGGTAATGCCTAGGTGGCGCAGGATGGTTGGGGCAATCGACGTCTGGGCAGGACGACCATAGATACCATCAAAATCACGGTTTTCCAGCGTATCGACATACTGGTTGAACTCGGCATTCAACGGCTTGTTACTGGCAATGAAGCTGGTCTTTTCATTCGGGGTCTGCGCGCCATGACCACAACCTGCCGCATCGCGGCCATGATCGGTGGTGACAAGTACCAGCCAGTCATCACCTTGTGCCTGCCGGGCGGTGACGACATCCAGCATCTGGCCTAGCCGTCGGTCGCTGTCGCGCAACGCACGGTCATAGGCGCTGCCGAAGCAGCTGCTGTGGCCTGCGTGATCGGGGTCGTCGAGGTGAACGAACACAAAATCGGCAGGCGTGGTTTTCAGAGTTTCGACGACTTTCTGCGTAACGGCTTCGTCGTTGAGTCCACTGAGATTAAGGTTGTTGCTGCCAACCTCGTTACGGAAATAACGCTGATTGATGCTGGCCCAGTTGGTGATGCTGGCGATATAGGCATCTGGCCGGGCATCGCGAATCCGCTTGAACAAGCTGGGAAAGCGAGGATCGGCCAGATCGGAGTCATTGCTGTAGACGCGATGCTTATTGGCCCAGACGCCGGTAAGGATGGTTGACCAGCCAGGCCCGCTGACGGTCGCCTGTTCCAGACCTGTGCCTTTGACGCCGCCTGTAAACGTGGCCGTGTGGTGCAAACGAGCCAACTGGCTGGGTGAGGTGGCCAGCAACTTCTGGTATTGCACCCCATCTATGCCAACCAGCAAGACTTTGGGGGCTGCCATGGCCAATGAGCTGGTACATAGCAGTCCGCCAACAACCAGCGCGGCTGCTTTTCTTCTGTACAACATCGTGCATCTCCCTGTGTGGTGTAGGAGTGCACAGCTTGCCGCCACATCATGGCATTGGCGTGAACCTATGTGGACGTATAGATGACATTGTTGTGACGTCTCGGCTACCAGACGTCAACAGTGCCAGGGCGAGATCTGAGATGAAACCGGAGGGGAGCAAACGGGAGGTAGAACGCCTCCCGGCATGAATTACCAGTCTGACGAGTATTGCGCCATCCGACCTTTGGCGATCAAACAGAAAGCAACAAAGCCCGTAAATAGAAGGCCCGCAAAGGGCATGCGAATTACCAGGAAAAAGGCCAGGCCAACGATGAATACGATCCAGAACGTAGCAATGGTTGAGTTTTCTATTTCGCTGGAATACATCAAGGTACCCACAATCATGACAGCAAGCGGCATTAGTTGATAAACGAGCATGGGATCCGTTCTGTTTGAAAGATGAAATGAACAAAGAAAACCTAAGCAGTTTTCCGGTAGATGCCGCGGCAGTATCTTCCAGTGATGGGCCATTGGCAATTCATAATATTTGTTGATAATCAAAAGCTTGTAATGAAATTGCTTTACGGAGGCTGCAATTGGCTGTTGCAGGTCAGGATCAAGTGCTAACCGGCGGCATGGGCAGGCGCCTTTGAGTGGTTGTGTACCTTGGCCCTGCAGCGAGTGCGGTATTCAAATTACCTGACTAACCGTCAGTTGCGAATATTGAGGGATGGTGCTGATCTTTGGTCCAAAGTTTGAAGCCCGAGGTGAGCCACCAGTTGTTTGCATTGTCAAGATCATGATTTCTGTTGTTTTTGTCCCAACTAGGGCAAGCGCCAATAGAAAAACATGACAAATCGATGTCTTGGTACTACCTCATTCGACCGATATCTGCTTCAATCTAGCCCGCCGTCATTCTGATGCGACAAGTCGTTCAATTAATTCAGAATATCGAGATTGCACAGCGTTAATTGTTGAAAGAGAGAAATGCCAAAAATCCGACCACACCTGCTGCTGGCTGCTGTATGTACCGCCTTGTCTGCCACTGCTTTTGCCGCCGATTCGACTTTTGCCATTCAGGGCGCCATTCGTCTACAAGACGACACGCCTCTGAACCGTTTGCAGTATCTGGGGGCTCACAATGCCTGGAATGACTCCAGTGCCACCTGGGCTAATCAGCGTTTGCCTATGGACAAACTTCTGGAAGGCGGCGTACGTAATATCGACCTAGATCTGCATTGGGACGGCGACACCGTCAAGTTGTGTCACAACAAGTGCGGCCAGATATATAGCGCTGACGACAGCTACCCAGGTGAGCTTCGCAAGATTCAGGAATGGTTGTTGCGCAACCCCAAAGACATTGTGTTTATTGACCTGGAAGATCGGGTAGCCAATCAGGCTGCAGTAGAAGGGCCGCTCAAGGCCATTTTTGGCAACCTGTTGTATCTGCCTTCGGACAAACCAGCGGGCCGTTGGGAAACCCCACGCGAGATGGTTGCCAAGGGCAAGCGTGTGATCGTCAAGTCTGCCAATGAGATTTACGACAACAAACTGATCTGGAACGAGGCCGATTTTGCATTTGGTGCGCAGCCGGGCTGGAATTCCCGTCAAGCCAAGTTCGTAGATGTTGCCAATTGCACCATGGATGGTTTGCCGATCGACCCGCGCAAGCACGTTTACACCATTTCCGATAACAAGCTTGGCAAAGACCTGCTGCCGGATTCATGGGTGGACTCAACGGGTACTATTGATGCCAGCAATATTCCGGGCATGCAGGCGTGTGGTATCCAGATCATTGATGCGGATCGCTGGGACGATGCGCAATTTGCCGCAGCGGTCTGGAACTGGGCTCCCGGCGAGCCGAACAACTACCAGGCTGCAGAACATTGCGCCCAGGTTGGTGGAAATGGTCGCTGGAACGATGCAGTGTGTGCCAGTGTCTTGCCTTATGCCTGCCAGAATCTACAAGACGCCGATGACTGGAAAGTGACCGTGGCGCAGGGAACCTGGACAGGTGGCGTCAATGCCTGCGCCCGGGAGTACCCTGGTTATCGCTTTGCTGTACCCGCAACGCCTTACCAGAACCGGATGCTGAAAGACAAGCTGGCAGGTCAGACTGCTTGGTTGGCTTACTCCGATATGGCCAAGGAAGGCGACTGGCAGTCATTCAATAGCATCGCGACCGAATGGCGGGCTGGTGTTAATGCCAACAATGCTTCGCTCTACATCCCCGGTGCCGCAGCGCTATCGCTACGGGTACAAGGGAATGTTGCGGCCGCCACAAACGTACTGAATGTTTACGACAGCAAGCGGAACTTGGTGGCAACGGTTGCTGGCAATGGTCAGCGTGATCTGTTTGTGGCAGATGGCGGTGCAATTCTCGAATACCTTGGCCCAGCAGTGACCGCGCCAGGCTATCTCACCGTAACGGCCAGCGCCACGACTAGCCAAGCAGCAACGCCGGTTTATCGCAGACTGGTCAATGGCAAGGGCAAATGTCTGGACCTGGAAGGCCGGAACACCAACAACGGTACTTCGGTTCACCATTGGTCATGCAATGGCGCCAGCAGCCAGAGCTGGTGGCAGGATGATCTGGGCCGTCTGCGTCCGCAAGCAGCGCCTGCAAAATGCGCCGAGGCAGCAGGCGGTACGGGCGATGGCACTGCAATCGTTCTGGCCGACTGCAGCTTGGCAGCAGGCCAGCGCTGGATGCGTGGCGCCAACAATTCCTTCCGCTTGGCGGGTGCACCGAATCAGGCGCTGGACATCAAGGACAGCTGGTGGGGTGCGTTCGATGGTCAGGATGCCCACCTTTGGGGTGCCCACGGGGGTTGGTCGCAACAGTGGACGTGGCAATGATCCGCTGATCGACTCTTGAAAGGATGGCTATTGGCGGTTGACTGCTACCCATAGCAACCTTGCAAATAGCACGGCCCTGAACTTCGGTTCAGGGCCGTTTGTTTTGATGGCTGCAGACCTCGCTTGCGGGTGCCGGCCTAGCCGAACAAAGCGGCCAGCGCTTTGCCGGGGCTAGGTTGACGCATGAAGGCTTCACCAACCAGAAAGGTGTTGACGTCATGATTGCGCATCAGATCGACATCTGGTCTGGCCAGGATGCCACTCTCTGTAACAGCGATCCGGTCTTTGCCGATCTGCGGCAGCAAGCCCAGTGTTGTGTCGAGCGAAACCTCGAAAGTGCGCAGATTACGATTGTTGACCCCAATCAACGGCGTTTTCAGCTGCAGGGCCTGCTCAAGCTCTGCGGCATCGTGTACTTCCACCAGCACCGCCATTCCCAGTGCCAGCGCTTGCGCTTCCATGTCCCGTAGCTGGCTCAGATCGAGTGCCGCCACGATCAGCAAGATGCAATCAGCGCCCATCGCGGCAGCTTCGTAAACGTGGTATTCGCCAATCAGAAAGTCTTTGCGCAGCACAGGCAGCGGACAGGCGGTACGGGCAGCACGCAGGTACTCGGGTGCTCCCTGGAAGTACTCGACGTCAGTTAAAACAGAAAGGCAGGCGGCACCATGATCAGCGTAGTCTGCAGCGATATCTGCAGGATGAAACGGGTCGCGGATAACGCCTTTTGAGGGCGAGGCTTTCTTTATCTCGGCGATAACGCCGGGCTGGGCGGATGCATGCTTGGCACGAATGGCTGCGACGAAATCGCGCTGGTCACGACGACTTTCCGCTTCGTCACGCAGGGCAGTTTGCGGGATCTTCTTGCGGGCCCGTTCGACCTCGTACTCTTTGGTCGCCAGAATCTTTTTCAGAATATCGCTCATGCGACCTCCGCAAAACGACGGGTGGCGGCGATCAGCGCCGTCAACTTGGCGCGCGCAGCGCCTGAACTGATGGCATCAGCCGCGATCAGGACGCCATCGGCCAGCGAAGCGGCCTTGCCTGCGGCATAGATGGCCGCTGCGGCATTCAGGACCACGATGTCACGGCAGGGGCCGGCTTCGTTATCCAGCACCGACTCGATCTTGGCGCGCGATTCTGCGACATCCCGGGCCTTTAGCGCTGACAGATCACAGAGTTTGATGCCGAATTGTTGTGGGTCGATGGTGTATTCGGTGATGGCGCCATCCTTGAGTTCAGCCACCTGGGTGGGGCCGGACAAGGTAATTTCATCCAGACCATCATGGCCATGTACGATCAGAACGTGGCGGCTTCCCAGCTGCTGCAGGACGCGTACCTGAATGCCGACCAGGTCCGGGTGGAATACGCCCATGACCTGATTTTCAGCTTCTGCAGGGTTGGTCAGAGGGCCCAGGATATTGAAAATTGTCCGGACGCCCAGTTCGCGTCGTACCGGAGCGACATGGCGCATGGCGCTATGGTGATTCGGGGCGAACATGAAGCCAACGCCGACTTCGTCAATGCAGCTGGCGACCTGGGCCGGGGTCAAGGTCAGTTGCACACCCAGAGCTTCGAGCACGTCGGCGCTGCCGGATGAGGATGACACACTGCGATTGCCGTGTTTGGCCACTTTGGCACCTGCAGCAGCGGCGACAAAGGCAACGGTTGTCGAAATATTAAACGTACTGGCACCGTCGCCACCCGTGCCACAGGTGTCTACCAGATGGCGGCGATCGTTGACTTCGACTTTGGCGGATAGCTCGCGCATGACCGCTGCTGCGGCAGCGATTTCGCCGACAGTTTCGCCTTTTACGCGCAATCCCATCAGGATGGCGGCGCTTTGTACGGGGCTGATTTCGCCCTGCATGATCTGACGCATCAGCGACAGCATCTCGTCGTAAAACAGTTCGTTCTGGTCTATGAGGCGGTTTAGGGCCGCTTTGGCAGTAATCATGGAAGCTGGCTCGAAAAAGCGGGTAGAAATGCAAGGGCCCATTCAAAGTGCCTGGCTGTCAGTTGAAGTTCTCGTGCTCCGCCTGGCTCGGGCGAGCTGGCGTGGCGGGAACGGCTTTGAATGGGTTGTTGATAAAGCAGAGCCGGAACCAGGGTGCCGGCTTTCTTTGGATTGTCGCTGATTGGAACGATCTGTGCAAAAGTACCCGGAAATAAGGCGGAAAGCAGCGATTGGCAGGTTTTCCGCGATGTTGTCCAGTCGGCTACTTGAACAGCCGGGTCTTGAAGTGGGTGTTGTAACCGAAGGTGGTCGGTCGTTCCGGTTCGAACACGAAAATGCGCTCGGTGCGATACCAGATCTGCCAGGCGCCGATTGCATACGCGGCGCCAATCATGAACCAGACCAGCGAGGCCACAACGTCGAACACCGGCAGTTTGTCGAATAGCTCCGGCCGGTAAAGCAGGAAGGGCAACAGGATCATACCCCTCAGCAGACAGACCGCAGCAATGGAAACCAGGCCCGCTCGTAGAAAAGGCAGGCGACCAATGACCCCCGCACCAGAGAAAGCATATAAACCGCAACCGGTCATCAAGCCGGCAATAAACAGGCAACCAACTGGCGCGAGCCAGGTGCCTTGTCGCGCTGATTCGACGACTGCAGCGGGGGCACGTAAGAATGCGATCCACTCCGGTCCGCCAATCAGGGCAACAACGTGCAGGGCCGCACCCAATATGGCGCCGACGCCGGCAAACATCAGGCTATGACTCTCGATTTCGCGCATGCTTGCCTCCTTGAGGATTGAACTGCTGCGTATTTCGAGTGCTAGCAACCCCACATCAACCAGATTGGTAAATGGGGTCAGGAGCGCCCACCATCCTTATTGTTATTGCGCGGCTTTTTGGGAAATGTCCACCACACAATGAATATCAGCAAAGAAACCGCAACACCTGCTTCAAGTAGTAACCACAGCATGACAATAGGTTCCCCAGAGTGAGTAGGAGTTGTAAAGAGTGCTTGATTCTAGGCGAATCGCCTTCATCATGGCGAGATACCTTCTTCGAGCGCGCTCATGACCCCGCCCTTACCTAAAGCCACCCCCACCTCCGAATTCCCCCGAAATGACTGGAAAACCCTGCGCACCTTGCTGCCCTATGTCTGGCAGTATCGGATGCGGGTAATTCTGGCCTTGTCATTGCTGGTGCTGGCCAAATTTGCCAACGTCGCTGTACCGGTTGTTCTTAAAGGCATCGTTGATGGCCTGGACCCAAAGTCCTCGCCGCTGGTTGTGCCGCTGGCACTGATCTTCAGCTATGGCGCGTTGCGGCTTGCCGCGACAGCGCTTGGCGAGCTGCGCGATGCCATCTTTGCCAAAGTCGCTCAGGGAGCGATCCGGCGGGTGGCACTCAAAGTATTCGAGCACCTGCACCGGTTGTCGCTTCGCTTTCACATCAACCGCCAGACTGGCGGCGTGACTCGGGATATCGAACGCGGCTCGCGCGGCATTTCGACCCTGCTCAACTTCATGCTGTTCAACATCCTGCCGACCCTGGTCGAGATTGCCTTGGTAACGGCAATTCTGGTGGCTCAATATGACTGGCGTTTTGCAGGCGTCACCTTACTGACCATTGCGGTTTACATTGCATTTACTTTGGGTGTGACCGAATGGCGAACCAAGACGCGGCGCGCCATGAACGAGCTGGACACCAAGGCCAATGTCAAAGCGGTCGATTCGCTCATCAACTTCGAGACGGTCAAATACTTCGGCAACGAGCGCTATGAGTCCAATCGCTATGACGAGAGTCTGGGCAAGTGGGAACAGGCAGCCATCAAGAATGAAGTCAGTCTTGCGATTCTGAATACCGGGCAGGCAGCCGTTATTGCCAGCGGCGTGACCGCACTGGTGTGGCTGGCCGCTGACGGCGTGGCCAAAGGCACGATGACGCTGGGGGACTTGGTGCTGGTCAACGGCTTTTTGCTGCAGTTGTATTCGCCACTGAACTTTTTGGGCATGGTGTATCGCGAAATCAAGCAGGCGCTGACGGACATGGAAAAAATGTTCAGCTTGCTGGCGCAAAATACCGAGATTCAAGATGCCGCTGATGCACAGACCCTGAAAACCCAAGCGGCGACCATTCGCTTTGACGCAGTGGACTTCGGTTACGAGACTAACAGGCAGATTCTGCGCGGGGTGGACTTTGAAGTGCCGGCAGGGAAAACAGTGGCTGTGGTAGGTGCCAGCGGGGCAGGAAAATCGACTTTGTCACGCCTGCTGTTTCGCTTCTATGACGTAAGTAGTGGCCGGATCACTATCAACGGCGTGGATTTGCGGGCGCTGACGCAAGCCAGTTTGCGCGCGCACATTGGTATTGTTCCACAAGATACGGTGCTGTTTAACGATTCCATTTATTACAACATTGCTTACGGCAACACGGGTGCCAGTCGTGACGAAGTGATCGAAGCTGCCCGTTCGGCGCATATCTACGATTTTATTCAAAGCTTGCCGGATGGGTTTGATACGGTGGTTGGTGAGCGCGGCCTCAAGTTGTCCGGCGGAGAGAAGCAGCGGGTGGCCATTGCCCGCACCATCCTTAAAAACCCACCGATCCTGATCTTCGACGAGGCGACCTCCGCCCTGGACTCCAAGACAGAGAAGGCCATTCAGGCCGAGCTGGTTACCATTTCTGCCAATCGCACGACGCTGGTGATTGCCCATCGCCTGTCCACCATTGTTGAGGCCGATCTGATTCTGGTCATGGAGGGGGGGCGGGTGATAGAGCGCGGCACCCATCGCGAGCTGCTTGATCTGAATGGACAATACGCCAGGATGTGGGCGCTGCAGCAACAAACCAGCGCAGAAGAACCGGTTGTCTGATGATCTTGAATAGCCCGAACGATCGTGCTATTTTTGTGAGGCAAGTTAAGGTAAGGTCACAAGCCGGTTCAACTTTTGAGGGCCTTCCCAATGATCCGTCAAACATTATCCAAAGGTGAAGCAACCCAGCGCGTGATTCTGGATGCCGGGATTCAGCTGGCACGCGAAATCGGTGTGACTGGACTGACCATTGGTGCGCTGGCGGATCGGGTGCAGATGTCCAAAAGCGGTTTGTTTGCCCACTTTGGTTCGAAGGAAGAGCTGCAGCTGGCAGTCATCAAGGCGGCGCAGGAGCGATTTGTTGAGCAGGTGGTTCGACCAGCATTTGCCGAGCCACGTGGGCTGGCTCGTATCCGGGCGTTACTGAAAGGCTGGGTAGGTTGGGGGGCGGATGTCGAAGCCTCCGGCGGCTGCCTGATTCTCGCGGCCGCTGCCGAGTTTGATGACCGACCAGGGATCGTGCACGACCATCTGGTGCGTGAGCAGAAAAGCTGGTTTGCGAGCTTGGCACGTGCAACCGAGATCGCCATCGAAACCGGCGAGTTGTCACCGGAGGTGGATACCAGCCAGTTTGCTTTCGAGCTGTTTGGACTGGTGTTGTCGGCACATCATCATGCCCGCCTGTTGGGCGATGCATCGGCTTGTAATCGTGCACTGGCAGGATTGGAACGGCTGATTGATGCCTGCTCGGTCAAGTCACACCCTGACCGACCTTAGGCGCTGTTGACGTTTTGTTTCCGGTTACGCCGGCCCGGAGCGTCTCACCGGATTGGGGCCTGTTGCTTACGTTAATGGCAGCGTGGCTTACTAACCAGGCGACGCGCTTTTCGCCGTGCATCAGACACAAATTCGACGCAATGCGATCCGAAAGCAGAGCGTCAACAGAGCTAAAGCCTTGGTGCCGTCCGCAAGGCCCTGACTTGCAATACCTGAGCTGATCTGCGGATCAGACTGTTTACTCCTCTCATACACTTCACTGGAGGTTGGCCATGACAGCCGTGATTTCACCAAAAATAAGCACGAACGTTCGTAACTCTGTGCGACTGTTTGCCGCCAGAACGCCGCTGGTGCTACTGGATGAGCTATCGGAGTCCCTTGCCGCCAGACTGGCGATTCGCATGTTCCTGAGACCCCCTCGTCATGCATTTCCGGCTATGGAGCAACAATGGTTGCAGCAGGCGCAACATGGCCAATTACACACCGCTGGGCTACCAATCGCGGAATGGAATGGGCAGGCCATGCGCACCTATCGCTGGGGACGTGCCGATAAGGGGCGGGTGGTGCTGATGCATGGCTGGGGTGGGAGAGCGACGCAGATGGGTTACTTCATCGCGCCATTGCTCGCAGCGGGATATGAAGTCCACGCCATTGATGCGCCCGGCCACGGCTTGTCCACCGGACAGCAATCATCGGTATTGCACTTCTGGCATGCGCTGGAAAGGCTGGTGGCCAGCATTGGACCAACCGATGCCGTGATTGCACATTCGCTGGGCGGCGGTGCGACGACCTTGGCGGTCAGCGCCGGATTATCGGTGGGCAAAGTGGTACTGATATCGCCAAGTGCCGATTTGCATGCTTACGCCAAAGAATTCACGAGCCTCCTGCGCTTGCCGGATCGGCTGCGGCTCGCCATGCAGCGACAGCTGGAAACGCGCCTGGGGCTGCTTTGGGATGACGTTAATGCCATTCAGGCTGCGACACGGGCGAAATTGCCCGCGCTGGTGATTCATGACGAAGACGACAAGGAAGTCGGTGTCGCAATCGGTCGAGCCATTGCCAATGGTTGGCGAGGGGCGGAGTGGTTGGCCACCCAAGGCTTGGGTCACCGGCGCATTTTAAAGTCGGAACAGACGATTCTGGCTGCATTGCGCTTCATCGCGGGGGACGGAAGTTGAGGGGAAGCCCCGCAGTTCAGCGATCGTTGGGGCGGGAGGCGGCGTGGCTTGACTGGTAGGTGCGTCAACCATTTCTGACAAGTTCTGTTCAATCAGGGTGACAGACTTGAAGCCAACTGGCTGAACTTTTCAGAATTTTTAGCGCTTTGGTAAAAATTTACATCATATTATTTGAACTGATCCATTCTGGCGGTCACTTAACGGGCATGTTTTGTCATAACGCCAGTGCATTCTGGCCTGGAATAAGCCAGAAAATGAATGCGCCGATGATTGCCATGAAAGGATCTGCAGTGAAAAATATAATGCTCGGAATGGTCGGAATTGTTGCTGTTGCTTCAGCACAAGCAGCCACTATTTCAAATATGCAGTTGAATGTTGATGGCCAGCCATTCTTTGTTCGTGGCATGGTTTATTCTCCGGAGTCCCGTGCCTTTCCGGGTAACTCAATCAAATCGTCCAGTCAGTATGGATGGCAATATGGCAAAGGTGGCTGGCTCTGTATGGCAGCGAATCAGTATGCTGTTGGCGACTGGCAATCACCGTGCAATGACGACGATGCGTTTGGGTTATTGACCATCAATACCGATGCCAATAATCAATACAATGCAGCGCTGAAAAGTCAGTGGCAATTTGATCTGGATGATATGCAGAAAATGGGTGTTAACACCTTGCGCTTGTATAACGTTAATCCAACAGGAAAACGACATACGGATTTTCTGGATGCTGCCAATAGTCGTGGCATGAAAGTTATTTACCCTGTTTTAACGGATTATCTTTCTAAATCTTACGATGATTCGCAGGTGCGTTCCTTGATTCGTGAAACCTGCCAGCATCCTGCAATCCTGGCCTATACCGTCGGCAATGAATTTGATGTCGATTTATTGAATGACCCAAATGGAATTCGAGCACAGGCGGTACGTAAGGCGGCAGATGCGGTGCGCCAGGAGTGTCCAGCCGCATTGGTGACCTACGCGGCGGTAGATGATCCAAGCAAATGGGCGTTAGGTTCGGATGGAAAAAGTCGGCTGATGGAGTTTCTCGGCAATCGCGTGGACTTTCTTACCGTCAATGCAGGCTATCGTGGGGATCCTTCAACCCCTGCAAATAGCTACGACGCGCTGTACAGCCAGGTTACTGCCCTGACCCAGGCTTATCAGAAGCCCTTTCTGATTGGCGAGGTAGGTGTACATGATCAGGACGATCACCTCTACAACCGCCGTTGGTTTAACTGGTTCTGGAAGAAGGCGCTTGAGCGTTCGACAGCCGCCAACAATCTTGGCGCGGTGTTCTTCGAATATGGTGACGAGCCGATCAAGAAGTCGGTTGCCGGGGTTTCGAACGATATGTTCATGGGGCTGACGACGGCCGCCTGGCCAACGGTTAGCCCGGATAGGGCCACTGCTATTGCCAACTTGCCTAAAACAGCCAGTTACGCCGGCATCCCGACCTATGTTGACAGTGGAACAAACATCACATGGCCGAACTCCGCGGTTGGTGCCGGTCGGTACGAGATGTTTGTGCAGTCAATACCGCAAGGCATTGAATGGTGTAGTTATGCCCACTCGCCTGGGCCGGGCCGGGTTGCCGCAGGCTGCAGTGCAAATTGACGCCCTCAAGACTTTTTGCTTACGTTGACAACACCCTGCCTGGTGCAGGGTGTTGTCACGTGCCCACTTATCAAAATGTCCAGATGATTTCTTACTTTCGATCGTACCGGGCAGAGGCTGTGTGAGCGCGGTTGACTGAATGGCGTTAAATGGCATACAGGGGGCCTGCCGAACTTTCTCGCTTGGTCGATTACCAAGCTCTGACGCTTTGGCAACAGTTGCCTGCACGTCCGGTATTATCCTGGCCTTCGACAAAGAGGATCGTCTGCATGATTTCAAGATTGACCAATCTGGCCCGCCATTGGCGTATTGGCCAGCTTGTTTTGGTGCTGCTATGCGTTGGCATGATGGGCTATGCCCTGTATGAGCAGATCTATCACTACCTTATGCCTTGCCTGATGTGTATCTATCAACGTATCGCGGTGATTGGCTTTGGTTTGGCATCTTTGCTGGGCCTGTTATGGAAACCTGCGTCAAAGCCTGGGGTTGCTGTAGTGGTGAGCCTGCAAACATTGGCGGCAGTTGAAGGGTTCTATGCGGCCGGCAAGCATGTATGGCTGCAATACGGACCGAAAGAGGCTGAGGCAATTTGCACGCCAAACCTGCCTTTCCCCATTGATTTGCGTGCACCAGGGATGCCGGAGTGGGCGCCGACGGTGTTCCAGCCCATCAGTGAGTGCGGCAATATCGATTTCACGTTGCTCGGGGTTTCCATGCCGGTATGGGTGCTCGTGGGATTTATTGGTATGCTCGCGGCCGCGTGGCTATTGAGCCTGGCGCGCTGGAAGGCGCTTGCGAAAGCCGGTTGAAACTTTCTGCATTTGCCATAATCTATTTCATCAACGTGTTTTCAATTCAGGAGTAATACCTTATGCAACCCCAATCTGTCGTTTTCTCGCCCACAAGTGGCGCGGTGCTGGAACGCAACAGGGTCTTGCGCAATACCTATCTGATGCTTGCCCTGACCATGCTGCCCACGGCGCTGGGTGCGTGGCTTGGTATGTCGATGCATTTTGCAATGAAGCCGATGTGGGGCGTTCTGCTGTTCCTCGGTGTGAGTTTCGGCTTTTTCTTTGCCATTGAAAAAACCAAGAACAGCAGCCTCGGGGTGGTACTGTTGCTGGCTTTCACTGGCTTCATGGGCCTGTGGTTGTCGCAAATCCTGCAAGTGGCCATGCGTTTCTCGAACGGGGCTCAGCTGATTGGCATGGCGGGTGTCGGCACGGCTGCCATTTTCTTTACGCTGGCAGGTATCGCGACGGTAACCAAGAAGGATTTCTCTTTCATCGGCAAATTCCTGTTCATTGGTCTGGTGTTACTGTTCTTGGCGTCGTTGGCAAACATCTTCTTCCAGATCCCGGCGATGTCTCTAGCATTGTCAGCCATTGCGGTGCTGATTTTCTCGGGTTACATCCTGTATGACGTCAGTGACATCGTAAATGGCGGTGAAACCAACTACGTCAGTGCCACTTTGCGGATTTACTTAGACATCTACAACCTGTTCGTGAATCTGCTCAACCTGCTGATGGCTTTCAGCGGCGAGCGCAAGTAAGCAGTCGTCGCCAGCCGTCGGGGGTCGGATTTCCCCAATACGGCAAGTTGGCATCTCTCAAAAAAAGCCATGCATCCTAACCAGATGCATGGCTTTTTTGCTTTCGGATCAAGTATTTCCTGATGCACGAATCATTCATTTGGCTAGATATATTTCAAAAAGAAATAAAAAATTTATTTTATATTCCTTAATCTCTGTAAATGGTGTGCCTAGACTGCTGCCCATCAACAGGCTTCTGTAAATTGCCAGTGGGCCAATGGCCCGCTGGATAGACATCATGATCGAAGTTCAATCCCTCAGGAAAACATTCAGTCACGGCGGGCGACAGCAGGTTGCGCTGGACGACGTCAGTTTGTGTATTGAAGAAGGCGGCATATTCGGCATTATCGGGCGATCTGGTGCCGGCAAAAGTACGCTCATTCGATGCCTCAATCTGCTGGAGCGTCCCGATAGCGGCAGCATCTGTCTGGGCGGGCAGGAGCTCATGACCTTGTCGGAGAGTGCATTGCAGGCCCGACGCCAGCGCATTGGCATGGTATTCCAGCACTTCAATCTGCTCCGCTCGCGAACGGTGGCGGCCAATGTGCGCTTTCCTCTGGAGTTGGCAGGCACGCTTTCCGCGCAGCAGATGGACGCACGCGTTGCTGAATTGCTGGCGCTGGTAGGTCTGACGGCACACTCGGGCAAATACCCGGCACAACTTTCCGGGGGGCAGAAGCAGCGAGTCGGGATTGCGCGAGCGCTCGCCAATCAACCGGATCTGCTGTTATGTGATGAGGCCACTTCGGCACTTGATCCCGAAACGACTGATTCGATTTTGGCCCTGCTGGCAGACATCAATCGGCAGCTCCGGCTGACGATCGTCCTGATTACCCACGATATGCGGGTGATCCGGCAACTTTGTGACCAAGTGGCCGTAATTGACCATGGCAAGGTCGTCGAAGCCGGCCCGGTGCTGGATGTATTCCTGCAACCACAACACTCCGTTACCCGGAGCCTGCTGGCGGAGACGGGCTTGGGGCATGGCGTATTGCCCGCATCCTGGCGCGAGCGGATTGCCGGGCCTTTGCTAAGGCTGACCTTTGTGGGGGAGCCGACGCTGGAACCCGTACTCGACAAGGTCGGGCGAGAAGCGGGGCTGCGCGTCAATCTGTTGAGCGGCACCCTATCTGAAATCAAAGGCACACCATTCGGCCAGTTGCTGGTGGCTGTGATGGCATCAACGGTGGAGGTAGCCCGTTTGCCAGAAATCTTTGCACGCGAGGGCGTGCGGTGCGAGGTGTTGTGATGACAGATTTTAGTTGGAGCCAGCTACTGGCGATGGATTGGGTCGAAATCGGCGAAGCGGGGCTGGATACCCTGATCATGCTCAGCGTGTCGCTAGTGTTCACGGTCTTGCTGGGTTTGCCGCTCGGCATCCTGCTGTATCTCAGTGCCCCCGGCCAATTGCGGGCGCGGCCACGTCTTTACGCCTCCCTGTCCTTGCTGGTGAACGTTCTGCGTTCACTGCCATTTGTGATCCTGCTGATTGTCCTGATCCCCTTTACCTTGCTACTGGTTGGTACATCCATTGGTGTCGCTGGGGCGATTGTGCCGCTGGTGGTTGGCGCGGTGCCATTTTATGCACGCCTGGTTGAAAACGTCCTGCGGGAGGTGGATCGCGGGGTGATCGAAGCAAGCCAGGCCATGGGTGCCTGTTTGTCGCAGATTATCTTCAAAGTCCTCCTGCCTGAATCGCTGCCGGGCCTGATCGGCGCTGCGACGGTGACGGCCGTTGCTCTGGTGTCGTACACCGCCATGTCAGGGGTGATTGGCGGTGGCGGATTGGGCGATCTTGCCGTGCGCTATGGCTATCAACGTTTCCAGACGGAAGTCATGGTGGTGACGGTGGCTTTGCTGTTGATGCTGGTGCAGTTGCTGCAGTCTGCTGGCGATGCGTTGGTCCGCCGCTTCCGCTTCGACTGAGCCATCCCTGTTTTCGTCCACTGTTTCCTGCCTCGCCAAATACCGCTTCGGTTCGGCAGGGCCTTGTTATCGCTGCAAACCGAAATCTGAAAGGAAGTACCCATGAAGCGTCTTGCAAACATTGCATTCACTCTTGGCCTGATTGGCTTCTCCGCCTCTTCTCTGGCCGAAAACATCAAGTTGACGGTTGCTGCATCGCCGGTACCCCATGCGGAAATCCTGCAGGCGTTGAAGCCGACGCTAGCCAAACAAGGCGTGGATCTGGAGGTGAAGATTTTCAACGACTATGTACTGCCGAATACTCAGGTGCAGGAAAAGCGTCTGGATGCCAACTTCTTCCAGCACACCCCTTATCTCGACAAGTTCAACAAGGATCGTGGTACTACGCTGGTGGCTGCCAGCAAGCCGGTGCATATCGAGCCTTTTGCGGCTTATTCCGTCAAAGTGAAGAAAGTGGCCGATCTGAAGGAGGGGGCACTGGTGGTGATTCCGAACGATCCGACCAACGCCGGCCGGGCCTTGTTGTTGCTGGCGCAAAACGGGTTGATCGAGCTGAAGGACCGCAACAACATCCAGACCACTGTGCGTGACATCACGTCAAATCCCAAGCGCCTGAAAATCAAGGAGCTGGAAGCAGCGACGCTGCCGCGCATCCTGAATCAGGTGGATCTGGCACTGATCAATGCCAACTATGCGCTGGAAGCCAAGCTCAACCCGAAACGTGACAGCCTGTTTGCCGAGTCGAATTCGCCATACGCCAATCTGCTGGTTGCCCGTCCAGACAATAAGGATAGTGCCGCGATCAAACAACTGGCTGCTGCATTGAACGGCCCGGAAGCCAAGCGCTTCATCGAGTCGAAATATCAGGGCGCGGTGGTTGCGGCGTTCTGAGTGAACTGATCTTGAGTATCCAGAAATCTGCAACCGGTTTGAGCGCACCCTGTATAAATGGATAATGGAAGATCGTCCATTTATCGAATTTTCTAGCGGTGATCATGCGCAAAACAGTTGTTATCGGATTTCTGGGTACCACACTCGACAATATCGGTAAGTCGCAACAGCGTTGGGAGCGATGGCGGCCGACCGTTGGGCTTTGCCAGCAGGATGATCTGATCGTGCATCGGCTGGAGCTGCTGCACGATTCGCGCATGCGGGGGCTGGCTGAGCGGGTGAAGCACGATATTGCCGCGATTTCGCCAGAAACCGAGGTGTGCCGGACAGAAGTGGATCTGCGTAACCCCTGGGACTTCGAAGAGGTCTACGCGGCCTTGCATGATTACGCGCGCACTTATTCTTTCAATACCGATGAAGAGGACTATCTCGTCCATATCACCACAGGCACCCACGTTGCCCAGATCTGCTGGTTCCTGCTGACGGAAGCGCACTACCTGCCAGCAAGGCTGCTTCAGACGTCCCCGCCTCGAAAAGAGAAGGAGGATCAGCGCGGTACCTATGCCGTGATTGACCTGGATCTCTCGCGCTACGACAAGATTGCTACCCGCTTTGCCCGAGAACACGCCGAGACGATGTCGTTTCTCAAGTCGGGTATTGCCACCC
Source organism: Parachitinimonas caeni (assembly GCF_030129945.1). Classification (GTDB taxonomy): domain Bacteria; phylum Pseudomonadota; class Gammaproteobacteria; order Burkholderiales; family Chitinimonadaceae; genus Parachitinimonas; species Parachitinimonas caeni. Next base: position 41,304 of record NZ_JARRAF010000032.1, read on the forward strand.
GCAGCCCACGCTTCAACCGGATGATTGAGCAGATTGAACGGGTGGCGGGGCGCTCCAAGGCTCCCATGCTACTGATCGGGCCAACTGGCGCTGGTAAGTCGTTTCTGGCGCGACGACTCTACGAGCTGAAGAAGTCACGGCGGCAGCTGGCAGGGCGCTTTGTCGAAGTCAATTGTGCAACCTTACGTGGCGATAGTGCCATGTCCACCCTGTTTGGCCATGTCAAAGGCGCATTTACCGGCGCACTGACCGAGCGAGCCGGCCTGTTGCGCGCTGCCGACGGCGGCTTGCTGTTTCTCGATGAAATTGGCGAACTGGGTCTCGATGAGCAGGCCATGTTACTGAAAGCGATTGAAGAGAAACGTTTCTTTCCATTTGGCAGTGATCGGGAAGTGGAAAGCGAATTCCAGCTGATAGCCGGCACACACCGGGACCTGAAGCAATGGGTTGCGGAAGGCAAGTTTCGTGAAGACTTGTATGCCCGGATCAATATGTGGACATTTGAACTGCCAGGGCTGGCAGACCGTGCGGAAGACATTGAACCCAACCTCGATTTTGAGCTGGCCCGTTTTGCGCAGGAACATGGCGAGCAGGTGCGCTTCAATACCGAAGCGAAACGCAAATATCTAAGCTTTGCGACTTCATCGGATGCCCGCTGGACGGGCAACTTCCGTGAGCTCTCTGCCTCCATCACCCGTCTGGCGACGCTGGCTGAAGCCGGGCGTATCAGCGAGGCCGGTGTGGATGAAGAGATTGATCGGTTGCGACGCACCTGGGCCGGTGGCGACGAAGCCGGAGAAGTTGAGGCGTTGCTGGGGGAGGCAGCGGCCGAACTCGATCTGTTCGACCGCATGCAGCTGGAGAGTGTGATTCGCGTTTGCCAGCAATGTCATTCGCTGTCCGAAGCTGGGCGCAAGCTGTTTGCCATGTCTCGTCAGGAAAAGGCCAAAGCCAACGATGCGGATCGCTTACGTAAATATCTGGCGCGCTTCGAGCTGGATTTTGCCCGGATTCGCCGTCAGCCTGCAGAGGACTGAGGCAAGTTTGCTGGCGATGCTTACTGAATGATGTAGGCCATGGCATGTGTCTTGGCAGTCAGCATCTGCCCAAACCAGGCAGCATCGTCGGCAGCGGGGGTGGCGAGGGCGTAGCCAATATAAATCTGCGTGCCCTGCAGCCCAGAGACATCCAGACTACCATCCAGCACGTCCCACCGTAGCACGCCAGCAGGTGCCGTCACGGATTGGACGCTGACCGGGTTGTGGCCGTCAAACTGCTTCCAGGCGCCCTGTGCGTTCTTCATGAAAAGCCGGCCATCAGGTAACTGCGCTGCCAGAAACAGGGCAAGTGGCTGGTCGCTGCCCAGATCGCCTGGCCGCATGGCGAGCTGCAGGCTACGCCGTTCGAGCGGGCCTTGCGCCTTGATTTGTAACGAGCTGCAAGCTTTTTCTATTATCGAGGCAACTTCCAGAGTCGTTGCCGGCAGTTGCGCGCCAAGATTTTCTCCTAGTTCCGGCGTATCCCCTCCGCCAATCACTGCGGTGTAAGGCCCGGTCAGCGTGGCGTCGGCAGGCAGCGTGGCCTTGAACTGCGACAAGGTGATGGTGACGGGGCCAGATAACTCAGTAGACGTTTGCCTTAACTCGACCCAGGCCAGGCCGGGCGTGTCATAGTTGATGCGGGGATTGGCGTTACCAAACAGTCGGCTGGTGATATCCGCACCGCTGGTACGCGTTACCTTGATCCGGCCGCCTTGCAGGCGGGTATGCGCAGCTTGTGGCAAATACAGGCCAAATCGACCGTTTTTTATCTCGCCCGGTTCCGCTTCCTTGATCTGAATATCCGGCAAAGTGGCCTCAAGTTCCGGATCGCCAGGAAACGGACAGTTCTGGCTGGCAATGTTCGGCAGTTTGCTGGCTACAGCAATTTCAACCGCCTGCGCCACGGGGGCTGCCCACAATATGGCGGAGAGTGTCAGGATGGGTAATGCAGGGCTGATGATTTTCATTGTTTTGGTCGGTCTGGATGAGAAAACGAAGGGGCAGGCCACCACTACCTGCCCCGGTAGATTACTTCAGGCGGTCTACAAGGTAATACAGGGACTGATTGAGCATCTGCTCGAACGGCACCTTGTTGCCAAACAGGGCGCTGCCCAGGCCATAGCCGACAAAAATCTGTGTACCAGCGAGTCCTTGGGTGTCGATGCTGCCATCCAGAATGCCAATGTCGATGCGACTTGGTGCCTGGGCAATCTGGCGATAATGGGCGGGCTGTTCGGGATCGAATGGCAGCCATTGGTCTTGTGAATTTTTCAGGAACAGCCGTCCATCCGGCAGTTGTGCCCCAACAAAAACGGTGAGGTCACGGCCCTTGTGCTGGTTGCGGCCAACATCCCAGGTGATGCTCAGACCAGGTTTGGTGTCACGGCCACTACGGTTGACGCGATAGGGCACAAAGCAGGTACGCGGATCAATGTCTGCAACGGCCAGTCGGTGCGCCGCAATGCCGGCACCCTGCCAGCTGCCAAGGTTGGCGTTGTTGCCGCCACCGAGAATGGCATAGATCTGACCACTGCTGACATCGGCATTTGGCTGCACCCGGAAGCCGCTCAAGGTGATTTTTACTGGCCCGGTCGCTGCGTTGGAGCGCGCCAGTACCGTCAACCAGACCAGGCCATTGGTGCTGGTATTCGCCTTGGGATGAGGTTGACCAAAGATAACTTCAGTGACGTCTTTGCCGCTGGCTGTAGTGGCTTTGACGGTGCCGGCAATCAATTTGCCCTGATTGGCTTCGCTGATATACAGGCCGAAATCGCCGGGGTTCAACTCACTGGTCCGGGTTTCACTGATCCGGATGTCTGGCAGGACAAAGGTATTGGTTTCATCGGAAAACAGGCAGTTTGGAGCATGCCGGGTGGCTGCATCCGCACTGATACTGATGGCCGCCTGTGCGGTAGAGAGACTCAGACAGCTGGCGAAAATAATCGGTAGAAGCTTGGATTTCATATCGGGTCGGTCAACGAGAGTGAGCAGCAGGGTATTGCCCGCTTGCGGGGGCGGATGGCGGTCGCATTTCGGCCAGCGCAAAGGCTGGCAACACCCTAAGCACTTGAACCAGCTATTAAATAATCGGGGGGCTGCATTATGCCCGAGTCGTGGCCGATGGTCAGGCGCTCAGCACGGCGACACCATGAAGTGTTGTTTTGGGTGAACAGCGATGGAAGCGCCTGGTAATGCAGGCCGATCGCGTTGAAGGGAGAAAACGGAGATGGTGGGGACTCCGGCACGAGGCCCCGCGAGCAGAGCCCGGATCAACGCACCCAGGCGGGGTATTGATCGTATTCGGTATAAAAACGGTGTTGCGCTTCGTAGGCCGCATCCAGATGTGAGCGGAATGGTTTGCCAAAGCCGTGAGGGTTCTTGTACTTGCGCAAAAGGGCCTGCCATTGACCGGTGCGCTTCATCCGGGCGACCTCTTCGTCAATGGCCCGAAGCAGGCCGGTTTGTAGCCAGGGAGATTTGCGCGACAACATGGCAACAAAGTGAATGCGCGTGTTGGGCCAGTCGGTTTCAATTTCCACGATCTGGTTTTGCAGGTTTTTCTTGTTGATCCACCAATTCATCCAGCTGGACGAAGATACCACCAGATCGTGCCTGCCAGCAGCCAGCATGGACGGCAGCTGTTCCAGCTTGGGCACCTTATGAATGGTGTAACCCCAGCTCATGAATGCTTCGGTCCAGCCATTGCCGACAAAGTCGAGCAACTCGTAATGGCGAAGGTCTTCAAGCCCATCCAGGCGTGACACTTCATTAATGATGCGATCGTTACCCTTGCGCACAAAAACGTTGCAATACTCGGGGATAACCATTTCCCGCCCGAAAACGGCATATTGAAATCGCGTCGGGGTCGGGGTGGTGATCATGCCATCAGCCTGACCGCTGGCAACCATCATCTGCGCTCTGGCCCAAGGGTAGAACAGATGTTCGACACGAATACCCAATGACTTGGCTACCTGCTCGACGATTTCGACTTCCAGGCCTTTGGCAATGCCGTTTTCTTCCCAATTGATAGGCTCGGCGTCGGCCATGTATACCCAACGCAAGACAGGGGGATAGCGATTGCTCATGGCTTGTGCCGTGGGCAGCAAGCTCAGTAGAACAAGCAGGAGAGCTGCGAATAACCTGAAACCAGTGACGATCATGTCGGGAAAATTAAGAAGAATATGGTTTTCTGACCAGCGGACAGATAGTCAGGATTTGACTGTCTGACGAACGTCTAATTGTGGTCGAAAGCCACCGACAAGGAGAGTTAGGGCTTATCCGAACTATTCGAGCTTCAATAATCCTGACTCAGACATTGATCCAAATGACTGGTAGACAGGATGAACTGATCCATCATCATCCTTCTGCCTGAGGGTGGAGGGATGAAGCAGGGGACCCTGCAAGAGAAGCGCCAACAACTCTACTGAAACGGATGTGGCTTGATCCGGTTGCTACCGGGGTGGGCGGAATGGAGTACGCGCTTGAAGAAGTGAGTGTCGATAGTCAGGCCCTGTAGCCGATGGCGACGCAGCCAGATAGCAGGTGTTTGATCATGAATCATTCGACTGCATTGATAGAGGCAAAAGGGTGCCTATCCTTGGGCAGTCCAGTCATTGGTGAGGGGGTAGGGATTTATACAATAAAACAAATGTTTGCCTTGCCCATAAGGGGTGTGCCCGGCGTTGGGCCGATGGGGGCTGTATCAGGGCTTGCTGGCAAGACCATAGCGCGCCGCCAGGGCGGCATAACGGCCGTCTACCAGCATTTGCGCCAGGCTGGAATCGATTCTCTGCCGCCACATATCTGCCTGGGCGAATTGGCGCGATAGCATGGCATGGTAATTCACCCGAGGTAACCAGTTTGGATAGAGCAAACCCAGTTCTGAATGGCGTGGCCTGTCTTGTTCGTCTTTAAACACCGTTGCGCGGAAAGCCTCGGCAACCACGGGCGAGACGTCGCAGCGGTCGCGCAGCACTTTACCGATGATGGACTCGATGGTGTAAGAGGTGGTGTCTACCGCCGCTTCGGACAAACCCAGCGCCCGCACATTGCTGCCATTGACGGCGCAAACACGATAGCGCTGGAGCACTTGTGTTGTCTTCAGCAGGCTAAGGTTATGTCGGGTACGGTGATAGAGCAGGGCGGGGGTCAATGAAAAGATGGGATGGGTCAGATGATAGTCCTGCAGCCGGACCGGATTGGAGGAAGCATGCAGCAACATATCAAACTGGCCGGCTTTGACTGCGGCCATACACCGGGCAAACGGTTGCCGGACGATGCGCAAATGCACACCGTGCTCCGCCAGGATGGCAGACAGCAACTCGACGGAAAAGCCGCGTAGCTGAGTATTGCCTTTGCCCGGCTCCGTTTCATACAGCAAAGGTGGCCAATCTTCATCGTTATCACAGGCCGTCAGCTCGGTTGCGAACACGACGTTGACAGCAAAACACAGAAGCAGGGCAGGAAAAAATAAACGGGTTGTCATGGCTAGGCTCTGTTGACGTTTTGTTTCCGCTCGCGCCGGGCCGAGTTTTGGGGCGGGGCGATCTCTATCAAGCGTGGCGGAAGGAGCATGTGGCCTATCAGGTACGGGGAGCGATTTTCGACAGATGAGGCGGAAAAACCAAAAGGCACATCCAGCGGATGTGCCTTTTGGTTTCAGGCTGTGTTACCGGAAGGTGCGCTCAGCGTAATACGGCGGCAATTGCTGTGGCGACACGGTCAATGTTGCGGCTGTTGAGTGCCGCGACACAGATGCGACCGGTGGATACCGCGTAGATGCCATGCTCGGTTTTCAGACGCTCGACCTGTTCGGCACTCAGACCGGAGTAAGAGAACATGCCGCGTTGTTGCAGAACGAAAGAAAAGTCGCGTCCGGCGCCGTGCTCGGCCAGTTTCTGCACCAGTGCCTGGCGCATGGCCTTGATACGGTCACGCATTTCGGCCAGCTCACTTTCCCATAAGGCGCGCAGCTCCGGGCTGTTCAATACGGTGGCGACCAGCGAGGCGCCGTGTGTGGGTGGGTTGGAATAGTTGGTACGGATAACGCGCTTGATCTGGGATAGCACGCGGGCCGATTCTTCGCGGCTTTGGGTGACGATACTGAGGGCGCCAACGCGCTCGCCATACAGCGAGAAAGATTTGGAAAACGAGCTGGAAACGAAGAAATCCAGGCCGGAATCGGCAAACAGGCGCACGGCCAGACCATCAGCGTCGATGCCATCGGCGAAGCCCTGATAAGCCATATCAAGGAAAGGCGTCAGTCCGTTGTCACGGCAGGCGGCGACAACTTGCTGCCATTGTTCGGTGCTGAGATCGACACCTGTCGGGTTGTGGCAGCAGGCATGCAAGACCACGATCGACCGTGCTGGGAGCGCCTTGAGAGAGGCCAGCATGCCAGCGAAATCGACGCTCTGGCTGGCAGCATCGTAGTAGCGGTAGTTCTCGACCTTGAACCCGGCGGATTCGAACAGGGCGCGGTGGTTTTCCCAGCTGGGGTCGCTGATCGCTACAACGGCTTCGGGGCTCAGGCGTTTCAGAAAATCGGCGCCCAGCTTGAGTGCACCGGTGCCGCCTAACGCCTGGGTGGTGACTACCCGGCCAGCCTGGATCAGGGCCGAATCGGCGCCGAACAGCAGGTTCTGTACGGCATTGTCGTAGGCTGCGATGCCTTCGATCGGCAGATAGCCGCGCGCGGGTTGCGCTTCCAGCCGGGCTTTTTCCGCAGCCATGACTGCGCGCAGCAAGGGCAATTTGCCATCGTCGGTAAAGTACACGCCAACGCCAAGGTTGACCTTATCGGTGCGGGTGTCGGCGTTGAAGGCTTCGTTGAGTCCAAGAATCGGGTCGCGCGGAGCGAGTTCTACCGTTGCAAACAGCGTCATAGCAAGTCTCGACTGGGAGTGAATGAAGAAGGGCACCCGGAGCGCCGATGCACCAAGGCTTACCCTTTGCGCAAGCTTTGGGCCAACTGGGCCAAATGGGTGGGTTGGCCTTATTCTAGCCCGGATATTGTCAAAATTGCCGCTGTTTATGCTGCGGTTTGCCGAAACCTGAGGATCTTTTGCAAAGCCAGTCACAGGGCCTTCGTCGGGCATTCCCTGATTTTTCGATATAAATCATCAACCAAGCGATTGCTTGATTGATTCGCTGTGCTTGAGCGGATTTCAGACGGTTTCTTTGCGCACAAAGGTCTGCAAGCCGGCAGGTTCGACACGTAGCACCTCGATATCATCCACTCTGGCTGCGGGAGGGCCTTTGGCGGCCCAGTCGATGATGCTGGCAACCGAGTTGGTTTCACCTTCGACCCAGGCTTCAACGGTGCCATCCAAGCGATTGCGCACCCAGCCGGCAAGGCCGTAGCGGCGGGCGGTCATCTCAAATGCATTGCGGTAGCCAACACCTTGTACCCGGCCAATCACGATCAGTCGGCGCGCTTCGGTCATCGCAGAGCCTCCGCAGCGCTCAGGGCGTCGGCGATCAGAGTGTGGGCGTCTGCCAGACAGGCGACGATATGGTGGCCGAAGGCACGTACTTCGGCAGAAGGGGCTTTGAGGTCAGGGATCATAATGGGTGTCATGCCGGCCGCAAGCGCTGCTCGCACGCCGGGTTCAGAGTCTTCCAGTACGACACACAGCGCGGGTGCGACACCCAGTGCGGCGGCGGCCTGCAGATAGACATCAGGTGCCGGCTTTGGGTGGCAGATGTCATCCCCGGCAATGATATGGGCAAAGCGGTTGAGCAAACCTGCCCGCTCAAGATTGCCCAAGGCAAACCGGCGCAAGGTGGAGGTGGCGACTGCTCTGGGCAGACTGGCGGTTTCGAGGTAGTCGAGCAAGGCGATCAGTCCCGGCTTGATGGGTGGCCCTTCGGCCAGCGCCTTGGCATAAAGTTCGCGTGTACGGTCGTGAATGGCTTCAACGGGCGTCTGTTCGCCCAGCTGTTCACGCAGATATTGCCGGCATAGCCGGTCGTGCAGCCCTACCATCCCCAAGAGCAGCTGCTCGTCAAGCACGGCGCCATGTTCCTGCGCGGCTTGCTGCCAGGCAGCCAGTACCAGCCGCTCGGTGTCGAGCATCAGCCCGTCCATATCGAAAATCACGGCAGCAATGGGGCAGGGGAGTTGCATGATCGTCCGTCCCGATTGGTTGCGAGAAAACAGGCAGTTCGAACCCCAGCACATGGGCTGACCAGTGCGCTGGCATTATCGGCACGCCTTTAAATGCGGTAATGAGCTGTTCGGCAATCTGGCATTTGTTGCTGCCGGCATTGTCGATGGCTTTTTCTCCAGGCTCGCGTTACCAGCGGCTATCTCCACCCAGCCATCCACTTGAAAGCGGCCTGCCGGTGCGGGCATTGGTCATCAGCCCACCAGAAAGTCGGCTGCAGGGTCCAGAATTGTCACAATTCACGCAGCCCAAGCGTTCCTTTATAGCAGCCATCAGGGTTTACAGCGAGTGCCAATCGCCAGAAGGGTCGGTCAGCCGGCAGGCGTGCCCTGGCCGGACTTGCGAGTCTGCTATAGCAAAGAGGTAAGTACGGCATGTCGCCCGCTTGGCTGCCTTGCTGGCAGTGGGCCGGTGTGTGCGGAGAAGTCATTCATTCTGGAGGAGAATTTCGGATGTTCAGATTCCATGGTGCCTTGCTCGCGGCATGCCTGGCCGTGCCGGTGATGGCGGATGTGCAGTCCAGTGCCGGTATTGCCTCAACGGTTTGTACGAATTTTGTCGAGACCGGTTTGACGGGTGTTGCCCCGCAGATTTTCCGTCATAGCGATGGTAGTTACCGTATCTACTACATGGGGAAAGGGCTGGCTTCGGCCAAGTCGAGCGATCTGCAGACCTTTACGGCGGAGTCGGGGGTGCGATTGGCGAGTTCCGTGACGATAGATGGTAAAACCTACAGTCAGACAAGAAATCCTTGGGTTATCAGCCGGCAGGCGGGGGGCTTTCGCATGCTATTTGATGCGGCGCTGTCGAATGGGGATTCCGCTTTGCTGTCTGCAACTTCGAGCGATGGTTTGACCTTTAGTGCCGAGGGGGTGGTCATCGCCGGTAGTAGTGCTGATATCGAAACCGCCAGCGGCAAGATCTTCCTGTCGGTGCCAACCGGTATCCGACTGCCTGATGGCCGTTGGCGCATGTATTTCGTGGCGCGTGGCACTGATATTGAGTCGGCCCTATCGTCAGATGAGGGCAAGACCTGGACCCGGGAATCGGGTGTTCGAATCAGCAATGGCGTCGATCCCACCATTCTGCAGAAGCCGGCAGGCGGGTATCGGCTGGTTTACACCGATTGGGCCAGTTCGACGCGGCTGAAACGTCTGCTGGTGGCTGATTCGTCTGATGGCCTCACTTTTACCCCCGCGTCCACGGCGTTTCTCAGCATGGCGGGCAGTGGCAGTGTGGTGGATCCTGATGTCTATCAGATGCCGGATGGTCGTTACCGGATGCTGCTGGCGACGGCAGCCAGCGGCAGTGCCAGCACCTTGCTCTATAGCTGTGATCTGCCGGCGATGTTTCAGATACAGACCAGCGCCAGTGGCGGTAATTCGGCGCTTTCCCTGACCAGCATCCTGACCCCGGATGCCATGGATAGTGGCAAGACAGCCAATCTCTATCTGGCCGCTCGCGTTGGCACGCAGTACTACTTTCATAATGGCGCCAGCTGGCAAGCCTGGACGAGCGGTAGCCTGCCGGTTTATGCCCAGACCTTTGTGCGGGATACGCTGACACTGACACCGCTATCTGCGGCCAATGTCAGTGCATATCCTGAAGCCGCCCTCTATCTGGGGTATGGGCTGAGCGAAGCGGATATGCTCAGTGGCAATAAGTATCAACTCATCCATACCGTGCATTAGGTTTTATTGGAGGTGGTTTTTAAATAACTGATTTGAAAATAAAAAATAAAAAGGTTTTCGTCTTTCCCCCAAAAGTCAAATATTGGCACCATGAATACCATGGGCGCGGGGCTGTGCAGGCTGCTTTGGGGAGGGTATCCCGTCTTGTAAACTGACCGGGAACACCGTCCGGGCCCGTCAAAACACATGTCAACAGAACCTACCTTTGATGAATTTCTTTACCAGATCACGCAGGTGCTGCTACCGGCATGGCAATTACGCAGCATTGATGCGCATGAGCCTGTGCAAAGTGCCAGCTTGCCGGCACCCTGGCAGTTGCTGGGCTGTGGAAACTATGCGGGGGTGGTCTGCCACCCGGATTTCCCCGACTGGATTGTCAAGCGCTATGCGCCGGGGCGGCCGGGGCTGGCGGAAGAAGCCGAGGTCTATCGCAAGCTGGGGCAGCACTCGGCTTTTTCGAGCTGTCTGCACATCGGGCCGGACTATTTGATACTGCGGCGTATCTGGGGCCGCACCTTCTGGCGTTGCTGCATCGAAGGGGAGCTGATCACCCCTCGTGCCGTGGAAGATATTGATCTGGCGATCGACTGGGCACGTCAGCGTGGGTTGTATCCACACGATGTACATGCCAAGAACGTCATGCAATATGCCGGGCGTGGCTTCATCGTCGATATTTCGGATTTCTACAAAGCCGAGCCCTGTGATCATTGGCAGGACTTCAAGCGGGCCTACCGCTGGTTCTATCGCCCGGTGCTGGGGCGCTGGCCGCGACCGATTCCAGAGTGGGCCATGAACGCCATCCGCCGCAGTTACCGGCGGTTGCGACGTTTGCTGGGCAGGCGGAAGTAATTGACAAGTGACGTCAGCCTCGCCACGCTCGCGGCCTTTGCACCGCTGACCCGATTCTGATCATGAAGCTCAAAATCCTTGCCCTGTCCTTGTGTCTTTGTCTGGCCCTGCCAGCAGGCGCAAATACCCCACCGGCCGAGAACGGCTATAAAACCCCCCACCCCGCCTTGCAGGCCATTGCCGAAGCACCGCTGACTCCCCATTCCAGACTGGGGCCACTCGGTGGAACCCTGCTGATGATCAAGCGGCCCGGATTACCGGCGATTGCCGATGTTGCCCAGCCAACCCTGCGCTTGGCTGGCTTGCGTCTGAATGCAGCCATGCGGGCCGAGGCCCGCTTCAGTTTCGGCAATTCGCTGATGTTGATCAGTGTGGCCAACGGTAGCGAACGACCTGTGCTGGGTCTGCCTGCCGATGCCCGTATTGCCGAGGCACATTTTTCTCCGGACGAGCGCTGGGTTGCGGTGACCCTGTGGGAGAGTGGCGGAGTCAAACTCTGGCTGGTGGATGTAAAGCAGGCAACGGCACGGCGTTTGATCACGCCTTCCCTCAATGCCACCCAGCCGGGGCCGGTGCAGTGGCTGGCGGGGTCGAACCGTCTGCTGGTGCGGCTGGTGCCGTCAACGCAGGGTCCGCAGCCGCAGGCGCCTACGGTACCTACCGGACCCAAGACTGAAGAAAGTCTTGGGGGCAAGGTCGCACAGACGCGCACCTATCCTGATTTGCTGAAGACGCCTTACGACTCGGATTTGCTTGATTGGGCACTCGATAGTCAGCTGGCCGCAGTCAGTCTGGATGGCAAGATCGAATTGCTTGGCCAGCATGATCGCCTGCTGGCGGCGGTACCGTCGCCGGATGGCCGCTATCTGCTGGTGAAGCGCCTGCGCCGCCCGTATTCAACCTTGGTGCCGCTGGAGCGCTTTCCTGAAACGACCGAGCTCTGGGACATGAAAGGTCAGTTGGTCAAGGTGGTGCATGAGCGACCGTTGATTGATCGCCTGCCCAGCGGATATGACGCAGTGCCAACCGGGCCTCGCGACATCGGCTGGCGTGCCGATGCGCCGGCAACCTTGTTCTGGGCCGAAGCGCAGGATGGTGGGGATCCCTCGGTCAGTACGACGGTGCGGGATGCAGTGTTCCTGCAGTCTGCACCCTTCAAGTCTGGCCCCCAGCGCTGGCTGTCGCTGGCGAACCGGCTGTCCGAGATTCAATGGGGTTCGGATGATCTGGCGCTGGTCAGCGAGTACTGGTGGAAGAGCCGCGACGTTAAAACCTGGCAGGTCAGGCCCGGCAAGCCAGCAGATACGCCGCAACTGCTGTTTGCTCGCAAGAGTGAAGATCGCTACGCCGATCCGGGTTCCCCCATGACGAAGACCCTGTCAAATGGGGTAACGGTGCTGAACACTGGCGCGGACGGCAAGTCGTTGTTTCTGGCAGGGGAGGGGGCAAGCAATGAAGGGGATCGACCATTTCTGGATCATTTCGATCTGAGCACTCGCAAGACCACGCGGTTGTGGCGTTCTGAAGCACCGTTCTATGAAGAAGCGCTGGCTTTGCTGGACGATAGTGGCCGGCGCTTCATCTCGCGTCGCGAAGCGAGGGAGGAGTTTCCCAACTTCTATGTGCGGGATTTACCGGCGGGCCAGCTGCGGGCCTTGACCCGGCTGCCCAACCCCCTGCCGCAGCTCAAGGGGATTCAGGTGCAGACACTACGTTACAAGCGGGCGGATGGCCTTGAGTTGTCCGGCAAGCTGTATCTGCCGCCGGGTTACGATCAGAAACGGGATGGCGCCTTGCCCTTGTTGATGTGGGCTTACCCGCAAAGCTTTAAAACCAAGGAAGCCGCAGCGCAGGTTACGGATTCGCCCTATCGCTATAACCGCATCAGCCCGCTGAGCCCGTTGACTGCGCTGGCCCGTGGTTACGCAGTGCTGGACGACCCGGCGATGCCGATTATCGGCGAAGGTAAAAAGGAGCCAAACGATACCTATCTGGAACAGCTGACGGCTTCAGCCAAAGCGGCAGTGGACGAGGTGGTACGCCTGGGCGTCGCCGACCGTAACCGTATTGCCGTGGGCGGCCACAGCTATGGGGCGTTCATGACGGCCAATCTGCTTGCGCATACGAGACTGTTCAGAGCGGGCATTGCGCGGTCGGGGGCCTACAATCGCACGCTGACCCCGTTCAGTTTTCAGGCGGAAGACCGCAATTTCTGGGATGCAAAGTCAACTTACCAGACAATGGCCCCGTTCAACTACGCTGAGCAGATCAAGGATGCGCTGCTGCTGATTCACGGCCAGGATGATTCCAACTCCGGTACTTTCCCGATCCAGAGTGAGCGGATGTATCAGGCCGTGCAGGGTTTGGGTGGTATCTCTCGGCTAGTGATGTTGCCAGCTGAAGATCATGGCTATCGGGCGCGGGAATCGGTCTTGCACATGCTGTGGGAGCAGGATCAGTGGCTGGAGCGCTACGTCAGGAATGCCAAGCCGCGTACCGATGAGGTAAAGCGGTGAAATGCGGCACTTGGTCTGAGACGATCAGCAGAGTTTGATCTATCTGCTATTGAAAAAGCGCCCGCTGGTTACGGGCGCTTTTTCTTGGTGGGGAGTTAGGCTCTGTTGACGTTTTATTTTCGGATCGCGTTTCGTCGGATTTGGGCCTGATGCAAGGCGAAAAGCGCGCCGCTTAGTGGGCTAAACAAGCGATTTTCAACACCGCAGCAGGCCCAAATCCGGCGAAACCCTCCGGGCCGGGTCGATTTTTGGGGCATGGCGTCGTTAGGGTTA
>NZ_JARRAF010000330.1 GCF_030129945.1 Parachitinimonas caeni
CCGAATTTCAGGCACCATTGCCGGATCGTCTCGTTACTGACGAGCACGCCCCGTGAGGCCAGTAATTCCTCAATATCACGGAAGCTGAGGTTGAATCGATGGTAGAGCCAGACCGCATGGCCGATGATTTCAGCCGGGAAACGGTGGCGGTGGTAGAGATCCTTGTCCATGCCAACATCTTAACCTGCCGCCAAGTTCGAAGTTAACTTGTCAGTACC
>NZ_JARRAF010000331.1 GCF_030129945.1 Parachitinimonas caeni
ATCGAAGCCCAGGCGCGTGAGCAGTCACCCGCAGAACGACAGATGCTCCGTCAGACCCAAGCCCTGCCGCGCCTGCAGGCTCTGCATGCCTGGCTGATCCAGCAACGCCAGCAAACGACAAAGACCTCGGGATACGGCCGCGCCCTGGACTACAGCATTCATCGCTGGGAAGCCCTGAGCCGCTACGCCCAGACCGGCGATCTGCCGATTGACAACA
>NZ_JARRAF010000332.1 GCF_030129945.1 Parachitinimonas caeni
GATGTCGGGTTTCTTCGACAGGACTTCGATCTCGGCCTCGAACACGGTGGAGAGCGCATCGCGCAGGGTCATGCTGCGGAACAGGAGGGCGTCATCGCCCAGCGGGGTGTGGAGGCGGAGGGGGCGCGGCATGGGGCAAGTCCTCGACAGCTCATTGGCTTAACGATAGCCAATATCCCTGGCTCCCAGGCAGGATTCGTCTGTCGCGGCC
>NZ_JARRAF010000333.1 GCF_030129945.1 Parachitinimonas caeni
TTGTCAGGAGCGGAGCGATGGCGCAAGAAAGTGAATCCTGGGCGCAGCGAGAGGCGCATGTTGAAAGGTGGCGTAGCAGCGGTTTGAAGGCGGAGGCGTATTGTGAACAGCAGGGTTTGGCCTTGCCGAGCTTCCTGTATTGGGTGAAGCGGCTGCGTCGGCCAAGGGAAGAGGCCCAACCGGTTGCGCCGTTACAGCTGGTCCCTG
>NZ_JARRAF010000334.1 GCF_030129945.1 Parachitinimonas caeni
TTGGTGGGAGTCAGGTGATGGTGCAGTCATGTGAATCATGGACAGAGCGGGAAGCACAGGTAGCGAGGTGGCGTAGCAGTGGTTTGAAGGCGGAGGCGTATTGTGAACAGCAGGGTTTGGCCTTGCCTAGCTTCCTGTATTGGGTGAAGCGGCTGCGTCGGCCAAGGGAAGAGGCCCAACCGGTTGCGCCGTTACAGCTGGTCCCTG
>NZ_JARRAF010000335.1 GCF_030129945.1 Parachitinimonas caeni
TTGTCAGGAGCGGAGCGATGGCGCAAGAAAGTGAATCCTGGGCGCAGCGAGAGGCGCATGTTGAAAGGTGGCGTAGCAGCGGTTTGAAGGCGGAGGCGTATTGTGAACAGCAGGGTTTGGCCTTGCCTAGCTTCCTGTATTGGGTGAAGCGGCTGCGTCGGCCAAGGGAAGAGGCCCAACCGGTTGCGCCGTTACAGCTGGTCCCTG
>NZ_JARRAF010000336.1 GCF_030129945.1 Parachitinimonas caeni
GGCCGCGACAGACGAATCCTGCCTGGGAGCCAGGGATATTGGCTATCGTTAAGCCAATGAGCTGTCGAGGACTTGCCCCATGCCGCGCCCCCTCCGCCTCCACACCCCGCTGGGCGATGACGCCCTCTTGTTCCGCAGCATGACCCTGCGCGATGCGCTCTCCACCGTGTTCGAGGCCGAGATCGAAGTCCTGTCGAAGAAACC
>NZ_JARRAF010000337.1 GCF_030129945.1 Parachitinimonas caeni
TCGACTTTGCTGGCCTCGGTCAGCAGGTTCAGGTGGTTGTAGGCATAGACCTGGGTTTCGGTCTGCTCGCCGCCGGCACTCGGGTTGCGGGTGGTGGTCTGGCGGATATTGCCGTTGGCGTCGTAGACGTACTGGACGCTGACCTCACGCTGATCGAGCCGGCGCTGGCCGTTGTCGGCATACGACCAGCGCTGGGCGATC
>NZ_JARRAF010000033.1 GCF_030129945.1 Parachitinimonas caeni
GATTTGGGCCTGCTGCCGCGTTAAAAATCGCTTGCTTAGCCCACTAAGCGGCGCGCTTTTCGCCTTGCATCAGGCCCAAATCCGACGAAACGCGATCCGGAAATAAAATGTCAACAGAGCCTAGGTTCTGCAAACATTACGTCAACTGAACCTAACTCAAACAGAACCAAACTGGCGCGATGGGTAAGTAAAGTGCCTATACCGCTCAATTTCAGACCAATCTGCTGTCGCCAGATTATAGGCTCTGTTGGCGTTTTCTTTTCCGGTTGCGGTGTGCTACACCCCCGGCAACGCGGGTTGCTGGGGATACGATCAACAGCGCCTGAGCAACTGCACGGATGTGGGGTCACGCGCGGGATCAGTCGTCCTCATCCTGTGGCGCCTTCAGTGTGTTTTCTGCAGCCTTACCTGAAAAATTGCCGGCAACGGCAATCGTCAGACGGTCGGCATCCAGATATTTGCGCAAAGCGGCGTTGACTTCAGCGAGCGTCAATTTTTCGATGCGGGCCAGATTGTCTTCAATTTCACCAATTGGCACGCCATACCGCAGGTTTTCAACCAGCGCCCCCAGCATGCCACCTTCAAAGGCAAGGTTCTGACGCATCTGCCGGATGACGCCTTGCTTGGCAGCTTCGAACTCGGCTTCGGTGAAACCTTCCTGGCGTGCGTGCGCAATCTCCTGTTTGACGGCCGCCTCAACCTGCTGCCGCTTGTCTGGCGCAAAGCTCACCACAATCGACCAGATCGCGTATTGGTCGAGGCGGTCCAGATTCAGGCTGCTGTTGACATGGTAGGTCAGCCCGTCTTTCTCGCGCAGACGCAACCACAAACGGGAGCTGTTGTCGCCTCCCAGCAAACTGTTGGCAAAAGCCAGCGCATAGCGATCCGGATGCGAGTAGGCCACCGGCAAATAGGCCCGTGCTTCATAGCTGGCATTGGCTTTGTCGGGAGTTTCTCGCAGAAAATAGGCCGGCTTTACGTCATGATAAGGGTCGGGGGTGTCCTGATATGGCTTTTTGCCAGTCCAGTCACCAAATGTGGTGTTTAGCTGGTTGCGGACTGATGCTGGATCGAACGCGCCAACCAGTACGACTTCCCCGGTGCCACCGCCAAAATACTGGTCGTAGAGTTTCTGGACATCGGCCAGAGTGAGGCGCTCCAGCTGGCTGCGGAGTGCTTTGCGGGTCCAGTTGTGCAAAGGGTCACTGTCGGGACGCCAGCCTTCGAAGTGCTTGTCCAGAGCGCGATCTGCCAATGTGCTGGGCTCTGTTTCCGGCTTGGAGAGGCGATCCATCCAGCGTGCCTTGGTCAAGTCGAACTCTTTCTGGGTGAGCTTGGGCTCGCGCACGACCTCTCGCATCAACGCCAGCAAGCCGGCCAGCTTATCCTGCTTGCTACGGAAGTTCAGTGTCAGACCACCAGCATGGGCATGGATGTGATAAGTCGATTCGAGCTTGTTGGCTTCAAGTTCCAGAGCTGCTTTGTCGCGATGCTGGGTTGCGGTATTGAGCAGGCTGCCCAGCATTCGCCCGGCTACGTAGTTTTGATGGCGTTCCAGTGGCAAGCCAAAGCGCAGCTGGATGCGACCATAAACCGCATTCTGCCGGGTCTTCTTTGGCAGGAGGGCGTATTGGAGGCCGCTGCTGCCCTGGCTTTTCAACGTGCGCGCTTCGATGACTGACGCTTTGGGCTCAATGACCTCACCTTCATCCACTTGCCGCTTGCTTTGATAATGCTTCGCCAATTCTGCGATATCCGGGGCGGCCGTCACTTCGCTGCGATCCGGTCGGACAGTTGGCAGGAATTGACCGAGGGTGCGGTTGTCTGCCTTGAAGTATTTCTCGGCAACCCGCTGTAGATCCTGCCGGGTCACCTGTTCGACCAGATCCCGTCGGATAAAGGCATAGCGCCAGTCTCCATACAGCGCAAACCAGGAAGCTTCATTGACCTGGGCATGTGCACTGCCATTCCAGTTCTCCCAGCGCTTGAGCGTGGCTTGCCTGGCTTCAGTGAATTCCTGTTCGGTAATCGGCTGTTGCGCAAAGCCCTCCAGCGCTGCAGTCATGGCCTTCTGTGTGGCCGTGGCATCGGCATCTTTAGGCAGGCTCAGACCGAACTGGATCAGCCAGGGATCGCTACGGCATTCCAGATTGGCCCATTCGGATACGGCCAGCTTTTTTTCGACCAACTGTGTCTGTAGCCGGCCATTTTTTTGATTCGCGAGAACGACGGTGAGCATTTCCAGCGCCGGGAAATCGGGGTGCATGCAGGAGGGGGCATGGTAGCCGAGCAAGGTGATCGCATCGGTGCCGGGGCGTTTGAGTTCAACGTAGCGCGAACCTTCCTGTACCGGCTCGACCGGGTAGTAGCGTTTTAGGGCTACTGAAGGTTTCGAAATGGCACCAAAGTGCTTCTCGATCGACTTGAGTGTGGCGGCAAGGTCGAATTTCCCTGATACCACCAGCACGGCATTGTCGGGACGGTAGTAGCGTTGGTAGAAAGCGCGCAACCGGTTGATATCGGTGTTCTCGATCTGGTCTCGATGGCCAATGACCGGATCGCGATAGGGATGCGCCGTCAGTGCCGCAGCCGACATCTGCCGCCAGAGCACCCAGCCGGGTTGATTTTCTCCGCGCTCCCACTCGTTTCTGACCACAGGCATTTCGGTAACAAGCGCTTCCTTGGAAATCAGCGCATTCACCATGCGGTCGGCTTCCATGCCTAGAGACCAGTCGAGTGTTGATTGATCCGTAGCAAACGATTCAAAGTAAAAAGTCTGGTCTGCTGTGGTGATGGCATTGCTGTTCAATCCGCGCTTGCGCACTTCCCCCCGGATATCGGGCAACGAGGGCGTGCCTTTGAACAGCATGTGCTCCAGCAAATGCGCCATGCCCGATTCACCCCGATCCTCATCTTTGGCTCCGACGCCGTAACGGATGACGACAGAGGTGACCGGGTTGCTGTCATCCGGAGCCAGCAAGACCAGCAGCCCGTTATCCAGCCTGTACTCACGCACACTTTCTACCGTAACGCCGGGCTTGAGCGTAGCGGCAAGGCTGGGAGTGCAAGGGTTAAAGGCCAGAGCGACGATGAGGCTGGTCAGTACAGTTTTGAAGGGTTTCAAGGTGAATTCCAGTGCAAGCATTTGTAATTTGAAACAACTAGGCTCTGTTGACGTTTTGTTTCCGGTCGCGCCGGGCCGAGTTTTGGGGCGGGTGCTATACCCGCAAGGAGTAGGCCGTGGCTGGTAAGGGGCTAAAGCCCCAACTACCACGCGCGTGCACGGCATCCGATTCGAATAACACCGAACCGCAATCATCGACACCAACTACCACGCGCGTGCACGGCATCCCCTTGGCGGGGACGCAGGGTTTCGCCGGAAATGGCCTGGCCCTGTGTTGCAGAGCGCCCGCATAGCATAATGGCTATGCGGCGCGCTCTGCGCTTTGCCCCTGGCGGTTTTCCGGCGAAGCGCAGCTGCAAACCTAACTTCAACAGAACCTAAACAAATTAAATGACATCAGGTAAGCAGATAGATGACGTGCAGCAACTACCCATACCGGCCGGTATCGACATGGCCAGAGCAGATAAAGTTGCCACAGCCCATTACAAAAGCAAACGCCCGGCACATGGCCGGGCGTTGAGAAGCAAATATAGCGTGGATATTAGCCGCCGTTGCGGTCAAGCTGATCGAGCTTGCCTTTTACCGACGCCCACTGTTCGTGATCAGGTAGCGGATCTTTCTTCTCGACAATCGGCGTCCAGCTTGGCAGCTTGGCCAGATCGGCGTTCAGCTTGATATAAATCTGCTGGTCGGCCGGTACATCATCTTCCGCGTAAATGGCCTCGACCGGGCATTCGGCCACACACAAGGTGCAGTCGATGCACTCGTCCGGATCAATCACCAGAAAATTCGGGCCTTCACGAAAGCAGTCAACCGGACAAACATCAACACAGTCGGTATATTTGCACTTGATACAGGCTTCAGTCACTACATAGGTCATGGCGCATCCTTATGCGAGGCGCGGGGGCTGAATTCCCCCATCAAATTATTCAGTTCATGGCGAGCAATTTTACCAGAAGCCATCCCTGTCAGACCGAAAAACACGATGTCCATTCCAGCCGATCCGACACAAGCGTCGCTAAGAATATATCGCGGCCGCTTTGCCCCCAGTCCAACTGGATTACTCCACAGTGGCTCCTTGATTGCTGCCGTCGCCAGTTATCTTGATGCCAGAACTTCGGGCGGACAATGGTTTGTTCGCATGGAGGATCTCGATCCCCCAAGAGAAGTACCCGGCGCGGCGGCGAATATTCTGCAAACACTGGAGGCGTTTGGCTTTGAGTGGAATGGTGAAGTCATCTACCAAAGCCGTCGCCTCGACTACTATCGGCAGGCACTCGACAGGCTGGCTGCACTCGGATTGTCCTACCCTTGCGGCTGCACTCGCAAGGAAATTGCCGATTCAGCAATTTCTGGCATTGAAGGCCCAATATATCCGGGCACTTGCCGGAATGGCTTGCCTGTGGGCAAGCTGGCCCGAGCATGGCGCTTCAAAGCACCCGATATACAAATAGGCTTTCATGACAGATTGATGGGATACCAAATACAGAATCTGTATCGTGAGATTGGCGATTTTGTATTACTGCGTGCAGATGGATATTTTGCATATCAACTCGCAGTGGTAATCGATGACGCAGAACAACAAATTACCGACATTGTGCGAGGGGCTGATCTGATTGATTCAACCCCTCGCCAAATTGCCATTCAACGTGCCCTCGGCATTCCTCAGCCAAGCTATCTGCATCTACCGGTATTGGTAAACGACAAAGGCGAAAAACTCAGTAAGCAGACATTGGCCCCCGCACTGGACATCTCTGAAGTGTCTGGTCAATTAGTATTTACATTACAAAGACTTGGACAAAATCCTCCGGTGGGGTTGATCAAAGCATCTGTTGCAGAGGTTTGGAAATGGGCATTTTCTCATTGGAAATCTGCTGAAATTCCACGACAACGATCATTCCAATACTGACAAGATTGCAAGTGGCGTCTACGCTGTATTCGAGGATGGTTCCTGACGACGCGTGACGTCCGGCGATTTTCGTTGCATATACGACAATGCCAAGCCCAGCGCGGCTTCATGCAAAATGAATACGCCAACGTCATCTATGTCTTTGAAATGTTAGGGACTATCAGTTTTTTCTTTTAGAAAAGCGAACTTGGTGTACTAAACTGAGGAAGGCTCTCAGCTTGCGTGGCTAAATCCATGATGTTATTTTACTTGTCCCAATTTGCATGCCAAAAAAAGGGTGGAGCTGTGCATATCAAATCAAAACTTAAAGCATGTGCTGTGGCCGTAGCACTGGCCAACGTGCCTTTCGCCGTGAATGCCGCAGGGCTTGGACGACTCAATGTGCTGTCGGGCCTTGGCCAGCCGCTTCGCGCAGAAATTGATTTGGTTGCCATCCAGCCCGGTGAAGCCGAATCGCTAAAAGCATCGCTGGCATCTCCGGAAGCTTATAAGGATGCGCAAATCGAATATCCCTCCTCGTCGCTAGGTTTGCGCTTTAGTATCGAGAAGCGAGCATCAGGTCAATATTATGTGGCGGTAAAATCCAATCAGTCGGTAAATGAGCCATTTATAGATGTGCTGGTCGAACTGAAATGGGAAGGTGGCCGGGTATTAAGAGAATATTCTGCGCTACTTGATCCCGTTGGATATACCCCAGGGAAATCTGCAGAAGCGCCTGTTTCTCCAGTAGTTTCAAACCAGAAAAAAACGGGTGAAACAAATAAAGAAATGCCGCCGGCCAGCAAACCTGCTCCCGAGCCGCAAGCATCTTCTGATCTGCTCGAAGGTGATAGCCATGAAGTTAAGGCTGGCGAATCGCTGTCATCAATCGCACGCAAATTCCAGCCAGAGGGTATCAGTCTGGAGCAGATGCTGGTTGGCCTCTATCGCGCCAATCCCGACGCCTTTGACGGCAAGAACATGAATCGCCTGCGCAAAGGCAAGATTCTGAAGATTCCTGGTAAAGAGACGCTGGCAGAAGTTACCAAGCCTGCAGCCGCCAAGGAAATCAGGGTTCAGTCGGAGAACTGGCGTAGCTATCGCGGCAAGCTGGCTGACATGGTTAGCAAGAGTGGCGCGTCTGAGCAGGAAAAGAATGCTGGAGCCGGCAAGATTACTGCCAAAGTTGAAGATAAGGCTGCTGCAGAGTCACAGCCCGGCAAGGGCAGCCTGAAGGTTTCCAAGGATGAGGCAGGTACCAAGTCGCTCAAAGACAAAATCCGCAGTCTTGAGGAGGAAGCGGTAGCTCGCCAGAAAGCGTTGGATGAGTCCAAGCAGCGCGTTTCCGAGCTTGAAAAGAACGTCAGCAAGATGCAGCAGCTGATGGAGTTGAAGAGTCAGAAGGGCGCGGATATGCAAAGCCATGCTCAGGCCAAGCCTGAGCAGAAGGCAGAGGCTAAGCCAGAGACAAAAAAGCCCGAGCAGGTGAAGCCCACTGAGCCTGCAAAGGCAGAGGCCAAGCCTGCTACGACCGAAAAGCCCGCTGCTGTTGAAGCCAAGCCGGAAGCCAAACCAGTTGAGCCCACACCGCCAGCGGTTAAACCTGCTGATGCGGCCGGTGACCACAAGCCTACCGATGCAGCGACAGCTCAGCCCGCTGTGACTGAGCCACCACCTGCGCCTGCTGCTCAGCCACCAAAACCCAAGAAGCCCAAGATCGTTGCTCCGCCGCCGGAGCCGGAAGAGTCTTTGCTTGATAACCCCCTCGTGTTGGGGGGGGGGGCCTTGGTCGGTCTTGGAGGGATTGGTGGGTTGGTGATGTGGCTATTGCGGCGTCGCAAGCGCAATACCTTTGACGACAGCATAATTACTGGTAGCGACCTTAAGTCGAATACTGTTTTGGGTAATACCGGTGGCGCAGTGATCAGTACTGGGGTTACTGAAAATTCGTTTCTCACCGACTTCAGTCGTGAAGGTCTTGGCACGATCGATACGGACGAGGTAGATCCGATCGCTGAGGCGGAAGTCTATATGGCCTATGGTCGTGATGCCCAGGCTGAGGAAATTTTGAAGGACGCGCTGGCCAAAGATGCAGGCAGGCATGAGGTTAGGCTGAAGCTGCTTGAAATTTATAGCATGCGCAAGAACGCAAGTGCGTTTGAGGCTTTGGCTACCGATTTGCATACCGCAACTAAGGGGAGTGGTCCTGTATGGGCGCAAGCGGCTGAGATGGGTAGGGCGCTTGACCCGCAGAATCAGCTTTATTCTCAGTCGGCTGCCGCTGACAGTGCCCCTTCTCTTGATAAAACAGTTGTCTTGGGTGTGGGTGCGGCAGGCGTTGCTGCAGCGGCGGCAGTAGGTATGGGTCAGACAACCAAGATGGCTAGCTCGCCTGTTGCGGCTGCTGTTGCTGAGGCAGGCAGCGATCTTGATTTTGAGTTGGATTTTGCAGCGGGTAATGGTAGTCAAGCTGCTGCGGCAGTGCCCGCTGCCTCTGATCTGGATTTTGATCTGGGAGCGGGTGGTCTGGATATGCCCGCCAGTGCTGAGTTGGACGTTCCCCAGGCCATGCCAGAGTTAGATGTCAGCATGGATTTTGGTGATAGCGCCATGTCTAATCCCCCGTCTTTGACTGAAGAGGCGTCTGCAGGGGATGGTGCTGGCATGTTGTCGCTGGATATTCCTCTGGACATGGGGTCGGCTAGCGCACCCGCAGTACCTTCTTTGGATGAGTCGCTGGATCTTTCCATGCCAGATCTTGACTTGGGTGGTGGTGCTGAGTTGTCGCAGGCCGATGATGCCTCCCTCGACTTCAATTTTGATCTTGGCGCAGATGCGGCTCCTGCTTCGGCCACTGCTGGGGGAGCTGCCGACCTGAATCTTGATTTGGGGATGCCCATCGAAGAGGTGAGTGGCGACGATATGTCGATGGACTTTGGCGGTGATTTGGATGATCCAGTCACCACCAAGATCGATTTGGCCAGAGCCTACATTGATATGGGTGATAAGGAAGGTGCCAAGGAGATACTGCAGGAAGCCTTGTCTGAGGGTAATCCAGAGCAGAAAGCCACGGCTCAGTCCTTGTTGGCTGGGTTATAAGCAAGGCGTACAAAGATAGCACTTCATCCTGGCATAGCAATTATTGTCTGGATCACCCTGGCGTGTTGCCTCCCTTTCTGGGGCAACGCGCCAGTGTTGTTTCTGGGGGGCGCTTTGGTGCTGGTGGCTTCTCTATGCGATTGGCCTAGGTGGAGTGCGAGACTATCTAGACTTCGTTGGCTGGTGGTGGCCCTTTTCTTGGGTGAATTGCTCTCTGGCACGTTGATTGCCGGATTTTCATGGTACCGTTCGGCCCTGCATGCGGGGCTGGTATCATTTCGACTGTTGATCCTACTGGCTGCACTCCACTGGTGTTTTGGAAGGGCTTCCTCATTGCGTTTGCTGCAGGGGCTTTGGTTTGCCATTTCCTGGCTTAAGGTGTTTCATGTTCCGGTTGAGACTCTGGTGGTCCGCCTGATGCTGGTCATGCAATACACCTTTGAGGTCAGACAGGGGAACAACCCATCAAGTCAGCTCGATCGATTGACTGATAAGGCAACTTGGGGTCAGACAGAGAGCAACTATGTGCTGGAACTGTGCCCCATAAAACTGGCTGACTGTTTCTTGGCGGGGATGTGGGTGATGTTTATTGTGGGAGGCGTGGTTTGGGTAGGATAGCGCTTGCGCTGGAGTATGACGGTACAGCTTTTATTGGATGGCAGTCTCAACCAACAGGCAGGTCTGTTCAAGACGCATTGGAAGCTGCGATAGGCCAGATGGCAGGCACGAAAGTGCGAGTTCATGCTGCAGGTAGAACGGATGCGGGCGTTCATGCTTCGCGGCAAATCGTGCATTTCGACACCGATGTCCCCCGACCTATTACTGCTTGGGTGAGGGGCGTCAATAGCTTTCTACCCAAAACGATGGCGGTTACGTGGGCGAGTCCAGTTCCTGATGCTTTTCACGCTCGTTTTTCTGCTACCGCCCGGCACTATCGTTATTTACTCCTCAATCATCCGATTCGACCGGCACTGCTACATGGTCGGGTAGGGTGGCTGCATAGCGATCTGGAGTTAGCGCGCATGCAGGAGGCGGCCGGTCATTTAATCGGTGAACATGATTTTTCCAGTTTCCGTGCTGCAGAATGTCAAGCCAAGTCTCCTGTCAGGCATCTGTCCAGGCTTGATATTTCCAGACAGGGGGATCTCATTGCGCTGGATTTCTCCGCAAACGGATTTCTTCACCATATGGTGCGCAACATCATGGGTTCTTTGCTGCATGTTGCGAAAGGCAAACGCGATCCGGATTGGATTGCTGAGTTGTTGGCGGCGAAAAACCGGACGCTGGCTGCACCGACTTTTATGCCGGATGGTTTGTATCTGTCTGGCGTTAGTTACCCTAAGGAATTTGGCCTGGATACAGAACCGTTATATAGACAGGGGCTGATCTGATGAGTATTAGAGTGAAGATCTGCGGTTTGCGTGATCCGGAGACGGCAATACAAGCAGCTCACTTTGGGGCCGATGCGCTGGGGCTGGTGTTTTACGAGCCGAGTCCACGTCATCTCTCGATTGAGCTGGCGCGGTCCATAGCACTGGCTATCCCGCCATTTATAACCCGGGTGGGTTTGTTTGTGGATGCGCCTTCCGACTACGTACAGTCAGTACTCAAAGGCGTACCGCTTGATTTGCTGCAATTTCATGGGAACGAGACGCCGGAATATTGCAGCAGCTTTAATACGCCGTATATCAAGGCTGTCAGGGTTCGGCCCGGGCTTGATTTGGTAAAATATTGTCAAATTTATTGCCAGGCACGCGGCCTGCTGTGTGATGCCTATGTAGAAGGTACGCCAGGCGGGACTGGTGCCGGGTTCGATTGGTCGCTGATACCCGACAATCTTCCCCTGCCCTTGATACTCTCTGGTGGGCTGGACCCGGAAAATGTCGCGACCGCTGTCAGCAAGGTTCGGCCTTGGGCGGTGGATGTCTCAAGTGGCGTTGAGAAATCCAAAGGAGTCAAGGATTTAGCCAAGATAGAAGCCTTCATTGCAGGAGCCAAGAATGCACCCAAATGACTTATCGAATTACAACCTTCCTGATGCAAAAGGCCATTTTGGTGCATATGGTGGGGTTTACGTCGCTGAGACCTTGATGGCAGCGCTGGATGAACTGAACCGTGAGTACGAGAAAGCCAAAGCAGATCCGGCGTTCTTCGACGAATATCGTTATGAGCTCAAGCATTATGTAGGTCGGCCCAGCCCTATTTATCACGCCAAACGTTGGTCGGAGATCATTGGTGGTGCGCAGATTTATCTCAAGCGCGAAGATCTGAATCATACCGGTGCGCACAAGATCAATAATACGATTGGGCAAGCCTTGTTGGCACGCCGTATGGGTAAAAGGCGGGTAATTGCCGAAACCGGGGCAGGGCAGCATGGCGTTGCTTCTGCAACGGTGGCTGCCCGTTATGGAATGGAGTGCGTTGTCTACATGGGGTCTGAAGACGTTAAACGCCAGTCCCCGAATGTATTCCGCATGAAGTTGCTGGGGGCGACAGTTATTCCGGTCGAGTCTGGGAGCAAGACGCTAAAGGATGCGCTCAACGAAGCCATGCGGGATTGGGTGACCAATGTGGATTCGACTTTCTATATTCTTGGCACTGCCGCCGGCCCGCATCCTTACCCCATGCTGGTAAGGGATTTCCAGGCGGTCATTGGTGAGGAATCGAAGGTCCAGATGAAGGAAATGGCTGGCCGACAACCTGATGCGGTGATTGCCTGCGTCGGCGGTGGCTCAAACGCCATCGGCATGTTCTACCCCTATGTTGGGGAGCAAGGTGTGAGGCTGATTGGGGTTGAAGCCGGTGGGGACGGTGTCGCAACCGGGCGGCACGCAGCGCCTCTGACTGCAGGGCGGCCAGGCGTATTACATGGCAATCGTACCTATCTGATGCAGGATGAGAATGGTCAGATTATCGAAACCCACTCAATCTCGGCCGGTTTGGACTACCCGGGCGTTGGGCCAGAGCACAGCTACCTGAAGGATATTGGCCGTGCGGAGTACACCTCGGCCAATGATACCGAAGCGCTTGAAGCGTTTCACGAGCTATGTCGGTATGAAGGAATCATTCCCGCGCTCGAATCAAGCCACGCCTTGGCCCATGCAAAGAAAATGGCCCAGAACATGGAGAAGGATGCCATTTTGCTGGTGAACCTGTCTGGCCGTGGTGACAAGGATATTGCTACGGTTGCTGACGTGTCGGGGATTTCACTATAGGACGGCTGCCGGGCACGTTGCCAGGGTGGCCGCTTGCTCTGAATTGGCCTTCATGTGGGTGAGAATACAGCTTCTGGCTATTCTTCCCCCTTTGAATAATCGGCCGGGATGAAATGTGGCAAACGCTTTCCGGCCTTTAATGCAAATCGCTTGAATCCATGACAAATCGAATTGATCAACAGTTTCGGCAGTTAGCAACCGCCAATCGTGCTGCCCTTATTCCCTTTATCACCGCTGGTCATCCAAGCCCTGAGCAGACGGTTATGTTGATGCACGCTTTGGTGGCCGGTGGCGCGGACATCATTGAGTTGGGTATTCCATTTTCTGATCCGATGGCGGATGGCCCTGTTATCCAGCGTTCATCAGAAGTCGCCTTGAACAAGGGCATGAGCCTGAGCAAGGTTCTGAATGCGGTGTCGGAGTTCAGGAAGTCCAATTCATACACACCGATTGTCCTGATGGGCTACGCCAATCCGGTGGAAGCCATGGGTTACAAGGCATTTGCCGAACGTGCTGCTGCGGTTGGTGTTGATGGGGTGCTATCGGTCGATCTTCCCCCGGAAGAGGCGGCTGAATTTGTAGCCATTCTCAAAGCGAAGGCGATTGCGCCGATCTTTCTGGTTTCCCCAACCACACCGGCTTCGAGGCTGAAGGTCATAGGCGAGATGGCGGAAGGCTATGTGTATTACGTGTCCCTGAAAGGTGTGACGGGTTCTGCCAATCTGGATACCGATGCGGTCAAGCTGCGCCTTGCGGCGTTACGCCAGCACATTTCTGTGCCAATTGGCGTTGGATTTGGAATTCGCGATGAAGCCTCCGCCAAAGCCATTGCCAACTTTGCGGATGCTGTGGTAATCGGCAGTCGCATGATTGAAGAAATTGAGGCCAACCCTGCAGATCCCGCCACAGGCTTGCAGACTTTCACTGGCCGGATTCGTGATGCGGTCCATCAGGCCAGATCGTAGCGCTACCCGAAGTACTGGAATTTGGGGAGCTGGAGATTCCGTATTGGTGCTGATGTGGCGTGATCCAGGCTTGCTGGATTGCATCGCGACGGATTTCTGGCGGCTGCCAACACTACATTGGAGAGGCTCCGGCGCCCCTGTTTTGCGGTCGGGAGATGGTATCCCCGCACCGAATGGAGACAATAATGAGCTGGTTACAAAAACTATTACCACCCAAGATCAAGAGTAAGCCTCAAGGCGCAAAGTCAGTGCCCGAGGGGTTATGGAGTAAGTGTTCGGCTTGCGAAGCGGTGTTGTACCGCACAGATCTTGATAACAATCTGGATGTTTGCCCTAAGTGTGGCCATCATAACGCCATATCGGCACGAAAACGCCTGGATTACCTGCTTGATCAGGAAGCCCGTTTTGAAATCGGTGCAGAAGTTCAGCCTGTCGACTTTCTCAAGTTCAAGGACAGCAAGCGGTATCCGGAGCGGCTAACTGCGGCCAAAGAAGATACTGGTGAAGATGATGCTTTGGTGGTTATGCAGGGCAGCATTCTGTCCTTGCCAGTAGTTGTTTGCGCATTCGAATTCAAATTCATTGGCGGCTCCATGGGCTCGGTGGTGGGAGAGCGGTTTACTCGAGGTGCCAAAGTGGCGATCGAGCAGAACGTTCCATTCATTTGTGTCGCGGCAAGCGGCGGCGCACGGATGCAGGAAGGATTGACCTCGCTGATGCAGATGGCAAAAACCAGCGCCATCCTGACCAAATTGGCCGAGGCTCGCCTGCCTTTCATTTCGATTCTTACCGATCCAACCATGGGTGGCGTTTCCGCCAGCTTTGCCTTCCTGGGGGATATCGTCATGGCAGAGCCGGGCGCATTGATTGGCTTCGCCGGTCCTCGGGTAATAGAGCAGACCGTTCGGGAAACCTTGCCAGAGGGCTTCCAGCGGGCCGAGTTTCTGCTAGAGAAGGGTGCCATCGACATGATTGTTGATCGGCGACATATGAGGCAGCGTATTGCGTCTGCCATTACTTTGCTGATGCGTCAGCCTGCGGTATCCGGTTCGGCATGAATATGAGTGAGCAGCAGGTGAATATCTCGACCAAACCCACCTGTTTGGGTGACTGGCTAACCTTGTTGGAGCAACGTCACCCGAGCGTCATTGATATGGGGCTGGATCGGGTTGGACAGGTTGCGCAGCGGCTATTTCCGTCTTTGTCGCAGCCCATCATTACCGTGGGAGGGACGAATGGGAAGGGGTCGGTCTGCGGCATGCTCTCAACGATTCTCAAGTGTGCCGGTTATAAGGTTGGTACTTACACCTCCCCCCATCTGATTCATTACAACGAAAGAGTGGCAGTGGATCTGGTCCCCGCATCGGATGAGGCTATCGTGGCCTCGTTTGATTCGGTGGAGCACGCACGAGGTGATGTCTCCCTCACTTATTTCGAATTCGGAACGCTGGCAGCGGTTCGTTTATTTGAAATGCAGGATGTGGATGTGATTGTGCTGGAGGTTGGGCTGGGAGGGCGTCTTGATGCCGTTAATGTGTTTGAGCCGATTGCCACAGCCGTAGTCAGCATTGATCTGGATCATCAGTCTTATCTTGGCAATACCCGCGAGGCAATCGGCTTTGAGAAAGCCGGGATCTTTCGGTCTGGCATTCCTGCATTGTGCTCGGATCCATCCCCACCGCAGTCAGTGCTGGAACATGCAAGCCAGATTGACGCCGATCTGCGCCTGATCGGGCGCGACTATGGATTCCAGAGTCAGCAAACGCAATGGAGTTATTGGGGGCAAAGCGGTAGCCGGAAGCACGGCCTGCCTTTCCCCGCGCTGAGAGGGGCTTATCAGTTGAGTAATGCGACCACGGCTATCGCATTGCTCGATTGCGTCAAGGAAGTGTTGCCGGTTTCTCTGGGTGACATCAAGCGCGGTTTGCTTGAGGTTGAAGTCAGAGGACGGTTTCAGGTATTGCCGGGACGTCCCGCCATCGTCCTCGATGTTGCCCATAACCCACATGCTGCAAAGGCATTTGTCCATAATCTGGACAATATGGGCTATTTCAAACGGACACTTGCAGTGTTCGGAATCATGGCGGACAAGGATGTCGCGGGGGTGCTTCAGATCCTGGGTGGGCGCATTGATCATTGGTATCTGGCGAACCTGCCAACCGGCAGGGCTGCGACGGCAATGCAATTGTCCGAGTTAATCGGTTTGGAGGCCGGAAAACCGATAGATCTTTTCGAGACGATATCGGCGGCGTATGCGGCGGCCTGTAAGGATGCTGGGGAAAATGATAGAATCGTTGTCTTCGGCTCCCACTATACGGTTGCCGAGGTCTTGCTAGCCAGAAATTGACTCTGACGGCATTTCATCTTTCCTTGAGAGTTTCCGCTTGAGGATTTCTAGGTTTACTTCATGGCCGATTCCCCAATAAGTGAAGAGTTGGTCGCCTTGCGAAAACGCGCAAGGCGGCGTCTGGTTGGTGCCGTTGCACTGGTTCTGGTGGCCCTTGGGGCGCTATGGCTGGTGATGGACAACAAACCACCAGCCAGCATGAATGTCCAGCAAGTATCCATTGTCAGCTCTTCACCAACCTTGGCCACCCAGCCACCTGTGGTCAAGTCTGTGCAGGAAACCACCATCCCTGTAGCAAGTTTACCTGCATCGCCGGCCTCTGCAGAGCCTGTTAAATCTGAACAGACCGAAGCTACGGCCACGAAACACCCTGCGCCTGTCATTGTCCCGACACCCAAGGCCGACGTTGCGCCGGCCACACCCGCCAGCAAGCCGGATAACGGCAGGGTGGATAGCAATCCCAAACCAGAGACCAAGGTGGCCGAGCCAAAGCCGCATAAGCCAGAGAATCGACCTGCGGTTCATGACAAGGCGGTTGATCCCCAAAAGATTCTGGATGGCATGGCTAGTGTCGACGATCACCCGCCGAAGCCAGCCGCCTCGGACAAGCCATCGAACAAAATGACCTTTTACCTGCAGATTGGCGCATTTGCGGATGCGGCCAAGATTGATTCGCTCCAGGCCAAAATCCGAGGGGCCGGTTTGACAGCATCAAACGCCAGGATTTCTACGGAAAAAGGCGAGCTGACGCGGTTGCGAGCTGGCCCGTTTGCTTCGCGGGCCGAAGCAGAGGCCGCGCAAGGTAAGCTTGCTTCGGCTGGTGTTGTTTCCCAGATAATCGGCAAATAACGGACCAGAGCATGACAGTATTTGATTACCTCGTTCTGTCCATTCTTGGTATATCGGTTTTGATATCGGTACTTAAAGGTGGAGTGAGCGAGATAATCTCGCTGGCAGCATGGGTTTTGGCATTTTGGCTTGCCCGAACCTTTACCGCCGATGTGGCGGCACAACTCCCCCCTGATATCCCTACCGCTGAACTACGGCTGCTTGCCGCGTTCCTGGCCATCTTTCTCGGTGTATGGTTTATCTCTGCCATCATCCGTATCACTATTTCTCAATTGATCAAGGCAGCTGATCTCGCGGCTATCGACCGCGTAATTGGCGCCATGTTCGGCGTACTCAGAGGTCTATTGCTGATAACGGTTCTGGTGTTGTTGGCTGGGCTGACGCCGCTGCCAAAGAATCCGGTATGGCGAAATGCCATGTTCAGTGCCCCTTTCGAGGCCGTTGCCCAATCCCTGATTCCGTGGTTGCCGGATGCCTTGGCAAAGCGCATCCACTATGATTGATTGAGCTGACCGATGTAAGTTGGCTTGTGGTTTATTTGATTGATTTTTAAGGAAAAGCTATGTGTGGGATTCTCGGCGTAGTGGCCAAAACGCCTGTTAACCAGTTGCTCTACGATGGGCTTCTGGTATTGCAACATCGGGGGCAGGATGCCGCTGGAATCGTCACCGCAGAGCCAAATGGTGTATTGCATATGCACAAGGGGAGTGGCTTGGTGCGTGATGTGTTCCGCACCCG
This sequence comes from Parachitinimonas caeni, assembly GCF_030129945.1. Classification (GTDB taxonomy): domain Bacteria; phylum Pseudomonadota; class Gammaproteobacteria; order Burkholderiales; family Chitinimonadaceae; genus Parachitinimonas; species Parachitinimonas caeni. Next base: position 16,226 of record NZ_JARRAF010000033.1, read on the forward strand.
CAATATGCGCTCCCTGATAGGCAATGTTGGCATCGGGCACGTAAGGTACCCGACTGCGGGCTCAGCCTCTTCGCTGGCGGAAGCACAGCCGTTCTATGTCAATTCACCGTTTGGGATTGTTCTCGCCCACAACGGCAACCTTACGAACCATAAGCAACTCAAAGAGGATATGTACCGCACCGATCTGCGGCATATCAACACGTCTTCAGACTCTGAAGCGCTCTTGAATGTTTTTGCCCATGAATTACAGCGCCGGGCTAAAGGTTTCGAGCTAAACCCTGACACTATTTTCGACGCTGTCCGTGAAGTCCATCGGCGGGTAAGAGGGGCCTATGCAGTTGTGGCGGTGATCGCAGGTTATGGTTTGGTGGCATTCCGTGATGCGAATGGAATCCGACCTCTGGTAATCGGTCAGCATGACACACCGCAAGGGACCGAATACATGGTGGCCTCCGAGAGCGTTGCCTTGGATACGATCGGTTTCAAGATGCTGCGCGATGTCGCGCCAGGCGAAGCCATCTACATTACTAACGAAGGTGAGCTGCATAGCCGCCAGTGTTCGGATGCCCCCCGTCTCGCGCCGTGTATCTTCGAGTTTGTTTACTTTGCTCGGCCGGATTCGGTCATGGATGGCATATCGGTTTATCAAGCCCGGCTCAATATGGGTGACAATCTGGCCGAGAAAATGCGCCGCGTCATGCCGGCGATGGATATTGATGTAGTGATCCCCATTCCCGATACCAGTCGCGCCAGTGCACTACAGCTGGCGAACCATCTGGGCTTGCCTTACCGTGAAGGGTTCATCAAAAATCGATATATCGGACGGACCTTCATCATGCCCGGCCAGGCTGGCCGCAAGAAATCCGTGCGACAGAAACTCAATCCGATTGGTGTTGAGTTCAAAGGCAAGAATGTACTGCTGGTCGATGATTCGATTGTGCGTGGAACCACCAGCAAGGAAATCGTGCAAATGGCCCGTGAAGCTGGGGCTCAAAAAGTGTTTTTTGCTTCGGCAGCGCCGCCGGTTAAATACCCGCATGTGTATGGGATTGACATGCCGACCCGCGAGGAATTGATTGCAACCGGGCGCGATGAATTCGATATTGCCAGGGAGATCGGGGCTGATGCGGTGTTCTATCAGGATCTCGACTCGTTGGTACAAGCTGTTGCCGATGCCAGTGATAAGGTCACCCAGTTTGAAACTTCATGTTTCTCTGGCCACTACATCACTGGTGACATCGACGAAGCTTATCTGGATGAGATCGAAAACCGTCGGGGCAGCCCGCTTTCCAAGGATCTCGACGGCAGGAGCCGTGCTCTGGACCTGAATGTTGGTGTAGCTGAGCAAAACTTGATTTAAGCGCGTAGGTATTGATCGAACCAAAGGCCGCCGCGCGCGGCCTTTGTCCATTCAGGACAACGTGCAAAATGCTTGGGTGGTTTGAAAAAGGCCGTCTGTAAGCGCGCCTCTCAGCCGCTTGCTTGGCTAGCATCGCAAGATGGCAACTGAATTGCCTCCGGTAGGCAAACGAATAGTGGGGGGCATAGCCAATAGGCCCTTCAATGCGGTGGATCAAGAGATTTTACGGGGTGGTGATATGCAAGAAGATCTGGAGCTGGATTTTGAGACCTTGGCAGTGCATAGCGGCCTGGAACGTAGTCAGTTTGGTGAGCATGCACATGCGTTGTATTTGACGTCCAGCTTTGTGGCTGAGAATGCCGCACAGGCGGCAGCGCGGTTTTGCGGGCAAGAGCCGGGCTATATTTATTCACGCTTTACCAATCCAACGGTAACGGCCTTTCAGGACAGACTGGCAGCAATGGAAGGTGCGGAAGCAGCTGTGGCCACCGCCAGCGGTATGTCGGCCATTCTGGCCCTTTGCATGGGGCATCTGAAGGCTGGTGATCACATCGTGGCTTCACAAAGCCTGTTTGGCGCAACGATCATGCTATGCAACAACTATCTGGCCAAGTTTGGAATCAGTACCAGCTACGCGAATGCGGCAGATCCCGAGTCCTGGCGTCAAGCGCTACGTCCGGAAACCCGATTGTTCTTTCTGGAGACGCCTTCCAACCCGCTTACCGAAATTGCAGATATCGCCGCAATTGCAGATATTGCGCACGCCCATGGCGCACTGCTGGCGGTTGATAACTGCTTCTGCACCCCAGCCCTCCAACAACCTTTGAAGTGGGGGGCTGATCTGGTGGTTCATTCGGCTACCAAGTTTCTGGATGGGCAGGGCAGGGTGCTTGGGGGAGCTGTTGTCGGTAGCAAGGCGATGGTCGAGCCGGTGTATCTGTTTTTGCGTACAGCAGGTCCCACCCTGTCGGCCTTCAATGCCTGGGTGCTAGTGAAGGGGCTGGAGACGCTACGACTACGGGTTGAGGCCCAGTCTGCAACGGCTTTGCGATTGGCGCAGTGGCTGGAGTCGCATCCGCAGGTGGCAAGGGTTTACCACCCCGGCTTGCCATCTCATCCACAGCATGCTTTGGCGCAGCGCCAGCAAAGTGCGGGAGGGGCAATTGTCTCGTTCGAGGTCAAAGGGGGCAGAGAGGCTGCCTGGAGAGTGATCGACTCGACCAGAGTACTGTCGATTACGGCGAATCTTGGCGATGTACGGACCACTATTACCCACCCAGCCTCAACGACACATGGGCGTATTTCGCCGGAAGCCCGGCAAGCGGCAGGCATTACCGAAGGCTTGATCCGGTTATCCGTCGGTCTGGAATCCTGCCAAGACATTCAGGACGACTTACAACGCGGCTTGGGGTAAGCCTAGCCGCGCTGTTGTAGGTTAAGGCAGGTTTTTATGGGTTAGGGGGCGGTAGGCAAGCTGAGGGTGCGACCGCTTCATGCCCTGCCGGCTTGGCAACCACCTACTCTGCACGCTGCATTGCCCATGCTTGCACTGACAGGGCCTAATTCAGCAAATCCGCCAATCTGGCCTTGAGCTCCGCAACCTCTTCTTCCAACGCCGCTACCCGGGCTTCCAACGCACTTTGGTTGGCACCGATGCCCGTGGCGACCAAGGGTGACGAGCTACGCTCAATGGCTGGTTCCCCGCTCAGCAAATGTGCCCAGCGATTCTCCCGCGCGCCGGCTTGGCGTGGCAGCTCAACGACTAAAGCTCCCGCAGAACGCTCCGACAGCTCGTACAGGAAGGCCTCTACCGCCGAGATATCTGCAAAGCGGTGCATGCGATCACAATTCAGACGCAACTCCCCAGCAGTTTGAGGACCACGCAAAAGCAACACGGTCAAGATGGCGACGGATTGACTGGGGATCTGCAGGACACGATCCATATTGTGGCCATAGCGTGTGACTCGTCCGCCACTTGACTCCATGATCAAGGTGCGGGACTTCAACGCATCAAGCGCAGATAGCACTTCCGCTTCGCTAAGCTCAAGTACTGGATCACGACTGGTTTTCTGATTGCAGCCGGATAGCAATGCATTCAAAGAAAGAGGGTAGGTGTCGGGAACGGTCTTCTGCTTTTCAGACAGGACACCCAAAATGCGAGCTTCGACAAGGGAGAGATCGTAAGGCATCGATATTGGCTCGAATAAAGGCAAGGCGGCCATTATCGCCCGAATATCGATGCTGCCAAAGGCGCATGTCGAAAGAATTGCGCATCAACGTAGTTTTAAGGGTGGAAGATTTGATTTATGGTCAGAAAATCTGGCTGGCAAATAAACGGGTGAGCCGATTGCGGGACTGTAGGCTCTGTTGACATTTTATTTCCGGATCGCGTTTCGTCGGATTTGGGCCTGATGCAAGGCAAAAAGCGCGCCGCTTAGTGAGCTAAGCAAGCGATTTTTAACGCGGCAGCAGGCCCAAACCCGGCGAAACCCTCCGGGCCGGGTCGAGTTTTGGGGCATAGCGTCGTTAGGGTTCGCTTATTTAGCTCGCTAAATTACTCTCACCCTGCCCCAAAACTCGACCCTGCGCGACCGGAAACAAAACGTCAACAGAGCCTAGCAGGCAGCAGGATATGGTCATTCTCCTCCGGCGAGGGCGTTGCGGGTTGTGGTGACCAATGATGCAAAAGCAGACGGCTGATTAAGCGGATCACGCTCATGACGGTACTCCTGTTTTGAACACGTCTGATGGACGTGTTTGTAATCATAGGAGTGTAATTTGTGCGGCGCAACAACCAATGGTTGCTGCGTAATCAATTAAACATCCAATTAATAAAAATCAAGAGTCATTTAAAAAATTTTATATATAAATTAATTTAACATAAAAAAGGCCAGCCTTTATTTCAGGCTGACCTGGTTTCAAAATCTCTTTTCTGCAAGAAATCAGAAGTGGTCTGCTGATACCTGCTTCATCCAATCGGCAAGACTACCAACGTCCAATACCTGCGGTCCGAAGGGTGGGCCGTAGACATAAACCCGACCCGATTTGACACCAAGATAGACGCCGCTTTTGTAGGCCCTGGCTGTATAGCCGGCAACCTGAATGGTTGTAGCGGCAGGTGAGAAGAACTGCGGGTATTTTGATTCAGCCCAGTTCATCAGCCGGTCTTCGTCGCTGGCTGTCGTGCCACCAGTGCTGACGGTGACGCGCTTTGCAGTGCTCCAGTCCGAAAAGTAGTCGTATAGCCCCGGCCGGACCTGCAACAGAACATCGCCCGTCGTAATGGGTTTGAAGTCAAAGCCATTGCCTGATGCGGTTTGTGGGCTGCCGATATTGCTGATCGCATTGGCACCGGTAATCCGGATATTGTCGATATACCAACCTACACCAGTACTACTCTGCGGGTAATAGGTTCCCCCGGTATAAGTAAAGCGGAATCGGGCACGCAGGGTGCGGCCGGCATAACCGGCCAGTGACACAGTTTGGGTTTTGAAGGCAGATTCCCCTGCACTGCCGGTACCTGCCTGCTGATAGGCGGGGAACCATGAGGCACCATCATCCTGCGAAATTTCCAGCAAGGCTAGCTGGCCGGTTCCGGCATAGCCCAAGCGGCTGGAAAAACTCAGCGCGGTATTACCGCCGGCCAGGAGGGCTTGATTCAGGGTCAATGTCTGATCAGTGGGCTGAACATGCGCCAGGTGAAAGGCCGCACTGCCGCTTGCCACAACATTGTTTACTGTAATCGGATACCCGCCGGTGGTGACAACGCTGAAGTTCGATGTCCCCGCTTCTGCGCCATCGTCCAGTTGATAGGGGCTGACCTGCAGCTGACGCCACTGATAGGCTGTGGCCCCTGGCATGGGGGTGAATTCATAGCGCGATGTCTCATTCAGTTTGGCGCTGCTGCTGCCACTGATTGTTTGCGCCACGGTATCCGGGCCGGTGGTGTCAGGGTCGAAAACGGTAACGGTATAGCTGAACGATTTGGCTGCACCGCCGATTTTCACGTTTTGAATGGTCACGGTATACGCCGTGTCGGCTTGTGGCTTGGGCCAGGTGCTGCCGTCGGTGTAACTGCCGGGATACCAGACCAGCGTATTCTCGCCATACCCGTTCTGCACGGCCTCCGCTTTGGTGGCGAGGGGGGCGCCATTTTCCGTCATGCTGATCTGTGCAGCAGAGAAATCGGCGCCAGGATAAGAGAACGACCAACGGGGGTAGACGGTTCGATAGGGGACATAGCCTTTGGGTGGCCAAGCCACGAATTCATCCCTCACCGTTGGCCGGGCGCTGCCCGAATTGCCGTCGAATACCCAGAGCGAGTTGCTGCTGGTGCCAGCAATGCTGCCATCGACATCACCGGTGCCCATGAAACGGGTCTGCGGGTAGAGAATCCAGCGACGATGACCGACAGCGGAGTTGCCACCGCCACCATCCCGCATATAGCCGCTGGAGATGGCATTCGGGCCGAAGTTACCCAGGGCAATGTTCGACTTGCCGGCAGCTTCTGCGCCAGTGGCGTTGTAGCAAGTCCAGGAAGTTGGGGGATTGTGGCTCAGGCTCTTGTTGGCAGCCATCAGCATGGCAGATTGCTGCGCCTTCTGATTGAACGTCGCATCGAAGGCTACGGATGCCGGCACACCGGCCATCGCGCGGAACCAATTGATCCGGCGCAATATGGCGGCCTTGAATTCGGCACTGGTGTCTCCTGCCGCGCAACTGCCGAGATTGCCGTTCCAGCCACTGGCTACCCCGTCTGACGAGGTATAGATCGTCCGGTAGAACATACGCACGCTTTCGCGGCTGGTCGTGTCCAGACTGTAACCGCTGTCTGCAGCAAAGCGGTTGAGGGTGTGCTCCATGCCGGCAATCGAACTGGGAAACTGGGGAGCAGCCAGGGCCGAGGCGGTGGCCAGGCAAATCAATAATGGCGTGAAATGGCGGGGGTGTGACATGGCTTTGTCCTTGAAATGCCAGCAAATTGCGCTGCTGAAATTCTCGAATGGCATAAAATCAAAGCATGCCTGTTTTAGCCAAACATTGCCAGTAGGCCGTCCAGGCCACAATGATTGATTGCGTAGGCCGCCTGTGCTCTGACAATTGGTTTGGCATGGAAGGCAATGCCGTAGCCGGCCTTTGCCAGCATTTTCAGGTCATTGGCGCCATCGCCGATTGCAATGGTCTGTAACCGTTCCAGTTGCAATTCGGTTCGGAGTCGCACCAGCCAGTCAGCTTTGGATTGCGCGTCGATAATGTCGCCCAGCACTTTGCCGGTTAATTTGCCATCTCTGACTTCCAGTGTATTGGCCACGGCATAGTGCAGACCAAGCTTGGCCTTGAGCCGTTCGGTGAAGAAGGTAAATCCTCCTGAGATCAGCAGGCTTTTACCACCAGCGGCATGCACGGCCGCCAGCATTTTTTCAGCGCCCGGAGTCAGTTGCAGTCGCTCGCGGTATACCCGCTCCAGGGCCGATTCTTCCAAACCCGCCAGAAGACTCACCCGCTCACGCAGGCTTTGTGGGAAGTCGAGTTCGCCACGCATGGAGCGTTCGGTAATGGCTGCAACCTGAGCTTTGACACCCAGCATATCGGCGATTTCGTCGATGCACTCGATCGTGATCAGTGTTGAGTCCATATCCATGACAACGAGGCCGATGTCCTTGAGCGTGGCTTCGGCCGGCATGAACGCAAAATCCAGCCCGGCGGACTCGCAATAATCCTCAACAGCCCGACGGGTGCTGGGGTCGGCTCCCAGCAGCTTGAAAGCCTGAGGGTGAATGGCATCAATCTGCTGGGCTTTGGTCAACTTGGCCAATTGCTTCAAATCTTGTGTGGCCACTTCAGGGGCCTGAATGACGAGCTTGTACATAAGAAGGGGTTTCAGTCAGATGGAAGAATGGGGAAAACAGACGGCAGCTGAGCGCGGTTCGCCAGTGTTTGGCTGCCAGGCCCATCCAGTGACGAAACCTGGCGTGATGAGAATGTCAGGCTGTTGGCTGCAGGCGGCCGTCTCGCAATGTCAGCAAGCGCTGGGCGCGGCTGGCCAACTCGGGATCGTGCGTCACAATGACGAGACTGGTTCCTAGCTCGGCATTCAATTCCAGCATCAAGTCGTAAACGCTGGCAGCGGTGCCCCGATCCAGATTGCCCGTCGGTTCATCGGCCAGTACGCAGAGCGGTTCGGTGACCAAGGCCCGGGCAATTGCGGTGCGTTGTCGTTCCCCGCCGGAGAGTTCACCGGGCTTGTGCTGCAGTCGGTGACCCAGTCCCACTCGCTTGAGCATGGCCTCGGCCTTCTGCTGGGCCTGGCGGAAATCCATCCGTCGAATGAACAGCGGCATGGCCACGTTTTCCAGGGCCGTGAATTCGGGTAGCAAATGATGGAACTGATACACAAAACCCAGGTGGCGATTGCGCCAGTTGCCGCGCTCGGCGGCGCTCAGGCTGAAGGGGTCGGTCCCAGCGATGCGGATGATGCCTTGAGTCGGTTCATCCAGGCTGCCCAGCACATGCAACAGCGTGCTTTTGCCCGAGCCGGATGCCCCGACGATCGATACGATCTCGGCGCGCTGGATGTCGAGATGGATGTCATGCAATACCGAAACGTCGAGCTTATCCTGCTTGTAGCTCTTGCTGAGGCAGCTGGCGGAAATGATGGCGTGGTCACTCATAGCGCAATGCCTCGACAGGGTTGGTGCGGGAGGCGCGCCAGCTCGGGTAGAGCGTCGCCAGCAGGGCCAGGATCAGTGAGATCACCGCTATGGTGATGACATCACTCGCCAGCACTTCCGAGGGCAGGTCAGAAAGGAAGTAAACCTCTGGCGACAGAATGCGGCTACCCAACATGCGCTCAATCGCTGGAACAATCACATCGATATTCCAGGCGATGGTCAAACCGCCAACCACCCCGCCCAGTGTGCCAATGAAGCCTGCCAGCGCACCTTGAATCATGAAGATTTTCATGATGCTGGCGGGTGCCGCGCCGAGCGTGCGCAGAATGGCGATATCGGCCTGCTTGTCGGTGACGGCCATGACCAGCGTTGAAACCAGATTAAAGGCCGCAACGGCGACAATCAGGGTCAGGATGATGAACATCATGCGCTTTTCAATCTGCACGGCCCGGAAGTAGCTGGCGTGCTGCTGGCTCCAGTCCACCACAAAGCGTTCCATGCCAAGCTGACGGGTCAGATCCAGCCGGATCTGCGGCGCCAGAAAGACGTCGCGAACCTTGGCCCGCACGCCACTGACTGCCTGATCCATCCTGAACAGCCGCTGCGCATCGTTAATCTGGATCAGCGCCAGCGTCGAGTCGTATTCGTACATATCCAGCCGGACAATGCCAACCACGTGGAAGCTCTTGAGTCGCGGCAGCATGCCGGCAGGCGTGATCTGGCCCATCGGGGTGATCAGCGTGACCTTGTCGCCCGGCCCGACACCCAGATTGCGGGCCATCTCCCGGCCGAGAACGATGCCGAATTCACCGGCCTTTAAAGCATCCAGTGAACCTGCGGTGAATTTGCCGGCAATATCGGCAACGCCTGTTTCTTTGGCCGGATCAATACCCCGGATCATGGCGCCCCGCACGCTGCCTTCAACACTCAGCAGACCCTGTGCATCGACATAGGGCGCCGTGGCAAGGACCTGTGGATGCTGCTTCATGGCGCTGGCGACCTGCTCCCAATCGGAGAGGCGGTTGTCGATACCGGTGACCTGTAGATGGGAGGTAACACCGAGAATCCGGGCGCGGATTTCTCGTTGAAAACCATTCATGACCGAGAGGACCACAATCAGGGCGGCTACCCCCAAGGCAATACCGATCATCGAGACCAAGGAGATAAAAGAAATGAAGCCATTGCGGCGCTTGGCTCGTGTATAGCGCAGGCCGACCAACCATTCGAAACGATTCACAGGAGATACTAAAACCAAGGAAAAATCCGAGTTTGCCATAAGAACCTGTTCCAGACCTCCTGTCATACCGCTTTGGCATGCCAGGGGTGTTGCCGTAGCGACCCTGTGGTGCCACTGAGTTTGGCATTGACGGTTATCGGCAATACGGGCTGGATCTGGCCGGTATTGGTTTACAATCAGCAGTTTTCCAGCCGCTGGGTAAGCTTATGTTGATGAAGCTGTTTGGATTGCGGGGCGGAGGGCGCCTCGAAAAGGCTGTAACGATCATCGAAGCAGCCAAAGAGCAGTCGCCTGTCATTGCCATGCAAACCGTTTCAGACTGGATGACGCATGAGTTGCCCGGTTTTGCGGCCAAAGGTGCGTTGCTTGAATTGCTAAGGCGTATCGACACGCCCTTGCGAGAGGTTCTGGAGCTGGCCTTCGAGGCGATGTTGGATACGAACAACAATCAAGCCAAGACGGCGTTGTTGCTGCAGGCAGCGATCCCGATGTGTGATGCGGTGCTGGAGGCGTACCAGAAGGGTTTGAGCGAAGAGGTGCCAACCCTGTCGAAAAAGCCAGCCAATATCCCGCTGATTCAGGCGACCACGGGTTTTTCGCTGTGGTGGCAGGCGCGCAACTACGTCCTGCGCATCATGCGCCGTTCGGATACCAAGCCACCTGCCTGGGAGGAGATCCAGCCCAAAGTGGAAGCGGCGCTGAATCTGTCTGGTGGCGTGGCAGCCAAAATCGCCCGGCCGGATGGCGAAGCGGGCCGCCTGCAGAAGCAGCTGGCCTATCTGGTGTTGGTCAATCGCAGCCTCACTCAAGACCTGCATGGCCGTCAGTTCCTGATTGCCGAACGTCTCGCCAATGCGCTTGCCGGCTTTATCGGCATCAGCACCGAGCACTCTGACCGCACGCCCTTCGGCGCGGACAGTGCCGGTAGTCCGATGACCTTGCTGACCCAGGCGCCGACCACGATTGTCAGAGGTGGCAAAGGCCTGTTCTTCGGGCTGGAAAAAAGCCTGTCCGAATTAATTGCCCTGGAACAGCTGATGCTGTCCCAGCATAAAGTCCCCGCCAAGGTGGATGCGCGTGAAATTCTTGGCGTATCTGAAACCCTGACGGTCATCAAACATCTGAAAAACCGCTGGACCGGCCGTGACATCAAGCGCAAGTATCAGCGCCGCCCGGTCACCGGCGAAATCAAGGTGGCGTACGAATACCAGGCCCTGCGGCGACTGATTGCGCAGACTATGACCGGCGTCGATACCAAGACCGTTGAAGATTCGATCACCATCTGCGCGCTGGAGGACGCAAGCGCTTCCGGTTGCGGCATTGTTGCCAGTCATCAGGTGTCTTGGGTCAAGGTCGGGCGTTTGGTTGGCCTGCGCGGGCAAGACGAGCCATTCTGGCGAATCGGTGTGATCCGGAGGGTGATCGGCCGAGGTCATGGCAAAGTGTTTGCCGGCGTGCAGTTTTTGTCGTTTGCGCCAGAATCGGTACGGTTGGTAGAAAAAGCCAAGATCTCGCAGTGGGAGATGGTGGCCAATCTGCAAGCCTGGGATAACAAATACGCCCTGTTTGTCCGTGGTTCCCCGCTTACCCAGAATCAGCACCTGCTCCTGACGGCTCAACCAGAATTGAAAGCAGGCAGTACTTACGCCATCCCGAATGCTTCGGACGGAGGGCTGGCGTTGCGGGTGATTGCCCAGCAGGAAATCGGGGCTGATTTTGTGCAATACCAATGTGAGCAGCTACTGGCTGCTGAGATGGAACCCCCGAAAGCTTGATAATGCTGGTTGTTGCAATTCCTCATCTGATACTGCCGCCGATTCGGGGCTATGACCCGACGGCAGAACTTAAGCTGCCCGCTCTCGACCTGCTGCTTGGACGCGGACAGGCGCGCATCCAGGCCGGCCAACGACCGCTTGACTGGCTGCTGCAACAGTTCGGCGCGCCAGACCTATCTGTCGCTACGTTGCTGCGGCCTGAAGCGACACCGGAAAGCGGCAAGCGCTGGCTGTGTGCGGCGCCTATCCACTTGCGGCCGGAGCGCGATCAACTGATCGCCAGTAGCGATGTCTACACGGATCTGACTTCGCAAGAAACCGAAGCTTTGCTGGCAAGCCTGAATCGCCATTTCAATCAGGATGGCATCCAGTTTGTGGCGAGCACACCCGACACCTGGTTTGTGCAGCTGCCCGTCGATGAAAAGATCGACTGGGCACCGCTGGACCTGATTGCCGGTGCCAGCATCCATCCCCATCTGCCCAAGGGCGAAGGAGCGTTGCGCTGGCATGCTTTCCTGAATGAAGTACAAATGCTGCTGTACACCCATCCAGTCAACGATGCTCGCGAGCAACGTGGCCTGCTGCCGGTTAGCAGTATTTGGCCCTGGGGGGATGGCCGGGTCGACTCGCCCATCACAACCCGCTTCGGTGCGACGTATGGAGATGCACCCATTCTGCGGGCGCTAGCCAGCCGGGCCGGTGTCGTAGCCCAGCCCCTGAAGGCAGCAGAAGGGCCGATCCGGTCCGGGCTGCTCTGGCTGGATGGCCTGACCGGCGCCGCCGCACATGGAGATATTCATGGGTGGCAGCTCCAGCTCCAGCAGATCGAGTCGGCTTATCTCCAGCCCATTGTGGCTGCCTGGCGCAAAGGCGATATTCTCGCCTTGCAACTGCACGCCCCTTCGGCGCAGGGCACCTGCGTGGCCAGCCTTCGCCCGGCTGACCGCTGGAAATTCTGGCGCGGCCCCTTGCCGTTGCGCCAGTTGAAGATTGAATCTTGAGCGGTCTGGCCCTCGTGCTAGCCGCCAACCCTCTGAGACCCTATCCAATGCAACTACGATTCCGTTCCTTTCCGGAACAGGCCGAGAACGCTTTACGGGCTGCCGGTCTTTCTCCCATTGAAGCGCGTGTCTATGCGGCGCGGGGCATCGGCGATGTGGGTGAGCTGGATGTCGAGCTCAAGCGCCTGTTGCCCTATCAGCAATTACTGAATGCCGAAAAGGCGGCGATACGTCTGGCCGATGCGATTGCCGGGCAGGAGCGCATCCTGATCGTCGCCGATTACGATGCTGATGGCGCTACTGCCTGTGCAGTGGGTCTGCGTGGCCTGCGTGCGATGGGAGCCGTCGTCGATTTTCTGGTACCCAATCGCTTTGAGTACGGCTATGGCCTGACCCCGGAAATCGTTGATCTGGCCGCCAAGGCGGCGCCACGACTGATTGTGACGGTTGACAACGGCATCGCCAGCGTCGCGGGTGTTGAGAGGGCCCGCCAGCTTGGCATAGAGGTACTGGTTACCGATCACCATCTGCCCGGTGATGCGCTGCCGGCAGCGCTGATCGTCAACCCCAATCAACCCGGATGCCCGTTCCCCAGCAAGGCTCTGGCCGGGGTAGGGGTGATGTTCTATGTGCTGCTCGCTTTGCGGGCGGAATTGCGCAACCGTCAGGCATTTACTGGTCAGACCGAGCCAAATCTGGCGAGTCTGCTTGATCTGGTGGCACTCGGAACCGTGGCCGACGTGGCGAGGCTGGATGCCAATAATCGCATTCTGGTGCAGCAGGGCTTGCGGCGGATGCGTGCCGGCAAGGCCTGCATGGGTATTCTGTCCTTGTTTCGCGCAGCTGGCCGCGATCATCGGCGTGCCTCGGCTTTCGATCTTGGATTTACCTTGGGCCCGCGTTTGAACGCCGCCGGCCGGCTTGATGACATGACACTGGGCATCGTCTGCCTGAGCCATGACGACCCGGATGTCACGGATGCTGCGGCGCAGCGCCTGGATCTGTTCAACCGGGAACGGCGGGTAATCGAAGCGCACATTCAGGAAGCGGCGCAGGCAGTGCTTGAAGCCATCAAGGTCGATGATCGTTACAGCCTTTGCCTGTACGACCCGACGTGGCACCAGGGAGTGGTAGGCATAGTGGCGTCCCGGCTCAAAGACCGGCATCACCGCCCGGCCATGGTTTTTGCCAAAGGGGGCGATGATGAAATTAAAGGTTCCGGTCGCTCGACGGCGGGTTTGCACCTGCGGGATGCGCTGGATCTGGTAGCCAAGCAGCATCCGGGTTTGTTGCGCAAGTTTGGCGGCCATGCGGCGGCGGCCGGGGTAACCTTGGCAGAGGCCGATTTGCCGCGCTTTGCCGAGGCCTTTGAGGCGGTATGTCGGGACTGCATGGGCAAGGAGGATCTGGACCGGCTGGTGGAAACCGATGGCGAGTTGGCACCGGAAGATATCAGCCTGCCTTTGGCGGAATGTTTTGATGCCCAGGTTTGGGGGCAGGGCTTTCCTCAGCCGCTGTTTGTTGGTGAATTCAGGGTGGTGCAGCAGCGGGTGGTAGGCGAGAAGCACCTCAAGCTCAAACTGGCGGCGCACGATGGTCGGATGTTCGAAGCCATGCGCTTTCAGCACGCCGAGCCACTGCCCGCGCAAATCCATGCGGTCTATCGGTTGTCGGTCAATGAGTACAACGGCTCCCGTCTCTTGCAACTATTAATCGAGCACTGTCTATGACGCAATCGATCAACCGATTGCCCCTGACGTCAGCTTCAGCTCCGGTGCGGACAGCGAGTTCGGGGTCGCCAGCAGCGATCTGGCTGGTGCTGATGCTGGCCCTGTGCGGCATTTACTTGTGGCAGGTGTTTCAGTTCACCCCGAATGCGCCGCGTGATGACGATCTGGCCATTTTTGTACGGTTGGGAACCTTCAAGCACTGGTCCGGTTGGGCGAGTCTGGGAGATCTGCTCAAGCATCACAACGAACACCGGCTCGGCGTGATGTCTTTGATTGCTTATGCACAATACACACTTAGCGGCGTGGTCAATTTCAAATTGCTGGCACTGATGGGTAACCTCAGCTTGCTGTTAGCCTTTGCGGTCCTGGCTTGGGGGGTGACGGACCGTAAGAGCGAGCATTTCTGGCCGGTTTGCCTGCTTGGATTGTTGGTGTTCGTGCAATGGCGTTATTGGCAAGCCAGTGTCTGGCCGATGGTGACGATTTCCGGCTTCCCCGCCATCCTGTTTGCTGTCACCACAATGGTGCTGCTGGCCAGGTCTGAGCGTTGGGCGTTTGGATTAGCGATAGGCAGTGCTGCGCTGGCGACCTTGTCGCAAGGAAACGGCTTGTTTATCTGGCCGGCTGGCATGCTGATGCTTGCGGTGCAACAACGCTGGCGCGCCATGGCGGTCTGGACGACGCTGACGGCCTTGGTAATCCCTGTCTACTTCATTGGCTATGTAGCGCCACCATCGCATGTGCCGATCAGTACGGCCTTGCGTAACCCGCATCTGCTGGCTGGATATTTTCTGGTGTTTCTGGGTAACTATCCTATGCCAGGCTTTGTCGGCCCTTGGCGATTATGGTTGGCTGGTTTATTGGGAGGAGGGCTGCTGTCGCTGTCTATCTGGACGATTCTCCGCCACGGTCGCCAGAATCCGGCACTCGCCGGGATGCTGTTGTTCTGTTTGATCAGTGGCGCGGCGGCGGCGATGGGACGCGCCACGCTCGGCCTCGATCAGGCGCTCAGTTCACGCTATGCCATCATTCCTTCCTGTATGTGGGCAAGCTTGCTGTTATGGGCGGGTTCGCGGCGCTGGCCTGGTCTGTCGGCCAGTTATGGTGTAGTGCTGGCCGTGTTGGCTGCCAGCTGGATCTGGAGCTATCAACAAGCTGCCCCGATCATTGAGGCACGGCGGCTTGAAGCAGAGTTGGGTAGAGTGTGTGACGATGGTTGTGTCGAACATCTGATTTACCCTAATCTCGCCGAGGCTTTCCCCGTCGTGCATGATGCAGAGAAAGATGGGCTGTTCCATTTTCCGCGCAGCAAAGGTTGTCTCGCCTGCTCGGTAGTGCCTCTGGTCAACGCGCATGTTGTGCCTGCCAATGCGAAGCCTTATCACTTGGTGTCAGCCAAGGATGGCTGGGTCGATCGCGTGGAGCGCCAAGGTGCCGCTTTGCAGATTGTAGGCTGGGCCCGTCATGCCTTGGCCCAGGCGCGAGTGCTGGAGATGGCGCTACCTGCCGCGCCCAGCCAGATCAAGATCTTGCCCGTCGCCCGTGAAGATGTGGCCACCATGCTCGGTGACCCGCGCCATGCCAACTCCGGATTCCGCCTGACCCTGCAATTTTCCGATGAAGTCTCCGCCCAGGCTGCCGAAAAAAAGTTCTGTATTGCCAGTCGGACGGATTCCGGTCTGGCGCTGTTGAATGGCCAGCCGGCCATCTGCGATCATCTTTTCTTGAAGTAAGGCCCGACCCATGCAAAAAAAACTGATTCATGGCTTTCACGCCGTCAACGCCCGTCTGGCCCGTATCCCTGATAGCGTGCTTGAGCTGTACTTTCTGCGCGACCGTTCCGACCCGCGAATGGGTGACCTGCTGAAAGTGGCAGAACGCACAGGTGTCAAGCTGATCCCCGTTGATAGCAACCGCCTGGATGGCATGACCGGCAATGCCCGCCATCAAGGGGTGGCGGCGGTGATTGATGCAGACCGCAACCATGTGGCACTTGAAGAAGTGCTGGAAGATCTGAATGAACCTCCGTTCCTGCTGATTCTGGATGGGATTACCGATCCGCATAATCTGGGGGCCTGCCTGCGGGTTGCCGACGCCATGGGCGTGCATGCCGTAATCGCGCCCAAGGACAAGGCTGTCGGTATCAATGCCACCGTGTCGAAAGTGGCCTGTGGTGCGGCAGAGGTGCTGCCATATATCGTCGTAACCAATCTGGCCCGCACACTCCGGGATATCAAGGATGCCGGAATCTGGATTGCCGGCACGGCAGCAGATGCGGATACCGACCTGTTCCACTTTGATGGTCGTGGTCCCGTCGCCTGGGTGCTCGGCGCGGAAGGAGCCGGCATGCGTCGGCTGACCCGTGAGCATTGCGACATCCTGGTGTCGATTCCGATGTTCGGTTCGGTCGAGAGTTTGAATGTATCGGTAGCGACAGGCATCTGCCTAGCCGAAACGCGGCGGCAGCGGACGGTCACCGGCAAATAAGCCAGCCGAGCTGGGCGAAAATCAACAAGCGCTGCATGGCTTTTCGGCATGCAGCGCTTGTTGTTTGGGCGCTGTGTGGAGCGTCACGGCCAGCGACGCCCGATATGGGCGCTCAGAATGCTGGAATCGAATAGCCACGGGCGGTAATGGCATCGGCGATGGTGGCACTTGAGCCCAGCCCCATCAGATCTGGCGTCGTGACGGTCAGATCGGCAGCGGTTTCATCATTGCTGCCGTTCAGATTACGGTCATACCAGAAGCTGCCACTGCCGCTGTAGGTGCAGGCGTCCGTAGGGGCGTAGCGGATATTGGCGCCTGCCGTCGGGGTTTCCCATTTGCCCGTGCTGCTGTTGTAGTTGATGAACTGACGCTGCGCGTATTCCTTGTGCAGCCCAACCGGGCTGGATGGCTTGGGGGCGGCCCAGGCGCAATTGAACCCCATGATCGCGCCGCTGGTGCTGGCAATCGGGTCGCCATAGCCGAAATAGGATTCGCCATCATTGGTGGTGCCAATACCGTTCAGCCCCAGTTGCAGGATGCGCGAATTGCCGTCCCCCGCCCCGGCCTGCCAGACCGAGATGTATTTTCCTTTCAGGGAAACGGGGTCATAACTGGCACCAAAGCGCGAGAAATTGTCGCTGAAGCCAGTGGCTTTCAGCTGTTGGTCGGTATCAAACGTGCCAAGCGTCGAATAGGTGCCGGTGCCACAGTATTGCCCCTGACGCATGCTGGTGGTCATGGCAGTAGCGCTGGTGCGACCATATTTGAGCGTGCCGACCCGGGTAACCGGGTTGGCGCCACTGCCGCAATTTCCTCCATTGAAGGCCTGGGTCACAGACCAGGTCAACAGGCCGGAATAGACGGCCTTGCTGCCGCCCGGCGTATGTTCGAGCTTGGCGGCGATGGTGTGGCTGGCACCGCTGCTATCGGTGTAACTGAAGTTCAGCAACATCGTCCAGACCGTACTGGCACCATCGAGCTGCAAAGCGGCCTGACTGAAGGTGGTGGAGGGGATGCCGACCGCATTCATCTCGGCTGTGAGATCAACCGTGCTGCCCGCTGTCGGTAGCCCCTTGCCCGAGGCATAGGCCTGGCGTACCAGTCCCGCCAATCCACTCAGCGCCATATTGGCCCGCATCGAGACGCCATCCTGACGTGCATTGAGCTGGGCTGCTGCACAGGCATCACCGGTAGTGGTGTCCGTCTGCAGCCAAATGCCCAGATCGCCACTGGGCAATGTGCCGGAAGCGGCGCTGCCCGAGCCGTCCGGGTGACTGGTGAATTTGAGCGTTGGCCCAAAGCACCCTGCGTCGTTGCTTTCAAGCAGGAATGCTGAGGGGTCGAACACCGCGACCGGAGTACTGCTGCCGCTAAGCAACGCACTGATGCGGGCGGTTGCGGCTTGATAACTGAGGGGAGTGCTTGGCCCAGCAGTAAAGCTGCTCTTGGCAGATTGCCGGGTCGGCGGACTGGCCGCTAAATCGAGTGGGAAGACCTTGCCGGTTTCGATCTTGTCCCGATCTGCCGTGCGCAGCCACTCTGTCAGACTGCCGATATTACTGATGGGGCCACCTTGATACAGAAATACCTGCCCATCCTTTACCCCGATGCACAAGGCGGCATTGTTGTAACAGCGGTATTCATAACCCTGAAGCAGCGCGGTGGCAGTCGGTTTTTGCAACAGGCTTGGATATGCCTGCTGTGCCCAGTCGAGTAGCCGATCCGTATCCGAAGCGGCGGCCCAGCCTGATGCCAGGGAAAGCAACAAGAGAACGGGTTTCATCGGTGACTCCCATCTGTGGATGATGGGTTCACTATAGTCAGCGATCCGCAATGGGTTGGCAGCAGGCAGCGGTGATTCTGATGCTGGAAAGTGCCAGTATTTCCTTGAAAATCAGTGCAGCGATGGAGTTCTGGCTGAACGCAGATCGTCCAGGATCGGCATCATCGCCAACAAAACCAGCCACGCGGCCAAGGGGATACTGGCGGAGTAACCCAGATACTTGAATCCGGTAGCACCTAGCAGTCCGCCCAGGAAAAAGCTCGCCAACAGCTGTAGATGGAGGCTGAGGCGACGAAAGTTGACGGCAACGTCACTGGCGGCACTGGCTCGCCAGCGATACAGCCACTTACCGGCTTCAATGCCGATATCTGTTGCCATGCCAGTAATGTGCGTGGTGCGGATCTCAGCCTGTGAAATCTTGGTAATGATGGCGTTCTGCAAACCCATGACGAAGCACAGCAGGAGTACGGTGGTGGGCACCATGACATGCGCCGCCATCGGCAGATTGGCGCCTGCCAGCCCGAAGATCAGCAGTAAACAGGCTTCGAGCAGCAGGCTCAGGGCATACTGGCTGCGCAGATGGCGGCGTCTCGCCCAATTGATGAGGATGGCGGTGCTTGCCGCACCCAGAATGAAAGTCAGCAAGGCGACCATGGCGGCAAGGCCGAGCACCAGCTCGCCCAAGGCGAAATGGTCGGCCGCTGCCGACAAAACGCCCGTCATGTGCGAGGTATATTGACCAACTGCCAGAAAACCACCGGCGTTGATGGCGCCAGCTACAAACGCCAGCGACAGCCCCAGATGCTGGTTGGCACGAGTCGTGCGTTCTGCGCTGCTCAGGTTGCGCAGGTAGCCCAAGGGCATGTCAGACCCCCAACGTGGTTCAGGATCGGCGATGCTTGCGTGCAGACTTGGATGCCTTGGCAGGTTTGGCCGCCTGCTTGGGTGCCGGTGGCAATAACAAGGGATCTTCGTAGGCGGCGCGGATTTTCCGTGCCAGCTCATGCACGGCCATCGCGTACAAGGTGCTCTTGTTATAGCGGGTCAGCACATAAAAGTTATTGAAACCCAGCCAGTACTCTGTCCGATCTGGCGCCACATCCAGCGGCACCAGCACGGCTTGCCGGCTTGCGGGCACTGCTTCGGCAGGCTTGACGCCAAAGCTGGCCAGTTGCTCTACGGTGTAGTGCAGATTGAATTTGTCATCGACCAGTGGCTGAAAGCCGCTACCCTCGACCTTGGCCCTGGCCACCAACGGCTCGCCAATTTTCCAGCCATGTGCATGAAAGTAATTGGCAATACTGGCCAGAATGTCTGCCGGGTTCGTCCAGATATCCCGATGATGATCACCATCCCAGTCCACGGCATATTCCCTGAATGAGGAGGGCATGAACTGCGGGACGCCCATGGCACCGGCGTAGGAGCCCCTGAAGCTCAAGGGATCGTTGCCTTCTTCGCGGGCCAGCAGCAGAAACTGCTCCAGCTGACCACGAAAATACTCGGCCCGCCGTGGGTAGTCGAACGCAATGGTGGCCAGGGCATCGGCCACCCTGAAGCTGCCGGTATTGCTGCCGTACATGGTCTCCACCCCAACAATGGCAATCAGGTATTCGGGGGGGATTTCATAGTGGTTGGAGATGGTTTCAAGCGTTTTGGCGTGCTTGTACCAGAACGCCACGCCCTGGCGGATACGCTGGTTCTCAACAAAATTCGGTCGAAACTCATACCAGGGCCGGCTGGTGGATGGGCGGTCCAGAATGGCGAGAATTCGCGGCTTGAGCTGGATCTGATCAAGTACCGCAGACAGCATGGAGCGATCCATGCCATGTCGGGTACTCATCTCATCGATAAAAATCTGCACATCGGGCCGCTGTGACAGCCGCATTTCATTCGGAGCCTCATTGGCCAGGCTGAAAAATGGCAGGCCACACAGCAATACAGCCAACAGGTTTGGCACAAGTCGATTCATGGGAAGGGGCGTTGCCGCCGGTTATGTGTTTTGTTGGCTCAAGGCGCTCGAAAGCAGCTTGGCAGTGATATCGACAATCGGAATCACCCGATCGTACGCCATGCGAGTCGGGCCGATAACGCCCAGCGTGCCGACGACCTCGCCGTCCACCTGATAGGGGGCGGCTACCACGGAACACTCATCCAGCGGCAGGATATTCGATTCGTTGCCGATAAAGATCTGCACCCCGTGGGCATGCTGGCTCAGGTCAAGCAAGCCCAGCAAGGCGGTCTTTTGCTCGAAAACATCAAACAGGGCGCGTAAACGCCCGACATTGGAAGTCAGCTCCTCCACGCGAAGCAGGTTTGCTTCACCGCTGATCACCACGTTGTCATCATGACGCGACAGCGCCTCACCTCCGGCGAGGACGGCAGCGTTCATCAGGCTGGCGATATCCCCTTGTAGCTGGCGGATGTCAGTCATCACGGCTGCTTGGGCTTCCTCCAGCGTCTTACCTGCAAAATGCTGGGTCAGGAAGTTCCCGGCCGTCGCTAGTTCGCCGGGTTGATAGGCACGCTCAGTAAACAGAATGCGGTTTTGCACATCGCCGTCGGAGGTTACCAAGATCAGCAAAACCCGTTTCTCGGACAGCTGGACAAACTCGACCTGTCGCAAGGTAATACCCGTGCGCCGGGGCGTGACGACCACTCCCGTGAACTGGGTGAGCTGTGATAACAGCGTTGACGCAGAATTGATCAGGCTTGAAGGGTTATTGGGCAGGAACTGCCCGAGCAGCTGTCCCCGCTCGGCATCCCCCAGTGGCTGGATGGTCACCAGGGTATCGACGAACATCCGGTAGCCCAAAGCCGTCGGCACGCGACCGGCCGAAGTGTGTGGGCTGGCGATGAAACCCATTTCTTCCAGATCGGCCATGATATTGCGGATCGAGGCGGGCGAGAGTTCAAGACCGGAAAAGCGGGACAGGGTTCTGGAACCCACTGGCTGGCCTTCGATAATGTAACGCTCGACCAGGGTCTTTAGCAGGATTTGTGCGCGTTCATTCAGCATGGTGTCAATTCTAGCCTGATCGTCTTATCAAGACCAATGCCTGCCCAGGTATCGGATGGCGAGGCCTCACAGTGGCTAGATGGCGCCGAAATTGCTGCATTGCAAGAGCTTGATGCGGTAGATCAGCAGTATTGGCTATGGTTAAATGACCGCATGGCGAGTCTATTTAATAAAGTTGCGCTGGTGGCCCGGCAGGGTAGTCCCCGGATCGGAGAGCCGCTGGCAACCCTGGTGAACCTGCTGCAGGCGGCTGGCATTTCGGTGCTGATCGATGCCGATACTGCACGGGAGCATCCGATATCCGGTGTTCAGACCGTCGCGCGCGACACGATCGGCAAACTGGTTGATCTGGTGATCGTGCTCGGTGGAGATGGCACCATGTTGAGCATTGCCCGGCTGGTGGCGCCTTACCGGATTCCTCTGGTTGGCGTGAATCAGGGACATCTTGGCTTCATGACCGATATTTCCCTGCATGAGATGGAGCAAACCATTTCGCGCATTCTCGAAGGCGACTTCGTGCCGGAAGAGCGCATGCTGCTGCAGGCATCGCTGTTTCGGGGGGATCAGGAAATTCACAGCGCCTTGGCGTTCAACGATGTGGTGGTGAGTCGTGGGGCACTGGGTTCGATGATCGAGTTTGAAATCTTCATTGACGATCAGTTTGTCTACAGCCAGCGCTCAGATGGTCTGATTATCTCAACGCCGACCGGCTCCACGGCCTACGCCCTGGCCTCGGGGGGGCCGATCCTGCACCCAACCTTGCCGGCGATTGCGCTGGTGCCTATCTGTCCGCAGTCGATGAGCAACCGGCCAATCGCCGTCAATGACTCCTGTCATGTCGAGTTCATGCTGACCAAGGGTCTGGATGCCCGTATTCATTTTGATGGCCAATCCCATTTCGATCTGATGGAAATGGACAGGCTGGCGATCAAGCGTTACCGCAATTCGCTGCGGATTCTTCACCCGCTTGGGTACAACTACTACAACATGCTGCGCGAGAAGCTGCATTGGGGCGAACGTCTGTTCTAGACCCAATACGCGACCACGCCGGTGCTAGGTGCCATGCTGCTTTCCCTATCTATTCGCGATTTCGTGCTGGTAGACCGGCTTGATCTCCGGTTTGATACAGGATTCACCGTACTGTCCGGCGAGACGGGTGCCGGTAAATCCGTGCTGATCGACGCACTTGGTCTTTTACTGGGTGATCGGGCCGACGCTGGCTGGGTTCGGCATGGTGCCGACCGTGCCGAGCTGGCCGCACAGTTTGACATTGCGGACCAGGACTCGGTTGTACAGCTGCTGGAAGACTATGCACTCGAAGGGGATGAAGGCCTCTGTCTGTTGCGCCGGACCATCGACAGCAGCGGCCGTTCTCGCGCTTTTATCAACGGCCAGCCTGCGACGGCGGCTCAGCTGAAGGAAATTGGCGAGTACCTCGTAGATATTCATGGCCAGCACGCTCACCAGTCGTTGCTGCGAAGCGAAGCGCAACGCACTTTGCTTGATGCGTACGGCGGTCAGGGGACGGCGGTTACTGCCGTGCGCGGGGCATTTCAACAGTGGCGCCAGCTGAAAGACCGGCTGGACCGGGCGGTGCTGCATGCCGATGAACATAGTGCGGAGCGCGAACGCCTGTTGTGGCAGATAGATGAAGTTGCCGCACTGGAATTGCTACCGGATGAATGGATGGCCCTGCAGACGGAGCATGCCCGTCTCGCGCACGCTGCAGCCTTGATTGAAGGGTGTGAGGCCGGCCTGTCTGCACTGTCGGAGGGCGAGGTTTCCTGTCAATCGATGCTTGCATCCACACAAGCCCAGCTGGGCGCCCTGGTGGATTATGATCCTGAACTGCAGGAAACCATCGACCTGCTGGCTTCAGTCGAGGCGCAACTGTCTGAGACAGTGTATTCACTCCGGCATTATTCGCGTCGGCTGGAACTCGACCCTGAACGGCTGGGCGAGGTCGAGCGCCGAATGGACACCTTGTACCGGATTTCGCGCAAATATCGATGCGAGGTCGAGAAGTTGCCCGAGTTGCTGGAGCAATGGCGTGGTCGTCTGAATGAGTTGGGAGTGAACGAAGATGTTGAGGCATTGACAGCGGCAGTGGCCGAGGCAGAACAGACTTATCGGGCGCTGGCTGTGGAATTGTCGGCAGCACGAGCCAGCGCTGCGAGCCGTCTCGGCGAAGTGGTCAGCCAGGAGATGCAGACCATGGCGATGGCCGGCAGCCGCTTCGAGATTGCTTTGATCGCGCTGGAGCAACCCGCTGCATACGGACTTGAGCAGGTCGAATTCCGGGTTGCCCCGCACGCCCAGGCCCCGGCCAGATCGTTGGCCAAGGTCGCGTCGGGTGGCGAGTTGTCGCGTATCAGCCTGGCTTTGCAAGTTGTCACCAGTCAGCTGGCATCCGTGCCGACCTTGATATTCGATGAAGTGGATGTGGGAATTGGTGGCCGTGTTGCAGAAATCGTGGGTCAGCTACTCAAACGCTTGGGGCAGCGTCATCAGGTGTTGTGTGTGACCCATCTTCCGCAGGTGGCCGCTTGCGGGGACCGGCAGTTCCAGGTTAGCAAGCATCAGTCGGAGAATGGCATCTATAGCCGGATTGAGGCACTTGATGACCGGGGCAGGGTCGAAGAAATAGCACGGATGCTGGGGGGGGTGGAACTGACCGATCTGACCCGTCAGCACGCAGCAGAAATGCTTGGAATAGTGCTTGCTTGAGGGACACCTTACCCGCTGGTGACATAACATGACAGCGCCACCGATTTACCGGTTTCATTTTGAAAGGAGCCCCGCTCTAGATTGATCGGTTTGCCAGTGCCCTTGGCCGCAGGGAGCGCGTACCGATTCATAACCCCTGTCTGTGTCTGCAGGCAGGATGCCCGTGCAGCTACCCAACTACCCTAACAAGACCCGGGAGAATTCATATGAAGAAGCTGACAAAAATCGTCGCAGGTCTGGCTTTGAGTGTGTGTGCGTTGCTGATGCCAGCGCAAGCCAAGACAGTGATACGGGTTGGCATGCCCCCGCAAATTGGTTATTCGCCGCTGAATGTGGCAGACGCCAAGGGATACTGGAAGGAGCAGGGGATCAAGGTAGAGGTGGTGCCTTACGATGATAGCCAGGCGGTAGGAAAGGCCTTGGCGAGTGGTGAGATTGACGTCGGCGCAGATCTGATCGGCAATTGGGTGGGTCTGCAGATGCAAGGTTTGCCAATCAAGATTGTTGCCGAAACCCAGTGGTCAAATGGCGACCAGAAGCTGTTGATCAAATCGGGCCAGGAAATTGGCAAGCTTAAAGGGCAGACGGTCGGCATAAACGACAAGCAGGTTGCCCAGTTGTTTCTGCTGAGCAAATACCTCAATTCAAAGGGCATGCGGCTTGCTGACTTCAAGTTGGTCGAGCAGAACCCCGAGCGCTTGACGGATGCTTTTGTTAAAGGTCAGGTGCAGGTGGCGGTGTTGTCCGATTTGTTTGCCAACGATGCCATACGACGTGGTAATGGTCTGGCGCTGGTCGATAGTGCCAGCTACTCGGGCATCATGCCGCAAGGCTTTGCAGCCAATCCGCAGGCGATGAAGGAGTTGCGTGAAGACCAGTGGGTGAAGTTCTTTGTTGGCTGGCTGAAGGCGGTGAACTGGATTCGCGGCCCCAATTTCAAGTGGGGTGAATATCGTGATTTGCTCAATGCCAAGACATTCAAGAATTTCTCGGCAGAGGGAGATGCTGCGATGATGGATATGCTGAGCGGCGTGAAATTTCTCGGCGTTTACGAGCAGATCAAGCGTAATGGTGAGCTGGGGGGCTTGGAATACTATCTGCGGGACGTTCTACGCTTCATGAAAGAGAATGGTTATATCAAGAATGAGCCCGATCATCAGACACTGCTAGATACCACGCATTTTCAGAAAGCCTTGCAGGCATTCAAGTAAGAACAAGCGTCTGACTCCTGGCTTTGCCGCCATGATTGACGACCAATCGCTGATAAGGGTCGGGGCCTGCCCCGAATGACTTTTCCCATGCCGGGCTATCCTTCGCTGATGCCCGGCTTTTTAATTTTCTTGCTCAAGATGACCGATATCTCAACATCACCCTCCCCATTCTCTTCTGACGATGTTTACTGGATGCAGCGAGCGTTGGAGCAGGCCCGTCTTGCCTGGCGTCAAGGCGAGGTACCCGTTGGGGCGATCGTGGTCAAGGAGGGTGAAGTGATTGGTCGTGGCTTCAATCATCCGATTGGTCGGCACGACCCTTCTGCCCATGCTGAGATGCAAGCGATTCGGGAAGCCGCGCTACGCCTGGGGAATTACCGCCTGCCCGGCTGCACCTTGTATGTCACGCTGGAGCCCTGTGCAATGTGTGCCGGTGCCATTTTGCATGCCCGTCTGGCGCGTGTGGTATATGGCGCCCCCGATCTTAAGACGGGCGTGGCAGGAAGCGTGCTGAACTTGTTCGAGCAGCCCCGCCTCAATCACCATACCCAGGTCTGCAGTGGGCTGCTGGCGGAAGAATGTGGTGGTTTGCTCAGTCGCTTTTTTGTGGCGCGGCGGCAGCAGGTGCGGCGTGAAAGACTGGCGCGGGCACAGCCGCGTCTGGTTGTTGATATCGCTCGCCAGACCCTGACCTTGTTTGACCTGTCTGGAGAGCCGGTTCGGTGTTATCCGGTCTCCACAGCACTGGCGGGTGTTGGCGAACAGTGTGGCAGCCACCGCACGCCGCGCGGCCGTCATGTCATTCGGGCCATGATTGGGGGTGACGCGCCCGTCGGCGGCGTTTTTGTGGGCCGCCGTGCGACGGGCGAGGTTTATAGCGAGGCGTTGGCGGAGACAGCCCCGCATCGTGACTGGATTCTGTCGCGCATTCTTTGGCTGTGCGGTCGGCAGCCACACTTCAACCGCTTTGGGTCGGTCGATACCATGCGGCGCTATATCTATATCCACGGCACCCCCGACACGAACGAAATGGGGGTGCCGCTTTCGCACGGCTGCATCCGTATGCGCAATAGCGATGTCGTGGATCTGTATGCGCGGGTAAGCAGTGGTATGGAAGTACTGATCCTTGAAGATGCTGAGCAAGCCGATGTTAACCAGACACCGCAGATCCGCTGCATGACATGGCCGCTGGCGGCTACAGCGGCCCGCGCCTTGCGGGATGCAGTGCTGATTGACGAGCTGGGCTGGCCGGCTGATGAAGAAGTGGATGGCCTGGATGCCCAGGCCATCCATTGGCTGGCTTGGGATAACCGTGGCCAGGCGATTGCTTATTGCCGCGTGACCGGGCAGGGATGGCTGGACAGACTATTGGTGCTGGGGCACTGGCGGGGCAGGGGACTGGCCAGAATGCTCCTGCAGGCAGTGACTGACCAGGCAAGGCGGCAGGCAAGACCGACCACTCAAGTCAAATGCCCAACCGCCTTGCAGAAGCTGTTTATCGACGCAGGCTACTGCTTGCAGCCGGGTCTGCCGGCCACGCCAGACGTCAGCTACCTGATGCAGACGCTTTCGTAGCGGCGGTTTTGTTGTCGTCGCTACGCGAGCCGGGGGCTGCGGCCGTCTTGGGCCACAACAGCCACATGGCGCCCTGCTGCCGCATTTTGCCGGCCAGACTGCCGGCCTCGGCACCATAGCCCCAGAATACATCCGCCCGGACCGGGCCTCGGATGGCGCCGCCGGTATCCTGGGCATACATCAGCCGGTTCAGCGTTCGGCTGGAGTTGGGCCAATTGGTTGAGAGAAAGACAGGTGAGCCCAATGGTGTGTATCGGGGATCAATCGCGATACTGAAACCATCGGTCAGCGGTTGCCCCATTGCGCCGATGGGCCCCCCCTCTGCCTTGGCGAGAGGTTTGAAGAAGACATAGCTCGGGTTGACGTTCAACAACTCGGCAAGCCGGTGTGGATGAGCGCGCGCCCAGGCTTGTATGCCTTGCATTGAGGCGTTTTCAAGCGTCAGCTCACCTTTGTCGATCAGCCATCGGCCGATGGATTTGTAGGGGTGACCGTTCTGATCGGCATAACCAATCCGTAACAGGCTGCCATCGTCAAGCCGAATGCGGCCGGAGCCCTGAATCTGCAGGAAAAACAGCTCGATCGCATCATCAACCCAGGCGAGTTCTTTGCCTGTGAGCTTACCTTTACCTGCCTCAAGATCTTCACGGGTGAAATAGGGCACCACTTTGCGCCCTTCCAGCCGACCACGCACGCGTTGCCCTTTCAGCTCAGGGAGGAGTTCACCAAGATCAATCGTCAGCAGGTCGTCGGGAACGCCGTACACCGGATAGCGGGCTTTGTCGCTGGCCTTGCGGCTGCCTTGAATGAGGGGCTCGTAGTAGCCGGTGATCAGCCCACGCTCGGCACCATCGCTGGCGACGATGCGGTAGAGCTGGAATTGCTGCTCAAAGTACTGCTGTACTTGCCCATCACTACGCGGTGCCAAAGCCTCGGCTGCCTGGCAGCTGGCTTGCCATTCCAGCTTCTTATTCAGGCTTTTGCAGCTTTGCAGCCATGCGGGCCAGCCAGCAAGCAAGCCTTCGGCAGGCCACGTCGGCAATTCGGTCCAAACCGCTGGTTGATACTGTGCGGTGATCGGCGCCTTCTTTTCCGGCTCGCTACACTTGCACGGTGGATTGGAGGGCGTCTCTTTAACGGGGCTGGTAGTCGGCTTTGTGCTGCCGGCGACCGGGGGGACGGAAGGGCTGGCGCAGGCGGCCAGCAACAGGGTGGTGATGAGAGGAAGATAGCGGCGCATTGGTCGGGCGGAAAATCGGGAAAGCCCGATTCTAGCCCGGATGCGCCGGGAAATCGCGAGATTGATATACGGATTGACCTGTTTGCGGCAGGGGATTTCATGGCCCCCCGCCGGGCATCGATTTCCCGCTTAGAAGGTGTGGTTGATGCCGAGTTGCAGGCTGGTTGGATCGCTGCCACGCGGGGTGTATTGTGCGCTCTGAATGCTGCCATCAGGTTGCACTGCGCCGGACACATAGAAGTTGTAACCAGCATTGGCATCGTTGCTGACACGGGCGTAGGTGGCAAACAGATTGGTCCGTTTCGATAGCGAGAACAGCCCGGTCATCTGAAAGTAACGCGCCCCCGACTCAGGATCTTTCACACCATGGATTTTTGCGTCACGCGCTTCACCGTAAGTAACAACCGCCTCTGTGAGGTCGCTGAATCGATAGCTGGAAGACAGGACCCAGGTGTCGCGGCTATTGTCATCAAAACCAAGTGCCGCGTTGTATTGGTTGACCTGCCTCTCGTATACCCCGCCGACGCGCAGTTGTGGGTTGATTTGATACCCTCCCGCCAGCTTGATGCCGTAAGCGCGATCCAGCACTCCTCCCATGCTGTAAGGGTCTTTCTCGATCATGGTGGACAAACTGGCAAAGACCCCTTTGGACAAATAGTGCAATGTCAGCTCGGAGTTGAAAGGATTCAAGGTACGGCGTGCTTCCGGGTTGTGCAGACGGCTGTCGAGCGCATAGTTGACACCGAGCTCGCCTTTGTCTTCATTGCCGGACACTGCCGCCAGCACAGAAAACCCTCCAAAGGAAGGGCTGCGATACTGGACGACGTTATTGTGCCGATGACCAACATTGTGGAAGGCATATTGCAGGGTGTAGGCACGAGCGAGATCAAGCACGGTGCGATTGAGCTGGCTACCCGGAGTAAAGGCTTGCACCGCAGCGTTGCCAAGTGATTGGTTGAGTGCGGCTGAAAATGCCTGTGGACTGACCGATAGCGATGACAGATTCTGTGCGGTAGCTTGCTGGGCGGCCGTACTTGCAGCAGTGAGCATCTGATTGACGCTTTGGCCTTGCAGATAGCCCTGGCCGACAGCACGGCCAATGGCCATGGCAATTGCCGTGGTGCCAGAGTTGGCGTTGTTGTTATTGGCTTGTGTGACCACCGGCAGAAGTGCTGCCGTAAAAGCGCTTTGCGCAACGGCCAGGTCGGAGCCGCCTACAGAATTCGATAGCTGGTTGGTGCCAAGGATGGCGAGGGCTGTAGACGACAAGCCGGATCGTAGCAGGTGCAGTTCATTGGGCACATGCTTGTCGTAATACATGTCCATGCGTCCCAGCGAAATCTGCCCCCAATTGCCTTTCAGTCCTACAAATGATGGACGGTTGGCGATGCGCGATGTTCCTGTGTTGGGTGAGGTGGTCCGGCCGTAGCGGTCATCAGACAGTCCGAGGGCAGCGCGACGTCCCTCGCTGGAACAGCCAGCAAATCCACAGGAGTCATCAGGTTTGATTTGACTTTCTATCTGCCAGAAGACGGAAAGATCATCGCTGATTTCTTCTGAGCCACGAAAACCAAGGTAGGAAAACCCATCCGTCACCCGCATCCGGCGCTCGATATTCTGATTGGGTAATGTTGCTCCTGTTGCCTGCACGCTCTCAACACCGAGGGTGAGCTTGCCGTAAAGGGTGACATGACCTTCGTCAGCCAGGGCAGACCGGGCGACTCCAAAACCGGCCAGAACGGCCACAGCAATCAGGGTTCGATTCATTTCGAATCTCCAGCTTTTTTATTGATTACTTTCTGGTATGCCGCATGCGCGGGCACCCAGCCTGAATACTAGCCACTACCCGTGGCAAATCCAGATGATTCTGCCTGCGTTCATAATTGTCAGACAATTCATTTTGCCTGGCTCAAACGCGGTTCACTCAGTTTGTTGTAAATGTACGTCAGCTATACAAGTAAATTGAATGCCTTATATAGCGTGCTTGGAAGGCTAAGACAAGTTAAATGAGTCTGCTTGAATGGCACGGGATTAATTGTGGAGTGCCCCAAAACAAACATCCCCTCGTGCCATTTGACAGGAGGGGATGTTGGCAATTAATCCGCAAATACGGATCAGGTACTTGGCATTGCGGGCAATTAGAATGCGTGCAGAATACCAACGCTGAATACCTTCGGATCAGTATTCAACTTGTAAACCTTGTGATCGCCGTAGTTGATTGAGCCGTACTCGGTTACGAAGGAGGTGCGCTTCGAGAACAAGTACTTGTAACCAACCTGCCACTGAACGTATTGGCTATCCGCAATCGAAGTGGATACGCCTGCAGGGGTGGTGGACTTGTACTTGTCGCCGTAGATGAAGCCAGCACGGATCAGGTTTTTCTTGTCCAGATAGTAGCCACCGTTCAGGCCAAAGCTGGTGCGCTTCCAGTGGGAAGTCTTGGCATCAACATTGTCTTTCTTCAGATGTTGCAGGCCAGCGTGTACGAACCAGTCTTGCGCCATGTATTCGCCGCCAACAAAGAACGACTCGTTGTCGCGGTTGTATACGCCACCAACATTGGCTTCGTTAGCATAGGCACCTACCAGCATGACCGGACCGGTCTTGTAGTTCAGGTGCATGGCGTAGTTGAAGGTGTTCTTTACTTCGGCATTGGGCTTGGAGCTGTCACCGTTTTCGCCAGTTGCCAGCATCAGCGTGCCAACAAAACCCGACAGGTTGGGCGAGGTGTACTTTACGGTGTTGTTGTAACGGGTGATGCCCTTGTCAACTTCGTAGTAAGCCAGACCCAGACGGCCGTCCATGGCGTTATCCAGCAATTCCACGGCGTTGGTGTAAGGTGTCTTGCCGCGGCCAAGACCGATGCTACCCCACGACTTTCCGCTCAGGCCAACCCATGCCTCACGGGTGCCGAAAGCGCCGGAAGCCGATGCGTCATCAGGAGCGATCGTGCTTTCAAGCTGGAAGAAGGCAGACATGTCGTCGCCCAGTTGTTCTGTACCACGGAATCCGATGCGTGAGCTGGGGCCCATGCCATCAATACGGTGCATCTTTTCAGTGATGCCGTAGTTATCGTTGTAGCTGTAGCCCAGGTTAACCTGGCCGTACATGGTAATGATGTCGGCCGCCATGGCCGCTGGTGCAGCCAAGGCGCTCAACACGGCGACGGTGATCAAATGCTTTTTCATCGAATTCTTCTCCTGATGCTTGGATTCACAACGAACAGGCGGCAAGGGGAGCTGCTATTGAGTGCAGGTTTTTGCCTGGTGCCCCCACTTATTCTTAGTCCACTTGGTAAATGCCGGTGCCGCAACTTGTTCGGCGATCTTGCTGATAAAACAAACCGCCCGCAGTGTGCCGTAGCAATAAAGCATGGGGCAAGCCTGTGCGCGGGTTTGATCTGCGGTTGTTGTTAAAACGAAACAGAATCAAAAAGTGCTGCAAGGCAAGCCCTAAATGGCTTTCGAGTGGGTTTGATAAAAACGCAACGATCTACTGTTGCGAAAAAACGACCTCTGTAGTCTTGGTTGACTCTGGTTGGATGGTCGGACAATTAATGGTTTGACTATGGTTTGATCGTTACATCTGCTGCCGCAGACTATCGCCTGGCGATGCGTGGAGTGCTTACTGAAACATCGCTGCATTGGGCTCGATGGCGCAGGGCGTGATCAATCAACACCAGAGCCAGCATCGCTTCGGCAATGGGTGTGGCACGGATTCCGACGCAAGGGTCATGACGGCCCGTGGTCTGCATCATTACAGCATTGCCATCAATATCAATCGAGCGCCGTTCCTGTGGCAGGCTTGACGTCGGCTTGAGCGCCATGCGGACCACAATGTCCTGCCCGGTTGAAATGCCGCCAAGCACACCACCAGCATGGTTGCTGGCAAAACCCTGAGGGGTCATCTCGTCGCAGTGCTGGCTACCACGCTGGCGGATCGACTCAAAACCCGCCCCAATTTCAACGCCCTTAACGGCATTGATACCCATCATGGCATAGGCGATTTCGGCATCCAGGCGATCATATACCGGCTCACCCCAGCCAACCGGCACCCCCTCCGCAACCACTGTAATACCTGCGCCTACCGAGTCACGCTCCGCCCTGATCTGATCCAGATAGGCTTCGAGCTGAGGCACGATGGCGGAATTGGGGGCAAAAAAGGCATTGCCAGAGACGGCATCCCAGCTATCGAATGGAATCGTGATTTCGCCAAGCTGATGCATGTAGCCGCGTACGCGAATGCCAAATTTTTCGGCCAGCCACTTCTTGGCGATGGCCCCAGCAGCTACCCGCACAGCGGTTTCACGCGCCGAACTACGGCCACCACCGCGATAGTCGCGAATGCCATATTTATGCCAATAAGTATAGTCGGCATGGCCGGGGCGGAAGGTCTGGGCGATCTTGCCGTAGTCCTGGCTGCGTTGGTCCTGATTTCGAATCAAAAGGGCAATTGGGGTGCCGGTGGTTTTGCCTTCGAAGACGCCGGACAGAATTTCGACGGTATCGGGCTCCTTGCGCTGGGTAACGTGGCGCGAAGTGCCTGGCTTGCGGCGATCCAGCTCAATCTGGATGTCTGCCTCGGTCAGCGCCAGTCCGGGAGGGCAGCCTTCAACCACGCAGCCGATGGCTGGGCCGTGAGATTCACCAAAGGACGAAACACTGAACAACAAACCAAATTGATTGCCAGACATGCAGAAACTCCAGATACAGGTGCAGATTTGAGATAGGACAAAGCCAATTCAGAACACCAGTGAGCCATTGCGGGCTGACGGTCTGATCTTGATGGTTCTTTGATTGGCGATGCTGTCGATGGTAGCACAGGCTACGCAGGCTAAGGCATGGCTGGCTGTTGCGGCGCAACATCTCGAATGGGATTAAATTTTGCAAATTAATGCCAATGGTATAAGCTGTGGTTTGCTGCAATGCACAAGAGGAGACGTGCAGTGTATGTTTCTAATCTCTTTATCTTGTTATGGGGCCGAGTCTAAGCCACTTCCTGTCTAACCAGAACGACGCCATCTCTTGAGCGTCGCCAGACAGAATGAAAAGGCTGCATCAGGGCTCCAGGAGCACTGCCATGGCCAATATTGCACTTGTAATACCGCTGGGTCCGCGTGATCGCGGATCGATTCTTGAACACTTACTGGCACTGAACACCGAAGACCGGGGAATGCGCTTTGGGCAATCGGTTGATGACCAGGCGATTGAGCGCTATGTCGCACAATTGGATTTTGCGCGTGACGCGTTTTATGGCGTCTACCAGCGCAACGCTGAGAAGGAAACGCTCGTGGCCTGCCTGCAGCTGGCGATTGACCGACATGCCAAGCATGGCGAAATTGGCGTGAGCGTCGATGCCGCGTTCCGTCGGAAGGGGATTGCCGGGCGCATGCTCGAACGCGCAACGCTGCATGCCAGCAATATCGGGCTGTCGGAGGTTGTTATGTACTTCATGCCCTACAACTCAGGTTTGATCGAGCTGGCCAAACGCTGTGGCATGAGCCTCTCGGTTGGCAATGGCGAAGGCATTGCTCGCCTCGCAAATCTGCGACCCACTCCCGCTTCGGTAGCAAATGAATTGGCCGAGGTGTGGGGTGTCGCGGCCGATGCAGTGATCCGTGATGCTGCCAGCGGCTTGGTGGAGTCCACACAAAACCTGCGCCGCTACGCAAACGCCATCTGACCATGGATCGTTTGCCAGGCAGCTGACGGGCTGCCGTCGGCACCATGCGAAATGCAATCAGCCCGACTCTTCTGGATCGGGCTGATTGCATTGGTATCTCATTAAAATGAAGCAGGTGCCAAAGGGCAAGGCGCAACGTCGAACTGCACTTACCTCAAAGGCAGGTGATCCAGCGGGCTCACCACCCCCAAACCGCCCCGGTTCAATACATGGGTGTAGATCATGGTGGTCTTCACGTCAGAGTGCCCCAATAACTCCTGCACGGTACGAATATCCTGCCCCGACTCCAGTAAATGCGTAGCAAAGGAATGACGCAAGGTGTGCACGCTGGCCGGCTTATTGATGCCTGCCGCCAAAGCCGCCCGCCGCACCGCCCGCTGTATACCTTGCTCGTGCGCATGGTGGCGACGCACCGCCTCCGAACGCCGATCACGTGACAGCTCGCGTGCAGGAAACAACCAATACCAAGCCAGCAAACGCTCCTCTCCCGGATTTTTGCGCGCCAGCGCATCGGGCAGATAAACGCCAGGCAAACCTGCCTCAGCCTCGAGCTGCCAGCGTGCCTTGGCCACATCCAGCTGTGCCGACAGTAACTTCAGAGGTAACAGGGTGCGGCGATCTTTATTGCCTTTCCCTTCATGAATCGTGATCTCGCGCCGCGCCAGATCTACATCCTTGATTCGCAAGCGCAGGCACTCCATCAAACGCATTCCTGTGCCGTATAACAATCCTCCCATCAGGGCCTGTACACCCTCCAGCTGAGCCAGTAGTGCCGCCACCTCCTCGGGCGTCAGCACGGTCGGTAAACGTTGTGGACGCTTGGCGCGCACCACCTCATCCAGCCAGGGTAGGGCTAGGCCTAATACCTCCTTGTACAAAAACAATAAGGCCGCCAGCGCCTGACTCTGTGTCGAGGCGGACACCTTGCTTTCCACCGCCAGAGAAGTCAGGAAAGACTGCACTTCAAGTGCACCCATCTCGCGCGGATGACGCTTGCCATGAAACAGAGTGAAGCGCTTCACCCACTGGGTGTAGGCCTCTTCAGTACGCAAACTATAATGACGCAAGCGCAAAGCCTCTCGCATCTGATCAAGTAGCCGTGGTGGCTGGCTGGATAACAGGGAAGACATGGAGGGAATGAAATGTTAGACGTCAATTTGTGCGTGTTACGCTGCAGCTGGCTGCAGTGCAATTTACGTTAAAGCGCACATACAAGCATATGGGTCCGCAAGCATTATTGAATTGCATTTCTATCGTTCTTGCCTTCGTTGTCTCGCTGTTTTTTTTGCCTTGGTTCAGCGGAAATGAAAGCCAAAAACATCAATACTCTCGCAGACACGTATTGGGATGCCAATCCACACCTTCGAAAGTTCTTGGTGTCGCTTAAGGCAGACTACCTGTCAGGGGCCTTAGTTCTTTGCTCTGCATTCTTCATTCAGTTCATTGCAAACGTACCAGGAACTGTGCCTGCTGAGCCTGTTTTCATTTCGTCTGCGGCTGGGGCACTTCTTGCAGCAGCAGTCGGTGCGGCAGTTGGTGGGCTCTTCTATGGTTACCGTCTTTGGGTTATTCGATCTATCGAGCGTCAGTTCGCACTCGACGAGGAACAACAGTGACGGTGCGCTTTAACCTTTCATTGCAGCGGACCTGCGCCAGCTGCGCTGGCTTGTCCGCTGAATTCAAACGTTGGGCCTAAACGGAGAAACACGATGGGAGCAAAGGAAGAGCTGCTACAGAATCTTTCCAGACTTGATGCCTCCGGCGGAATTCAGCGCATCCATACGGCACTTACTAGCGCTGGATTGAAATTCAAAGGCCCCTCAAACAGTCAGACTTTGCTGTATTACTTCCGGAACGGTGGCCGCGAAATCGGAGTGGCTGCAATGCGGGGCTCCCCGTCATTGCTTTCGTTCCCGAGGGCCTTCTGGTACGGCCGCAGCAGCCTTGCCATTGCTCTTAGTAGGGCGTCTTCTTTCTATATAGAGCCCGACGGCCCTGTCTCATCGAGCCAATACTCTGCAGGGCAGTTGCGAATTACTACCGCAAGCATCGAAACGCTGCTATCAATTGTCAATGAGATCATCATTCCAGAGGCCCGCACCTCTGGCGCATAGGTCCAACAATTCGTTCCAGGGGCCCGTCAAAATGCTGCGCATTTTGCCATCCGCTGAACTCAAACGTTAGGTTTCATCGTGGCGAGAAGATAGAACGTCCAAGACCAGAACGCGAGAACGCTGGCCAGACTGTTGGAAGTTGCTTTGAAGGTGCGGCGCGTTTCCTTGCGGACAAAGGAATTGACCTATCAACCAGTGCGGTTTTATTCGTGCAGACAGAAAGCTACATGCTTAGTCTGGAGTACGGCATCGCAGCATTTGTTGTCTCGCCAGGGCCTCGCATCTGGTAGGTTGAACTGGGACTCGACGAGTCCTTAGAGAATGTCCTGGCGGTCATTGAGTTTTCAGACGTAACGGATGCGCAAAACCTTTCCCAAAACAATCGCGGCTACGGGTGGGGTTGGGGTGCTTTAGCAATAGAGGCAATGAGGCGGCTAAATGAAACCTAACCATTCCATCGAGCCGACAAACTCCGGCAGGTTTCGCCCGCTTGCGTTTGCCGCTCTTGTCAAACGTTAGGCCTCTAAGCGCCACATGAAGAACCTTCCAATTTTATTCGCTATGACGATTGTGCTCGGATCAGTGAACGCGGCTGAACCCTATCGAAACCCGGTTGATGGCGCTGTATATGTCGCCGATTGGAAGACCTATATTCCTGCGAATGGTGTCGACAACAAGAAAGGAAGAGTCGTTAACTCCGGAATACGACTGCTCAACAGCCAAGCTGACTTCGAGGCGAACACCACGCCCAAAGAGCTTGCAAAACTGATTGGATATATCCATGAGGTACTTGCTCAGCACGCCGTCCAACACAAGGCGACCGGAGAGATACTGGTTCAAATTGAACTCACAAAATCCGGAAAGCCAAACTTTAAAATGTCTTTTCAAGGGAATGTGCAGCGTGCGCTTCTCGAGAAGTTCTATAAGTCACTTGGCTCAATCGAATTCAACACGAGGCAAAGCACTGTCAGCCTCCAAGCGCACTTTGTATTGAAAGATGCATAACCTTTCATTGCAGCGGACCTGCGCCAGCTGGAGGGTGTCAGAATTTTTGTGTAACCGGTTCATGAGCGACACTATCGCTCTCAACCGGAGAGACCATGAACAAGACGCCACCGACGATCACTGACGAGCTACTGGATCAGCTGCTGATCAACTACC
>NZ_JARRAF010000034.1 GCF_030129945.1 Parachitinimonas caeni
AAGAACCCCTGCTCGACATTGCTCAACGGCAGGTAGACCGCTTATTGCAAGACTTGCCCGCGCAACCGATCCGTAGCAACTGGGATGCCTTGGAGCTGCTGGAAAACCTGGCCGTTAACGCGCCGGTACGGCTGGAGGTGCTTATGGCGGAATTGTTGGCCATGGAGCGACGGATATTTCCATTTGGACGCTATTGCTATGTAAGCGTTTGCAATGAGCAGCGGTTCTGGAATCTGTTGCGCGCTTCGTATGAGGCCTACTACACCGACTATTGTGATTGCTTTGAGCGCTTCCTGCTGTTGATTACCAATACCTTGAGTGGACGCGTACAGGCTCGGCGGGTATTTGAAGATGGCGTAGATGGTATTGGCAGGTTAAGAGTGTATCGAGTCTCGCAAGCATGAAGCTGTTAGCGAACGACCATAATGCGTTACACCGCGAATAACTACACTTGACTATGGCTGCCGCGCCCTCCAACAAATAACTCCCAACACGACTAAACCGCCTAAATGAAAAACAAGATCATCACCGTACACGGTGCTAACGTAACCGTCACCACTCGGCACGAACAAGACTATATGGGTGACCGCAAGGATTCGTGCGAATTTGGGTAATAAGCCTATTGGTTATAAGGTGGGTTTTTTATATAACCGCCAACGGTGGCAAACCCTACCTTTTCAAGCTCGGTTTGCCATAGCTACAGAAACGGTCGCTTTAGTAAGCGGTATGTAGTCGCTGAAAGGGGTGGCTTTCTTAGTCAATTTCGGCACAAAAAAACTGCCTAAGCACGTTTTCTTGGAACGTATACCGCTATTGCCCAAATTCGCACGAATCCTTGCAGTCACCCAACTTAGTTGCGGATTGATACCGCCGTTGAAAGGAAGGCGTTGAGATGGTTCGAAAATGCTTGCAAACCGTGGGACGGGAAAGCTTCAGGCTGTGGGCAATTGAAGTAATGCTCTCGCCGCTGACCCGAAGTCGCCCCTCAAATGGTTAATGTGACAAAATCGGCCAGAGCGGTCGTATATTCTCAGCGAATGAGGTGCCGACAAGGCAGCTGATGTAATCGGGTCAGGGCGTGGATGTTATCGAGCCACTACCCCTATTCATCAAACGTGCCGACGCCATCAGGATTCTTCCCGGCCTTGAGCATCTCGAATTCTTTCAAGAACTGATTGGCGGATTCGCGTGCCGAGTCCGGAACGGAACCCGTCTGCTGCAGGGCCATCAAGCGCCGTGCGCAGGCCGTGGTATCCACATACCGTTCCAACCAAGTCGGATTCAAGCGTGGTTGACGGCGCACGGCCCAATCCCCCATCGTCTGTGAACGTGTGTACGAGCAGAACTTCGGCAGGAAAGCCAGCAGACCATCATTTGATAAAGTTGCCGCTTCACACCATGTCTTGGCTTCGACAGGGTCGCCCCATTGGCACCATGCAGCCAGAAGGTGGGCAAGTTTTAAATGTGCCAGCAGTTCGTTCTGACTGAGTTTGGTTTTCAAGCCGTCGAGCCAGCAGGCTTTCAAGTCATCAAGAGTGCTGGCATCAACGAGCGCTTCTTCGCCGCTCGCCACTTTCTGGACCTCTTCGGAAAGTGCTGCGATCAGGTTACGCTGCATTTCGAGGGCACGACCTTGGGCTATCGCGGACTTGAGCAGGGCATGCCGTTGCGTTCGGTCGACGCGCTTGAGAAGGTGATACACCACGCGAGTGACGCGTGATTCGTTGCCAATATCGAAGAGACCTCGTTCGTCGCTATCCAGTACGAGAGAGTCACCGATGTCGAGAAGCACACCGATAAACACCGGAATATGCTCACCGGGGATGTCTTCTTCAACGTGATCCATCAGCCGTTCAAGTAATGCCCGTGCTTTTGACAAGCCATCGGGACGCTGCACGCTCGTGGCTTGAACCAGCGCGTCCCGCAATGCGGCGGGCCTTTCTGCCAAGCTCAAAAGCTCCAAAATTTCGCTGCGGCGGACAGTGCCTGGAGGAACAGACATGCGGAAGTAAGTAGGAAATGCGTCGGGGTGGCATGCGCGAAGGGTCCTCCGCCATTGCGCCAACCAGTCCGCCCCATAACCGATTTTCCCAATTTTCGGAAAGATGCGTTCAAGCAGTGCTTTCGTGCTCGAACGCAGCGACTCCGGCAGTGCTTGCGCCCATTGCTCGTGGAAGGCCGCAATCACTCTTTTATCACCGTCGTACCGGTTGTCTCGACTGTGGCCTGAGAACTTGTCCTCATTCGTGCGGATGACGTCGTACAGGCCGGGCAGGAAGACGCGAAGCGCCTCAAGTGCGATAAAGTCCACAGGGTTCACTTCGCCGCGTACCGCAGGATAGGTCACTGTCAATGTGTTCGTGAAACGGATGACATCACGCGGAACCTGAAACAGCGGATCGATGCCATCGTGGAAGGCATTCGTCCAATAGGACTGATCGAACAGACCGTCTGAGGTGTCACCAAGAATCTCGTCGAGGCGCTTGAACAAGGCTGCCCGCAAAGCCACCCGATCGACCGGTGGCAACTCGAACGGCACCTGAATGATCTTCTCCAGATAGCGCTCGCCCGGAATGCCACTCTGCTGTTCGATGGCCTGTGCGGCGACTTCACGATCAAAAGCGAGCAGATAGACGACGTTGGGAAAATCGGCCAATGCCTTGATGACGGTGAATAGCTGACGAGTTTCTTCGGGCGTCAGCCGGTCGATGTCATCGATGATGACCAAAATCCGAGTTTGTGCATCCCGCAGAATCTTGCTGATCTCTGATTTGAGCGCTGGAACATCTTTCGGTTTACGCTTGGTGATCATGCCGATCAACTTGCCGATCTTGCTGCCAGCACCGCCGGTCATTCCGCTCAGGTCGATCAAGCCTCCGACCCCTTCGGCAAAATCACCGAGCAGATCGCCCAGTTTCTTGAACTTCGCGTTCTTGGCAGGCAATACGGCTTGCATCTGGCCCAGAAAGGCCCGAGCCAAGTTTTCCTGCCCAGAGAACCACCATGGATTGAAGGTCACAATGGCAGGCTGCTTGGCTTCCGGGCACTGCTCCAAGAAGTACCGCACGTAATTCAGAACCGTGGACTTTCCCGAGCCCCAGGGGCCATAGAGCGCCAGCACTAAGCCATCATTTCCGGGATATCGGCAAATGCTATTGGCAAGACTTTCGGCGAACGGAGCATGCCCGAACAGATCGTCCTGCGGGTTTGAGCTGGGACGATCAGCGGAGAGTGCGGTCATGGAGGCGCTGTAGAGAACGGAATTTAAAGTAAATTAGTGTGTCGAGTGGGTAGTGACAAGCTAACGTCGGCCCAAGCGGCAGGTTAAGATGTTGGCATGGACAAGGATCTCTATCACCGCCAACCCTCAAACCCATTTTCACAACACAGCATAGTAATAATCTTGACCACCATCAGTACGCTTGGCGGCTCTAGCAAGCAGTTTTTTCACTGTCTCATTCCTAGCTAATTTCGCATAGCTTTGGGTTGGCCAGTTGTATCTAACATACGCTGCAGTCACTGCAAGCCTAAGCCTAAGACCAATATCCCAGTCCTCGAACAGGCCAAGTTCAGGCAATACAGGTAATAGGATAGCCCTAGCATCCCAGTTCAATCGTGATTCCAAAATACTTTCATGAAGTTCGTTAAAAATAAGTTCAATTATATCCCGCCCGGCATCGCCACCTGACTTCACTGATAAAGCAATCAAGAAACAGTCAAACGTGTCCTTGCTGTGCCCAGTCAGATCATTGGGTACTTTTTTCAAGGCAGCGCACCAAGGCCCCGAGCCAGCTGCGATTATTGTGGGTGTTGTGAGCCAACCCAAAGTGTTTGCTACTACGTAAAGGCCACGTGTACTGGGCATCAAAGATAGAATTTCCGATTTGAGTAACATACCTGGTCTACTCAAAAACTCCGATTTCCACGCATCAGCGATGCTGTCTATGTTCCCGTTGGTGGCGAGAACAACTTGCCTCATTGTTTGGTCGGGGAACTTGGCAAACGTTACCTTTGCGAGCTGCGCGTCGTTGCGCTGCAGCGCATGAGAGATCAGATTATCAATACCTACGGAATTATCAGGTAACAACTGGAGCAGTTCTGCCAGGAAGTCCCCGTCAAGTTCATCTGACATGCCAGTCAGAACTAATGTCGGTCGCAACCGGAGGATGCGCTTACATACCTGCGGATAGGTCCTTAGCAATGACCATACCTCATTTTCTTCAATGTGAGCAGTGACCGATTCGAATACTGACCTCCCCAGTGGGTCGAACGCGTCAGCGGTAATTTGGGCGAGTTCCAGAACATCAGACGATTGTTTCGGCCACGCTGACATCAGTGCCGCAATCCCGGTAGCTGACGGAGGCGGAAAGAGTGGGTTTTTTGGCTGCGTGAAGTGGTGGAGTAGGAGTTTCGCTTGTGCTGACGCAACTAATTGGCCATCAACAAGATCCTGCTTGAGTTGCCTGGCATCATCTAATTCAGGAAAAGCGCTTTGAACGATGTCAATGACACGTTGCCCCACACTCAAGGAGAGGCTGTTACTCATTAATTGGATTTCAACCAGTGGCTGGAATGAGCCACGCTGCCTACGGACAT
This sequence comes from Parachitinimonas caeni, assembly GCF_030129945.1. Lineage (GTDB taxonomy): Bacteria > Pseudomonadota > Gammaproteobacteria > Burkholderiales > Chitinimonadaceae > Parachitinimonas > Parachitinimonas caeni. The sequence continues at coordinate 4,597 of NZ_JARRAF010000034.1, forward strand.
CTTGACCATAATGCCAAAGGAAGTGGCGTAAGTTCCCAGTCTTGCCTGATTGAACATCCTGCTCGGCAGCAGAGAGCCAATCACTACAGGTCTTTGGAACTGGAGGCGTGTGGGGAGTCGCAGGTTGTCCCAAAACGGCGGTCACGTCAAAACGGGTACCGCTGGAAGAACGCCTGGACTGCGACAATGCAGTTTGGAAGCGGAAATTGCGCCGAAGTCGTGGCCATTGTTGTGACCAGATCGCAAAGATGGCCGCATCCAATTGACCTGGTGATGCAATTTCGATCGATCCCTCTTCGCCTAAATATAATGTCGCAAGAAGTCTTCTCACAATACTACTATCGACCTTCGTTGGCGTCATTTCCGTCAGAGGGATGTCTACCACCATAGGTTCTTGATAATCGGCCAACTCAAGAGGCTTTGCTGGTCGAACAAAGAGCCCTGTCAGAGCGAATAGGTCTTCGATGGACTCAAGTAACAACGGCTCCATGAGTAGGGCGTGAGTCCAAACACACCCAGGTCGCGGCATCTCGTGGGCTGGCCATGTACGCATCAAAGCGTAACGGCGGATTGACGGAACGGGGATTCCGGTCCAATAACCGTAGGAATCTCCAAAAATGGTCCCCGGTGCGAGATCGCTGAGTTCGGTGAGTAACGACAATTCACTTCCCAGCGGCAGCGATGAAGCGAGTAATCCGTGACCATCGGCATATCCAAACAAGCACTGATCAAACTTCATTCTGCCGCCGACATCAGCCAGACCAAGGGGGCCGTCAGGTCATGCTTATCGCAGTCTGGCCCAATGATTTGTATACGCTCACTTGGGGTTCTATCTGCGAGTTGCTCCACTGCCTCATGGTTTTTGAGGTTAACACCCTGCGCGGACACGCCATAAATGCGGTACTTGAATACCAACTCGTTGGCGCGCAAGAATTGGTCGACAAGGGGCATTTCCTTTGCAAGCCATTCCTGTGGCTCATACATCATTGGCTCAGTAAGATCCCACGCTGAAATCATCACGGCAAGTCGACGACAGCGGGGTTCGAACGGAGGGCACAGGAGATCGCTAAGTAGCTGCACGATCTTGACTTGGGTCGGCAAGTGTTTTGGCTCCCATTCCTGAAAGTCGTTGGGTGGCGGCGGACCATCGCCACCAGTGATTTCACCCACCATTTTTGAATCTATTGTGTTTTTGGCATTGATGGCAAACGTACTTTGCGCATTAAATTCAAGAACTGAAAAGCTTTCTGTGGCATCTGTGACATCTGCAGAAATAAAAAAAAGTATACCGTTGTCACTAGATATTTCTTCTAAGAACTCTGCTCGACAACGACGCTCTGCAATTTGACGATCGTAGACTTCACCGGCCAGATCGGGGAAGCGTGCCGTGCCACTTATACCGGTATGACAATCCTTTAATTGAATTGCTACATCCATGGGACTAAGTTGCGATGTGCGCGGTACTTCCGTAAATGACCGCCAGGCGGATCCAATCTCATTGAGATACGACTTATCACCGTCTAGTCTTTCTAAGGTTAGGCGACACTTAGTTTCATCCCCTCCCGCTATCAGGTGCCAAAGTGCCGCCAGGAAAGTAGTCTTGCCTGAAGCGGGTAAGCCCATTATCACGAATCTGGTGTTCACGACGCATTCCTCCTCAAAAGGAGAAGATCGAACTCATCCCGTAAAGGTGGAATTGTTATCGGCTTGGCCTGAGCAGGCAACGGCTTCACAAGCCAACTCTGAAAAAGTGGCTCTAGGCTTGTGCTTGGTGAGATATGACCGCTTGGGTCACGCGCTGCTGTGTGGAAGACTTTGATAGTGGGGTAGGCTGTTGCCAGCCCTTTCTCAAAATTTGCCAAGGCAGAGCGGGCACCCATCGCGCCATCACCCTCCAATAGATCCCACTTTGTCGTTACCAGCTGGATCTGTGTCACCGGAGAAATGGTTTCTGTTTCCACTAGCGCCCGAATCAAGTGTCGGGTAGATGCAAAGACCTCCCCTCTCTGGCGAAAATCCGCAACCTTTTCACCATCGACAATAAATACAATAGTGCTTGCCTTGCAAAGCTCCAGCATGTCGGTAGCCAGAGACGAATTGTCACGGACTTTTTTGTAGGATTCCCCCGCTCGTTCAGCAATTAATAAGTCAGTACGTTGAAGAACTGACTGCGATGAAACGGCGAGGTGAAAGAAACTCAGACCTTCTTGAACAGATGTGCGTGGCGTATCTGGATAAAGGTTCCCTGATATGGTACGTGATTGGTAGCACTTCCTCTCAAAACCTTGAAGACTAAGGCTATGGCAGAACAAATGCCCAGCAAAGGGTGCTCTCAGAAATTGCTGATAGATTTCAGTGATCAAAGTGGTTTTACCACCATTGCGCTCTCCAACAATGGCGATGATCGAAACGGGACGCCACCGTAGCAAGCCATCAGCATCTTCGACAGTAAGCATTCCTGACGCTGATAGCGTCACCCATGGTTGCTCGGCATCTACGGGCTGTTCGTTTGAACTTGAATCAAAGACATCAATGTCTTCGTCAGCAATCTGGCGAGTCTCCATCACAGATGCCGCTCCAGAAGGAGTTCATGATAAAGTTGTATAGCCATCTGGAGTGGCTCACACTCCATTGATGCTACCAGTCCGGTCACTTCATTGTATTTTGAGTACCAGTTCTCTTTTCCACATGAGCTTGCCAAGGAGATGGCAGTGGAAATAGGTGCAAGCTTAGGTGGCAACTTTTGCTCGGTGGTATTGAACTGAACCAACGCGCGCTCGGGCAAGCTATCAATGACCTTCGCCAGCTCGCAAGCAGTTGCACCTTTTGACTTTTTGCCTAAAGCAATCACGCGTTCAAGCACCGCGGGCGCCGCGATAGGCCCCAATTCAGAGTACGTCGTCAAGGCACCAAGATCTATCGCACCCAAGATAGCCGCCTGATGGATTGAAAAGTCTGAAAACTTCTGGTTCAGCTGTTTACTGTAACCACCAAATAGCCACCATAGTATTTGGCTTTCTTCACGCATCAATTTTATCTGACAATCAAGCTCGCATAGCGCTCGCGAGGTCGACTTGGCAATTGCTGCACTCGATTGCTGGGCTTCGCGCCGAATCCTCTTTACGGTGTTCAGAGTATCCAAAGCTTGGTCGCCTTGACCATCATCTTTATCAAGATTTTGGTCAATAACTGGCTTTATCTCAGTATCTACGCCTTCTATCGCACGAAATATGACTGAATAATCTGATAGGGACTGCTGCGCGTTGTCTAAGAGCCAATCAAATTCAGGTAGGGGACGCTTTCCCATGGCGTGGCCAACAATCAATACAAGGATAGCTATAGTATCCCCGAAACTGACCAGTTGATCCAAAATCCCGGTGGCCAGAAGTTGTGTCTCCCTCTCATTATTTATGAGGCTGAAACTGGCATCCTCTTTGATAAATTCATCACGAAACCAATCCAGTTTTTTTTCTGAAAGGCCGAAATAAATTTGAGCCAAATCAAGAGTTCTAGCTGGTACCGGTTTTGAGACGACACGTTCTACGGTTGTGCTACGAAAAATAATTTGTTGAGGGCTTGCAGCAAGGAATGCTTTTGCATATAAGTCCGCTATTGAATATTGGGCCACTTTCGATCCTTATTTATTTAATTCCGCAGCAGCCACTGCGTCTTTTAGTTTGTCAAGTAGGCCGCGTTCCCTTGCGCGGCTCGCTACATGCCGAAATTGTTCCTTTGTAGGAAGGCGTAACTCATCGTTCTCGAGCAAGCCAAGTTGTTTTGCGATAATGGTTTTCGTGCTGAACGACAGCCGCGAGAACCGATATATCAAGTTTCGTAGCGCTAAGGGATCATCCAGCTTTTCATCGAGGGTGACCTCAGGCTCCTGCGCGAGCTGGATAGGGCCGTCTGAGTGGGCCATAGGAAGCTGAGGGGGGTTCCAATCGGGAAGTGCGATGGAATGTTTAAAAATCGGGTCTTCTTTATCCATTTTAGCCCGAAAACCGCTTGGCGCCGTTTGCCAAACCCTCACATGGGTATGAATATTCAGCTTACGATTGGTCGACTGCCCCTCAACTGAGATGTGAATCAAATTGTAGCCAGGCTCCCACCCTGCCTCTTCGCGCTCAGGAATGGCTGCGCTGGCTATCAGGCGAATGAAATCCCTTTCCATTGTGATTCGGTTAGTGTGAACATGGCCAAACATCTGAATAGGTGCGACATGACTTAGATGATCGGCAAGCTCTCGTTGTTGCCGTATCCAGGAAAGGTCGTGATGACCAACAACAAGGTTGATTACGCCATCCTCTCGTGGAATCTGTAGGGTGGCTGTGTCAACAAAGAGATCCCCTTGCTTATCTGCGCTGCTGGAAACAAACGTTGTATTTACCCCCCACAATCGTAACAATGAGCCGTCATTCAGTGTCAGAGTACGGATCGCACGTGTATTGTCCGGCGGAGACAAAGCACACTGATATTTCGAAGCGAAATTATTATAATTAACTAGGCTTTTATACAAATAAGTCCTTGCGTCGGGGTCGGCTAATTGACGGTCAATCTCCTTGCGGGGATTATTTGACTTTTTAATCTGATCGTGGACCATTTTAACCACATTGGCATCCGCAACAGAGCGCACGACATCATGATTACCAGGCACCACAAATATAGAATCGGTGTTACAACCACAGGCATTGCACAATTTAGTAAGCCATTCGGTGGCGAAATTGAACTCTTCTTCCTCTCCCGCAAAGGCGATATCACCGGATATGATAACAGCATGCGGTGACCCCAGTTTTAAGCATTGTTCTCTTGCGTCAAGAATTAGCTCATTTCTCAGGTGATAGTTTGGATCTTGGGTTGTTTTGAATTCATTTTTTCGAAAATGAATGTCAGACAAATGTAGTATTAGCAAGTTTTCCCCCACAGATATTTTTCCATATCGTAAGGGAAACCGAAAAACTATGAAACATGTTGTGTGAGCAACCGTGCTGCGCGATTAGATGTTTAGTGCAGCTTTCCGCAGCGAACGAATCAGTTGCAAAACACCCTCACGCAATCGCCACAACGGCTGCCAGGCAGCCTGATCAGTCTCGGTGCCCCGCCAGCGGGTGCCCATCAATACCGCCAGGCACTCGGCTTCCGTCCAGCTATTGGCGCTACGTTCAATAATCGCCGCCGCCTGACGGGCGCGCTGCTCGCGTTTGCGGGTTGCCGCATCGCGCGCCGCCAGGCCAAGCGGCTTGCGCCCCCGCTTTTTGGGCACATTGCCAACCGGCAACTCCAGTGTGACCTGATCATGATGATCGCGCATGGCGACTCCTGGCTCTGAAATGGGGGCGGCAGTGTAAGGGATTGGCGTGACATTCACCAAACCGGATGTGATTTATCGTTCTGTCGTGGGAATATGTACCACAGAACATTAAACCTAATTTTGCGCACCGATTTATAAGCGAGATAATCGGATTTTATGCAGCCTTAACCCGTAAAACCCCCTCAGCCATCCCGCTTCCAGTCGTACCCACCCCTTTCCGTTCCACGCCGCAAAAGCGGCCCCGGTAAAATCGGTCAGTACGGTCTATTTACATTGGAATGATTGGTACGTAATGAAATGTGATAGGTAGAACGTGGGAGGCTATTGATTCATGCCAGGATGACCAAGAGGAGAGGGGGAAAGAGCTAAAATATGATAACGGGTTAGTGTGCAGAAATATCCGTTTCGTGCGCGGGCACTATTCTCAAAGCAAGGGAGATTGTAGTGATGAAAATTATTGCTCTCGTTGGTCTCTTTTTGACAAAGATGCGCGCCAAGATGGGTCACGCTGAATCGATGTTCAAACTTGGGAAGATGCATCACTTTGGTCAGGGTGCTAAGGCAAGTGAAAAGGAAGCACTAATCTGGTACAAGAAGGCCGCAGGCGCCGGCAATGTCAAGGCGTTGAACAACATTGGCATGATTCTTGAAGATCAGGGGTGGAGCGGTCACGTAGATGAAGACAGCGATAGAAATCCGCTCAAATGGTTGAGGAAAGGGGCTGAGCTTGGCGATCCTGCGGCTATGTATAACCTGGCAAGATGTCTTGATAACGGCTGGTGGACTACTGCGCCAGCGACTGATTCAGACGACTTCGATCTTTGGGTTGAGCAGAACAACCAAGTAGTTTTTAAATGGTACTCAAAGGCGGCAGATCTCGGCGTTGTGCCAGCGATGTGTAGTCTAGGCTACATCTACCTTCGGGGTTGGGGGGTTCCTCAGAGTGATGCCTCAGCCGCACATTGGTTCTCATTAGCGGCCGCAAGCGGTGATCAGGTCGCTCTTAAGGAGCTCAATGCGTTAAAAAGAAAGAAGCCATAGCTGGTCGAGTAGCCCAAGGGAATTTCACCCTCTAAGGCTTTCCGGCCCTTCTCTCGAAAACGACCGTTTTTGAGCACCGTCGCCTCAGCGACTCAGACACCGCAAAACACTGCCTTTCGCCTCTTCAAACTGTCTCTCGTAACTAACTTCTCAATTGCTTCTGCGAAGCCGGTGTTTGTCAACGTAGTTGTCGCGTCGAGTATTTTTAAGCCGTCATTCTTTCCGTGTCATTTCCCTGTTGTGGATTCAAGGTGACAGCGCCGATGATTTGCCAATTCCGGGTATTGCGACTCCATCGCTCCGGATGTCGCTGCCGTGCTGCCTGATACAGCTCATGACGTTTGGCCAGGATCATCTTGTCCTTGCCTTCATGTCGCTCTGCCGGTGTAACAAACCGGATCCGACTGTGACGATGTTCCTGGTTGTACCACTCAACGAAGCCATGCACCCAGGTGCGGGCGGCTTCCAGACTGCTGAATCCGGCGGCCGGCCATTGCGGACAATACTTCAGTGTCCGAAACAGTGATTCCGAGTAGGGGTTATCATTGCTCACCCTCGGCCTGCCTCGCGACGGGACCACGCCCAGTTCGTACATCTTGTTCAGCAGGGTGGCAGACTTCATCGGTGCGCCATTGTCAGAGTGCAATACCAAGGGTCTGTTCAGGCAGGATTCTCGCCAGGTTGTCCGCTGCAGGAGAACGGCCGCCTTGCTGCCACACTCCTGCTCATGAACCTCCCAGCCCACGGTCTTGCGGCTGTAGAGGTCTTCGATCAGGTACAGGTAGTAGTACTTGCCCCTGACGGAAGACGGTAAATAGGTGATGTCCCAGGACCACACCTGGCGCGGCCCGGTGGCAACGTGTGTAGCCGGCGGCGCATGATGCCGGGGTGGCTGGCTGCGTCCTCGCCGGTTCTGCTGGTTGGCGGCGCGTAAAACCCGGTAGAAGGTCGACTCCGAGGCCAGGTAACGCCCCCGGTCTGCCAGTCGGGGAACGATCTGGCCCGGTGGCAGGCTGGCAAATTCGGCGCTGTTGCACACCGCCAATACCTCGGCCCGTTCCTCGGGGGTCAGGGCATTGACTGGGCACGGCCTGGCCGTCGTTGTGCGGGCGTCGGCCTTGATCACGCCATCCGCTATCCAGCGCTCCATCGTCCGCAGGGATATCGTCAGCTCTGCGCAGACCACCTGCCGGCGCGCACCCGCTGTGACCGCCGCTTCATACCATGCAACGAATTTCTGCCTATCCGGCAACGAGGTCATTCTTCCTCGCTGTCGCCGCTCCAGTAGGCATTCAACTTTTTTCTGAGCACCAGCAGTGCCGCCGCTTCTGCCCTCTCCGCCTGCTGACGTTCACGACTGGACTGCTGACCCTCAATGCAGGCTTGCCGCCAGGCATGAACCTGCTCGACATAGAGGCCCTTGCGCCGACAATACTCACTCAACTCGATCTCTGACAGCGCCGCCGTCTCAATCACCACCGCAAACTTGGCCTCGGCTGACCAATCATCCGGTGAAGGCTTCTCTCCAGGCACGGGAACTCCATGGGCTTTGGCTTGATTGCGCCAATTGTACAGCGTCGCCCCGGATATCCCTTCTTCCCTCGACACGGCCGCCACCGACCTATTGATCGGGGGAAGTAACTTCTTCAGTACCGCTTCTTTCCGCTCTTCGGTATACCGCAACATCTCATGGCTTTCTCCGCCCCTGTTTTCTTTCACTTCAAACGATCAACGCGACAACTAGCCTGACATCAGGGGAAGCACGAGTATCGAGAGATACGTCACAAGGCCGGATGTCGCAAATTGTGTGCTCGCTCCCAATGGGCCAAGTTGAGCCGCATCGTCTGAGAATGAGGATCTATATGACTGACACTCCGAGCGAAGGGAAGATGCCAAGAGAAAAGGAAATAACTTTTGCAGATGCATAAGATCAATTAGGAGAATCAATGAGTTTGTTGGTTACTAAAAATTTGGCCTTAAGGAAAAACTAATTTTAATTACGTTTTCAATAGAATTTCTCAATAAGTAACAAATAACAAACGAAATTTTGACAATAACTATTGATTCCTGCTCATGCCCATTAAATAATGACTCAAGAGATAACAATATTACGCCGATAACGATGTAACGTGGGTACTGCAAAGTTAGTTAATGCTTTGGTAGCCACAAGGAGCATCGCCATGAATTTCTTAATAGATCAGACTTCAAAAGTGCCAGAATCATCAACTGATGAGAACTACGAAGTTCTCGCCCCTAACTTTGACTCCGTGCTTGCTGAACGTGCAGCAACAGCAAAAGAAAGTATTGCTCCATTGACCTTAACTTCTAAGATGACGCCAGAAGAGCGCAGGATTGCTTTGCTCGCGGCGCTTGGCCGTAACAAGTAGCTTGTCTTTGCATCATGATTCACTCGATTGGGAATGGATACTTTGACTTTGTTTCCTTTCATACATCTTTCTTCGATGGGGATCGAGATGATCAACAGCATGTTGATATGAAAAAACTCTCTGATGCTGAGATAGACACTTTAATGCTATTCCAAAATAGTGTACTGGAAAGGACTAACTTAAAAGGAAGAAATAAAGAATCTCATACGGATGAGCATGGGAACGCAATTGGCTCGGCATTGAGCTATGCACAATGTTGCGTTTGGCACTATCATGCCGGCCCGTATCAAAATGGGGTACAGAATGATACCACCCCAGATTTGCCAGTCAATTTGAAAGGGTGTGGGTCTGCTGCAATAATTCATTACATAAAAGATATCCCAAATAGAAGAATTATAGTTATCGGCTATTCCCGAGAACATATACCCTTTCCACAAGCAAACAGTAGAAACAATCCCCTGCGCCACCGGATGTACACTTGGAGGGGAAGAATCGTTGACTAAACATTAGCAGTAGACGCAATCCTCCTGAATGATCGGCTAAACTGGTACAGTTTTAAGCCTTTTCCATATTTCAGTTTTGGATGCATAGTCCGAATCTTCTTTGCCTGAAGGTTGCACAGATACTGTTCTCCACCCCATCTCAAATGCCAAAGACAGTGCTGATATCTCACTTAATGGCACTTCGAAATCAACAAGATCTTTCTGATTGGAGCTAATAGCTCTATCTACTTCCAGCCATTTTTGCTGAATCTCGCGCACTTCTTTTAGTAATTCCGGCCTTTTATCAAGTAGCCTTAGCAAAACTACTAACGACTCAGCGGGTTTCGCCTTGCCAGTTTCATAACGAGAAAAGGCATTTACGCCACCGCCAAATAACTCAGATGCTTCTCTTTGCTTTAGCTTGAGCCGCTTTCTCACTTGTGTAATGAATTTCGGATCGACCATACTGGCGTTTACGCTTTTATTAAACGCCAACATTGCCTGATTAACACGCTCCCCTTCAGAAGCATCAAGAACCACTTCCTCACAGGCCGGGCAGTACTCTCCTGCAACTTCTGGAATCGTGGTCGTCTGTCCTTTATAGGTATATGGAAGATCTCGACGATCTTTCACCAACTCAGCCCCACCACAAATAGGACATTTCATGATTACTTCTCCTTGAACGATACGATCAGAACGTCGTCAATGACCGTCAGCTTCAAATATATTTGGCCGAACTCAGTGTGCGGGCGATACACGTCTTGCCAAATAGTGTGATCAGAATGGGTTGTCATGCTCTTGTAGAAATCCTTGCTTGTTAGCCTCCTCACCACATCAAACATATCTGCTTGAGACATACCTAGAGCTGCGGCCCCCTTTTGTGCGGAGCCGGTTGTTCGCACCTCTCCTGTTGCAAGAAACCCTTTTGCCTTGGTTAGGCTGTAGTGGGGCGTACCCTTTTCCATACTTTAATAATAACCTATTAGGTTAATTTCGTGGTGGCGGAGCAACCAAATAAGTAACAAGCTCCGCTGTTTATGTGCGAGAAGGTATCAATGGGTGACCGCAAGGATTCGTGCGAATTTGGGTGATAAGCCTATTGGTTATAAGGTAGGTTTTTTATATAACCGCCAACGGTGGCAAACCCTACCTTTTCAAGCTCGGTTTGCCATAGCTACAGAAACGGTCGCTTTAGTAAGCGGTATGTAGTCGCTGAAAGGGGTGGCTTTCTTAGTCAATTTCGGCACAAAAAAACTGCCTAAGCACGTTTTCTTGGAACGTATACCGCTATTGCCCAAATTCGCACGAATCCTTGCAGTCACCCTTATTGGCTACGCCACTCCGTACCTGGGGATGGGCGCCGGAATCCCAGTTTTTTCCGGCAGTCCTGAAACATGTCGAATCCACCGCAATTCAATCTGGTTCCCTTAGTCCTGAAATGCAGTACCAGTCTGTTTAGAGTTCGATTTTCATTTATCCAGTACCGAAATCAAGTGGTTTCTGTAGCCTGCACTCATATGGCACCACCGAATTTGCATATGGTAGAAATTTCTGGGATATGCGGAGTTCAGGAATATGTAGTGTTGCAAGCATGGGAGCCTAATGTACTCAAGCATGTCAGCTCCCATCACTCTGCATATTCAAGCCCCTCGCAGTGAGGCAATCAGTTTGTCAGGAGCCTTGAACCGTCCCTTTTTGAGAGAAAGGGGCACGACGGCGCTCATCGCATCCAGCTTCTCGGTCGGATCCGCCCGCAAATAGACTTCAGTCGTTTGGATATCGGCATGGCCAAGCCAGAGTGAAACCTTGCGAATGTCCCCTGTTGCCTGCAATACGATCATCGCTGCGGTGTGCCTCAGGCTATGTGGTGAGATGTGCCGTTGCTTCAGCGCAGGACAGCGTTCGGATGCCGTCCGAACGTGCTTGTCGAGAATGTACTCGAAACCGGACCGCGTGAGCGGCTGGCCATGGGAATTGACGAACAACTCTAGCGCCGGAGATGGGCCGCGTACCGCCAGCCAGGCGCGCAAATCAACACAAGTCTGCTTCCAGAGCGGGAGTAACCGCTCTCGTCGACCTTTGCCCTTGATGCGCACACTGGGCGAAGGCTGCCATTCAATCGCACTCACCGGCAGGTTGACCAGTTCCGAAACGCGCAGCCCGGCGGAGAAGCATAGATTCAGCATGGCTCGGTCGCGAATGCCGTCACGGTGCTGCAGGTCTGGCGCATTGAGAACCGACTGCATCTCGTCCACCGACAAATAGCCGACCAAGCGAGAATCGGTTCGTTTCGCTGGGATCGCCAGGATTCGCCTGCTCTGTTCCAGCAGTGCCGGCACGCGATGCTCGATAAAGCGCATGAAGGACTTGATTGCCACCAGGCGCGCATTGCGTGTGCGCGGACCATTGTGCCGGTCGGTTTCAAGGTGTTGCAGGAAGTCCATCACCAGCGGCGCATCAATCTGTTCAAGATTCAGCGCTGACGGGGTGAGTCGCAGGCGTTTGCCAGCGAACTCGAATAGCAACTGGAAAGCGTAGGCATAGCTGTCGCAGGTGTGCTCGCTCGCGCCACGTTGCAGAGGTAGGCGTTCGCGCAGAAAGGCGGTGATATGGGGGGCGATCGGTGTCATGGTGTGTGCTCCTCAAATAAGCGCTCGCACACGTCGGCGATATCCTCCATCAATCGTGGTGAGCTTTCCAAATACCAGTACGTGCTGCTTGGCACCGCGTGACCAAGATAGGTCATCAGCGCCAGCATGTGGCTCCCGACGTGATCACGGTCGTGTGGACAAGCGAGCAGCGTATTCGACGCAAAGGTGTGACGAAAGTCGATCAGCCGCGGCGTCGGTTGCCCGGCTTGGCGCGGGAGGCTGCAAGCTGACAGAAGTTTGTGGAATGTCGGATAGACGGCATCAAGACTCAACGGGCCGAGCTGCCCGGAGAGGAACAGATGGTCATCATCCGTGGCGATACGGCGGCGTTCGAGCAGATATCGCTCCAGCGCCGCCTGCGTGGTCGGGTGCAGTGGTACCAGTCGATTCTTTTGAAACTTCGTGTTGCGGATCAGCAAGCCGTCGGCCGTCATGTCCTGGATGCGCAAGCCGATGGCTTCGGAAATCCGCAGGCCAGTCGCAGCCAGCAGACCAATCAAGGTACTGTAGGTCTTCCCCCTTAGCGCTCCCGCCGGGCCGAGATGTAGCGCCTGCGTCATCAGCGCCCGGATTTCGTCCTCGGTATACAGATAGGGTGTCGGCCGCTGTCGGCGCGCGCAATATACACCCTGGGGTGGAATCTCGTGCCGACCGTCGGCGGCATGGGCGAACCGCGCGAAGCGGATGACCATCTTCAAACGGTTGCTACGTTGCGGCTCCGACCGCCCTTGCCCGGCCCAAGCGATTGCCGTCGAAGCGACAATAAACGTGTCGCCTTGCGTACTGGCAAAGCGGACAAAAGCTCGGAGGTAGCGTTCGTCTTCTGTGAGAGCAAAACCGGCAGCGTGACGAACCGCCACATAGGTATTGACCATATCCGTTAGCATGATGTTGCTCCCGGCCAAGGCCTGATAACCTGCTGCAATAGAATGGTGTCAACTTTGGCGTACAAGGCTGTGGTATCCATATCACGGTGCCGCAATACCACCCCAATCACTTGCAGTGACGCACCTTGGCGTAGCAATCCTGTGGCGGCCGAATGGCGAAGGATATGGGAGCCGTACGACGGCGCCTCAACACCGGCACGCCGGATGGCGCGTGTCGCGACGTGCTTGACGACATTTGGCGTGATCGGCTCCCAAGGAGCGACCTCGGTAATGAACACATGGTCGCAATTGACGCGCGGCCGTGCCTGCCGCAAATAGTTCAGAATGGCGTCGCCGACATCCTGAGGCAAGGGCAGCTTCGCTTCATGTCGGCTCTTTCCGATTACAGTAAACGTGCCTTGAGTCCAATTGATATCGCTGAGCTTCAAGGCGGCGACGTCGCTTGCGCGCAAGCCAAGTCGCGCCAACAGCAGCAGAATGGCCCTGTCACGAATATCGATGGATCGCGCACCAGTGCAGGCCGCCAGGACGCTCTCGACCTCAGCAGGCGGCAAATAGCGGGGCAAGCCAGCCAGGCGCCACTCGGCGATGGTTGGAACAGCGGCATCAAGACCCGGCGGGCAATGCTCGGTGGTGATCAGAAAACGCAAGAACATGCGAGCTGCCGTTACCCGGGTTTGCGAGATGGCGCGGCCGTTGTGTTTGGCGTAGGCCAACACGAAGGTGTGCAGCTTGGCTGCATTAAACTGTTCTGGTCGCGAACCCGACAAGGAGAGCAGATCAAGGACATGTCGGCGGTACGTGGCCAGTGTCGATGGTTTGACGCCTCGATGCATGATCATCCAATGCTCGAAAGCGGTCACTATTGCAGGGAGGGACGGCGGTGCCATCGTCTCAACGACAACGATGCCATGCTGGACCCGAAGAAACTCCGTGAACAGCTTCGCGCCGCGCCAGGAGCTCGTATGCTGCTTCCTTGAACCGAGCAAGCGCCCCTGCTTGGCCAAATGGTCGCAGAATACGTTCCAAACATCGCAGGATAGGGAGGAAAAGCTGGTGCCGGACGCCTGAACCCAGTTACCAAAAGCAGCAGCTCCTGGCAGGAGATGTCGGACGGCGTCGTTGTCATATCCGCGTTTCGCCAACCAGTCTGTGAACGAGTCCAGGTACGGACCGGCAAGTCCGGACCGATACCGTGCGATGGCTGGCATGGATTTGAAGTAAGTAGTCAACATGCTGCGCTCCTTACAGGGATGCCCTGAAGAGCGGCGGCATTCGGTGTGGCAAATCAGAGCGGTAGCCCGATTGGGCATGGTGAAACGGTCGTCGCCGTCGCCCTGGTATCAGACTACTCCTCCTACAGCAGCGCTACACGCACCTGAATATGCAGAGTGATGGGAGCTGACATGCTTGAGTACATTAGGCTCCCATGCTTGCAACACTACATATTCCTGAACTCCGCATATCGCCGAATATGTAGAGCACAGCATATTCTGGGATTCCGGCTTGCTACCCCGGACAGGGAAGCTTGTCATTTTCAGAAGACGACTGCACCAGTTGAGTGGGTTTGACACCGGGGGTGAAGACGACTTCTGACATTTCGATATCAGAAGTTGTCTTCACCAATCTCATTGATGCTCAATACCCGTGTGCACCAAAATCAAGGTTGGTCATAACTTCAGTGATGCCCATTTCAAGTCACCGCATTCAGTCCGGCATTGGAGCGAATTCAATGCCTTTCTTGCGGCATGAAAAGGTTTACTGACTGCGTGCAGTCGACTTCTGACATTTGGTGCAGTCGTCTTCTGAAAACGACAATGGGTACAACGTCAAGCAACTGACCGACACCTTGGGCGTCAAGCCACGCGAAGTGCGCTCCTTCCTCTCCGGTCAGCTCGCAGCAGAACACACACAGGAACTGCATGATCGCCTGTTGGCGGCAGGTGTGCCGCTATGATGCTGCGCCATTCTCAGTCATTGTGGGTCGAGCCGGATGTTATCGGGCTGTTCTCACGCAATGTGGGCTCGTTCTCACTTAATGTGGGCCAGAGCGGTCGGATATTCTCAGCGAATGTGGTCCCGACAAGGCTGATGTAATCGGGTCAGGGCGTGGATGTTATCGAGCCACTACAAGTAGTGCTTCCGGGGGATAATCTCCCGTGATCAGCTCAAAGCCACGATTTAGTTCCAGATAGTTTTTCATCTATCCCCCTTTCGGTGGCAACGCTGCTGAGATTCGGTGCCATTTCATACCCCCCGATCATCGGTGCTGTCGCTTTGAATCCATAACAAGGAAAAGCCACAGAAAGAATGACGGCTTAACAATACGCGACGCGACAACTACGTTGACAAACACCGCAGCGGCCATCCCAAATTACCCCTTGTCACCTTTCCGGGTCTTGAGGGTTTTTTCTGCATGAGGCAGCAGGTCGGCCGGAAAGAGTCGCCAGCGTTTTGAGTCCGGTGCAGACAGATAGCGCTTCCACGCATCGATGGAATAGGGCCTGACCTGTCCCTGGTTGAAAAGGGCCAAGGCTTGTTGTTGTGTGAGGCCGGCGGCCGCAATCAATTCGCGCAGACGGGCATTATTCGGGTGGTTTTGAGTATCCATTTTTCTATCTTAGGATATTTCAGGAATAGAGTAAATTTACACCTTTACATGGTGTAAATTTACACCTATGATTCACTCATCAACACCTGCTAAGGGAGTGCAAAATGGAACCGATTCCAGCGGAGATCACCCAGGTCGATGATATTGGCCCGGCCTTTAACGTGACCATCGACAGTGTGATGTTTACGGCGGACAAGGTAGGCCGCGACTGGGGGCTCGCCTATAACGTCCTGCCCGACGGACGCGTCGCGGACGACAACTGGCAGGGGATAGAAGTGGTCGCAGACTATCTAGGGATGGAGAGTAGTCAATTCTGGCCGCATTTCAAGCCCTTGCTGGATGCGGCGGTAGGCTGGTGACTGATCGTATGGATGGTGCCAACACTGACGATAATAAAGTTGTGACCGAGCAGGTCAAAAAGATAGATAGCGCCTTGTTTGGCGATGAGCCGAGTGACGCTGAGAAGGCGGCGGGGCTGGCGCTACTGAATGAGTTGATTGATCAGCCATACGAATATGCGACTGACTACGTGTCGGTTCGGGCGCCAAAGGCCCGATTTGGGCCATTTAATGCAGACAATGGTTATCGAAACGTTTGCGGGCGATTGAATTAGTGTTTTTTTTGGCCTATAGATGTACCAAGGCTGCCAGGCAAACTTGGCGGGATGCTGGCGGCCTACATGGTTTTTACAGTGCCGTGATCAATGCCAACTTTCCTCAGTGATGAAAAAGTGGGGGGTTTATTGTTTGCCGCAGAACGCCCCTAAAAGCCACCCCAGCCGGGTGGCTTTTTGTTTTGCGGCTTGCTGCGAAGCAACGTCGGGCCAGTTGTGACTCCGGCTTGCTGGCAAAACAAAGCTTGATTTGTTCGCAAAATACGAACATAATTGCACCATTGAGAACGCGATTGGCGCGATCTCAGCTTTAGGAGCAAACCATGAACCGTGCCGACTTCCGCGCTTTCTGCGCAACCCATAACCTCTCGATAGAAGATGCTGGCCGTGACTGGCATGATGCCGGCGTCAAAGGCGCTTATCTTTGTGCTGTTCTCCGCGATGACGAAGATTTCGCCAGGATCAAGCCACTTCTCGATAATGACGATGCGTACTTAGCGAGCGCTGAGCGCTCGCTTGGCCAGAGGTGGTTCGAGCATCATGGTTACGGACATATTTATGCTGACGATGCAGCTGGTGTTGCCCGAGCAATGTCCGAACAATATGCGCGATTGCTTGCATCAAAGGACGACATCAGTCATTTCAGTGCTGATGACATCGCCAAGCGCGATATGGCGTTTGTTGACAATCCTGCCTGCGAAGGTGAATCAGAAGATGAACATTTCGAGCGTATTGTCGAGTTACAGGACGATGGCTGGCTTGTG
This sequence comes from Parachitinimonas caeni, assembly GCF_030129945.1. Taxonomy (GTDB): domain Bacteria; phylum Pseudomonadota; class Gammaproteobacteria; order Burkholderiales; family Chitinimonadaceae; genus Parachitinimonas; species Parachitinimonas caeni. The sequence continues at coordinate 21,341 of NZ_JARRAF010000034.1, forward strand.
CCGCGCTTCGTAACTGAGCCAGGATATTGGTGTTGCACCAGGAACAGTTTAATGCTCTCAGATGCAGAAGTAGCGGCTGGTCTTTGGTCATACAGCTATGACAGCTGGGAACAGTGTGTCATCTTGATTCTCAACGACACGAAAGAACAAGAAATCGAATGACACCCGCAGAGTTTAAAACTATCCGCGAATCCTTGGGCCTGACGGCCCAGTGGATCGCCGACAACGCTGGCGTGAAACTGCGTACAGCTCAGTACTGGGAAGCTGGGCGGATGGCTGTGCCAGTGGATGTGGTGAATATGCTCGATCGCATTGACAGGACATTGGAGTTTTCCATTGCGCAGGCGTTGGACCAGGTTGCCGAATTGGCCAAGCAACAAGGTACTCCTGCCCAGATCACGCTAGTCCGTTATCGGACGGATGCCGCCTTATGGCAGTTCAGGCCGGACATGAAACCTTTGCCAGCCACGACACACGCCGCCATGCTATCGCGGTTACGCCGTGCACTTTGGTCGCGAGGCATCCCGACAGTGATCCAATACATGGAGCCTGAAGAGTACGAAACATGGCTGGCTGGACGTCCAGATACGGAAGTTGAGCGGGCAGCTTGGGCAGCAACGCTGCAAGAACGTTGACGCCTTCCCCCGCCCTAAAGGACGGGGCTTGACCCAGGGTGGGGAAGGTTAGCGCGGACGGCATAGCCGTCCTTTAGTTTTTGCTACCGTCACTGAGCGTGACAAATCAGGCAATGCCTAATGCGCACCTGCAAGCCGCCTATGCGGCGGGTAATTGCCCAGGCCTATCGCCTGTTCCGGACCTTGTCCTGCAAGCCGCCTGTGCGGCGGGCAACAAACTCCAAATTTTCCACATCCTAACAACCGCCTGTTCGGCGGGTAACTGGAAACACCTCGACCCCGACCTCTATCACGACCTACAAACCGCCTGCTCGGCGGGTAACCAATGAGGGCGTGAACCGGATGAAGCTGCTGTCCTACAAGCCGCCTGTGCGGCGGGTAACTCAATCTATTCAATGTTCGCCCATGATAAGAGCGAGTATTCGCCAGAGTTGGGGCGGATGCCAAGCGTCGGTAGTATTTTCCGGAGCGATGGTGTCTTGTCCAGCAACTTTTTAAGTTGCGCAGCATTCGCTCCCCGTGGCGCCTGCAAGTATCGCTCGTAGCAATGTATGGCAGGCGCCACGACCTGCTTCCAGGGAAGGTCCGCAATCTTGGCAAATCCCTCGCGTGCCAACTCGACATTAATGGGTTGATTCCCGCCGGTATCACACAGCTGCGTCAAAGCCAGGTGCGGCGAAATGCGAAACGACGGCTCTGGATGTGCCTTGCCGATCATTCCGACCATGTACGGCGGGGCCGCGTGCGTCAGCAGCCAGTTGGCCAAGTGCTTGCGGGCGGACACTTGTTCAGTGTCGATAACCTCCAAGCCCTTGATGGGGGGAAGTTGAATGCGGCCAATCAGCTGTGATGGCCCGTCACTTGCGGCAATGTAGAAGCAATCCAGTTGCCCCAGGCTCAACGGCTTCACTCCTGATGCCACACGATGCGGAAACTGCTGACTTTTCACGCTGGCTTTCTCAGGGATGCCAAGCTTGGTGCCAATTGCCTGATGGAAAAATTCCTGTGGTGTCATTCTTTTATTTCCCATGTGTAAAATATGGAGTAATCTTTCCGTGAAAGTTAACCCATTCACAGCACGTTGTCTACCGGAGGAATGCAATGAACACTTACTTATTGATTGGCAGCCTGGTTGCGGAGGAACCACTTGCAACCTGCTCCAGGGACTTGAAAGATGCCTATGAGGCGGAAAACGGCCCTAATAAGCCAACACCCGTTCCCGTCATGCAAACCGCAATGGGCAACCGCCTGTATTTCCCCGCCACCGGGATTCGTGGCGCCTTGCGCCGCTGTTCGCGTGATGTCATCCGGCAGCATGTTATTGCTGCAACGGGCAATGCCAAACCTTGGAGTTTGGATCAGCACTATCTCATGACTCTTGGCGGTCTTCAGAGCGAGGAGTCTGATCGCGCCAGCGTGGCCGATGTTGAAAAGTGGCGCCAGGCGAATGTCCATATCTCCCTCTTTGGAGGGGGGGGGGTGGGATACCTCAATTTTGTGCAGGGGCACCTGAACGTGGGCAACGCAATTTGCGAGGACGCCTGCGAGCCGACCATTTTCTCTGGAGCCAGAGTAGATGATTTTTCTCGTGACGGAAGGCAAATCGCTTATCTGTCGGACGGCGATATCCAAAGCCTGATTCAGCGCAGCCATAGCGTCAAAGCCAGAACGGACATGGCCAAGCAGTTGAAAATAGCGCAAAAGGCTTGGCGCGATGCCAAGGCCAGTGGCGGCGACGTGGATGCCGCCAAGGCCGAAATGGCCGCGCTGGAGGATCAAATCGCCGCCAGCAAAAAGGCTGGCAGCGTGTCGGTCAAAATGGCCCGTGCCGGCTATCAGGCCATCCCGCAAGGGGCGCGCATGGCGCAGCGTTGCCGGCTGCTGCAAAGCAATCCGGTCGAGTTGGGTTGCCTTTTGGCAGCCTTGTCAGAATTTGCCATGCAGCCGCACCTTGGGGCGCACGGCGGAACAGGCTGCGGGCTGGTCTCCGGGGAGTGGGAAGTGTTTGAGGTGCTCTCAACCGGCAAGCAATCCCTCGGCATGATCAAGCTCACCCCCTACGAGCCACTGGAGTTAGGTTCCCCTGCGTTGCTAGAAGCACGCAGCGCTTTTGATAGCTATTTGTCATCGGGCAAATGGGATTTCAGTGTGCCACAAAGCAGCTAGGGGGCGGACATGCGAAATCAATACGTTGATATCTTCGTCCGAGAGCCGACGCTGCTGTACGAACTGCATGGCCGCTTGCTCGCAGCAGTCCATGGATTGCAGACCGAGGACGCGGCGCTGGCCGTCGCCTTCCCAGGCTGGAAAGACGCGCCCGGCGAATTTGGCCCGTTGTTTCGGGTATTTTCGGCGCAGGCCAGTTTGCTGCAGGATTTGATTGGCAGGATAAGGCCATTGACTGAGCAAAACTGGCTGTATGTTCTGCCGATTCAGACCGTGCCTGATCATGCCCGCACGATTTGCTTTGCCAGAGATCGTGCCAATGACTGCTACACCAGCAGCAAGGCGCGACGTTTGCAGCGCCGTAATCCAGACTGGGTGCCCACCCAACATCCACGCGAGCTGTCGGTGACGCATGTGCTGCCAATGCAATCCGCAAGTAATCAGCAGAGTTTCCAGATGCGCATAAAGCGCAAACGGACTGCCCAGCTGGGCGGACATCAATACGGCTTAGGGTTGTTGGTGCCGGATTTTTGATCAAAAACGAGGGTCACCATGTCTATACATGATGAAGTAATCGCTGGCGTTCACCGAATTTTGGGTGTCAATGGCCTGCTGGTGCGCGATGGACTGACGCACAGCGAAATTCAATTTCAGTACGCCCTGCGGGTGGCGGAGGGCTTCACTCGCCCAGAAAATCCTGACGATGCGCGCACCCGCATCAATCTGCAGGAAGCACAGACCGGCACGGGCAAGACCTTGGGGTATCTGGTCCCATTGTTATTGTGCTCGGCTTTGACCGGGAAGCGGGTGATGGTCAGCACACATACACGGGCGCTGCAGAAGCAGATTTTGGATAAAGATGCCGCCCTGGCTCAGCGCTGGGTGGCCGAAGTCACGGGGCGCGCTTTGACCGTGCGTCGCCGCGTCGGACGCGCCAATTACCTGTCCCCCTTTGGCTGCCAGCAGTTGTTGGCAGAACTGGAGAGCGCAACGCCGCCAGCAAAGGCGGAGGCAGACTGTTTGGAACGCATTCTCGCCTGGCTGAATGCGACCGATAAGCTTGGTCGCCCACAAAACTCTGGCGTTCTGGACGATTGTTTGGCCGATCTGGAACTGGATACTTTGCCAGCAGGGATCTCTCGGGGGCGTATCACGCTCAATCAGGATTGCCCCGCTGCAGAACAACAACACTATCTGACAGATGTTGCCCTGTCCAAGGCTGCGGATGTCGTGGTGGTGAATCATGCCTTGTTGATGATGCACGCCTTTCGCTGGGCTCAAATTCTGGACGACCAACAAGGCGATGAGGCGCGCACGGCACGCTTTATCGTGGCAGACGAGGCCGACCGCCTGCCCGACGCAGCTGCCTCAATCATTGGCGCGGATCTGACGCTGCACCAGATGATGATGCTGGCTCAGGACGTGGGGAAGCTGTATCCCGGCGCCAGCAATGCGGTTGAGGCGATCCAAACCCTGCATGATGAGGTTAAGGCTATGCGGACGCCAAGCACTGCCGTGCTGGCCCTTTTGGAGGGCGATGACAATAGCCAGCGCCTTGCTCAACGGGTTGTTCAGGCGAACAATGCGGCCAAAGCCGTTGCCAGCCGCATCAGCAGGCTATTGACTCGCGGCGAGGCTGAGTTAGGCCAGCATGACAAGCTGGCGCGATTCGTGGACATGTCGAACGATCTAGCCTTGTTTGCAACGGCCATGCAGGCCCACGACAACACGGCCGTGGTTAGCTGGTCTCCAGTGCGGGCCTATCCCGCTTTGCGCATCGGTCGCCCCAACCCTGGTCGATTGCTGTCCCGACTTTGGCGGGATCGCACAGACGCAATGGATGACACCCTTCCATCGCCAGACCCTCTCGACGCCATCTTGTTCACCTCGGCCACCTTGTCTGTGCCGGGTAAGCCCATGCCGATGGCCTTTGATGAGTTCGCGCAGAGCGTTGGGGTAATCCGCGTCCCGCGCAAAGGCGAAAGCATATCCATTCATCGCGCACAGACAGACCTGTACGCCCAATTCGAGCCGGCCCGCTTTGGTGACCTGCAATTTGTGCTGGCTGACCCTCGGGTGCCGAACCCTTCGGCAGGGGATGGCGCAGAGACGGATAGACACGAATCCAATCCGGAGTGGCTGGACTACTGTGCGCATGTTGTAGACCAAGCCTGGGAGAGTGGTGGCCGGGTGTTAGTCTTAACGCTCTCGCACGCAGACACCCGAGCCTTGCATGAGCGCCTGCAGGGCCGCCCCGTTGCGGAGCACTTGCTTTGGCACCACGCAGGAGAGCCATTGCACAGTCTGACTGCCAATTACATCAACGCCGAACGGGCCGTCTTGCTGACCCCAGGTGGCTGGGAAGGACTAGATCTGCCGGGGATGGTGCCCAATCTGGTGATCTCACGGATCCCGTTCACTCCACCGCAAAATGCAGATGCTGAGATTCTGCGTACCCACCTGGCCGCTCTCGGTTACGCCCCTGACAAAATCAAGGCGGCACTTGCCAGTAAGGCGACTAATGCGGCTCGCCGTAAGCTGGCGCAAGGTATCGGACGGGCGATCCGCACGAAGACCGACAAGGCAACTATCTGGATCGCTGACCCGCGCTTTCCCTTGCCGGAGATTATGGAGGGGTCGCTCGACCCAATCTTGATGGATGCGTTGCCACGTCATGTGCAGCGGATGATGCTGCACTGCATCCCTCCCCGCTTCCGCAGCAGCTCGTTTGCAGAGGCAAAACTCTGCTTGCGTGACAATGGCTTATATCGGCCAGATTGAGAGGACGCCATGACGCCATTCAAATTAACGCTCGAACTTGCTACGCCGTTTTACCTGTCTAGCCGACTGACGCTTGACGGGCTGCTATCGGCAGCGATACATCATCAAACCGGAAAGATGGGAGCGGATACGCTCGCCGCCATCCCGCTCGATCAGGATCAGGGCATTTTCCGAGGGTCTTCCCTTTTTTGTCATCCACGCTACCGCCACCGGCGGTTCAGCCGCATCATGTCCCTGAAATCAGAGAGGGATCTGCATACAGAGCTGTTTCAGCCAAACAAACGTGGCGACCGCTACGGCGTGGTGGATCAGCAGCGTGGCAAATTTAAGGCCAACCTTGATTCTTACTTTGCGATTGAGGCAAAGGAGGTTTATTTCTGGGGGGTTGGCGATAGTGATCAGACGTGCTATCTGATTGAAAATTACATTCACGGGATTGGCAAGCGGGCCAATACAGGGGCCGGCGAAATCCTCTCAGTGCGCGCTGAAGAGACGGACGATTTTTCGTGGGTGACCCGGAAGGGTAAGCCTGCGCGTCCCTTGCCGGTTGAGATATGGAATGACATGGGGTTGGCTCCAGCGTCTACAGCGCCACTTGCCGTTGTGTTGCCGTATTGGGGAACTGCACCTGTTGATGCTGTTTTCCCTGCGACATGGGAGGCTTGATACGAAGGAATTAAATAAAAGCACTTTATTAACAATCATTTATGTTGCGGTTAGTGCAGCCAAGCTTAAATGGGTGAATTGGCGATAAGTATCTGTTTTTCAGGGTATTATCAGAAATAGACTTGAGTTTCCCGCTGCACAGGCGGTTTGTTGGATACATATCTCCGAGCTCATATCTACTTTGTAGTTTCCCGCTGCACAGGCGGTTTGTTGGTATCTGGAAATCTTCAATTTTCATGACACCTCGTTTCCCGCTGCACAGGCGGTTTGTTGGAGTCCGCCAATTGCACCAGGCCGGCATACAGGGTTTCCCGCTGCACAGGCGGTTTGTTGGGGGCACATGCAACGCACGCTATCGCGCTTGATGTTTCCCGCTGCACAGGCGGTTTGTTGGATATCGGGACCGCATAGTTTGTCGATACGCGCGTTTCCCGCTGCACAGGCGGTTTGTTGGGCTTCGGTCTTGCCACTCCCGGTTTCAGACTCGTTTCCCGCCGCACAGGCGGTTTGTTGGGCTTTGCGCGGCATTGGCCAATGCTTGTTCGAGTTTCCCGCCGCACAGGCGGTTTGTTGGTTGATAGCTGCCCTTGTAGATTGCGGCGTATGGTTTCCCGCCGCACAGGCGGTTGTTAGGATGTGGAAAATTTGGAGTTTGTTGCCCGCCGCACAGGCGGTTTGAAGGAGCGCGCTTCGCCGAGCTGCATCGTAGAGCCTGTTACCCGCCGAACAGGCGGCTTGCAGACAACTACCCCGACTGGGGCGCTACGTCCGATCGTTACCCGCCGAACAGGCGGCTTGTAAAAGCGGCAAAGGGTTACCTGCCAAGCGGGCGGGTTGTCAGTAGCTGTTACGAGCATTGGCTTATCAAATACATTCATCGAGGCAGCATGCTTGACTTTATGCTCATCCGTGATGACGGGCAGGAGCTGTACAGCAGCAACATCACACACAATCTGGCAAGGATGGCGGAAGAGGCCGGCATCTATACATGCCTTTGGGCGCCGGATGAAAACAGCTTCACTACCGCCGGACAGATCATTGAGCCGCTCGCTTCCGGCGTGTGTCTTCTGGCGACCAACAGGGCCCGATTTGAGCTATTTAATGCAGACAATGGTTACGGCCGCTGGCAGGACTTGTTGTGTTTTTGCGCCGAGTGTTTGCAAGCCTGCAAAGACCATCCTCATGCCACCATCTGCGTGAGCCGATAAAGGTTAGGATATGAATGATTTATGCCCAGTGTGCCGAAAAGGCCACCTGCAGCCTGCAACATACATGCGCACTTTTGCACCGGATGGTGTTGCCATTTCAGTGGAATTGCATACGTCTCGATGTGACCAATGCGGTGAAACGACAACCAACGCTGCCCAACATAAAGGGAACTTACGTGCGTTAGCCGAACGGAAGTCTTCATACGGTGATGTATTGATGGGCGAGGAAATTCTCGCCTTGCGTAAGCGTTATGGTATCTCGCAGCAACAAGCCGCCAAGACGTTTGGAATCGACGTTGAGGCATTCGCTTGTTTTGAAAGGGAAGAAAATTACCCAACAAAAATGATAAAAATCTTAATAACATCAGCCATAGAAAATCCAAGGACAATGAAGTCCTTGGCAGACAAGGCTGGGATTGAATTGCCTCTTTGGCAAAAGCACCATATTAATTACAACCCCGGTTACACAAAATTAGGCACACCCTCTCATCTCTTGATTTGATCTGTTGCACGGCAAGCCTCGCCATTCGGCAATCGGGGCTTAAGTGCGGACGGCCCAGCTGACTGAGACTGCTGCCTGTCCACCGCCCGATTCGCGGCATCGTGGTGATACCAAGATGGAGTGGTCGGTTGGTTTTGTTTTTTCTCGTCCATGTAAAAACCCTAACGTATCTGACAATTGTAACTGACTAGGAGCTCTTCCTGATGGCTTCTAGGGCATTCCGCCTGCTTTAGGGCACACAAAAAACGCCCCACTCACTCATCACTGAGGAAAGTTGGCATTGATCAAAGCACTGTAATAACCATAGAAATCGTTCTCATTATTTTCCAATCCTCTTTTTCGACGACTGTTATAACTCGTGTCTGCCAACCAAAACTGAAGCGTAGTAAATGGAATAAGTCACCACAGATCTCTACTACTGCCGCGCTGCGCTTGGACTTCCGCACCCCTACGGGTGCCGGACCGACTTATCGGCGCTTCGCCTGTTAGTTAATTATCTGAACATCAACCCACCCCACGAATAACCCACATCACGGATCATCATCGACCGAACCACCGCTAACGCCAAACAAATCAATCGTTTGCGAGTCACCCAGCAAGCCTCCTACACTACAGTTAGCACTATCCCCGACTAAGCGAACCGTCACCACGGCTTTCCCACCCTCCGCTGAAAACCTAACCATTTGGCTATTTGTCTCAACGCCCCCTGCAGCCGCAGGTATCTGATAAACACCATCATTAACACCCCTTTTCTCACCTTCACCCCCCTCTGCCTTGGTTAGGATGGGCGGTTGCTGGCAGTGGTCGAGCACGTCCTGGTAGTGGGCGACGGTCTGCCGGCAGAGCTGGGCCAGCTTGGCCACGGCCGTCTTGGTGAGGGTCTGGCCAGCCTCGAGCAGTTGCTGACATGCCTGGCGGATCTTGTCGGCGGTGGCGTTGCGGCGGACCTGGTGGGTCCGCTGCGCGCTCAGGCGTTGGCGGGTGGCCACGGACAGGGCTTGTGACAACTGCATCACCCCGCGATGGCAGGTGCGGCGGTAGCCACGATATTTGTCCCAGGTCCAGCGTGCCACCGAGCGCACGGTGGCTTTGATCGAGGACCAGGGCAAGGGGCCGGCGGCAAATTGCGGGAAGCGGTTGTGTTGTTCGGCAAAGGCGATCAGCAGCTGGTAGAAGCGGTCGAAGCTGCCTTCTTCGCGCTGCCGATTCACGATGGAATAGGCGTAGAAGCGCAGTTGTTCGAACAGGGTGCAGTGACGGGAGTGGGCAACGGCATCGAGGTCGGGACCTTTGCTCCATTGCGGTTGACGAACGAGGTCTGCCTCGACGTGCTTGGCGAGATCTCCAAGCGAAAATACCGCATCGTGTAACACGAGGGTGTTCCACCAAGGGTGTCCAGGTGTTTTGGCTACTGGTCCAGAGTGGTAATTCGGGTCTGCTTTCAGTCTGATCGCCATCGCTTGGTAGATGGCTTTCATGTAGTCGATGGGTGCTTGGCGAGCCTTGTGGTGAGTGGCAACCGGCCGGATTGCATAATATAGGTGGGATCCACCACGTCCTTGGCGATCCCGCACAATGATGCTGGGCTCGGGTAGCTGAACTTTGTCCCATATCATGTGATCAGAGTGATCCAGGTCAAAGATCAGCCAGGACACCCTGCCACCCGTTTCTCCGGAACAATTTACCTGCATGTATGGATAGCGTACCGCATACTCTCGAGGGCGGGTTCGCGTGGCTGTCTTATTGTCCGAGCAGCGTGCGATATACGGCGCTTGGTCGAGAATGCGTTCAAGTGCCGGCATCCCTTCGCTTGAAGCGTAAGGGTCCGCGAGGCGTACAGCTTCTATAGCTTTGTCCCACTCCAGGATGGAGGTCTCAGATCTTGCAACAGATATCGCACTCATCTTATGCCATCCCCCAATAGTAAATTTCCGTTTTCAGTGGACGTATCGATCCCTCCGCATGTACTACCGGATTCATGAGAGGGACGGCAGGCAAAGCAACAGGCACGAGGCAAACCGGTGCCCGCAACGGCATCAAATGACGTTGAAGGGCTTCCAATGCACGCAAACCACCACAACGCAGAAGCGCTGGGTTAGGCATTGCTCGACTGGTGGATTTTGTTTCGTCCTGCGACAAAGCTGCAGCAGGACTGCGCGTCATCGCACCGGCGTTCGGTCGATGCGACGAAGGTTAGTGTGTTGAGTGGGTGTGCACGGTGGGGTCACCGTTGAAGTGAATGTGAAAGTGTTTTTTTGGCGTAGCATAACGCCTCCTAGGTCGTAAAAGGATATTGACCCAGTAGCAACTACCGCCTAGGATTCGATTGAGAAGACGAATCTCGCCAGCGCAGTGTGCTGTCGCCAAACAGCAAATGTAGTTGGACCGGGATTGGTACAGAGCTGAGCGCCAACTCGGCTCTTTTTTCCTGTCTTGATCACTGCATAATGCATGACCTCCAAAGCATTGAAATTAAATGGTTTTTTTTGATAATTCGTTCAATAGCGTTTCTATTCTGCACCCAAGATCTTTTATATCCAGTCCTTTAGCAGGTGTTTTAATCTGGATTGATGACCCACGTTTACCAACCGCCATTGCCATAGTTGCCACTATGGCACCATCTTGATTCCGGATCTTGACCTCAGTCTTGCTTTTGGGGCCTGTGATTTGTCGAGAAATCCAATCAAACATTGGCTTACCCTTGGTCAGCTTCTTATCGTTCACTAACGAACAGGCGGCAATCACCAAATCCAAGTGATCTCGTTGTAAAAGATCTTGAGTCTGTTCAATATACGTACCCGTTATCAACTTCGGGTTTTTATCAAGAAAATCAACGAGCTGTGTTGGCAGCGACTGGAAAGCAAACAGCCGATGTATGGTGCGCTCACTTTCCCCCAGCACTCTGGCTAAACTTATGTAAGTTTTTGCAGCACCGGTTTCTTGGAGTGGTGCAATCAGCTTCGACTTCTCATAGTCACTTAGATCGACACGTCCCAAGTTCTCAACTGCAGTGATGAGAACAGCCTTCGAATCGTCACAAATCCGAATAAGAGCTTCAATCGACTCCCATCCCAAATGATCGCGAACAGCAATCAGTCGGCGCTCACCTGCGAGTAGCTCAAAATCGAAATCGGGGTCACCAACTATTTCACGAACAAGAATCGGTTCAACGACACCATTTGTCTCTTGAATGAGAATTGCTAACTTCGCCAGTTCGTCGTGATCAAACTCAACTCGGGGTTGAAATGGCGACCGTTTAATCCTGCGACATGGGATAGTTTGCTTTCGATCCCCTTCCTGAAAATTGAATATCGCACGCGCTGTTTCCTGGGCCTGCTCAGCTCGACCTTCTCTTTGCTCAGCCCTGGCCGCCAACGCAGATGCCATGGCATCCTTCTTGACCCGACTCATGTCAGACCTACCCGAACCAAAATTTCGTCCGCCAACTCGGTAACCGCTTTAGCCGGCGACCCGTCGCGAGCTGCCTCAAGAACGGTCTTTGATGTAGCAGCTGCTTCCTCAAACTGCACTGAACGTGGAAGGCGTGCCGATAGAAGATCCTTTCCAAACTTGCTCTCTGCAACACCGAGCAACTGCTGCGCAACATTAGTCCGGCCGTCATACATATTGAGAAATGCGCCAAGTAACTGAAGTTGTGGATTGTCTTCCTTCGCTTCTTTAACAGTTGCCTCGAGATCTTCGTACCCGTCCAGTGAGAAGATATCCGCCCCTTTTATGGGGACTAGATAGTGAGTAGCTGCACACAGCGCATTGCTTGTAAGCCGTCCAAGGTTAGGCGGACTATCCAAGATAATGATGTCGTAATCAGCGGCTATTATTGCAAGCCTCTTGCGTAGGGTTGTCGTGTTCCGACGAATCAACTCAGTCTCTGCAGCACGCGCTAGCTTAATACTGCTTGCAATCATATCGAGACCCTTAATTCGAGAACCAATGATGCATGCACTAGCAACTGTTGGATCAGAATCAAGCAAAAGGTTGACCGTATTGAAGCGCAACTTTCCTGGATTGACCTCGCTGATGATTGAGGTGGCATTACTTTGCGGATCTAAGTCAATTAAAAGGGTGCGTTTCCCTCTTCGGACGAAGGCATCTGCCAAATTCACCGCCGATGAAGTTTTTCCAACCCCGCCTTTTTGAGTTGCAATTGCAATGATGATGGTCATCGTATGCACCGCTCTTGGTAATTAGTTGCTGTAATTTTGGCAATTACCTGACTAGCAAGCAACAACAATTTTTGGCCATTTCAAGAAAATACTATGTATTGATTAAATATCATTAATGTAATCAGTTAGATATAAACGCTTGTTGTCTTCACACTCTCCATTTTAGATGTTGGCAATTGCCCTACTTACAACCCTTGAACTTGTCGAGAGCGTTGCTAAACAGCCATCCTTCTCTTGGGAAAATTTCTAACCTCCAGACACAATTAGAAATATAAATACCTAATAATCAATGCGTTACGCAGTATGCAGAATGCACCCCTAACACAGCATGGCAACCATCATGTTTGACCTGTGGCACCCATAGCTGTATATTTACAACCGAGAAGACGTTTCCCAGCAGTAACACTGTCGCCAAGCAGCATATGTAATTGCGTTCTAGGGCAAGCTAAAGATATTTCCTCATCCAGCTTGCCTGCCCCCACACACTACCCACCACCACAACCATCAACGGCCCCATGATCCACCCAGGATCCACCGTAAATGGCGCCGCAACATACAGCAGACACCCCAGTGGCAGACCGACCTTGCGCATGGCTTTGGCCAGGTTGAATTTTGTCGCAGACTCACGTCCTGCCTCTTCGACTCGAATCGCTCTCTGCACCAGCCCATCAATTCCCGCCACCAACACCAGAACCAGCAACAACTCAAAACAGGCCAGTAGAGCGGCCAATCGTGTACCGATCAATTGCACCGCATACAGGTAGGCCAGGATCCACGGATGCAACACTCGTTGGGCAGGCGTTAACGAGCCATCTGACTGTTGACGTCGAACCACAGCATCGAGTCGGGTCCAAACCCCGAGCGGCTGATACAACACATCAGCCGCTTGCCTGGCCAAAACAGGATCTGCCGCACGCTTCTGAGCATCTGCCAGCAACTGCCCCAATCTTTCAGCCGGCTCCGGACTGAACCAGCGCGCTGTACCGATCTGCACTATCAAAGCCACCACCACCAGCATAATGAGGCTGTACAAGGCTCGGCCGGAGGCCATGATTGGCCATACTGCCAGCGCTTCACGCGGATCCTTAACGGCTGCCATCTAACCACCCTGCCCCAGCGCCATCCACTTCAGCCGAATCGATCTGATCGATGTAGGCTTGATACTGCTCGCGCATGGCAATATCAATTGTCCGCAAATCCGCAGGCATGCAGGCATCGCCGGTTTCGTCCGCCAACGGGAATCGCAATTTGTAAAGCTGCCCACCATTGATCAACGCGAAAGCCTGGCCTTTCGGCAGTTGCACCAGATCCGCCGGTTGCAGCATCTCCACTTCCTTGTCGGTCACCTTGTCCGCATTTGCGCTGGAAAAACTTTTGCCATCGAACAAGTCCCCCGCGTCCGTTGCCTTGCTATCGGGGGTGACACTGCGAATCCGCACCTTGGGCAGCTGCGAGGTCAGGATTTCTGCCGTGCTGATGTGCTTGACCCGCAGCATGATCAAGGTATTGAAGTTCCCGAAAATCTGCTGAGCCTTGGCGGCAGAACCAATTTTGGCCTCCATGTCGGCCGAGGTCTGGGTATAGGCGGTCACCTGAAAGCCAGCGCCACCTGCCTTGTTGACCATGGGGACGAAGGCGTCGTTGATCAGCTCATTGACCTCATCCAGATGCAGGGCCAGTTTCGCTGGCTTAATGGCCTGACGCTGACCGTAGGCTTGGCCGTACTTATAGAGCTTGCCGGCCGTGGAAGTCAGATCGTTCAGCATCGAGGTCGCGACCGCAGAACCCACTTCATGGTCGGTCAATGAATCGAGGCCAATGTAGACGATGGCACGCTGATCAATGACCTTCGCCCAGTCAAAAATGGGCCGGGGGTCGTTTGGATCGTCATAATCAGGGGAGAGTAGGGCAGAGACCCTGCCGGTCGTCACCTTTTCCAGCAATGGGTAAAGCGACCCAATCAGCTTGTCAAAGAAGGTTTTGTCGTTATTGATTACCGAAATCAGGGCGTCGCCAATCGGGTCATGCAGACCCTGAGACTGGATCCAGAACACCAGCGCCAACAATTCAAAGGACCTTCCAGTCTTGTTGGCCTGAGTCAACAATTGCTTATTGGTCTCCTTGTCGTTCCCCAATTCCAGCAACTTTTTCTCAAACTCGGATCGCCAACTCGGGCGAACTGACTCCAGCCAAAACTCCAGATAATTTTTGGTCAGCTCCCCGATATTGACTGCATTGGCGTAAATGACCTCTAAGTTTGGCTTGAATCCCAAGGCGACAAGGGCACGCGCCATTACATTGATAAAGCGCCAAACAAAGGCTTTAAAAGCGGCGGCCTGCCCCTCACTCGGCAGCTGGCCAGCAACCCGGGTTGCCACCTCGGTCACCTTGGCGAAGCTACCAATCGGGTTATATCTGGCAGAGATTTCCGGAAAGCCGAGATGGAACATATAAAACACATCTTGCCGGCCTGCCCTCACCGCTTCGGCATACATGCGGCGCAACAGGTCCGCATCGCCCTTGGGATCGAACACGATCACCACATCGCCGCGCCGGATATCCTGCGTGATCAGCACCTCCGCCAGCCGGGTCTTACCGACGCGGGTGGTGCCAAGCACCAAGCTGTGGGCAACCCGCTCGCCGAGGTCCTGATAGACGTCCGACTCGTCCACTTCAATCCCATGCAGCTCGGGAGAGCCATGAACCGGCGGCAGGGGACGCACCGGATTCCACCAGGCATCCCGGCTGGTGTAGCGACACAGCCAGTGTTGGCCATGGCTAATCCGCTCCAGCTCCCGCGCTGCGCGCTCCAACCGCGTCTCGCCCAACAGTTCCTGGTAGCGCTCGCGCACCAGGGCCAGGCGCTGGCTATGAATCGGCAGCCAGCGGAAGCCCCGCCCCAGAAACAGGAATTTCTCGTGATAGGGAATTTCGGAAGCGGTGAGTTTGTAGACCGGCAATCGTCGCAAGTTGGCGCGGTAGCGCATCTGCCGCCAAGCCCCCCGTCCGCGCACGATCGCCAAAGCCCCCAAACCCAATACCGACGCCCCTTGCAAGATGGCGGACGGCGCCAGGCCGGGCAGAACCAAGATGCCAAGCGCTGCCCCGGATGCCGACAGGGCGGGGATCCATTCGAGCGGTGGGCGAAATCGGTTCTCGATCATGGCAATGGCAGGCCAGCGTCAAGACGCGCTACAGCTTGTTCCAGTAGCTGGATCAGCGATGGAGTGTGAGGTCCATGCAGCAACACAAAAGCCGCTTCCGCGTCACGACCATGCCCGAGCGTCATGAGCGCTCCGCTATCGTTGCGGCTGTCGAGCATGTGGATGATGTCGCCGAGTGGGGTGTTGTCATCGACAGGCAAAGAATCGTGTTGATCAGACATTGTGGGATCCATGGGCTAGGCCGCCGTCGCCGTGATTTGGCGCACCAGGTGCGGGTTGGGTTGGGGGACCGGATTGAACAGTTGCGAAGGTTTCCCGAACAGCATGGCATGCAACAGTTGTCCGGTATTGGTAACGTACGGGTGTATCCACTGAGGATCCACCTTGCCATTGGGCAAGACAAGTAGACGCGGTACAAACAGCTTGCTGTCGCAGCAAGCCCGCTGCAGCACCTGCTCCAGCTTTTTGCCAGCAGGCACGGGGGGTTGGTCTTCGGTTGGCAAGGACTCTGCAAAGTCCCGGAAAATCACTGGCGAAATCAGCAACATCCCTTCTTCGACAAAGTGAATTCTTGCGCCCGTCACGTTGAAAGACAGGCTGCCATCACTGACGCCGGCCTGGACCCAGGCAAGCAGGCGCATCGCCCACTCTTTCTTTGACAGTGACACCCCGCCGCCCGGATCCTGGGCCGCCAACGTAGCCGGGGCCATGGGCGGCAGGGGTTGCTTGGGCAGATTGCGGCTAACGTGTCGCTGTTCGGTCACCGGAGGCAAGCAATCATCACCCACCGACCAGTCCATCCCCTTCGGCTCTGATTCGAACAGTACCGACACAGACTCAGATGGCTGTATAGCCGATTGACAGGTCACTGTCTGGACAGTTTCCGCAGAGAGCAGGCCACCGTCCGGACCATCATCCGGCGGGCCGCTATCCTCCGGCGGTCCGGCTTCCTCTTCGAAACCCCAATCCGTGGTCGCGGCACGCAATGACGGCGCCGCGTTGGCAGGCGGTGTCATTGCGGCGGCGGGGCGCGTCGGGGTGACTGCGGCCTCGGCCGGGCTGGGTATTGACGTGGCTTCGCCCTCAATCACGCGTAACCGACCGGCGAAACTCGCCGGCCGCGCCCCGCCACTGGACCACAGGGCCGACACGGGAAATACGATGACCGTCAGATTGGCTGCAAACTCACCATCCTGCACTGCGATGCGCCAGATGGCCCGGCCATTGGCCGGGTTGGGAAACAACGCTTGATAATCCTGCCAGGCGTCGAACAGACGCTCGTTGTCAGCCGGTACCGGCAAGGGATTTTCCTGCCGCTGTAACCAGCCACGCACTTCATCGGCAATCCGTTTGGCCACAAGATAAACCTGGCCATCGACCACCCAGCCCGCTGCGCCAGGCTTGTTCAACGGCAGCTCCCCTTCGGCCAGCAGACTGCGTAGCGCCAACATCAAGCGCTCGATCAGCGGTGTGCTTTGGGCGGATGCAAACCGTACCCGCGACCCTGCTTCCAGATTGTGCTTGACGCTCCACTGATCCGCCTGACTGACGATGGCCATCAGCACATTGCTGGCGGGATCCGCGTCGCCACTCAATGCTGGTAACAGGGTTGCCATCAGCCGGCTTTCCTCAGCCAGCCAAGCTCGGGTCTCATCCCGCAGCAGGCGCTGGTACAGCAGGATGCCCAGCTTGCTGTGGGCGTCATAACATCGTTCCGCACTGGGCGGGAAACGCACCAGATAGTGGCTGGCGCCTTTGATGTCGGTCAGCGAGGTGGTCAGCGCATTCCACACTTGTCCGTGCTGCGGATCCTTGCCAAACCAACTCACTCGCAGATCCGACACGGGCTTGCCAACGTCGTGCAACAACGCCACCACCATCACCGCAAAATTCCAGCGATGACGAATCGGCAATCGCTCTTCGGGCGATATTCCAGGCGGCAGTTCTTTGCCTGCCGCAATTTTCAAGGCCTGCTGACAAACCTCGAACAGGTGGATCAACAAACCGCCAGGCTGGGCATGGTGATGCGACTCTGAAGCGGGCAGCTGTTGCACGTACTCCGCCACCCCACACAACAGAGGCAGGGCATCGCTCTGCCAGTTGATGTCTGCGAATCCCAGGACTTGTCGGATTGAGTTGATCGAACCTTGCAACCCATGTCTGGCCACTAGTTGCTCAAAGCTCAGGATCGGCAGTTGCTCACCCCGCGGCTGCGGCAGGGCAGGGGGGGTCTTGGCCATTTCTTGAGCAGGGGCAGGTCGCAGTTTGGTCAGGAGTCGCTGCAGCATATCGGGTGCCTGTCGGGTTGGTCGTTTGGGACAGCCGGTTGGCGTTCTTTTTTTATGCTTGCCGCGACCTCAAAAAATTTGCAACGAATTTATTTGCATTTATGACAATGGGTTGGCGGAAAATTGCGTCGAGTTGACATCACATGAACCCATTTTTTTGTGGCATAATGAGGTAGCAAATTGCTCTAATGCCATTTTTCTTGCATTTTTCCCCTTTGGGCCAGCCCTTATCCCTTTAGCGCCGCAGGCGACGTAAACCCTTGTCCCATAAAGCCCTTTTTGCCATTTCCCGTGGGCCATTTAGGCCTGGCCGAGCGGGATTTTAGCGAGGCCAGGCCGGCCCTTTTGGTAGTCCCCGTAGCCATTATGCCATTGTCGTGTGACAAGGCCATTTTCGGCGCTTTGACCATTTTCAGAATCGATCAGTCGTAAGTAATTGTTTTATATGATTATTTATTTTAGAGATTTTTCTGAAAAACCCTCAACTGTACCACGAGTATTTCGTATTCACCAAATTTAAACTGGTGTCACGTAAAACCAGTTTGATTGCTGTTTTGCAAAATCTTTTTTGCTAGAGTCCGCACATCGATGACACGGGGCATCAGCCTCCATGTTGCCGGTGCCGTCCGCTTTCAAAGTGATCGTTTACTTACTTTGTACGGGCAATTGCAGAAGTTTACTCCTCCTCTACCGGACCGCTGCACGGCGGTGGTCCGGATCTTTTTGGAGCATACGGTCATGAATACGATCAGTCCCAATCATCCAACACCTCCCACACCCGTGCCAGTTGAGCCCGAGTCAGGGTGCTTGATGTTCGGCACTGCTCGTGCAGGCAAAACCCGCCTGGCGGAAGACATAGTCCTTCGCCAGACCTATCAGGATCTTTCAAGCGCACAACAATCGGTGAATGGTTTGTCACCCACCGATCCATACCTTGATCCATGAGTTGGACCGCCCAACGCGGCAGGGTCTGATCCGCACTACCACCTGACGATTCATTAAAGGATTTTTTATGAGTGCTCTCCTCACTCAGGGGACCTGCTACGCCCAAATTCTGCACCGCTCTATCCGTCAAAGGCTGCGCCCGCTGCTATTGACCTTGATTTGGCTCGGAGTGCTGGGGAACACCGGCATCGCACTTTTAAATGATCTAGCCTACCTTTTTTGCGAGGTTGTCACACTGCCACTTAATGGCTCCGTATGGATGAATGCTTTGGTGCGCTACAGCTGCGTCCTTGCTTTGTCGGTTGGTGCCGTCGTGCTAGCAGTGGGATTGATCAGTCTCGCCATCGAGTCTGTTCGATTTGAAATGCGGGGCTGTCATGCGTGAAGTACTGAGCGCCCAGCAGCAGCGCGATCAGGATGCCTTGGTTCTGCTCAGAGAGTACCTGGGCGAAATCGGGCGATTGATGGACGACCCCACGGTTCAGGAAATCATGTTGAACCGCCCGGACTGTATCTGGGTGGAACAGAAAGGAACAATGCTCCTGACTGGTATCCGTCTATCGGCGGATCGGGTCGAGGGCGCCATCCGGGCGTTGGCCTCCCTGTGCAACAAGATTGGCAGCGGTCAGGATCTGGTTCCCCTGCATTTCGACGCCCGAACCGCAGGCTTCCGGTTCGCGGCGGTATTGCCACCGCTAGCCAGTAATGGCCCCTGCTTGGTCATCCGCAAGCACGCTCCGCAAGTTTTCTCGCTGCGGTCGTATCTTGAGCGCGGACTGTTGTCACCCCTGCCATCCCCCTTGCTCACCATGGCCTCTTTTCCTGATTTGGCGAAAGTCCAGCATGGCGGTCAGGCATTGTATGACGCTCTGTCCTGGATCATGGCCAGTGGTGCCAACTTGCTGGTGTCCGGCGGCACTTCTACCGGCAAAACCACGCTGTTGAACGCCTTGATTGAGCTCATCCCTCGTGAGAAGCGCTTGATCACACTGGAAGACACACGAGAACTGCAAATCACCCATCCCAATACCGTCCAGATCGAGTGTTCCCCAGAACTCGGTCTGAGCATGCAGCAAGCGGTGACGCTATTGATGCGGATGCGGCCGGACGTGCCGGGCGTCGGAGAGGTCCGTGATGGTGTCGCCTTTGATTACCTCGACCTACTGAACACCGGCCACGCTGGCGGCTTTGCCTCCATTCACGCCGATAGCGACGAACAGGCGCTGTACCGACTGGAAGACCTGGCTCGCCAGAACGCCAAAGCCGACAACATGCCAGTCGGTGTACTTCGCCGAAAAATCGCCTCCGCTATTCATTTCGTGGTGCAAGCCGCTCGCCACGAGGGTGAGCGCTTCCCCCTGTCTCTGTTGCGCGTACTGGGTGTCGATGAACAAGACCGCTACCTGACGCAACGCCTTTATCACCGCTATCAGTAAGGAGAGTCACCTTGTCACTTGTCATCCCCCCACTCACTGCCAGCCGTCTCGCGTTTAGACGCCGGTTTCTTGCGTACAGCAGCTTGATCCTGTTGCTGACGCCTTACGCGCATGCGGCACAAGGCGGCTTCAGCCTGGGCATTGCCAAACCTCTGTGCAACATGATCAGCAGCGTAAGCCAGGAAGCCGCAATCATCATGGCCCTCCTTGGCATTGGAATTGCCGCTTGGCTGATGTGGGGCGGCGAAAAAGGTTCAAAAGTCATGGAGGGGATTATCCGCACCGTGGCAGCGGTAACCATCGTCTTGTCCCTGACTACCATCGTCACAGTCATCTTCCCCGCTGCTCAGATGCAGCTGTGCTCATGATCAATACTCCAGAACCCTTGCGCCAGACCCCCATGGACACCGCTGTACTGGAACCCATTCTGTTGTTCGGGATGGAGTTTTCCTGGCTGGTGAAGTGGTTGTCGGGCTCGGTCCTATTCATCTTCCTTGCCTGGCTGGCATTTGGCACCAAGTGGGCCATGGCTGGCGCTCTCATCTTTGATGTCCTAGCACTGATCCTGCTTGCCGGCCTCAACCGTCTGGTGGATCCCAACTTCTTCTCAGTGCTGTGGCGCTACTACCAGCAAGCAGCGTTATATGACCCGTGGCCGCATCGCCGCCAACGACGCGGACGCCGGCCACGGGGTTTCGGCAGAGGCAATTTATGGTAATCGATCTGGCCGCACGTCTGCGCCAATATCAGACCTTGCCCAATGGTGAGGAAATCCGCTCTTCGGCAGAGCTATTGCCCTATCTGTTCACCCAGGGTCACCAACAGTCTCTGGTGGTGAACAAGGATGCCGGGCTGCTCGCGTGCTTTGAGCTCGCAGGGGTGGATGCAGAAGCGCTGGAAAACACGGAAGTCAATCTGCTCGCCCGCAAGCTCGCCACGCAACTCGCTCGGCAGGATCAATGGCCGCCCATCATCTGGCTAACAGTCAACCGCCAGGTTCAACCACCTCCACCTCCTCGCGAGTTGGCACATCCGATGGCGCGGACGTTTGATCAGGCGCTGCGCGCACCGCTTCTAGCCAGCCGCAACCTCGTCAATAGCCACTATTTAAGTTTGCTGGCTCCGGCCACCAGCAACCGCCACGCCTGGCTCGACCGGTTTCGTCACCATTATCAGCGGACAGGACAGCTTGGTCAGGCTGTCATCGAAACCTTGCGGAGCACTTTGCTCGGCGATCAGGCGTTTGCCTATATGGCCGGCGAACTGGATGCGGCAAGCCTGCGCTTTGAGGAAATCCTAAAGGAATTCAGTGACAGTTTGAAGGAACTTGGACTGCAACGCCTGAGCGGTCAACGCCTGCTGGGGTTTCTGCACGGTATGGCCTCGCCCTTGCACGAATCCCAGGAGCGGGTCGCAGTGCCCCAGGATGTTCCACTGGACACTTGGCTGGGCGACTGCGTGATTTATCCACACGGCAAAGTCATTCAGCTCGTGGGGAGTCAAACCCGCTACGCAGCAGCCCTTTCCATCAAGGCTTGGCCGATCCGCCCGGATGGTACCCGCCCTCGCATGCTGGAGTCGTTGTTAAGACTGCCCGTGGAAATGCGGGTCTCACTTTGCTGGCGCATCCTGCCACGAGAGGAAGCCCTCTCCCGCCTCACCCGCAAGATCCGCTTTTATGAAGCGGCTTCACGCCCCTTGGCCAGCTATATCATGGCTTTGACCAAGGGCAAAGACGACAAACCAACAGAACCACCCAAGGAAGATGCCGGCGCAGTGGAGGCCGTCAAGGCGCTGAAGGATACCGAAGCCTCGCTGCAGTCCCGTCATGGCGCACTGGGTTACGGCAATCTCACCATCCTGATCTTTGCTGATACCCCTGCACAACTGGAGCAGGACGTCGCCCGGGTCGAGGAGACGTTGCGACAAAAGCGTTTGACACCAATCCGGGAGACCCTGCACCTGACCTCAGCCTTTGCCGGCAGTCTGCCAGGCCAGTGGGGTGAACTGGTGCGCTGGCGGGAACTGACGGCAGACCAGGTTGCAGATCTGGCTCCCATCCATACGATTGATCGTGGTCAACGCATCAACCACTATCTCACCGAGCAGACCGGCCGCACCATTCCGGCACTGGCCCAGTTCTTGACGGAACACGGCACGTTGTTCAACTTCAATTTCCACGTCAATGACTACGGCCACACTCTGGTCATCGGCCGAACTCGTGGCGGCAAGACAGTCCTGATCAATATGTTGACCCTGGCCTGGCAGGCGTACGGGAAAGTCCGGGTGATCCGCCTGGACCGCGATCGATCCTGCCGGATTGCCACCCTGATCACTGGGGGCATCTGGATTGACACCGCATCGGATCGTGCCCGCGTCAATCCCCTGATTCATCTGAGCGATACCCGGCATCGCCGTTTCCTTTGCAACTGGCTGGAACAACTGGCGAGCAGCTTTGGTCATGCTGTCTCCGCAGAGGATTCGACCGAAATTGCACGCTGTCTCGATATCATGGCCAAGGAGTTGTCGCCATCGCTGTGGCGGCTCGGCACCTTCTCCCTGCACCTGCGCCGACAAGAGTTAAAGCAGGCCTTTGCGCCATGGGTCGAAGGAGGCGCCTACGCCTCGGTGTTCGATCACGCCGTCGACGACATGGCCCTCTCCGACAATCTGTGTGTCGATCTTGGCGGCATCCTGCAATCTCCGCGAGCCGTCGAACACTTCTTTGCGCTGTTCCTGTATCGGATCGAGGATTTGCTCAATCATCAGCCCGATGATGAGCGCGTACCCACCTTTATATATTTAGAGGAAGGCGGGGTCATGCTGAAGTATCCCTGGTTCGCCAGGGAGGCAGACTCGCTACTCAAGCGTCTGGGCAAGAAGCTGGCTCATCTGGTGATTACCGTGCAGTCGCCGGAAGACGTGGAGAGTATCCGCGCCTCGGCCCGCGACAACATCGCCACCAAGATCTTCATTCCCAGCCCAAGGGTCAGCAATGAAAGCCTGTCCCAGATCTATGCCAGCGAATTCGATCTGAATCCTCGGCAGCTGGAACAGATCATCCACGCCACCCCCAAGCGCCAGTACCTGGTGAAACAGGATGAGCTGTCGCGCCTGATCACCACCAATCTGACCCCGGAAGCCTTGTACTTCCTACGCTCCGACAAGCTGGCCCAAGACCTGTTTGACCGGCATTGGCGCGGCGGCCAGGGCGTCGTCGGCTGGGAAAAAGCCTATCTCGATGCCTTGAAGCCTTTACCGGATGAGGACGACGGTGATGAAGATTACTGAGCCCCGGCCGCTCCCCCGGCCATCCCCACCAAGGAGTACTGCCATGCCTCAATTCCCAAACTTGCGTCGTTCCGCCATTGCAGCGCTGCTCAGCCTGTCTCTGACCACGCCAGCCTCCGCAGTCTGGTGGGCCTCGGAATGGACCCAGGTGCTGAACAACATCGAGCTGGTTGCCACGGCTTTGGCTCAAGCCAAGGAGGTGCAACAGACCTTCAAGCAGTACGAAACCATGATGCAAAACCTGCAGCAGCTAAATGACAGCGATATCCGCGCCAAACTGCAGCCCTTCTTGCAGCAAAAGGCCCAGTTCCAGAAGCTGGCGCAGTCGGTGAAGGATTTCAAGGAGTCGAGCCAGAACGCCCGTGAGGTGTTGAGTCGGCGGATGGAAGAGGCGAAGAAGCTCAATCTGTCCCCGAAGCAGTACTTCGAAGCCGAATATGAGCTGGCCGCGAACAAAGGTGGCTACTACCGGCAGCAACTGGATGCGGATTTGAGTGCGCTGGATCAAGCCACGGTACGGGCCAATAAGCTCAACACCCTGCAGGCTTCGGTGCCCAAGATCAGCGGCAATATCGAAGGCATGCAGACCCTGGCCATGTACGCCCATAACCAGGCATCCGAGCTGGGTGAGATCCGTACTCTGATGCTGCGTTCGTCGGTTGAGGCGCAGAACAAGCGGGTCGATGAGGAAGCTGCCGCCAAATATGAGGCCAAGAAGCGTCTGGCCTTGCAGCGCGATGCCGAGGAGATGCGCAAGCGTAATGAAGCGGCAGTCGGCGCGATCAAGTTTCAGTTACCAAAACTGAATCAGGTGTCGCCATGAGCCGGCTGCAGCAATGGCTCTGCCGACGCCTGCAATTGTCGGCCGCCGATATCCAGCATCTGCAGGAACTGCTCGCCACCCGCGCTGCATTGCCCAGTGCTGATAGGGAGCAGCAGGCGCTACCCCGCGAATTGACCGAACTGTCACGAAAAACCCTGGCCTGGACGCTACTGACCGTCGCGGAGGACCAACCCCGCTACTTGATCAGTGGTCTGCTGGCCATGGCCAGTCTGCCGGTCTTGGGTTTGCTGGCCAGCGTCATCTGGTGGAGGGCCAGCCATGCTTGAGCGTTCCCCCGCCTTGGCCTGCAGTCTGCTCGCCGCCCTAGGTTTGTCGCTCATGGCTGACCTACTAACGCATCTGAGTGCGCAGGTAAACCAGCGCCAACCCGTTCAGCACTGGCTGAAGCAGACAGCGCTGTCTCAAGTCATCTTGCTATCGATCGCCGCCGGAGTCTGGTTTGGAGGGACTCATGGCTGATATGGTTTCCGTCGCTTGGGCAGCGCTCAATTCCGCCCTCTCGGTGCTACCCGGCAAAGTAGCCGAGATGTCGGGTCGCACCATCCCCGCCGGACTGGGCCTCACCGGTGTTCTGTCCCTATGGGCATTGATGTGGCACGTCATTGACTTCTATGCAGCCAACAACTTTGCCAGTTGGACCCGCGACACTTTGCAAACGGTGATTCGTGTCGCGATTTTGACGGCGTTGTTGCTCGCCTATGCCTCGGCGAATGGTCCGAAAGGCTGGTTGGTCCAGGGAGCCGATGAACTGGTCATGCTGATCACGGGTAGCAGCGATGCCAACCCCTGTCAGATTGCTCTGACTCAATTGGCGAAAGCCATTCAGGCGGTCAGCTGGATGAATGACGTCAGTCAATCCGGGGCGGCAGATGCTGGACTCTCCATCTCTGCCTACAACCCCATGACCCTGCTGATGGAGCTGCACCGCATGCTGGTCCGCCTGCTGTTGATCGGCTTGCTGTCCGGACTCCTGACAATCTGTGGCGTGGTCTACTGTGGCATCTACCTGCTCAGCAATCTGACCCTGTCGATCGCCATCATCATGGGCCCGTTGATGCTGCCCTGGTTGTTGATGGAGCGATTCGAGTGGTTAGCCGATTCCTGGATCAAGTTCTCAATCGGTGCCGCGTTGTACAAGGTCGTCGCCGCCATCCTGTTCATGCTGGGCACCGAATTGGTCATCCCCGCCCAAACCACCGCCAAGCTCCTGTCACAACAACTGGCACTGGAAACAGGGACCAAGGCTTATAGCCCAATGGTCGATCTCTTTGCGGCAGCACCGGTAGTCATGATCCTGATGCTGGTGATCATGATGATGTCTTCCGCTCCATCCATCGCTGCCAACCTGCTATCTGGAAACGCCAGTGTTCGACTGGGTCGTTTCCCGCTGCGCTAGGAGTCTTTCATGTTTGGTAAATCCCGCAAACCCACCGACGCCAGCCTGCCACCACCGCTGACGGTCAGCAGTCAGCAGCGCTTCTTCGAGGCCTTTGGACTGCCCCAGCTCAAGCTGGCCCGCGCTCAAGCGATCGCCGTCCTGCACTGGGCCGTCACGCTTGGCCTGGTCGTGCTGTTGATCGTGCTGCTGCCACTCAAAACCACCGAGTACCGCTTTGTCTCGGAAGACAAGCTGACCGGTCAGGTCCGGCAGAGTGACCTGGTTGCCCGCAAGTTCGAACCGAGCGAACTCAATAAGTTGTTCGAGGCGCGGCGCTGGGTAGCAGAGCTGCTGACCGTGGATCCGGCCCTCCTACTGGCCAATCAGGCCCATGTCACGGCCATGGTGCGTGGCAAGGCGGTGGGCGAGCTGCGTAGCTGGCAGATCGAAGACAAGCCCTCCGCCCGCCTGGTCGCCGATCCACAGTTCACGCGCACCGTCAACGTGCTGTCGTCCAACTTGCTGTCAGACGGCGGAGCCGACATCGCAATCATCCGGGTGCTACTGACCGAGACCGGGCGCGATGGTCTGGCCAAGCGAGCCGTGAAGGTGGTCACCCTGCACTACAACCTGTTGCCGCCAGCCACGCTGGAAGAGGCCGAACGCACCAATGCCATCGGTTTCACCGTCACCCACTTTTCCATTTCGGACGAGAGCAAAGCCCAATGATGAAGACTGCTACCCCCCTCATTCTGTCGCTCGCCAGCGGTCTGGTTCTGGCAGATCCGCCGGCGCTGCGCGAGTTGCCGCCGATCAAACCCTTGCCCGCCGTGACCCCTACGCCCCCCGCGCCACCGGTCACGCTGCCGCTGCCGAGCCTGAGTAAACCGCCTCAGACCAAATCGGCAGCGGCGGAAGGGCCCCATGCCGTGCGCAAGGCCAAGCCACGCCCCAAACCCACCCTCTTGACGGTCACTGAGAAGCAGCCATTGGACAGTGGCGGGACGCCGGGCACCCCCACGCTGTCGGTCTATCACGATCCGCGTCTTGTGGCGTTTGCCTACGATCCGGACCGGATTTTCCCGGTGATGACAAAGGGCGGCATGCTGACTACCCTGGCTTTCCAGCCAGGGGAGAAGGTGACCGGCACCTATTTTGCAAACGGCTGCGTCACCTTCGAAGCCAGCGGCCAATCGGCCGAGGCTCCCGCCGAACCGGCAGGCTGTGATGCCGGTTGGCGCATCCTGCTCAACAAGGCGCGCAATCTGCTGTTGATCAAGCCGATGACCGATGGCTTGGACAACAACGCCATCATCACCACCAATCACCGTACTTATCAGCTATGGCTGGCCAGCCAGTCCGATCGCCAGTACTACCAGCGGGTTAGCTGGCGTACGCCAGAACTGACACGCAGTACGCTGGCCCTGGGTGAGCTGGATGAAGAGCAGGCCTCCATTCCAGCCAGGGCCACGGCAATGGGGCGGCCAGAACCGGTACGGCCTCTGGCAGACTCCGCTGTCATTCCGAATCAAGGCCCTACAACCAGTAACCAGATTGACCTAGGCCGCCTGAATCTGGACTACCAGGTCGAAGGTCGCGCCCCTTTCCGGCCGACTGCGGTGTTCGATGATGGCAATCAAACCGTGCTGCGGCTGCCGCCCAAGCTGGAGGCCTTGCCGGTGCTGTTCGCCATCGACGAGGCCTCAGGCAAGGCGGAGATCCTCGACGCTCAGCTCGAACAGGGCAACTTCCGCTTCGCTGGAATCCGCACGAAGCTGCTGCTGAAGCTGGGCGATGCGGAAATCCGGATCCTGCGCAAGACCGCCGACACGTCCGGCTGGCTGGCACGGGGGCGTGAATGAGCGAGCCGAATACCCTACCGGTCGGTGGGCGCAGCCTGTCACGGACCCAGCTGCGGGCGCTGGTCATCGGCCTGATGATCGCCATCGTCATTGCCTTGCTGGTTTTCAGCGGCAACAAAGGCGCCACCGCCCGCCGCAATGAGCTGGTGCATGACATCCGTCAGGATGCTGCCGCCTCAGCTAATGCAGGCGACCCGGACCAGACCCGCAAGCTGTTACGCGATCAAGCGGATGAAGCCCGTGCGCAGCAGGAAGTCCTGGCTGCTGCCCGCCAATCTCCCGCCAACGCCACCGCACCAGCCTTGGGCGCCGCGCCATCGGTGACACCGATCGTGCCGGGGGTCAGCGACGCAGGCCTCGATCGGGTTGACCACTATGCACAGCGCAAGGCCGATGTCGCGGCCGAGCAGCATGCGGCGCAGCGGCTGGAAACCCGGCAACGGATCGCGTATTTCGAGCCGGGTGACGACGCCAACCAGAACGGTGACTTCGCCCCCCAAACCTCCAGCAAGCCGAAACAGTCGCCTTCGGATCCTGTCGCCGAGCAGGCCGCCTTGCGCCAACAAATGATCGCCGCCGCGCAACAGCGGATGGCGGCCGGCGGGCAGGGCGGGGCAGGGGGACCGTCCGGCACCGAAACGCCTGCGGGTACCCCCACAGTAAAGGGTCACCAGGCCTGGTTGCAGCAGCAGGGAACCGTGAGCGAGCAAGCAGCCCTGCAGGTGATCCCGGCCGAGTCGCCGTTTTTGCTGATGCAAGGCAGTGTCATCCCCTGCACCCTGCGCGTCGCCGTGCAATCGCAACTCCCCGGCTCCGGCAGCTGTCAGGTCGAGCGTGATATCTACGATTCAATTCGCGGTCGGCACAAGCTGGTGCCAAAGGGCACGCTGGCCTTGTTCAACTACCAGAGCGAGGTCAATGCCGGGCAGAGTCGGCTGTTGGCTGCCTTCACCCGGCTGATTTTCCCAACAGGAGCCTCGATCCGCTTGGGGGCGATGCCGGCAGCGGAGCGTTCCGGTGCGTCGGGCATCCCGGCAGAAGTCGACAACCATTTCTGGTCGCAATTCGGCTCCTCGCTATTGGTGGCAGGCCTGTCCGGCCTGGTGGGTGGCGATAGCAGTGGCAATACCCAGGTGGTGATCGAAGCCGGTGGCGGTGGCAGTGGTCTGCGCTCAGCGGCCGGCCAGATCCTGGTGCAGACCACCAAGCAGATGCTGGAGCAGAACAAGACCACCCAACGCACGCTATCGGTCAACGCTGGCGACCGGATTGCCATTGTCGTCACCCAGGATCTGTTGCTGCCACCGAGTTTGACTGGGGGCCAGCCATGATCGACTGGACCCCGACCCTGTTGCAGTGCGCACCCAATGTTCACCCTGACACCATGGCGCGAATCATTCGGGTGGAAAGCCGTGGCAATCCTTACGCCATCAGTATCAATGGGGGGAAACGTGCCTTGCGCCGGCAGCCCCGCAATCAGGCTGAAGCGGTGGCCACGGCGGCCGCCCTGACCCGTGCCGGCTATGGCATCTCGGTCGGTCTGGCTCAGATTGAATGGCGCAATCTCGGGCGCTACGGCATCCGACATTGGGAGCCCGCCTTCGACCCCTGCGTCAACCTGGCTTTGGCCGGGCAGATCCTTGGTCGTTTCTACCACGCTGACTTACGTCGCCTGCAGGCGCAGGGGCATGCGGCCCCGCAGTCGGCGGCGCTGATCGCTGCCATCTCCCGATACAACACCGGCCATCCTGCGCAGGGCCTGCGCAACGGTTATGTCGGTCGCGTGCTCCAAGCGGCCCCAACCCCCGTTTTTGCCTTAAAAGGATCCCACTTATGAGATCGATGTCCCCTCTGTTTTCTGCACTGTGCCTGGCTGGCTGTCTCGGGCTGAGTCCGCTCACCGCCCTGGCCGACAGCCCAACCACCCAACCCGCCGCGCAACTTGGTCAGTTTGATTTCCGCTACCGGATCGAAGGCCAGGGCGTGTTGCAGGCCTTCGATGATGGCCGAGCGCTCTATCTACAATTGCGCGGTGACGTGCCGCCGGTCGTCCTGGACCTGACCGAGGGCGAAAAACTCGTCGTCGCTGAACGCAAAGCACCGTTCTGGCGGGTGCCCGTCCTGCCGCAAAAAATGGCGGTGTTGCTAGGTCAAAGACGGACCGTGCTGACTTATCTGGGCGAACGGGTTCGCGGTGGCACTCAGACCCACGGTATGGCCAGTCCGATTCGCTCAGATGGACTGCTGCCCTTACCAGATACGGCGGTTTCCCGTGAAACCGCCACCCAAGCTACCACCGTGCCGCCAGTGCCCACGCCACTCCCCCAGACGCCGGCATCAACCGTTTCCGCCGCTGACCCAACCCCTACGCCAGCGGCCATCGCCCGCGCCGAAGCACTGGATCAGTTGTTTGCCGAGTCCGGCCTGATCCGTTTACGGCAGCCCGAGCCCGCAGTTCGTGGTGGTGGCGCGGTGGATGACTTGCCTGCTGTCGCTGCACCGGTCGTCAGCAGTTGGGCACTCGGACCGCAGCACGCCACCCTGCGACGTGCGCTGCAGGACTGGAGCCAACGTGCCGGTTGGCAGCTGGCCTGGGAGGCGCCGGTGGACTACCCGCTCAGCTACACCGCCCGCTTCGACGGTGACTTCGAAGCTGCCGTGCAACAGGTATTTGCGTCGCTGCAAGGCGCCGATCAGGCCTTGCAGGCCGTGCTTTATCAAGGCAATCACACCCTGCGGGTGATGGTCGCCGGCAGCCAGCCCTAAGGAGGCCCGCCATGTCACAGTCCAATGTTCCCGTCCTGATGTTGGCCAGCCTGCTGGTGGCCGGTTGTTCCAGCATTGAGCTCAAGCAGCAGGTCACCCAGTCATCCGAGCGGGTCGCTCTGGATGCCAGCCAGCAACGCCATGTGCAGCAAGCGATGGCACAGCAGCAACAGGCGGTCGTCCGCAAGCTGGACACCGCCTGGCTCGGCAACCGTGCGATCAAACTATCGGCCGATCAGCAACTGCCACCGGTATTCGACCAGCCGCACTCGCTGAGCCTGCGTTACCCAACCACGCTGGCCGGTGTGGCCGATGCGCTGACCAAGGTCAGTGGCGTGATGATCCGGATCCAGCCGGATGTGTATACCGCGACGCCAGCCACTGGCAGCCTGCCGACCGCGGCGGGTAAATCCGGTAATGAGGCGCCGTTCAGTGGTTATCTTGCTGCCGACTCGCTGCGCGGCCTGCTCGACAAGATCGCCGCCCAGGCCAGCATTTCGTGGGAGTACCGCGATGGCCTGGTGCAGTTCTACCGGCTGCAGAGCCGCACCTTCACGCTGCTGCTGCCACCGGGCGAGGGCGATGCCACGGTCAATGTCTCGAAGTCGGCCACCGCCACCAGCTCGGGTAGCGGCAGTGGCTCGAACAGCGGCTCGGCCAGTAGCAGCAGCGATAACAAGGTGTCGTCCACCGCCAAGCTGCAGTTCTGGAGCAACATCG
>NZ_JARRAF010000035.1 GCF_030129945.1 Parachitinimonas caeni
GTCGATTTTTGGGGCATGGCGTCGTTAGCGTTCGCTTATTTAGCTCGCTAAACTGCGCTCACCCTGCCTAGCCCTGCCCCAAAACTCGGCCCGGCGCGACCGGAAACAAAACGTCAACAGAGCCTAACTGCAAATCGCGCTGTCTTTGCGGCTAAAGCCGCTCCTGCCGTTAAAACCTCAGCACCCCTGATCAATAAACAGTAGTCCTCACCGCATAGGGTAAAATGCCAGGTTAACCAGTTATGACCCGAGGTTCCCATGCGCCCATCCGCCCGTACCGCCGACGCCCTGCGTCCGATTCGTATCACCCGTCAGTACACCCGTCACGCAGAGGGCTCGGTGCTGATCGAATTTGGCGACACGAAAGTCATTTGCACAGCCAGTGTCGAAGAAAGTGTGCCGCCATTCCTCAAGGGCAAGGGCGAAGGCTGGGTGACTGCCGAATACGGAATGTTGCCGCGTGCCACCAATACCCGTAGCCGTCGCGAAGCCGCCAGCGGCAAGCAAACCGGCCGGACCCAGGAGATCCAACGTCTGATCGGCCGCAGCCTGCGTGCGGTAACAGATCTGTCCGCACTGGGCGAACGCCAGATCACTATCGACTGCGATGTCATCCAGGCAGATGGGGGTACTCGTTGCGCCAGCATCACCGGCGGCTTTATCGCATTGCATGACGCACTCAGCGCTTTGGTCACCGCCGGCAAACTGCCTGCCCTGCCGATCAAAGACTTTGTGGCGGCCGTGTCCGTCGGCATTTATCAGGGTCAGGCCGTGTTGGACCTCGACTACCCTGAGGATTCTGGCTGCGAGACAGACATGAATGTAGTCATGACCGGCTCGGGTCGCTTTGTTGAAGTTCAGGGAACCGCCGAAGGCGAGCCTTTCTCGCGTGATGAAATGAATGCGTTGCTGGATCTGGCCGATGCTGGCATCCGGCAACTGATCGACTTCCAGCGCAAGGCTCTGGGGGTTTGATGAGTCTCGTACCTGCTTCAAAGCCGTCCCGGCGCGTCAGCGTTGCACCGATGCTGGACTGGACTGACCGGCACTATCGCTACATGCTCAGGCTGATCAGCCGCCATACCTGGCTCTACACGGAGATGGTGACCACCGGCGCCATCATCCATGGCGACAAACATCGGCACCTCGACTTCAACCCGGAAGAAGACCCGGTGGCCCTGCAGCTGGGTGGATCAGAACCCGATGATCTGGCCCGCTGCGCCCGCACCGCCGAAAACTGGGGCTATAACGAAATCAACCTCAACGTAGGCTGCCCTTCCGAACGGGTCCAGTCTGGTGCTTTTGGGGCTTGCCTGATGGCCGAACCGCAATTAGTTGCCGATTGCGTCAAAGCCATGCGTGATGCGGTGACGATTCCGGTCACGGTCAAGCACCGCTTGGGAATTGATCAAATCGAAGACTACGGTTACGTGCGGGATTTCGTCGGAACCGTGGCCGAGGCTGGCTGTGAAGTTTTCATTGCCCATGCCCGCAATGCCATCCTCAAGGGGCTTTCCCCCAAGGATAACCGCGAAATCCCGCCGTTGAAGTACGACTATGTGTATCGCCTGAAGCGGGATTTTCCACAACTTGAAATCCTCATCAACGGCGGCATTGTCAGCTGGGATGCCGTCACCACCCATCTGGCCGAGGTCGATGGTGTGATGATCGGCCGTGCGGCCTACCACGACCCTTATAGTTTTGCCAGTGTGGACCAGCAGTTCTATGGCGATGATCGGCAGATCCCCAGCCGGGTAGACGTAGCAAAATTGATGGTGCCGTACATCGAAAGCCAGATGAAGCGAGGCAGTAAGGTCAAGCACGTGGCACGGCATATGCTGGGTTTGTTTCAGGGCATGCCGGGCGCCCGCAACTGGCGCCGAACCTTGTCCGATTCAAAACAACTGGAAGGCGCAGGCCCGGAACTGATCTTGAAAGCCCTGGCCGAAATCGAACACGCTGCTCGCTGAGAACAAAGCCAGACGTTGCGGCTGTATCCATGTCGAGATGGCAATGACATGCCAACCGCGCCAAGCCTGTGGAGTTTTGCCAAGGAGTCTTTCCGTGCCAAGCCCAAGTCGATTACTCAGTCTGATGCTGCTGGTTGCCTCGTCGCCAACCTGGGCCGGTAGCCCGGTGCTACAGGCCGTGCTCGGCAGCAGCAAGGCCACCCTGACGCTGGACGGCGGCAAGCCGTTCACGCTAGCCAAGGGCGAATCTCGGCAAGGCGTGCGCCTGATCGACATCATGACTGACAGCGTAGTCGTTGAAGTTGACGGTACCCGCAAAACCCTGAAGCTGGGCCAGGACGTCTTCACCCCAGCGAGCTCCCCAGGCAAAACCACCAGTACGGCAGGTGGCGTCACCCTGTTTGCCGATGGCCGGGGCCATTACTACGCCAGTGTCAGCATCAACAACAGTGGCGCCCGTGGCTTGATCGACACCGGGGCCAGCGCCCTGGTCCTTAGCGCAACCCACGCGCGACAGATGGGAATCGACTACGCCAAAGGCGCTCGGATCACCCTGCATACCGCACAAGGCCCAACAGGTGCCTTTCGGGTTCAGGTGAGTGCCGTGAAAATTGAAAGCATTCAGCTTTACGGCGTTGATGCGGTGGTTCTGGAAGGAAGCTTCCCGAGTCTGCCGCTGATCGGCATGACGGTTCTCAACCAACTGGATATGCAGCGGGACGGCGATACACTGCGCCTGAGCAAACGCTACTGAACCTGACCCCCAAACCTGAGTATCCGTTCAAATACCCACCATGAAACGTATCGTTCTAGCCAGTAACAATGCCGGCAAAGTGCGCGAGTTCCAGCGCCTGTTTGCCCCCCTGCATATTGAAATCGTGCCGCAAGGTGATCTGGGTGTACCGGAAGCCGAAGAGCCGCATGTGACTTTTCTTGAGAACGCCCTGGCCAAAGCCCGCCATGCCAGCACACTTACCGGCATGCCAGCCCTGGCCGACGATTCAGGCATCTGCGTGTCGGCCCTGAATGGTGCACCAGGCGTTTATTCCGCACGCTATGCCGGCCCACCCAAATCGGATGAACGAAACAACCTCAAACTGCTGGACGCGCTGTCTGGTGTAGCGGACCGACGCGCCTTTTACTATGCGGTACTGGTGATGGTCAGACATGGCGACGATCCTCGGCCCTTGATCGCCGAAGGCCGGCTGGATGGCGAGATTCTGTTGGCTCCGCGCGGTGAAGGTGGCTTTGGTTACGACCCGCTGTTCTACCTCTCAGCCCTTGGTAATACCGTGGCAGAACTCACGCCCGAAGAGAAGAATCCAATCAGCCATCGCGGGCGGGCGCTAGCCAGCCTGTTGGCACGCATGGCCGAGGAGGGTCAGGTATGAGTACCCAAGACGAAACCCGCTGGGCTAAATGGCTGAGAGATGACGGCAGCGTTGTGTCCTGCGTCGAGAAGGTCAAGGTCATGAATGAAAACCTCGATGAAATCAGCCAGATGTTGCAGGACGCCTTCGAAGACGGGTTGCTGATGGAAGTCAACGAAACGCAGTTGCGGCAGGTGATGCAACAGATGGTGGAAAAACTGGTCAATCCATGGCCCAAGGGCAAGGCATGAGCACAATCGCCTTGCCGATCGGCAAATCCAACTGGCAGCTGAAGGCCTTGCCCCCGCTATCGTTGTACATCCACTTTCCGTGGTGCGTACGCAAATGCCCCTACTGTGACTTCAATTCGCATGAAGCGCGAGGAGGAGTGCCCGAGGACGACTATATTGCCGCACTGGTCACCGACCTCGAATCACTCCTGCCGCTGATCTGGGGTAGGCCGATCCACAGTATCTTTATGGGTGGTGGAACGCCCAGCCTGTTTTCAGCCCAGGCGATGGATCAGCTGTTATCGGCATTGCGCGCCAGACTGAAGATCCTGCCTGAAGCGGAAATCACGCTCGAAGCCAACCCAGGTACGTTTGAGTACGAAAAATTCCGTGATTACCGGGCAGCAGGCATCAACCGGTTGTCGGTAGGAATTCAGAGCTTTGATGCCGGGCATCTGTCTGCCATCGGCCGCATTCACAATGGTGACGAGGCAAGACGTGCCGCCGAGATTGCCGCCAGCCATTTCGACAACTTCAATCTGGATCTGATGTTTGCGTTACCAGGCCAGACACTGCAGCAGGCGCTTGCAGACATCAGTACTGCACTGTCGTCTGGCCCAAGCCACTTATCGTGCTACCACCTGACGCTGGAACCCAACACCTATTTTCATCGCTACCCACCCGAGCTGCCCGATGACGATGCAGCAGCCGACATGCATGACGCCATCGAAGCACGGTTGGTCGAGGCCGGTTTTATCCATTACGAAACCTCGGCCTACTGCCGCCCCGGCAAGATGTCGTATCACAACCGGAATTACTGGGAATTTGGTGACTACCTGGGAATTGGCGCCGGCGCCCACGGCAAGATTTCATTCCCAGACCGCATCATCCGCCAGGCCCGCTACAAGCAGCCTGCCGCCTACCTGAACGCAGTGGCCGACGGCTCGGCCGTGCAGACAGAAGAAACCTTGAGTCTCGAACAATTGCCATTTGAATTCATGCTCAACACCATGCGGCTGGCTGACGGTTTCCCTGTTGAACTGTTTCAGGAACGCACGGGATTGCCTCTCTCTGCATTGAATCGAGGCCTGCAGCAAGCAGAGTCGCTTGGGCTGATTGAGCGCGATCACCAGACTATCCGACCATCGGCACAAGGCAGACGCTACCAGAATCGTTTGTTGGAGCTATTTTTGTAGAGGGACCACTTTCGAGCTTCCCGGGAAGGGAGTTGCCGTGCGCCGTCTGCTTTGTATGTTTTGTCTGTTCTGCCTGCTCGGAGGGCTTGCCGCCGCACGAGACAGCACAGGGCTGCGACTGGTCTGCGATGACTGGGCCCCCTATGAAATGCAGGACGATCAAGGCAACATCACTGGCCTGTCGCACGACATTGTTCTGGCAGTACTCAAACGTATGCAGATACCGCTGGCCGCCCCGGTCGAGATGTTGCCCTGGAAGCGGGCGCTGGCATTGGTCGAGGCCGGCAAGGCCGATGGTGCATTCAGCGGTGTGCGCAGCCGGGAGCGCGAAGTATTTGCGTATTTCAGTAGTGAACCGCTGGTGCAAGCGCCGTGGGTGGTCTTCGTCCGCAAGGACGATCTGCCTCAGTTCAATCAGCTGGCAGATCTGCGTAGCCGCAAGGCGGGTATCGTCAATGGCTGGTCGTATCCCGATAAATTACGATTGCTGTTCAAACAGGGGGCCGTCAGCGTGACCTCGCTCGACCCACCCAGTAATTTCCGTAATCTGGCCCTTGGCCGCGTTGATTACATTGTGGATGAACGGCGTAGCGGCCTGCACATCATGGCCCAAAACAATCTGCAGGACCGGCTGGCCATCGCCAACCTGCCCGCAATGCGGGATGATGGCTTGTACCTCTTGCTCAGCAAGGCCAGCGTCTCTGCAGAGCTGGCTGAACGTTTCGATCGGGAACTCAAAGCTTTCAAGGCCAGTCCGGAATACCGTACGCTGCAAAGCCGGTATGGTATTCATGAATAGACTTGACCATTTCACTACCCATTTCGCCCTGCCTTTCATCATAAGCCGCTCAAGCGGTGACCATTGTCTTTACCCAAGGAGACCATTGCATGACCCGTCAAATCATCCACAGCGATAACGCCCCCAAGGCCGTTGGTACTTATTCGCAGGCCGTGAAGGTAGGCAATACCGTCTACCTGTCCGGCCAGATCGGTCTGGATCCGGCCACAGGCGTTCTTGATGAGGGATTCGAAGCCCAGACACATCGCGTATTCCAGAATCTGCGCGCTGTCTGTCAGGCCGCAGGAGGTGACCTGCGCCATATCGTCAAACTCGGTGTGTTCGTGACCGATCTGGGAAATTTCGCCAAGCTTAACGAAATCATGGGCCAGTATTTTCAAGAGCCCTATCCGGCACGTGCCGCTATCCAGGCTGCTGCGCTACCCAAAGGCGCACAGGTCGAAGCAGATGCCGTAATGGTTCTCGACTAAAAACCATATGGGCTGGCTGCCTCAGTGCCGCCAGCCCCACCGATCATGGCACATCGCGCCCCCGGATTTCTGGTCTGGCCCTGGCTATGCTGGCTGCTGAGTGCCAATGCAGCAGGCGTGCCGACCGACTTTGCAGACAAACTCGAAGCTGCCTTGTTATGCCGCTCCGAGTGGTCACCGAATTTCTGGCGTGACTACTTCAACACCCATCTTGGGAAACCCGTCCGCACCTGGGGACAGGCCAACTGGTACCCCTCCCAAGGCGCACAGCTCGGTGGCGTCAGCACTCAGGAAGTGTTTGTCGAGACGCCGGATAGCCCGGCATTGATGGTCGGCACGCTGATCCCGCAACCGCTTGAGTCCGTCCTCAAAACACTGCAGGACAATCTGAAAGTGCAGTTCCAGCCCGTGCAAACCCCGGATGGCACACGCTATCGCAGTCAGTCCGGCAGTGTGCTGGTGGGCCAGACCAATCAGCAGACCAAGTGGTACTGCGCACGCTGGAACACCGGCAATCGGCCATAACCGCCGAACTCCGCCCCCCTAGTGAGTCGCCAAAGTCTAAGCCGCCAGGCGGCGGGCGATCCAGGCGTCCAACGACAGCTTGCCGGGTCCATTCGCAATAATCGTCAGTATCAGCAGCCCCCACAGATAATGATGCAGCAGCAAGGCCGGGGCTTCTGACAACACGTGGTAATACGAGATCACCGCCATCGCATTCACACCGAACAAGGCCAACGCCCCGAAGCGCCCAGCCAAGCCCAGCACCAACAGAACCGGGAAGAACAGCTCGCCGAAAGTCCCGAGCGCCGCCGCAAGGGCCGGGGGCAGTACCGGCACCCGATACTCATCCGTGAACAAGGCCACCGTTTTGCTCCAGTCTTCGATCTTGGTCAGTCCAGAGCTGAAAAAGACATTCGCCAGATATAACCGGACCAACAAATCGGCCACTGGCTTGAAATAGCCTTCCAGCCAACGAATCGCCAGGCGGGAAGGAGGGGTCAGGGTTTGCAACAGTGAGGGCACGCTAAATTCTCCAAAACATCGTCAAGTCAGCCCGTTGGTCGGCGAATGTCTGCATTCCTTACAGCAAATCTATTTCTTCAATGGCCTGTGCCGTCATCAAAGCAGCCAACGCCGCGCTCAGGGGGAATTCCGGGTTGATGTCGAGGGCTGCCGGTATCGCCAGCTCAAGCGGCATCCCGGCCATCAAACCGCGCAACCAGGCAGCCCGATCCGGAGTTATCGCTTCAACCGTGACCTTACCCTGCTGCCGCTGCACCCAGACCCATTCCGCACCTTGATCCAATGAAGGCCATTCCCCACCATGATGGGCAAGCCAGATAGAGGCGACCGGATAGGGCGAGTACAACAAGGCACAATCCGGCAAAAACCGGAAACGCAGTCGCGCCATCTGTTCCGGCGGAATGCTGGCCAGCCGGCTCCAGTCATACACCAGTCTATCTTCCGCGTAATAGGCAAGATGCCCTGCCCACTCCAGACGCGCCATATCCGGCAGATAGGGCAAGTGTGCGACCGGTGCAAAGCCTGCGAGAAAGTCACCCAACATCCCGCCATAGCGGTTCAGATCAGGTGATGTCGAGGGTGTGGTGCGGGCATATTCACGCGCCAGGGCCTCAAAAAACTCATCGCCCACCATCTGGCGGATGACGGGATAAGCGTCATCCAGCGCCCCTGCCCGATTAAACAAGCTGTTGTTGGCATAAGCGACCACCCCACGGCAGGTACGGCCAAACAGGCTCTGCCAATCCGCCTCCGGGTCAGCAACCGCCGCTTCGAATGCCCTTTGCAGCTCAGCCAGTTGCGACATGACGCGCCATCCTTTCCTCTCCGATTGCCACTTCCGCCAGCAAATCTGCCAATGGCGGCAGATGGGTATCACGCTCCAGCAAGGTCGGCACCGGACCGAAGCGCTGCCAAGCGTAGTCGAGCAACTGCCAGACCGCCTCACACACGGGGGTACCGTGGGTATCCAGCAGCATGCCGTCGTCCCGGGTTTCAAAGCCGGCAATGTGTATCTCACCCACCACCGCTACGGGCAGTGCATCCATCGCCTGCCGTGCATCCCGCCCCAGATTGCACTGATTGACATAAAAATTGTTCACATCCAGCAGAATCCCGCAGCCACTGCGGCGAGCGAGTTCAGCCAGAAAATCCGCCTCGGCCCAGATGTCTGCCGTGAATTCGATATAGCTCGAAACGTTCTCGATCAAGATCGTTCGCCGCAAGCGGCTCTGCACGGCATCTACCCGTTCCACCAGCAAAGCAAGCGCCTCGTCGGTGTAGGGCATGGGCAGCAGGTCATTAAAGTAGTGCGCGCCGACACGGTTCCAGCACAAGTGCTCGGACACTGCCGCTGGCTGCAGGCGCTCGACCAGTGAGGCCACTTGCTCAAGATGACCGGCATCAGGCGCTACAGCCGAGCCCAGTCCCATGCCCACACCATGCAAGGACAAGGGCCACTCGACTCGCACCGCTTCCAGCGCAGCAATATTGGCCCCACCGCCAAAGAAATTTTCAGGATGTGTTTCAAACCAGGCGACTGCTGGCTTCTCGGCCAGGATCTGGCGAATGTGGGGTAATCGCAGGCCCAGCCCCATCTGGCTGGGCAAATTTGTCAGTCTGACTGCATTCATTTCACTCTTCTCAACAGAACCAACAACAAAAACGGGCAGCCAGGCTGCCCGTTTTGCCATGCCAGAAACCCGTGGTTATCTCTGGCATTCTGTGCTGCGCAAATTATTGCCCACCCGGCTTGAGCGAACCCTTCATCTTCTCGCAGGTGCCCTTGGCAACGTACTTCCACTCATTCTTGTCCATATCCTTCTTGGACTGACCGGCACAGGAATGGCCGCCGTCCTTGCTGGCACAATCATTCTGACCAGCCTTGGAAACGCCATAGCATTTCTCCTTGGCTTCTTCAGCCTGGGCAGCCGTAGCGACGCCCAATGCCAATACACCAGCGATAGCAGTAGAGATCAGGGTGGTTTGCTTGCTCATGGGAATACTCCTTACGTTGACAGAAAAAATTGCGAAAACACATTCACGCCAGCCTTGGTCGTGCTGGCCATCAAGCTATTACACCCTAATTCACAAAAATCTTTTATCCAAGCTGACATTGATACGGGCCCCTGCCCTCGCAG
The DNA here is from genome assembly GCF_030129945.1 of Parachitinimonas caeni. GTDB lineage: Bacteria > Pseudomonadota > Gammaproteobacteria > Burkholderiales > Chitinimonadaceae > Parachitinimonas > Parachitinimonas caeni. The sequence continues at coordinate 9,200 of NZ_JARRAF010000035.1, forward strand.
CAATCCGCCAGGTATGTCAGGGCCAGGCAACGGCTCGGTTATACTCGCGTTTTTTACCCCCTGACCTGCCATGTTGCCTTTGCATGCCAATTTCGATCTTCTCGGCCACAACACGCTGGGCATCGCCGCCAAGGCGCAGTGGCTGGCGCAGATTCGCCACCCTGATGATCTCGTAGCGCTGGCAAATCAGCCGGAGCTGGCGGACCTACCCCGGCGGGTGTTGGGAGGGGGAAGCAATCTGGTTCTGGCGGGGGATCTGCCTGGCCTGACCTTGAAAGTCGAAATTCCGGGTCGGCGCATTCTCGGCGACGACGAACATTACGTTTATGTTGCCATTGGCGGGGGGGAATCCTGGCATGGCACGGTCGAATGGACGCTACAGCAAGGCTTGTCCGGCCTGGAAAATCTATCGCTGATCCCTGGCACCGTCGGTGCCGCCCCGGTGCAGAACATTGGTGCCTATGGCGTTGAACTGAAAGACGTTCTGCATGAGCTGACCGCCTACCATCTGACGGATGGCAGCGCCCGCCGTTTCTCGTTGGTCGACTGCCGATTTGCCTATCGGGACAGCGTATTCAAGCAGGATCAGGCCGGCCAATGGCTGATTGGCGAAGTCGTCCTCCGCCTCCCCAAGCGAGCCGCCCTGCACACCGAATACGGCGAACTGGCCCGCGAACTCGCTGCGCTGAACAAACCTGCCACGGCGATCGACGTCGCTACCGCCGTCTGCAAGATACGCCGCAGCAAACTGCCCGACCCCGCACAGATCGGCAATGCAGGCAGCTTCTTCAAGAATCCTCTGGTATCGCAAGCTCAGTACAGCGCGCTGCTGGCCACCTTTCCAGCGCTGGTTGGCTATCTACAGCCATCGGGAGATTACAAGCTTGCAGCAGGCTGGTTGATTGAGCAGGCGGGCTGGAAGGGACGTCAGCTCGGCCCGGTGGGCATGTACGCCCGGCAAGCGCTGGTTCTGGTCAATCATGGCGGGGCCAGCGGGGCGGAAGTCATGGCTTTGGCCGCTGCGGTACAGGCGGCCGTCCAGGAGAAGTTTGGAGTCATGCTGGAGCCAGAGCCCGTCATCTGGGGGCTGGCCAGTCAATAAACGCCAACGCATCCGCATACGACATCACCGCCGACATCCCTACCCGATGATAAACCGCTTGGCCTTGGTCGCCCGGTGGGCCAAGTCGGGCGCCTGATCCAGACGCTCGACCAGCTCAGTGACCAGTTCATCGGTCTCCCGCAGCCGGGAGGCCATCAGCAAAGCCATATTGCGATACAGCTTGGGGGCCACAAACGGCAGCTGATAGAGCGCCTTGCGCTCGAAAGTCAACATCACAGTAGGTGCGAGACAACGTACCGACGCCGTACGCTCGGAATAATCCAGCAGCGCCAGCTCACCAAAACTATCGCCAGGACCAAGCTTGGATAAAACCTGCTCGTGATCACCGATCATGCGTACGACTTCCACTTGACCGGCAAGTAACACATACATGGACCGCCCCGGCTCCCCCTGATGGACGATATAGTCGCCAATATCAAAGCTGGCCCGCTTGCAGTAATTAAGTACCTGGCGAATCTCATCCGCCGTAAATTCTGCAAACAGACGAACCGAATTGGCCAAACGCCTGACCAGCTCATCGTTCGGCATCCCGCTCCCCCTTACGAGCCTCTGGCGTGCGCCTCGCCCGGCCCTTCTCTCAACGGTATAGCACGATGCCGATGATTGCGAAGGTTGAGACCGAGAAACGGCTAGTCCAGTCAGACACCCGGCACCGGATTATCAACTACTGACCGGCACACGTTCGCCCCTTCCAAGGACCATCCCATATGGAATGGCTTGCTTTTATAGACGCTGCAGACTTGTCGTTTCCGACCGTGCCAGGCCAGGCTTTGAATAACACGCTGACCGGTAACTCAAATAGCGTGTCTCACCACGCTATGTCTCACTCCAACGAAACGCGATCCGCAATCAAGAGCCAATAGCACCTAAGCCATCGTCGCGTTAGCCAGCGCAGCAAGTAGCTTGCCATGCACACCACCAAACCCACCGTTACTCATGACGAGCACATGGTCACCGGCTTTGGCATGGCTAGCGACACTGGCAACCAGCGCGTCGAGCTGGTCGAAGCATAGGGCGCGCGCGCCCAGCGGTGCCAAGGCTTCGGCCGGGCTCCAGCCAAGACTTGCCCCAAAGCAGAAGGTCAGATCGGCACTTTCCAGACTGCCAGGCAGCAGCGCTTTCATGGCACCCAGTTTCATGGTGTTGGAACGCGGCTCCAGCACGGCCAGAATCCGCGCCGAGCCAACCCGTTCACGCAAACCGGCGATCGTCGTCGCAATCGCTGAAGGGTGATGGGCAAAGTCGTCGTAAACCGTCACGCCTGCCGCTACCCCCCGCACCTCCATCCGCCGCTTGACGTTCTGGAACGCAGCCAGAGCCGCGATGCCTACGTCGACGGGCACACCCACATGGCGAGCTGCTGCCAAGGCGGCCAAGGCATTTTGCCGGTTGTGGTCGCCCAGCAAGTCCCAGCGCACGGTGCCCTGGCTTTGTCCATCCAGGCAGACTTCAAAACCATCGGCCGAGGATGCTCCGACTTGCCAGCCGCTATCTGCACCAAATCGTTCAACGCGGGTCCAGCAACCGCGTGCCAACACCCGGTCCAGGCTCTGTTCCCGGCCGTTGGCGACAATCAAACCGCTCGCCGGAATAGTACGGACCAGGTGATGGAACTGGGTTTCGATGGCACCCAGGTCGGCGAAGATGTCCGCATGATCAAATTCCAGATTATTGAGGATGGCTGTGCGTGGTCGGTAGTGGACAAACTTGGAGCGCTTGTCGAAGAAGGCAGTGTCGTACTCGTCGGCCTCGATGACAAAGAATGGGCTACGGCCCCCTGGCTCCTGCCGGGGTTCTCCAGGCAGCCGGGCAGAAATACCAAAGTTCTGCGGCACGCCACCGACCAGAAAGCCCGGTGCCAGGCCGGCGTATTCGAGAATCCAGCTCAGCATCGAGGTGGTGGTGGTTTTGCCATGAGTGCCGGCCACGGCCAGCACCCATTTAGGATGGGCCGGATCTCGCAGAATGACCTCGCTCAACCATTGCGGGCCGGAAACATAGGGCAGCCCGCGATCAAGGATCGCCTCCATCAATGGATTACCGCGCACCACAGCATTGCCGACCACGTACAGATCCGGGGCCAAATCGAGTTGGGAGGCATCCCAACCCTGGATCAGTTCAATGCCCTGCTGTTCAAGCTGCGTGCTCATGGGGGGATAGACGTTGGCATCGCACCCCGTCACCCGATGCCCGGCCTGCTTGGCCAGAACGGCAATCCCGCCCATAAAGGTGCCGCAAATGCCGAGAATATGGATATGCATTCAGAAACCTTTGATTGTCTTGGAATATTTTCAACCAGCAGTTAATTGACCACTGGTTCAACATGGTAAAATTGCCAATCTGTCCGACAATTTTGCAATGACTCGATACATGATCAAACCCGCCAGCACTCCCACGCTTACCCCCGCAGACATCGCCCGGGTAGCACTGAAGCGCCTGGGAGAGATGGGCTTGCCCCCTACCCCCGAAAACTACAGCCGATTCTACAACGCGATCACCACCATCAAATCGGCTTCCGAGCAATCGGAAGAGGAATTGAAAGGCGCCTACCGGGTGCTATTCCGGGTCAACGACGTGCTGGATAGCGTGCATGACCTCACGCACGCGGTTTTGGCCGAGCTGTCACGCAGTAGTGAAGAAATGGGGACCTCGCTGGAAGCCCTGCAAGCCACCGACGATAGGCAGGTTGTCTCAGGCCTGTTGCAGCACATTATCGATTCAACCGGCCAAGTTTACAGCAGCGTAGCCGCCTCACAGCGCGACCTGAACCAGCTGAAAGAATCCATGCTGGCGGTGCAGGCCGATTTGGCCATCAATCGCAAAACCCTGGAGCAAGACCCGCTGACTGGCGCATTGAACCGGCAAGGCTTCGAGCATGTCCTCTTGCGCGAGGTAAAGCGGGCTCAGCGACATGGTGGCAAATTGACCACCGCAGTCATCGACCTCGACCACTTCCGGGACATCAATGATCGCTATGGCCGGCAAGTTGGCGATCGCATCCTGACGCACTTTTCCAGTGTCGCCAAAGCCGTACTCAGAGATAGCGACACCCTGGTGCGCTATGGCGGCGAAGAATTCCTGCTTCTGCTGCCCGAAACCGACCTGCATGGCGCCGGCTTTTTGCTGGACCGGTTGCGGCATGTCAATTTGAAGACGCCATTCTTTCAGCAACAGCAGCGGATTGAAGTGCGCTTTTCTGCAGGACTCGCACAATGGCGGCCCGATGAAAATGGCCATGCGATGGTGCTACGTGCCGATGAGGCCCTCAACCAAGCCAAGCATAGCGGTCGGGATACGGTCATCCACGCCAGGCTCTGCTGACATTTTGTTTCCGGTCGCGCCGGGCCGAGTTAGGTGCATTGCCATCCAGCGCACCATCGTCCACTTGCAAACGCGGCCAGCGCTGCAACCAGGCTTTCTCGATGACTCTTTGCCGGAGTAGCGACTGCGCCTGCGGGTGGCGAGGATTGGCAACCAGGGTTAATGCCCACACCGCTTCCAACCCGTAGGGCGCCAAGCATTCGAGTGAATCATCGTCATTCAGGCGCACACCAACACACGTCGCCAGCTCGGGGTAATAGGCTACCGCTTCGGCAGTATTCCGGTAGGGTGGGTGGCCATTGCGCCGGGCCATATGGGCCTGATTACGCACCTGCCAGGGGATTTGCGGACAGGCACGGGCCAATTGCTGTTCCAGCTTTTGATCCATTCCTCTCTCTGCCGTCGGATCAAACCAGGCCACATCAACATCATTCAGCGGCGAAGCGCCGACATGGCCGTGCAGATGGTCCCACACCAGATTGCGGACGAAGCCGGCCACCAGCCAGGCGTCGGGCAGACGCATCGACCGCAGGCCGTGCAGGCAATTCATGCGCCAGGTATCTGCCTTGATCAGATCAAGCGTTGCCTGCCGCATCACTCGGGCTGCTTCGAGTCAAACATCAGAGTCACTGGGCCATCGTTGATCAGGCTGACTTTCATATCAGCCCCAAAGATGCCGGTCGGTACTGGCCGCCCCAGACCCATCTGTATCTTCTCGACGAAGCGCTCAAACATTGGACGGGAAAAGTCCGGCGCCGCAGCACGGCTCCACGAGGGCCGATTACCCTTCCGGGTCGAACCGAACAGCGTGAACTGGCTGACCGCCAGAATATCGCCGCCAGCCTCCTGCACAGAGCGGTTCATCACGCCCGCCTCATCACCAAAGATACGCAGTCGCAGCAGCTTACCGACCAACCAATCAATATCGGTGTCGCCGTCTGCCGACTCCACCCCAACCAGCAGCAGCAAGCCGGGGCCGATCTGCCCAACCACCTCGCCCTCCACCCGGACAGCGGCTTCACTGACCCTTTGCAATAACACCCTCATCATTCACTCCACCGAATCACGCCGGAACACCCAGATGTCGGCCTCAGAGGCCTCTGCCACAAAGCGATAGCCCGCCAGATCAAACCCGCGCAGGGCATCAACCTGATCAATGCGCTGATCGATCTGGAATCGCGCCATCAGGCCACGCGCCCGCTTGGCGTAGAAGCTGATGATCTTGTAGCCATCACCTTTGCGGTCTTGAAACACTGGCGTCACCACCCGCAGTCCGAGCTTACGGGGGCTGACCACTTTGAAGTATTCATCGGAAGCCACATTCACCAGAACCGGTTCCGCCATCGCCGCCAGCTCCTCACGCAAGGCATGCGTCAGCTGATCGCCCCAGAACGCATAGAGATTGCTCCCTGCCGGGTTCGCTAACCGCGTGCCCATTTCCAGCCGATACGGCAGCATCAGATCAAGCGGCCGCAGCACCCCATACAAGCCGGAAAGGATGCGCAGATGCTGCTGGGCGAAACGCAGTGCCGCCTCATCCAACTGACAGGCCGCCAACCCTTCATAAACATCCCCCATGAAAGCCAGCACCGCCTGTTTGGCGCGACCGGGACGGATCTGGTCGATCTGCCAATCCTGGTAGCGACCGACATTGAGTACTGCCAGCTTGTCACTGATGTCCATGAGCGCAGCCAGCTGGGCCGGGGAATATTGACGCAGGAGGCCAATCAATTCGGCCGAGCGTTCCAGCCAGCGGGGCAGGCTGTGCTGATCTGTGGTGGGAGGGGTGTCAAAATCGAGGGTTTTGGCGGGGGAAACGACTAACAGCATGCGGCAGATCCAGGCAAGACAAAGCCTGGATTCTACCGCGACCGGATCAGCGTTGCGGGGTGCGACACGGTAGTGGCAAAGACCTGCCCTGGGAAGCAGGCGAAGTTGGCGTCTGTACGGGTGGCGGACATTCAAATTGAACCAGCAAGTAGTCATCGGGCCGGCTGGCTTCGATCAAGTCCCACCCAAGTTCCCGCCGCATTTGAAGTTCGAGCTGATTAGCCATGATGTTGCCCTCCTGCAGGTTCGCCAGCGGTAGATCGCCGCCAATGATGGTGCTTACACCTGTTTAATCGGGCAAACCTGGCAAGGCTTTACTTCGGGCAGACAGGCGGATAAGCCGGGCGATAGCCGGTCATCCGCCCAGAGGCGCGGTTGACGTCATTTGCGGATCAGAAAAACGCCAATCAACCTGGCCCACAACACAATGATCAATCCGCGCAGATCATGGTGCCGACACCATCATTGGTCAGCACTTCCAGCAGCAGCGCATGTTTTACCCGGCCATCAATGATGTGCACCGAATTCACCCCGTTGCGAGCCGCATCAAGCGCCGAGCCAATCTTGGGCAGCATGCCACCGGACAAAGTGCCATCGGCAATCAGGCTGTCCACGAGCTTCGGGGTCAGCCCGGTCAGCAGTTGCCCCTTCTGGTCGAGTACGCCCGGAGTATTGGTCATCAGGATCAGCTTTTCTGCCTTCAGGGTTTCAGCCAGCTTGCCCGCTACAAGGTCAGCATTGATATTGAAAGCCTCCCCCTCACTCCCCACGCCGATGGGGGCAATCACTGGAATGAAATCCCGTGTGTCGAGCAGCGCCACCAGCTCAGGGTCGATGGATTCGATTTCCCCAACCTGGCCAATATCCACCGGTTCGCCCTCCGCGCCCTTGAGCAGCAACTTCTTGGCGCGGATAAAGTGGCCATCCTTTCCAGTCAGCCCCACGGCGCGACCGCCATGCTGATTGATCAGGCTGACGATTTCCTTGTTGACGAGGCCGCCCAGCACCATCTCAACGATTTCCATGGTTTCAGCGTCGGTCACCCGCATGCCCTGGATGAACTCCCCCTGCTTGCCCACACGCTCCAGCAAATCGTTGATTTGTGGTCCACCACCATGCACCACCACCGGGTTGAGCCCCACCAATTTGAGCAGCACGACATCCTGCGCGAAGGATGCCTTCAAATCCTCATCCGTCATGGCATTACCGCCATACTTGATCACGATGGTCTTATCGTTGAAGCGACGGATATAGGGCAGCGCTTCGGACAGGATGGCTGCCTTTTCGGCAGCGGTCTGGGCTGAAATCGGCGCAACAGTCGGCATGGGAACTCCTGAGAATAAATCGCAATTGGAAAGCCGGCATTTTACGGCGAGTTGCCAAGCTCTGTTGACGTTTGGTTTGTCGATCGTGCTTCGTCGGAAGGAGGCCGGATGCAAGGCGAAAGCGCATCGCTTGATGCCAAGCCAACCAAACCCGGCCCAACACGCTTAAACGCAAAACGCAAAACGCAAAACGCAAAACGCAAAACGCAAAACGCAAAACGCAAAACGCAAAACGCAAAACGCAAAACGCAAAACGCAAAACGCAAAACGCCAGCAAAGCGTAGACCATTCCCACCGAACATCAGGGCCAGTGTCGAGCCTTGCCCTCCTCTGGATGTCCCTCTAGGGAAAGCCGTGCCATAAATCTATTGCATCACCAGATACTTAGTTCTAGACTTCGCTAATTAATGAATATTCATTTACTAAAATGAGTACAGATCGGAAGTGCCCCGTGGCAACCGTCGTCAAAGGCTGGACCCGTCGCAAAGAGGCCAGGCCCGCAGAAATCCTGGAGGCGGCGCTCGCGCTTTTCGCCGAAAAAGGATTTACCGCCACCAAGATGGAAGACATCGCCAAACGGGCCGGCGTCACCACTGGCACACCTTATCGTTACTTCGCCAATAAGGAAGAGATCTTCAAGGCGGTGGTTCGGGAGAGCCTGATCCCGCAGATCAGCTTTGGCGAAGAAATGCTGTCTCAGTTTCATGGCTCTGGCCAAGCATTGCTTGAAGAGGTTCTGCGCAGCTGGTGGCAAGGCGTGGGCGAGACCAATCTGTCGGGCCTGCCCAAGCTCATCATCGCCGAAGCCGGCAATTTTCCGGATCTGGCCAAGTTTTATTATGAAGAAGTGATCGAGCGAGGTGTCCGCCTGATTGGCCGGGTCATCACCTACGGAGTGGAGCGCGGCGATTTCCGCCCGGTTGATGTGGATTACACGGTGCGCGTCGTCATGGCCCCCGTGATCATGGGCATGATCTGGAAGCACTCACTGGGCGTCTGCGAGCGCGAACCGATCGACACTGAACGCTATCTGAAAACCGTTATAGAGCTACTTTTAAGTGGCCTGACTCAACCACAACAGCCGGCGAACCCGGCCTCTTTGGAGATTCCCCATGCGTAGCTTTCCTGCAAAGCCTGCGGTCGCAGTGCTGGCAGCTGCAAGCCTGCTTACCGCTTGCAAACCTGATGCGCCCTACGAAGATGTCCGCCCTGTCCGCACCGAAATCGTCAAGGCTGGTGAAGTCGCCATGGGAGCCTCGTATTCCGGCGAAGTCCGGGCCCGTCGCGAGACCCGGATGGGCTTTCGCGTTAATGGCAAGATCGCCGCACGTCTGGTTGAGGTCGGGCAGTCGGTAAAAGCCGGACAGCCCCTGCTAAGACTCGATCCTCAGGATGCGAGCCTGTCGCAGGCGGCGAGTGAGGCACAAGTCACCGCCGCCAAGGCGGAGATGACTCAGGCCAAGATGGATCTGGATCGCACCCGCCAATTATTTGCACGCAATTTTGTCAGCCAGGCCGAGGTTGATCGGCGCGAGCTGGCATTCAATACCGCCGACGCCAAGTACAAACAGGCAGTCGCGCAAGGCAGGGTTGTCAGCAACCAGGCCGGCTATACCACCCTGCTGGCGGATCGGGCTGGCATCGTCACCGCCATTGATGCTGAAGTTGGCCAGGTTGTGGCCGCCGGCCAGACCGTCGTCAAACTGGCCGAAGATGGCGAGCGGGAAGTCGCCGTCAGCGTGCCGGAATCCAGGGTTGAAGAACTGCGTCGGGCCAGCAAACTGACGGTGTCGCTGTGGATTGATCCCAGCAAGCGCTATGAAGGCAAACTTCGTGAAATTGCACCAGACACCGATCCTGTGACCCGGACTTATGCCGCCAAGGTCACCATTCAGAATGCCGACGAGGCAATCCGCTTGGGCATGACCGCCAGCGTTCAGCTCGACTCCGCCACCGCCAAAGGTGCAGTGCGTCTACCGCTGACCGCCATTTACGACCGCGAAGGCAAACCACTGGTGTGGGTCGTTGATCCGCGCTCTTCAACCGTCAATCTGCGGGAAGTGAAAATCGTCGGCGTTCGCGATAACCAGATGACTGTGATTGGCGGCCTGCAGGAAGGGGAACAGGTTGTGACGGCAGGCGTGCATATGCTGCATCCCGGCCAGAAGGTGCGGCTGGCTGAGTCACAACGCTCAGAATCGCAACCAGCGCCAGCCACAACCCAGGCCAGCGGGGGTAAGTCCTGATGAAAAACCTCAACTTGTCCGACTGGGCGCTCAAGCACCAGTCGCTGGTGCTCTATCTGATCCTCACCTTTCTGCTGGCGGGCGTTTTCTCGTACACCAAGCTCAGCCAGAAGGAAGACCCCGAATTCACCTTCAAGGCCATGGTAGTCCGCACCTTCTGGCCCGGCGCCAGCGCCAGCGAAGTGGAACAGCAGGTCACCGACCGGCTGGAACGCAAGTTGCAGGAACTCGGTGAGATTGACTACACCCGCTCCAGCTCCAAGCCGGGCGAATCGTTGATCACCGTGATCCTGAAGGAGAGTACCCGCCCCAAGGATGTCCCCAACGCTTGGTATCAAGTGCGCAAGAAGATTGGCGACATCCGCTATACCCTGCCAGCCGGCGCACAGGGACCTTTCTTCAACGATGAATTCGGTGACACGTTTGGCAATATCTATGCTTTCACTGCCGATGGCTTCAGCTATGCCGAACTCAAGCGCTACGTCGATCTGGCCAGAGCCGAGTTACTGCGCGTGCCCGATGCCAACAAGGTCGATCTGGTCGGTGAGCAGGATGAAAAAATCTATGTCGAAGTCTCAAATGCCAAGCTTGCCTCGTTAGGCATCGACCCGCAGCTGATCGCGCAGGTATTGGCCACCCAGAACAGCATGGAACCCGCCGGTATCGTGCATACCAGCTCGGAACGGGTCTTCCTGCGCGTGACAGGCGACTTCCAGACCGTTGATAGCATCAAGAATATCGGTATCCGTGCCAATGGCCGTACCTTCCGACTGGGCGATGTCGCCAATGTCTTCCGTGGCTATATCGACCCACCCACGTTCAAGATGCGCTACCAGGGGCAGGAAGCGATCGGCCTCGCCGTCAGCATGAAAAAAGGGGGCGATGTGATTCGCCTTGGTACAGATCTGAAAGCTGCGGTCGCTAATCTGAAAGCCTCGATGCCGGTAGGTATCGAGATTCACGAGGTATCAGACCAGCCCGGCGTTGTTGCCCGTTCGATCAACGAATTCATGCGCAGCCTGCTCGAAGCCGTCGTGATCGTACTGGCCGTCAGCCTGCTATCCCTGGGCTTTCGCACGGGTATCGTGGTGGCCCTGTCGATCCCGCTGGTACTCGCCATGACATTTGTGGCGATGTATGTGCTCGATATCGACCTGCAGCGCATCTCGCTTGGCGCCCTGATCATCTCACTGGGTCTGCTGGTAGACGATGCCATCATCGCGGTCGAGATGATGGCCTTGAAACTCGAACAAGGCTGGGACCGCTTCCAGGCAGCCACCTACGCCTATACCTCGACCGCCATGCCAATGCTGACCGGTACCTTGATCACTGCCGCCGGATTTCTGCCTGTCGGCTTGGCCAAATCAGGCGCCGGCGAATATACAGTGTCGATTTTCCAGGTGGTTGGCATTTCGTTGATCATTTCCTGGGTCGTCGCGGTGGTATTCACCCCCTATCTGGGCTTCAAGCTACTGCCCGAAATGAAAGGGCACCAGCATGATCATGACGCCGTATACAACAAGCCGTTCTATCGCCGCTTCCGCACCTTGGTGGATTGGTGTATCGACCATCGCAAGACCGTCATCTTCCTGACACTGGCAGCCTTCGTTACCTCGGTCGCCCTGTTCAAGTACGTGCCAAAACAATTCTTCCCCGCTTCCAGCCGGCCGGAATTGATGGTCGATCTGTGGCTACCGCAAGCGGCATCGTTTGAAGCAACTGAACGCGAAGTCAAAGCCTTCGAGGCCAAACTCAAGGGCGATCCGAACATCGCATCGGTCACCAGCTATGTCGGCTCAGGCTCGCCACGTTATTACATGCCCCTCGACCAGCAGCTACCCAATTTGAATTTTGGCCAGCTGACTGTCATGACCCAGAACGAGAAAGTACGTGAGCAAGTCCTGACCAAAATTCAGAACCTGTTCGACAAAGACTTTCCGCTGGTACGTGGCCGCGTCACCCGACTGGAAAACGGTCCTCCCGTAGGCTATCCCGTGCAATTCCGCGTCTCGGGCCCCGATGCAGCCAAGTTGCGGCCGATTGCTGACAAAGTCGCCGACCTGATGCGTGCCAACCCGCATGCCCGCCACGTCAATATGGATTGGGGAGAAAGGCTGAAAGTGGTGCGACTCGACGTCGATCAAGACAAAGCTCGTGCCCTGGGTCTGAGTTCGCAAGATTTGTCTCGCGCTATGCAGAATGCCATCTCAGGCATTGCCATGACCCAGTACCGTGAAGGAGACAAGTCGATCGACATCGTCGGCCGCCTGACCGCCAACGAACGCGGCAACCTCGACAACCTGAAAGATCTCAAGGTTTATCTGCGGGATGGCAAGTTTGTACCGTTGAGCCAGATTGCGCACATCAAGCTGGAGAGTGAGGACAGCATTGTCTGGCGCCGTAATCGGGTGCCGACCATTTCTGTTCGCGCCGATGTTGAAGGCGCCCAGGCACCTGACGTGACCAATATGATCTATCCGAAGGTGCAGGAGCTGGCAAAGAGCCTACCTTTGGGCTATCGCATCGAAATCGGCGGCACACTCGAATCCAGCCGCACCAGCCAGGCTTCGATTGGCGCAGTCATGCCGTTGATGTTGCTGGTGGTCACCACCTTGCTGATGCTCCAGCTGCAAAGCATGCAGAAAACGATGATCGTGCTGCTGACCGCACCGCTGGGCATGATCGGTGTCAGCGCTTCGCTACTGGTGTTCCAGGCACCCTTTGGCTTTGTAGCAATGTTGGGAGTCATCGCCCTGGCCGGCATGATCATGCGTAACTCGGTGATTCTCGTAGACCAGATTGATCAGGACATTGCTCGGGGAGAACCGGCATGGAACGCTATCGTCGAATCTGCCGTGCGGCGTTTCCGCCCCATCATGCTGACAGCGCTGGCGGCCATTCTTGCGATGATCCCGCTCACCCGCTCAACGTTCTGGGGGCCGATGGCGGTTGCGATCATGGGAGGTCTGCTGGTTGCCACGCTGCTGACCCTGCTGTTCCTGCCTGCACTCTATGCAGCCTGGTACAAGGTAAAGCGGCCGTCAGCCTTGGCATGAGCCGGCGAATTAACATAAAATACTGATCAGTATGTTTATAGTGCGGCGCGAACCGCCAGCCAAACCGAAAAGGATCAACAGAATGAGAATTTCGAGCCTCCGAATCAGTGCAGCGGCGGTGGCGCTTGCCCTGTTCGCCCCGTATGCCGGAGCGGCCGACCTGCTGTCGGTTTATCAGGAAGCCAAAAAATACGACGCCACCTTCGCTGCCGCGCAGTCGGCACTGCGCGCCGGCCAGGAAAAATCCGTACAAGGCAAAGCCCTATGGCTGCCCAATGTGGGCTTTTCAGCCAGTGCCGAGCACGAAAACGGGCGGTCTGAACCTAGTGGCCGTACCAGCAGCGGCTCGACGTATGGTTACCAGTTCAAGGTGACCCAGCCGATTTATAACGCAGAAGTCTCTGTAGGCTCTGACCAGCTGAGCGAGCAGGCCAAGCTGGCCGAAGTGCAATTCAAGGGTGCCGAGCAAGACCTGATCCTGCGCGTGGCACAGTCTTATTTTGATGTCCTGCTAGCGCAGGACAGGCTGGAACTGGTCAAGGCACAGAAGGACGCAACCGCGCAGCAACTGGCGCAGGCCAAGAAAAGCTTTGAAGTCGGCGTCGCCACCATTACCGACACCCATGAAGCGCAAGCCCGCTTTGACGCCATCGTTGCCTCGGAAATCGCTGCCGATAACGATTTGACCGTCAAGCGTAATGCCTTTCTGCAACTGACCGGAGTGCCGGCTGACGGGGTATCAGGGGTCAACTCTCGCATGCCAACATCCAATCCTACCCCGGATGACGTAAACCACTGGATCGCCATCGCGGAGAATTCCAGCTTGCAAATTGCCAGCAAACGTGGCGAGCTCGCTATATCGACGGCGGAAATAGAAAAGTATCGTCCAAGTAGAGAACCGTCTCTTCAAGCTGTCGCTAGCTATGGAGAAAACAGATTTAGCGGAGATTTGACAGCAACACGAGGCGATTCACAAAAACAAGCAAATATCGGGCTACAGCTCTCAATCCCGATATTCACCGGAGGCTCAAAAAGCTCAAAATTACGCGAAGCAATAGCTAATCGTGACAGGGCGCAATATGAACTTGAAGCCACTCGCCGGACAGTAGCACTGACAACCAAGCAAGCATTTCTGGGTGTTAAGGCTGGAGCAGCACAAATAAAAGCGCTTGAACAAGCTCTCGTTTCGACACAAAGCTCACTCGACTCCACCAAACTAGGCAGAGAGGTTGGCGTTAGAACCACCTTAGATGTTTTGAACGCACAACAGCAATTCTTTTCAACCAGAAAAGATTTAGCCGAATCAAGATATAACTATCTGCTAAACCGTCTGAAGCTTTCAGCCGCCACTGGGAATCTATCAGAAAGAACCCTAGAGGAAATAAACAGTAATCTCATCAAAAACTAGATATTTATCTGCCCCCCTGCCAAGCGTAGAAACTTAATTGGCAAGGGGGCATTTTACTCAGGATCAGATTTGCTTATGGAAACATTGACTTCCACATTCCATCGTTACCACAAATCTTGGTCACCCGCCCCCAATCCCACGTACATTTTCTTTCAAACCCCACCCAGCTGCATTTCTCCACCCGACTCCAATCAGTGGTCATAGTTCCTGGAGCAACATAAACTCCATTTAGCGTGCAAGCCGACTCACAACCGGGCACTGCCCACCCATTTTTCTCCTCAATGGGCCACGACTCCTGCACATCACTCCAGGAACCAGCTTCGCAACGTCCCCGGATAACGTAAGTTTTAATAACGGACTTGCAAACTGGCAAACCCTGCACGTTTGACTCAACGACCTTTCTCTCCTCATGCCAACCAGGTTGATAGACCTTTCCAGCATACTCACAGGCCGGTGTATTGACATCACTTGGAATCAATGCAGGAATATAGATCTTCTCACTGTCAAACAATTGATCATTTGCGCTTGAAAGCAAACTAAAGACCGCTAAGCCAAAACCAAAAATCGTTCTTAAATCAATAACTTTCACTTCAAAATCCTTATTAACCCTCCAAATTGGGCATAAATTTTAATCAAAATTATTGAATATATCAATATTCCATTCTAAGGCTACCAGTTGGAATGTGAGGTATTAAGACTTTCTTAGCCCCTTCCCGCCCAACTCACATTGCAATTGACGTCTATCATCTAATAGCGCTAGAGTTAGCAATCAGCGCCGATTTGAGCTTCAGCTTGCGGGCGCTTTAAAAATGCGGCTAAAGCGGTTTTCCCGATTCGGGATAGTTGTTGAAAACCCGCTTGCAGCCGCCAGCGGGTTTTTTTACGGACACAACTCGCTGCATCCGAACTGTCCGTCGCGCCGATTTAAGACCACTTGCGGGGCGCGCAAATCTACCGCTAAAGCGTCGCCCCCTACCGAGGGCTTCGCTCTGAGGACCCGGAGACCACCATGTTCGACTGCCTTGCTCAAGCCACCAGCGTTTTGTCAGACAACGTCTCAACACCCGTTCAGCCACTGCGCCAACCCAAGCGCCGCATCAACCCTCTTCAGCTCGAAAAGCAATTTCGTGGCCGCAACTGGTCCCGCTTCGAGAGCCTGAACCACACCAGTCCCGCCACATTGGCCCGCCTGCGAGAAGCGGCCCTGTTACTGGGAATACAGGTTGAGCGGTTGGATGACGGCAGTTTGCTGCTACTTGACCTGTCACTGGGCGAATCCTTGTCCCTAGCGGGTCGTTTCGGCAGCGAACTCGCCGTCAGCGGACATTTTGCCGGCAGTGGCCACCATCGCTAATTAAGTCGTCTATCCCGACTTGCCAAGGCCGGAGGGATTCCCACACCGGCTGGCTCAGAACCGGCAAGCTACAATAGAGCTTTGCTTGCCGTTCTTTATTCACTTATGTCATCAGCCACGCACTCCCCCAATCGCCTCGTGCAAGAAGCCCAGTCTGTCTGGCATCTGGCCTGGCCCATCATGATCGCCCAGCTGGCCCAAACCGGCATGGGCTTTGTCGATGCCGTCATGGCAGGGCGAGTCAGCGCAGATGATCTCGCCGCAGTGTCTCTGGGCGTAAGTGTCTGGGTCATCATCATCGTCACGCTAATGGGGCTGATGATGGCGATTTCACCAGCGGTATCGCAGTTGTATGGGGCCAAGGAGTATCACCGGATTCCCCATACTGTTCGTCAAGGTTTGTGGATGGCTCTGGGGTTAGCCCTGCTGGCATGGGCGATTGGTTTGGGCACGCTGCCGGTTTTCAGCCACATTGGCCTGTCTCCGACTGTCGAAGAGAAAGCGCGCCAGTTTGTGATTGCGGTCTGCTTTGGCTTGCCGGCATTTACTTGGTTTCGGATACTCGCCAATTACAGCGCCAGCATCAATCGCACCCGCCCGATGATGGTGATCGGGCTCATCGGGCTGATACTGAACATTCCATTCAATTACATACTGATTTACGGCAAATTCGGCCTACCCGCGTTGGGCGGGGTTGGCTGTGGCTATGCCAGCGCGCTGTGTGGCTGGATTTCCTGCCTGCTGCTGGCAGCCTGGATTTATTGGGCGGAGCCCTATCGCGACACCATGCCTTTTGATCGCTGGGAGGGCCCGAACTGGCAGGAAATTTCCCAACTGCTGAAGCTTGGAGTACCAATTGGCATTACCTATTTTGCCGAAGTCACCGCATTCAGCCTGGTCGCCTTGCTGATCGCAAAATTTGGTTCGGTCCAGATTGCCGCCCACCAGATCGCCCTGAATTTTTCTTCGATGGTTTTCATGATTCCCATGAGCTTTGGCTTGGCCTGTCTGGTACGGGTAGGACAGGCCGTCGGTGAAGGTGATCCCTATAAAGCACGATATTCCGCATGGGTGGGCGTCGGAATGTCTCTGGCGTATGCCATTTGTTCCGCCAGCTTTATTGCATTGGCAGCCAGCACCATCGCAGGCTGGTATAGCCAGGATGAAGCAGTCATCAAACTGGCCTCGCATTTTCTGCTGTACGCCGCCTTGTTCCAGCTATCTGATGCCACACAGGTTAGTACTTCCTGTGCCATGCGTGGCTACAAATCCACGCGTATCCCGATGCTGATCCACATGACTGCGTTCTGGGGGCTCAGTCTACCGCTCGGCTGTGTGTTGGGTCTTGCACCAGACTGGATTCCCTTTGCTCCCGCCAAGCCTATGGCCGCCGAGGGATTCTGGATTGCAATCGTTGCCAGCCTCACCCTGGCCGCTATCCTGCTTTCCTGGCAGCTCGATAAACTCTCGCGCCGGCGGATCGCAGACGCAGCCCGCCCTCACTGATCGACAAGGACAAAGCAGTCATGAAGACCTATTGCGTGGGCGGTGCAGTGCGCGATCGCCTGTTGGGATTAGCAGTGAAAGACCGCGACTATGTGGTGGTAGGGGCCACCCCGGAGCAGATGGCAGCCCTTGGCTACAAACCCGTTGGCAAAGATTTCCCCGTATTCCTGCACCCCCACACACGGGATGAATATGCATTGGCCCGCACCGAGCGGAAATCCGGCCACGGCTACAAAGGTTTTACCGTATATGCCGCCCCGGATGTCACCCTTGAGCAAGACCTGGCCAGACGTGATCTCACCATCAACGCCATGGCAGAGGACGAAGCCGGCAATCTGATCGACCCCTACCAGGGCCAGAATGACCTGAAAGCCGGCTTACTGCGCCATGTTTCTGATGCATTCGTCGAAGACCCGGTGCGGATTCTGCGTGCGGCACGTTTTGCTGCACGCTATCGCTTCACGATTGCCGCCGAGACAATGGCGCTGATGCAACAAATGGTCCAAGCAGGAGAAGTTGATCATCTGGTTGCCGAACGAGTCTGGCAAGAGTTCGCCAAAGGGCTGATGGAGCAAATGCCATCCATCATGATCCGGACCTTGCGTGACTGTGGCGCGCTGGCTCGCGTTCTGCCAGAAATCGAGGCGCTTTTCTCCCATCAAAGCGAGGGCGAGATGCTAGGCGAGCACACATTGCGCGCTCTGGATTACGCCGCTTCGGAAGACTGGGATCTCCCCACCCGCTTCGCCGTGCTCTGCCACGACCTCGCCCATACCGCATCGCCCGAGCAAGGTTCCGACACCTTGATTCAGCAACTCTGTGATCGCATCAAAGCCCCGGCAGAAATGCGCGAGCTAGCATCCCTGGCTTGCAATGAAGGGCGCCAGATTGATGCAGCCTTAAGCCTATCGAGTGAAGCCCTGCTAGACCTGCTACTGCGGGGAGATGCATTCCGGCGCCCAGAACGCTTCATTCAGCTGATGGACAGCTGCGTTGCCGCGGCACGCGGCCGATCTGGGCAAGCGCGTAGCGACTACCCCCAAGCATTACTGCTCTCGGCCTGCATGTCGGCGGGAAAGAGAGTGGATGGCGGCGCTATCGCCCGCGCCACAATCAATAGCGCCGACATTCCACAGGCCATACGGGCCGCCCGTCTTCAAGCGGTGATCACCGCACAGCAGGGTATTTTGGGCAGCGCCTCAGTTTAAAAAAGTTTGCCAAAAAACAAACAGCCCCAAAATCCGGGGCTGTTTGTTTGGTGCTGATGAGGCTAAACCGCGAGTCTCAGTCGCTACTCTTCGAGCAAGCTCAGCAAATATTTTCCGTAGGCATTCTTCGCCAGCGGCTTGGCTAGTTGGCGCAGTTGCTCATCGTTGATGTAGGCCAAGCGGTAGGCCACCTCTTCCGGGCTCGCAATCTTCTGCCCTTGTCGCTTTTCCAGGGTCTGAATGAACTGGGATGCCTCAAGCATCGACTCATGAGTTCCAGTATCCAACCAAGCATAACCACGCCCCATGATTTCCACACTGAGCTGATCCCGCTCCAGATACCAGCGGTTAACGTCGGTAATCTCCAGCTCACCACGCTCGGAGGGCTTGATCGCCTTGGCAGCCTGAATCACCTGATTGTCGTAAAAATACAGGCCCGTCACCGCGTAGCGCGACTTCGGCTGGGTAGGCTTCTCTTCCAAGCTGATGGCTTTGCCCGTCGCATCAAACTCCACCACCCCATAGCGCTCCGGATCGTTGACCAGATAGGCAAACACCGTCGCACCAGAGGTCTTTGCCGCGGCACTTTGCAGCAGTTGAGCAAACTCGTGACCATAGAAGATGTTGTCGCCTAAAACCAAAGCGCAGCTGTCAGAACCAATGAACTCTTCGCCAATCAGGAATGCCTGTGCCAAGCCATCTGGCGAAGGCTGCACTGCATAGCTCAACCGAATCCCCCATTGAGCACCGTCACCCAGCAACTGCTGGAAGCGCGGGGTGTCTTGGGGAGTAGAAATGATCAAAATATCGCGAATACCCGCCAGCATCAGCGTCGTCAGCGGGTAGTAAATCATCGGCTTGTCGTAAACAGGCAGCAGCTGTTTCGACACCGCCAGCGTAGCCGGGTAAAGCCGGGTGCCGGACCCTCCGGCCAGAATGATACCTTTCATCAGACGCCCTTTCGTTCGCTGTAATTTTGCGAAATCCAATCCCGATAGTCGCCCGACATCACGCGACCCACCCACTGCTGGTTTGCCAGATACCACTCAACCGTCTTGCGAATACCGGTTTCAAATGTCTCGGCAGGTCGCCAATCCAACTCAGCCTCAATCTTGCGAGCATCAATCGCATAGCGCCGATCATGGCCTGGCCGATCCTTTACGAAGGTAATCTGCTCTCGATAAGACTTGCCATCCGCTCTTGGCCGAATTGCATTCAGCAAGTCACAAATGATATGGACGATGTCGATATTGGCCATCTCGTTCTTGCCACCGACGTTGTAGGTCTCACCAACCTCGCCCACTGCAAGCACACGCTGAATCGCCGAACAATGGTCACCTACATACAACCAGTCACGGATGTTCTTGCCATCCCCATAAATCGGCAAATTTTTACCTGCCAAAGCATTGGCGATAACCAATGGAATCAACTTTTCGGGGAATTGATATGGGCCGTAATTGTTGGAGCAATTAGTCGTCAGAACTGGTATGCCATAGGTGTGGTGATACGCACGTACCAAATGATCAGACGATGCCTTGGATGCAGAATATGGGCTGTTTGGTGCGTACTGGTGGGTCTCGGAGAATGCCGGGGCATCCGCCTCCAACGAACCGTACACCTCATCCGTTGACACGTGGAGAAAGCGGAAGCGTCCCTGCTCTTCAGACGGCAGCGCATTCCAGTATTGGCGCACAGACTCCAATAAGCGGAAAGTCCCAACAATATTGGTCTCAACAAAAGCAGCTGGCCCATGAATGGAGCGATCCACATGGCTCTCTGCCGCGAAGTTCAACACGGCTCTAGGCTTGTGCGTCGCCAGCAGCTTGGCAACCAACACCTGGTCACCAATATCCCCTTGCACGAAAATATGCCGGTCATCTGCCGCCAAACTGGCAAGATTGTCCTTGTTCCCGGCATAGGTGAGCTTATCCAGGTTGATGACAGGCTCATCACAGGCCTTCAGCCAGTTCAATACAAAATTTGCGCCGATAAAACCAGCGCCTCCGGTAACCAATATCACTCAGGATCTCCTAAACGAGGGGTCTTCCGTGGCACTGCGGTACAGGCCGGAAACGTGACAATGAATGAGGGATAAAAATCAGCGAATGAACAGTTAATACGTCTGAAACGATCAGACGTAACCGTCAGGGTTCTGAGACTGCCAGCGCCAGCTATCTACGCACATTTCCAGCAGGCCGCGTTGGGCACGCCAATTCAATACTTCGGTGGCACGGGTTACATCCGCATAGTAACTGCCAATATCGCCGGGACGACGCGGCGCGAATCGATAAGGCACTTTACGACCACTTGCCGCTTCAAACGCGCGAACCACTTCCAGAACGCTATATCCGCGCCCGGCACCAAGATTGACCGTAAGCAACCCAGGAGATTCAGACAGCTGACGTAAGGCTTTAAAATGGCCTTGAGCCAAATCCATCACATGGACGTAATCACGCACCCCAGTCCCATCTGGCGTAGGGTAGTCATGACCGAAAATTGAAAGATGATTGAGCTTGCCAACAGCAACTTGGCAGATATAAGGCATCAGGTTGCCAGGGACACCATCAGGATCCTCCCCGATCAACCCAGAAGAGTGTGCACCAACAGGATTGAAATAACGCAGAATGGCAATGTTCCAGCTCTCGTCCGCATGAACCAGATCATGCAACAAGGTCTCCACCATCATTTTGCTGCGGCCATATACCGTATTCGGTGCCAGAGGGGACTCTTCCCGATAAGGGACTCTGGCGGATTCACCATAAACCGTCGCAGATGAACTGAAAACCATACGCTTTACATCATGGCGCTGCATCGTCTCAATCAAAGAGATGCTCGCTTCAAGATTATTTTCGTAACAACGCAACGGATCTCGTTCTGCACGGTCTATCGACTTGAGTCCTGCGCAATGCAAGACACCGCAGAATTTGTGTTTGGCGAAGATGCGCTCGATTGCAATGCGGTCACGCAAGTCGGCCTCGTACCAAACGAAGTCACGACCTGCGATTTTCTGAACGCGGGAGAGGGCGGCGGGCTTGCTATTGCTAAAGTTATCGACCACGACAATGTCGTAATCGTTGGCTAAAAGCTCTATGCAAGTATGCGTGCCAATATAGCCAGCACCGCCCGTAACTAATACTTGTTGTCGCATGGCGCGATGGTACCAATTTTGTGCGCTGCACCCAAGGTTGCAGTGCTCTTTTTATAAGTCATGGATCAAAAAAGTGGCAACACCACAACAGTGTTGCCAATTGAGCATCAACGTCTTTCACCTGCGGTGCGAGACGAATGAGCGGTGCTTCTTTGTCTAGGCGAGGGAGTCAGGAAACGTGCCAATTCCGACAAAGCACGCTCATACACCCCACGCTTGAACTCGATAACACTATCAAGCGGCGCCCAATATTCATTCCATCGCCAAGCATCAAACTCAGGGTGATTAGTGGCACGCAAACTCACGTCACAATCCCGCCCTATCAATCGCAACAAAAACCAAATCTGCTTTTGTCCACGATAGGACCCCCGCCATTCACGGCGAACCCAGTTCACTGGTACATCGTAACGCAGCCAGTCTCGGGTCCGGCCCAGAATCTTCACTTGATGCGGTGCTAACCCTACCTCCTCCATTAACTCGCGAAACATCGCTTGCTCAGGGGTTTCACCTGATTTAATGCCCCCTTGCGGAAACTGCCAGGAATGCTCGCGTACCCGTTTGCCCCAGAATACTTGATTCTTGTCGTTGCAAATGATGATGCCAACGTTGGGGCGATAGCCATCTCGGTCGAGCATGTCAATCACCACAGAATGCGTTTAGTTGCCTGAATTTTTTCACATCCGCGACGCATTTGAAAGTTGGCATGCCCAACTACGACACTAGATTAGCAATCGCCTATCGTTATGCGGGTTCATTCGGGCCAAATCACTTACAAATTCTGAAAATTCCAACGGGTATTTTTTTTCCAGCTCGCGGGCACGATCCGTCAAACGCGACCATGCCGGGCTCCCTTGCCCGCTTTTGAACGCCAAGACAACAACGTTCCCTTTCTGTCGCGCAGGCAAGCAGAGAACCCGCCCTTCAAAGCTATTGGAAATCCGATCCACATAAGTCGTAAATTTCGGGTCGGAACCCCACAAATTCACCAGCAGTACGCCATTTGACTCTAGCTTATCCCGGCAACAAGAAAAAAAATCTTCTGTCGAAAGCGCTGTCGCTATCCCGGCCGGGCCATAGGCATCCAATACAATCACAGAGGAGACCTCTTCCATGGATGCAATAGCTTGCGCACCGTCCCCTATCTGAACACTCAAACGCTCATCATCTGGAGGCAGAAAAAACATGGATCTTGCCACGGCAACCACTTGAGGGTGCAGCTCTATAGCAGCAATTGAACAGCTCGGCATATGGTGATAGAAGAATTTCGGCAAGGACCCTCCGCCCAAACCAACTACCACCGCGCGCTCCGGCTCCTCCCGAAACAGCAGAAAGGCCAACATGCATCGACTATAAGCCAGCACCAGCTCGACGGGATCACGTACACGCATTGAGCTTTGTATTGCATCAGAACCTAAGTGTAATGACCTGATGCCATCCTTCTCGCTAACATCGACCGGGACCTCATCCACCCAAGATGCACTTGCGCGCTTGCCAAACCTTCTCATCACGAAGCACACCTATTCAATTCGCGTTTATCTAAAATACTGATTGTCCGCAAGGCCGTAGCGGGCACTTCTGTTTCGATCGGTTCGTGATCAAACGCTATATCGCCATCTGCATACGGCGTCTCTTGAGTAGTCAGATTTTTAAAACCAAATAACTTCGGATCAGCCAAATGAGAGGGCGCTACATTACATAATGCGCGAAACATGGTTTCCAAACGACCGGGGAATCGGCGATCCCAATCTCGCAGCATATCACCGACCACTTCGCGCTGAAGATTGGCTTGAGAACCACACAAATTACAAGGAATAATTGGAAATTGCCGGATTTCTGAATAGCGAACAATATCCTTTTCTCGGCAATATATGAGCGGTCTGATAACGATATTGCGACCATCATCCGAAACCAACTTGGGTGGCATGGCTTTTAATTTTCCGCCATAAAACATATTGAGGAATAGCGTTTCTAGCACGTCATCGCGATGATGACCCAAGGCAATCTTCGTTGCCCCCACTTCTCCAGCAACGCGATACAAGATTCCTCTACGCAAACGCGAGCACAACCCGCAAGTCGTTTTCCCTTCAGGAACAACGCGCTTTACAATACTGTAGGTATCTTCTTCAACAATGCGGTATTCAATACCTAGCTTTTCCAGATAAGTCGGCAAAATCTCTTCAGGAAAGCCTGGCTGCTTTTGATCGAGATTCACGGCAATAATGCTAAAATCAATTGGAGCACTTTTCTGCAGTGAAAGCAGTATATCGAGCATGGTATAACTATCTTTGCCACCAGACAGGCAAACCATTACCCGATCACCTTGCTCTATCATTCCAAAGTGATCAATGGCATCCCCAACTGCATGCCGCAGTCTTTTGGCCAGCTTGTCGGCATTATACTTTGCCTTCGCCTGTGCCTCCGCCTGTAAAATGGACTCCATACCAACCTCTTCAAACCAAAAGCTCGTTATATTACAACGCATTAAACATCTTCGCAGCCACCTTTCCCAACTCCATTAGAGATTCAGGCTGCGTCCACCATCTACTGCGATAATTTGCCCCGTTATATACGGCGCATCCATTACCAAAAATCGAATCGTACGCGCTATATCGATTGGCTCCCCAACCCGCTTCAGAGGAATCGAGCTAATTATCCTTTGGCGGGACACGTCATCAAAAACCGATTCCCCATCCGGCCAAACATTGGCACCAGGCGCAACGGCATTTACCCGCACATCCGGCCCCAGATCCCTCGCGAGCGCGCGCGTCATCGCTACCAGACCCGCCTTGGCAACCGAGTAAACAACATGATGGCGCATCGGGCGTTCCGCGTGGATATCCACCATGTTGATCACACATCCCTGACGCTTCTTCAATTCCCCAGCCGCGGCCTGAATCAGGAACAAGGGGGCCTTTAGATTGCTTCCAACCAAATCTTGCCAGCTCTCTTCAGTCACCTCCCCAATCGGCGTAGGAAAAAAGCTGGACGCGTTATTCACCACAATATCCAACCGACCAAAATGCTGAATCGTTTGCTGCACCAAGCTTGGCAGCCCACCCATATTCAAAAGGTCCGCCTGAACCGTGGCAATTGAGTTGGGGCGTTTTAAATTCAACTCCGCAGCCAATGCTCTCGCCTCTGCAGAAGAGCTACGGTAGTGCAGCATGATATTGATCCCGGCTTCGTGCAGTTCTCGCACGATGGCGGCACCAATCCGTTTTGCCCCGCCGGTGATCAAGGCTACTTTTTCCTGTCCGGCCGCTTGGTTTTCCACTCTGGTAGACTCGCGATCCTGTTAATAAACCGCCCGGAATGTAGCATATGACCCGCCTGCCCGCACCCGAACCTGAAGCGCTCATACACAGCCAAGAACTGACAGAACAGATTCGGCAAGAGATCTCGCGCCGGGATGGATGGATCAGCTTTGCCGACTATATGGCATTAGCCCTCTACCACCCGACTCTGGGTTATTACACAGGCGGCAGTAGAAAACTTGGTGCGGCAGGGGATTTTACAACTGCACCTGAAATCAGCCCGATATTCGGACAATGCGTTGCTCGCACGGTGGCCGCGGTACTGTCGGAAACACATGGCGATGTCCTAGAGATTGGTGCCGGTAGCGGCCGCCTTGCGGCAGACCTTTTGCTGACACTTCAGGATCTGAACCAACTTCCTGATCGCTATTTGATACTGGATGTCTCTCCGGAGTTACAGGATAGGCAGCGCACAACAATCCTAAATACAGCTCCTGCACTGGTCGATAGAGTTGAATGGGTGGCTCAAATCCCAGCCGGATTCACGGGCTGCATGGTGGGCAACGAGCTGTTGGATGCCATGCCATTTCATGTTATTGAAACCGATGAAAATCAGAAGATTTTGGAACGAGGCGTCGCTTGGCAGGAAGACCAATTTATCTGGCAAGCTCGACCATTGGCGGCGGGTAACTTGCAAGATCAGGTTAGTGCTTTGTTTCTGCCGCCGAATTACCGCTCAGAAGTTCAACTTTCCGCCCAGGGCTTCATTAGAACCGCTGCAGAGCAATTGACTCATGGCGTTCTGCTATTAATTGATTATGGTTTTGACGAATCCCAGTACTACCACCCGCAACGCGATCAAGGCACCTTGATGTGCCACTATCGTCACCACAGTCTCGATGATCCGTTCTTCCTGCCGGGACTGCAGGACATTACTTGTCACATTGATTTTTCGGCAATTTACAATGTAGCCAATCAGTGTGGCTTGTCACTGGAAGGATATACCAACCAAGCCAGCTATCTGCTTGACGCAGATTTAGCGGAGTGTCTAAGCAGACAGGAAAGTACCTCTGCCACCGAACGAGCCAAGCACGCAGCCGCCGTCAACAAGCTATTCAGCCCAGCAGAGATGGGGGAATTATTTAAAGTAATCGGGTTTAGTCGAGGCCTATCCGGACCTCGACTGCCGGGATTCCGCCAAAGCGACTTGTCCGGAAGCCTTTAGCAAATAGCAAAACCCAAAAGACAACAAATAAAATTTGACAAGTCAGAGTTGGCCACATATAATCTGCGGCTCTTTAAGGCTATGTAGCTCAGCTGGTTAGAGCACAGCACTCATAATGCTGGGGTCACTGGTTCAAGTCCAGTCATAGCCACCAAGATAAAACAAAAGAAAGCCCGCTGCTTGCAGCGGGCTTTCTCTTTATCCAGCCTCACCCTACCATATGGATCTTCCCTCGCACATCGAGATACATATGCGCAAATTACTCGTACTCCTTAGCCTCTGCGTTAGCCTGCCCGTCTTGGCTGGGCTGCGAATCTTCCCGCAGGATGCCCAATTCGGCGTGCTCCAAGACTTCTCCAATGGCACCGCCAAAATCAACGGAAAAGTGCTTGAGGTACTGCCAACGGCCAAAGTTTATGGCCCGATGAACACCATGCTGCTACCCCAAGCCACCCCCAAAGCCGGCCAGGTGATGGTTCTACTCGACGCAGCCGGAAAAGTCCGCACACTCTGGATATTGGACGACGAAGAAATTCAGCGTCTATCCAGACAGAAACCGTAACTCATGACACAAAGCAGGTTGAAAATATCGTGACCAAAAAAGTTTTCATCAAGACTTTCGGCTGTCAGATGAATGAATACGATTCAGACAAGATGGCAGATGTCTTGAATGCCTCCGAAGGCATCATCAAGACCGACAATCCGGAAGAAGCAGATGTCATTCTGTTTAATACCTGCTCAGTGCGTGAAAAAGCCCAAGAGAAGGTGTTTTCAGATCTGGGACGGGTTCGGCATCTGAAGCAACTAAAGCCCGATCTGGTCATTGGCGTCGGCGGATGCGTCGCTTCG
The DNA here is from genome assembly GCF_030129945.1 of Parachitinimonas caeni. Lineage (GTDB taxonomy): Bacteria > Pseudomonadota > Gammaproteobacteria > Burkholderiales > Chitinimonadaceae > Parachitinimonas > Parachitinimonas caeni. The sequence goes on from NZ_JARRAF010000035.1 coordinate 36,053, forward strand.
CAAGAAGGAGAGGCAATTGTCAAACGTGCCCCCTTTGTCGATGTTGTGTTCGGCCCCCAGACTTTACATCGTCTGCCCGAGCTGATTGCAGAGCGCAAAGCCAAAGGTACATCACAAGTAGACATCTCTTTTCCAGAGATTGAAAAGTTTGACCATATGCCCCCAGCCAGGGTTGAAGGCGCCACCGCATTCGTCTCCATCATGGAAGGATGCTCGAAATATTGCTCTTTCTGCGTCGTACCCTACACCCGGGGCGAAGAGGTTTCACGACCCTTTGAGGATGTCCTGGCCGAAGTTGCAGGTTTGGCTCAGCAAGGTGTAAAGGAAGTCACCCTGCTTGGCCAAAACGTCAATGCCTATCGAGGTCGCATGGAGGATGCCGAGGACGGTGAGTACGCTGACTTTGCGCTGTTGCTCGAATATGTCCATGAAATCCCCGGCATTGAGCGTATCCGTTACACCACCAGCCACCCCAAGGAAATGACCCAGCGGCTGATTGACTGCTACCGCACTTTGCCAAAACTGGTGTCACACTTGCATCTACCAGTACAGGCAGGATCTGACCGCGTGCTGATGGCCATGAAACGTGGCTACACCAGCCTGGAATACAAATCCCTGATCAGAAAGCTCAAGGATGCCCGTCCAGACTTATGCCTGTCTTCTGACTTCATTGTCGGCTTTCCTGGTGAGACCGATGATGACTTTGAGAGGACCATGCGTCTGATCGACGAGCTTGGGTTTGATGCCTCGTTCAGCTTCATTTACAGCCGTCGTCCGGGCACTCCAGCTTCCGACCTTCCGGATGACGTACCGCCAGAAGTGAAGAACAAGCGCTTGGCTCGTCTGCAGGCCCGTATTGATGAATTGGCTCAGGCCGTCAATGACGCCATGGTGGGAACCATCCAGCGCGTGCTGGTCGAAGGAACATCACGCCGAGACGCCAGTCAGCTGGCGGGCCGAACCGATAACAATCGCATCGTCAATTTTGATGGCCCCGCCAGATTGATTGGCCAATTTGTCGAGGTCTCAGTCACCGCAACCGCCGCCCATAGTCTGCGTGGCGAAATAGTGACTCGCGAATCCAGTACATAAAAAACGGCGCCTCTGGCGCCGTTTTTGTCTGGTCAATAGAAGCAATACAACTGGGAATACATCAGATTGCATACTGAAAACCTACATTTCACCCCTATCGACAACCCACGCCTCAATCATTTGTGTGGCGCGCTGGATGAGAACATCCGGCAAATCGAAACAGCCTGCGAAGTTTCCATCGCCCGGCGTGGACATGAATTCCGCGTCAACGGCAGCACCAGCAAGAGTGTCTCACTGGCACTTGAAGCACTTGACCATTTCTATCAACTTGCCAGCAAACCAATCGATCTGGACACAATTCAGCTGGGCCTGCTGGAGCTGAGCAAAAAAACCTCGAATCCGCAAACACAAATGGAGAATGGTCCAGTACTGCGCACCCGGCGCAACGATCTGCGTGGACGGACTCCGCGACAAGTCAGCTATCTGCAAGCGATTCAAGACCACGACATCACTTTCGGCATTGGCCCAGCCGGTACCGGCAAAACCTATCTGGCGGTTGCCTCCGCCGTTGACGCACTGGAGCGCGATCTCGTCAAACGTCTGGTTTTGGTACGACCCGCCGTTGAAGCCGGCGAGAAACTCGGCTTTCTGCCAGGAGATCTCGCCCAAAAGGTAGACCCCTACCTGCGCCCCATCTATGACGCACTCTACGACCTCATGGGCTTCGACAAAGTAGCGCGTCTGCTGGAACGAGGATCCATCGAAATCGCACCGCTCGCCTTCATGCGTGGCCGAACCTTAAACCACGCCTTCGCGATTCTTGATGAGGCACAGAACACAACCCCGGAACAGATGAAAATGTTCCTGACCCGCATCGGCTTTGGCTCGAAAGCAGTGATTACAGGGGATGTCACCCAGATCGACTTGGCACGTCACCAGAAGTCAGGCCTCGTCGAAGCACAGGTTGTGCTGACCGACATCCGGGGCATTGCAATGCATTATTTCAATAGCGAAGACGTGGTACGTCATCCACTCGTACAGAAAATTGTCGATGCCTATGACCAGCACCAAGCTCGCAAGCCCGAGGCCAATGCACATGCAAATTAAGCTATTCGCCTTGCTCTGCCTGTCCAGTCCAGCTTTTGCCATCACCCCCCAGGCAGATGCTGAAGTCAAACATCTGCTGAGCTATGTCGGTCACTCCACCTGTGAATTCCTTCGCAACGGTGAGGCTTATGCAGCCAACGACGCCAAGTCACATCTTGAGATGAAATACCAGAAGACCAAGGACCGACTGGGTAGTGCCGATGATTTTGTCAACAAAGTTGCCAATGGCAGCAGCATGACCGGCCGCCCCTATGAAATCCGCTGCCAAGGTAGCAAGCAACTCGCCGCAGCCTGGCTCAATGCCGAACTGATCAAGTTCCGTCAGAAAAACGAGGGCAAGCACTGATGGCACGCAACAAACTGGTCCTGTCTGTGCAATATGCCGTAGACAGTAATCTTGCCCCGAGCCGCAAGCAATTCCGCGAATGGGCCCACAGTGCACTGGATAAGTCCATCAACGCTGCCGAAGTAACGTTGCGGATCGTTGATGTCGATGAAGGACGTGAACTGAATGCCCAATACCGTGGCAAAGACTATGCGACGAATGTACTGACTTTCACGTTTGATGACAGTCCACTTGTTGAAGGAATGCCCTTATATGGCGATCTGGTGTTGTGCGCACCTGTCGTCGCCAAGGAAGCACAGGAACAAGGGAAGGCGCTGGACGCGCATTACGCACACCTTGTGGTCCATGGCATGCTGCACCTACAAGGATATGACCATATCGAGGATGACGAGGCCGAAGAAATGGAATCGCTGGAGACTCAGATCATGCAGCAACTAGGTTTCCCCGATCCTTACGCCAAGGACGAGGCGTGACCAAGGCACTGATATCCGGCATCCACCATGTTGCCATCATCGTTTCAGACTGGGATGTATCCAAGCCCTTTTATTGTGGTTTGCTTGGCTGCACCGTGCTGGCTGAGCAGTTCCGCGCAGACAGAAACTCACTGAAAATTGATCTGCGCATGCCGGATGGTAGCCAGCTTGAAGTCTTTACTTTTCCGCACTCCCCTGCCCGACCGACCCGGCCAGAGGCACTGGGATTACGCCACCTCGCCTTTCGAGTTCAAAACCTTGCAGCAGTAGTTGAGCGCTTAGCAGAATTTGGCGTGTCCCACGAGGGTGTACGCCACGACGACAGCACCCACTGCGACTTTCTATTCTGTTTTGATCCGGATGGTCTGCCGATTGAGTTCTACGAATCTTAGGCTCTGTTGACGTTTTGTTTCCGGTCGCGATAGCGCGCCGCAATCGATATAATGAAAAGCATCTTGTTTCTACCCCTCTGACATGGACTTACCCTCTAGACCACCATTGCGCCCCCACCCCAAACCCAGCTGGCTTGAGCGTCTGACAGCATTACTGCTCAGAGAGCCCGAAGACCGCGAACAGCTGGTAGAACTATTGCACTCCGCATTTGAACGACATCTGCTGGATGCTGATGCCCTGGCAATGATTGAAGGGGTATTGCAGGTCGGCGATCTGCAAGTGCGTGACGTCATGATCCCTCGCAGTCAGATGGATATGATTGACGTGGAAGATTCCCCAGAGCAGTTCATGCCTCTGGTCATTCAGACCGCTCACTCCCGTTTCCCTGTTTACGATGGCAGCAAAGACAACATTCTTGGCATTCTGCTTGCCAAGGATTTATTGCGCTATTACGCCGGGGAGGAATTCAACGTCAGGGACATGCTACGACCCGCCGTATTCATCCCTGAGTCAAAGCGGCTCAACGTGCTATTGAAAGAATTCCGCGCCAATCGTAACCATATGGCGGTCGTTGTTGATGAGTATGGCGGAGTAGCCGGATTGGTCACGATTGAGGATGTGGTCGAGCAGATCGTAGGTGATATCGAAGACGAATATGATTTCGATGAAACCGAAGACAACATCATTCAGGATCGCCAAGGCCGTTGGCGGGTTAAAGCCATAACCCCCATCCCTGATCTGAACGAGGTTATTGCCAGCCGATTCTCCGATGAAGAAGCGGACACGATCGGCGGCTTGGTGCTTTCCCAATTCGGCAAGGTTCCCAAGCGGGGAGACTCCGTAACGTTCGATGGCTTCAGCTTCCAGGTTCTACGCGCCGATAGCCGACGTATCCACAGTGTATTGATCGAAAAGGCCGTTGACACCGCAGCGGAGTCTGCTGAGTGAACCTGCCCATCCGAGGCGGATACCAGCTTTTACTCTGCTTCATCTTTGGTGCAATCGGAGTCCTAGGCCTCGCCCCATTTCGGTTGAGCTTTTTCTCCACGCTCGCCCTGATGGGGTTCTTTCTCTTTACCATCTATAGCCCAAGCCCCAAGCGCAGCGCCCTGCATGGGTGTGCCTGGGGTCTTGGCTATTTCATTGCTACCACTCACTGGACTTATCTGAGCCTGGTTGACCACGGCGGCATGCCAGCCTGGCTGGGAGCGTTGGCCGTGTTTCTGTTCAGTGGGTATTTGGCACTGTTTCCTGCCCTCGCCAGCTATCTCAGCCGAAAGCTTCCCTTGCCAGTCGCCATTCAGCTCATCATGGCCGCACCCGCCATCTGGACGCTCAGCGAATGGTTAAGAGGCACCTTATTTACAGGATTTCCGTGGGCTGCCGTTGGCTATTCACAAGCTCCTACAGGACTACTCAGCCCATGGTTCCCATTGGCAGGCGTTTATGGTGTCGGGTATCTATTGGCTGTATTCGCTGCTTGTGTAGTCTGGATAGCTGCAAATTTGTGGGGAAAGAATCGAAAGGGTATCGCAACTTCTGCACTGGTCACTGCTGCAAGTTGCACGATCGTCATCCTAATTAGTCAGTTCCTCTCCACGATCGAATGGACACGCCCATTTGGCAAACCACTACACGTTTCCTTGGTTCAGGGCGCCATTGCGCAAGATTTGAAGTGGGATCCCAAACGCTTTAACGATACACTGGCCCGCTACCTGCAGCTCACCCACCAAGCTCAAGGCAGGTTGGTTGTTTTGCCGGAAACAGCCTTTCCCGTTTTTCTTGAAGAACTGCCCAAGGAGTATCTTGAAGCGCTAACCAAGACTCCCAAAGCACGAGGAGCCGACCTGCTCATCGGGGCTGCCCGCAAAAATACTGAGGCAAGGGGCTACTTCAACTCCGCCATCCTGATCAGCGAAAACAACCTGCCCCACTACAACAAACAGCATTTAGTGCCATTTGGCGAATTTATTCCCATGAAATGGGCAATTGGCTGGATTTACCGCAGCATGCTCAACATGCCGCTTGATGATTTCTCTGCGGGCAGCAAGACACAGCCAGCGATGATGGTTGCCGACCAGCGCTTGATGCCTAATATCTGCTACGAGGATGTTTTCGGAGAGGAAATTGCTGCTGTGAGTGCAAACGCCACAATCTTGGTCAACCTATCAAATCTGGCATGGTTTGATGGATCTATTGCGCTTGAACAACATGGCCAGATTTCCCAGGCACGGACATTGGAAACCGGCAAGCCCATGATCCGCGCCACCAATAGCGGCATGACTGTGGCTATCGATCAGCACGGGCATTATCAGGGTCGTCTACCAGAAAGAATTCCTGCAATACTAGAATCTGAAGTACAGGGAAGAGCAGGACTGACACCTTATCTTCACCTGAAAAATCTACCGATTCTGGCTTGGTGCCTACTGATGCTTGGGCTAGGATATATCCGCACTTACGCGAAGCGTTTACCTGGAAAAACATCCCACACAATCTAAGTAATGCGCGCTTTACGTCCCCAAGGCAGCCATACCTGCTCATGCGGAAGATGCCATTCAAGCCTTCGTCTCTACCGCCACAAGATACGTTCCCACCAATCGGTCGTGCAGAAACTGCTTTTCTTTATCAAGGAACGCCCATAGATAAGGAAATGCGAACCAAATCATGGCGAGCCAACTCACCCACCTTTCTGCGGGATTATGTTTAGCCCACATCACGGCAGGCAGTAGAGGAAGTGCCGCTATCAGCACAATCAAAAATCTGTAGGTGATTTGGCGGAAACCCAGCATGCACCCTTCTTGCGTAACCAAGCGGATTCGCCAGGTTTTCATGGCCAAGGTCTGACCACTACGAATCCAGCAACGCGCAAAATATCCGTATACCGCAGACAACCAAAACAAAAACAGGCCGTAACGCAAAGGCTGAGACTGCGATACCGCAGGAATCACCAGCTGGAACAACATTCCAGCGACAAAAATCACGGCAGCAAGTAATAAGCTGTCGTAGACAAGGCACACCAACCGCCGCCAACGGGCGGCAGGCTTTAGTTCATAACTGGGAATCATTGAGATATCTGCTTGGTTGCTTCCGGATACGCAGGGGCTGGCGCCACTGGCTGCGACCGCGATTGCTCTGCTTTGATGACGGGTGCAGTGGCTTTGTTTTTTCTGGTTAATTCCTGCTGGTTCTTAAGCCGGGATTTTGCCTGCGCCCGCTCAGAGGGTGGTAGTTCATTCAAGCGCTTGTAATTTTCTCTGGCACGTTGCCTGTCTTCGTGACTCAGTGTGGACCAATGTTTCAAACGCTCCGACACTCTCGCCTGCTGCTGTGGTGTCAAGGTCTTGTAACTATCAGCGATTTTAATAAATCTGGAACGCTTTTTTGCCGAAAAATTATCCCACTCGGCGGCCAATGGGCGCAGCACCTGCTGCTGGCTTGGCGTCAGCTGCACCCATGCCAAAGCCGGCTTATCCCCAGCCAGCACCCAACCCGAGCATCCCCATGCCAGCAACATGCATAATCCTAGCGTCCTTCTCGCCCTCATGACTGACTATGCCCCTGCAGAATCGTATCAAAGCGCTCAGAAATATACGCATCAGGCGGCAACTCATCCGAGAGTAGCAAGGTATCGATGTCATCATCGGTCTGAACATCGTTAAATTGAAGACTGAAGGCAATTGCAGCACCAATCGCCAAGGCAATCAAACCGACGCGCCACAACTTATGGCTATCGCGCAGTTGGCGTCCCAATCCCACCCCAACACCAGCCAAAGCGCCCACCGGTTGGGGCGCCCTCATCCTCGCGCGCTCCAATGCACGCAGGCGCGCCATCCCCAACTTCTCTTTTTGCGCAGCAGACAACTGCTCGGCAGCCTCGCTCAAGTGCCCAGCAAGCCGTTTTCCAAAATCTTGATCACTCATAGAGATACCCCTTTGGCCTTCAACCAGTTAGCCAAAGCGTGTGATGCCCTGGAACAATGTGTCTTGACACTTCCCTCCGAACACCCCATGGCTTCGGCTGTCTGAGACACATCCAACTCCTCCCAATAACGCAACAGGAAGGCTTCCCGTTGACGCGGTGGCAGTAATTCCAAACCCTGCTCTATTATTTTTAAGGTCTGCTCGCGATTGAGCGCCTTTGCCGGGTCTTCAAATGCCGTACTTTCCGATTCGACCGACAAACCGTCAAAAGGATCTGTCGGGGCATCCTCTTCTTCATTTACCGAGAACGAGGAAAGCAGAGAAGTCCACCAGCTACGAACCTTGGATCGGCGAAAGTGATCACGAATGGCATTTTGAAGTATTCGCTGGAAAAGCATCGGCAGTTCCTCCACTGGCCGGGATGCATAACGATCCGCCAGGCGCAGCATCGCGTCCTGGACGATGTCCAGCGCAGCATCGTCGTCACGGACAGCATAAACAGCCTGCTTAAAGGCTCGCCGTTCAACTTCCTTGAGGAACGATGACAACTGCTCGTAATTAGCCAGAGAGCTCTCCTAGATATGACTGTGACTCAAACCCATCCAAAGCGTCGCGGATACTAGCAAAAGGCTTATGGAAATAACAGTTTGGCCGCGCTATCAAGAAATGGTGCAGCGCGAAAATAACTTGACCCTGAGAACCGGCTTGAGTACCGTAGAAATCCTACAAGCCCCAATGCCGCGGCCGGTTGGATACAACACAACGTACTCCATACCGCATCGGCAGCATTTGTTCGATGCTCGTCCCTCGGCCACAAGCCAAGTGCGATGACAAGCCGGCAGTCTCACATATGAGACCAGACCAGGCTCTCTAGCTGCATTTCGTTGCAAGCCGTTCGCCCTAACGCGATGGCTGATCCGCCCCACACGACTTCAGGGCGCATTTGCATGACCGTCTAATCACGGCGTTTCATGCAATAGCCTAAGCGACATCGGTCGTTGATAGCTGAAGATCGTCTCATGGGAAATCAGCCGTTAGTGCGCCCGTAATTTGCGTTTAAGTTGTTTCTCCAGGGGTCACCATATGGAAATCTCAGGTGCAGAAATCGTTGTTCGATGCCTGGCCGAAGAAGGTGTCGAATTCATATTCGGCTACCCAGGCGGTGCGGTACTCGAAATTTACGATGCCATATTCAAGCAAAACAAAGTCAAGCATGTGCTGGTTCGGCACGAACAAGGGGCTGTGCACGCAGCGGATGGTTACTCTCGCTCATCACAAAAGATTGGCGTGGCGCTGGTAACCTCGGGACCAGGCGCTACCAATGCCATTACCGGCATTGCCACGGCCTATATGGACTCCATCCCGATGGTCATCTTGTCTGGTCAGGTTCCTACACCTGCCATTGGTCTGGACGCATTCCAGGAAGTCGATATGGTTGGTATCACCCGGCCATGCGTCAAACACAACATTCTGGTAAAAGATGTCAAAGACTTGGCATCTGCCATCAAAAAGGCTTTTTACATTGCCACAACAGGCCGCCCAGGCCCCGTGGTGGTGGACATCCCTAAAGATGTCACCATCGCAAAAACCGAATTCCACTACCCTGCCTCTGTGCAGATGCGCTCTTACAACCCGCCGTCCAAAGGGCATCCGGGCCAGATCAAGAAAGCCGTCAATCTGATGCTGGAAGCCAAGCGGCCGATGGTTTACGTTGGTGGGGGAGCCGTTCTGGCCAATGCCAGCGAACAGGTTACCGAGCTGGTACGCATGCTGGGTTTCCCCTGCACCAACACGCTAATGGGGCTGGGAGCATATCCCGGGACCGACCCGCTGTTTGTAGGCATGCTCGGCATGCACGGTACTTATGAAGCAAATCTGTCGATGCACTATTGCGATGTACTCATCGCAATCGGTGCCCGTTTTGATGATCGCGTAGTGTCCGTACCGCAGCAATTCCTGTCGTCGCCAAAGAAAATCATCCATATCGATATTGACCCATCGTCGATCGCCAAACGCGTCAAAGTCGATATTCCGATTGTTGGAAATGTTCGCGAAGTGCTGGACGAAATGCTGTCCCTGTTGAAGCAAAGCAAGGAAAGGCCAGATGCGACGGCCTTGGCAAGCTGGTGGAAACAAATCGATGAGTGGCGTGCGCCCAACTCGCTCTATTACCAGCCTTCTGACGAGCTGATCAAGCCCCAGTACGTCATACAAAAACTCTACGAACTCACTGGCGGTGAAGCTTTCGTTACCTCTGATGTCGGCCAACACCAGATGTGGGCAGCGCAATACTATAAATTCGCCAAACCTAGAAGGTGGATCAACTCAGGTGGACTCGGCACCATGGGTTTTGGCCTGCCGGCTGCGATGGGGGTTCAGCTTGCCAATCCAGATGCAGACGTCGTCTGCGTGACGGGTGAGGCCTCAATCCAGATGTGTATCCAAGAACTCTCTACCTGCAAGCAATATCACGTCCCGGTAAAGATCGTGAACCTCAATAACCGATATCTCGGGATGGTGCGGCAGTGGCAAGAGTTCTTCTACGGCAACCGCTATTCCGAATCCTATATGGATGCACTGCCTGATTTCGTGAAGCTGGCTGAATCATATGGTCATGTCGGCATGCGGATTGAACAGCCTGCAGATGTCGAAGGTGCTCTACGGGAAGCGCTGAAACTGAAAGAGCGGCTGGTATTTATGGACTTCATCACCGACCAGACTGAAAACGTATTCCCGATGGTTCAAAACGGCAAAGGTTTGAACCAGATGGATCTGCCGCCACACATGCGAAATCTGCAGCAAGGTACCGTCGCCAAAGAACGCGACTACGGTAATTTGAGTTAAGTCGGAGGCCGCATGCGACACATTTTATCTATTCTGGTTGAAAACGAAGCCGGAGCGCTTTCACGAGTTGTTGGCCTATTTTCTGCGCGTGGTTACAACATCGACTCGTTGACCGTTTCCACGACCGAAGACCCTACTCTGTCGCGGATGACCATAGTGACCAATGGTTCTGACGACATCATTGAGCAGATCACCAAACAGCTGAACAAACTGATTGAGGTGGTCAAGCTGATTGATCTGAACGAGTCAGATCACATTGAGCGGGAATTAATGCTGATCAAGGTCCGCGCAACCGGCAAAGATCGTGACGAAATGAAGCGGATGTCGGACATTTTCCGTGGCCGCATCATTGATGTCACTGAAAAGACTTACACCATAGAACTGACAGGCACCAGCCAGAAGCTGGACGCATTCATTGAAGCAGTAGACCGAGCCGTCATATTGGAAACCGTGCGCACCGGTGCCTCGGGCATCGGCCGTGGTGAGCGGATTCTCAAGATTTGATTCAAGCCTGCGGCACTGGTGCTTTATGCCCAACCACAGGCCCACATATTGATAAGGATAAAGCCATGAAAGTTTTTTACGACAAAGACGCAGATCTCTCCCTGATCAAAAACCGCCAGGTAACCATCGTCGGTTATGGATCTCAAGGTCACGCCCATGCACTTAACCTCAAGGACTCTGGCGTAAATGTCACCATCGGTTTACGGCGTGATGGTGCTTCCTGGAAAAAAGCCGAAGCCGCCGGCCTTGCCGTCAAAGAAGTCGCTGACGCTGTCAAATCTGCCGATGTCGTCATGATCTTGTTACCTGACGAAAGCCAACCCGATGTTTACAAACGCGACATTGAGCCGAACCTGAAGCAAGGCGCAACACTGGCTTTTGCGCACGGTTTCAACATCCATTACAACCAGATCATTCCTCGCACTGATCTGGACGTCATCATGGTTGCCCCCAAAGGCCCAGGACACACGGTACGATCGACTTACAAGCAAGGTGGTGGTGTACCGTCCCTGATTGCGGTCTACCAGGACAAGAGCGGCTCCGCCCGCGATATCGCTCTCTCCTACGCGGCAGCAAATGGTGGCACGAAAGGTGGTGTCATCGAAACATCTTTCCGGGAAGAAACCGAAACGGATCTATTTGGCGAACAGGCCGTACTGTGTGGCGGCGCGGTAGAGCTCGTAAAAATGGGCTTCGAGACACTAACCGAAGCTGGCTACGCACCAGAAATGGCATATTTTGAATGTTTGCACGAGCTGAAGTTGATTGTTGACCTGATGTATGAAGGTGGTATCGCCAACATGAATTATTCGATCTCGAATAATGCTGAATATGGCGAATATGTCACAGGCCAGGAAGTCATCAACGAACAGTCTAGAGCCGCCATGCGCAATGCGCTCAAGCGCATCCAGACAGGTGAATACGCCAAGCGCTTCATCTTGGAAGGCAAGACCAACTACCCTGAAATGACCGCAAGACGACGCTTGAATGCTGAGCATCCGATCGAAGTGGTAGGGGAAAAACTTCGGGATATGATGCCCTGGATCAAGGCAAACAAGCTGGTTGACCAATCCAAGAACTGAGGCCAGTACCGCTCAGGACACTAGACTCTGTTGACATCAGGTTTTCAGTCGAGAACAAAACGTTGACAGAGTCTACGACTAATTTCAGTTTTTGCTGTCAGCCGGGTTGCAATAGCGACCCGGCTTTTTGTGCATGCTAAAATCCAGCGCTTACTGTGCGCACTCGAAAGCAAACCCTTGAACGATTACCCTCACCCCATTATTGCCCGCGAAGGTTGGCCATTTCTGGCAATCAGCATTGCCGTAGCAGCTCTGGTTAGCTGGTTTTGTGGCTTCTGGTCGCTTCCTCTGTGGCTGATTGCACTATTTGTACTGCAATTTTTCCGCGACCCACCACGTACCGTTCCGCAAAATCCGAATGCAGTTCTATCACCTGCAGATGGTCGAATTGTGGTGATAGAGAAGACGCAAGACCCCTACACCAAGCGTGATGCACTGAAAATCAGCGTTTTCATGAATGTCTTCAATGTACATTCAAATCGGTCCCCAGTAGACGGAATCGTTCAGTCGGTTCAGTACTTTCCAGGAAGCTTCTTGAATGCCGCTTTGGACAAAGCTTCTATGGAAAACGAACGCAATGCCGTTCAGATCAAGATGGCGAATGGCACAGAAATCACCTTCGTGCAAATTGCAGGCTTGGTTGCGCGGCGTATTCTTTGTTACACCAAGACTGGCGACAGTCTAAAGCGTGGCCAGCGCTATGGCTTTATCCGCTTCGGCTCTCGCGTTGACGTCTACTTGCCTCCAGATGCGCAGCCCAAAGTCACTGTGGGTGACAAAGTGTCTGCAACAGAAACCATCCTCGCCGAACTGGCCTGATCCGGAAGACAGTGATGCGCCCCACCACTGGCGACAAAATGAATCTTCGGCGGCAAAGCATTTACCTGCTGCCGAATTTATTCACTCTAGCCGCTTTGTTTGCCGGCTTTTATGCCGTCGTGCAAGCGATGAATCAAAAATTTGAGTACTCAGCGGTTGCTATTTTCATCGCTATGGTGCTCGACGGTCTTGACGGTCGCGTCGCCCGCATGACCCATACCCAAAGTGCCTTTGGCGCCGAATTCGACTCACTATCGGATATGGTGTCATTTGGTGTTGCGCCAGCACTAGTTGCCTACGAATGGGCCTTACGTGACTTTGATCGCTTGGGTTGGATGGTTGCTTTTATCTATTGTGCCGGAGCCGCACTACGCTTGGCTCGCTTTAATACCAATCTAGGTTCCACCGATAAGCGCTGGTTCCAAGGGCTGCCAAGCCCATCTGCCGCAGCAGTGGTTGCCGGCTTGGTATGGACGTCACTGGAAGTGGGTTGGTCTGGCATGTGGGTGAAGTGGCTTGCGCTGGGCCTTACTCTGTTTGCAGGGCTGACCATGGTTAGCAACGTCCCCTTTTATAGCTTTAAGGAATTCAACGTTCGCAAGACCGTCCCCTTCGTCGTCCTGCTGCTGTTGCTTCTGGCAATTGTCGTTGTGGTTTACAAGCCTCCTTTAGTCCTCTTCGGCTTCTTCCTGGCATATTCCATTTCAGGCTACATGACGTACTGTTATAGGAAACTGAAATTCCAGAAAAAATCTTGACAACACCAAAAAACTTACATTAGATTGGCTGCATGTATACCTTGACATGCAGCCTTTTTTGTTTCTCCTTGCCAGACTACCTGCTGGCATGTCTGCTGCTGCGCCCAGCGCGCTAATACTCTTCCCCTTTCCCTCTAAATGTTTTGACCATCAGCTCTACCATTTTCGGTATGTGCTTTGATGTCGGCTACCTTGTAATGACACTTCTCAGGAGAATCCAATGAGTAACCGTCTCTATATTTTTGACACAACATTGCGCGATGGAGAGCAAAGCCCAGGTGCCTCCATGACCAAAGAAGAAAAAGTACGTATTGCGCGCCAGCTAGAAAAAATGCGGGTTGATGTCATTGAAGCGGGCTTCCCTGCGTCCAGCCTTGGAGACTTCGAGTCAGTTAAGGCCGTCGCAGACGCAATTCAAGACTCAACGATTTGCGGACTGGCCCGGGCACTAGAGAAAGATATCGAGCAAACCGGGTTAGCCCTTAAAGGTGCAAAATCAGGCCGGATTCACACCTTCATCTCCACATCTCCAATTCACATGCAGATGAAGTTACGGATGGAACCAGAAGCAGTCCTCGAACAGGCGGTAAGGGCTGTCACTTGGGCACGCCAGTGGACCGATGATGTGGAGTTTTCTGCAGAAGATGCGGGGCGCTCGGAACCTGACTTTCTTTGCAGGATCTTTGAAGCTGTTATTAAAGCAGGTGCCAGAACCATTAATGTGCCAGACACTGTTGGATATGCTGTTCCAGAGCAATTTGGCCAACTCATCCATTTCCTCCTTGAACGCATCCCGAATTCTGATCAGGCAATTTTTTCAGTTCATTGCCACAACGATCTAGGAATGGCTGTAGCCAACTCGCTATCCGCGGTGCTACACGGCGCACGGCAGGTAGAGTGCACCATCAACGGCCTTGGAGAGCGAGCAGGGAACGCCGCCTTGGAGGAAATTGTGATGGCTGTAAAAACCCGAAAGGATGTCTTTCAATGCGACACTCGGATCGATACATCCCAAATTGTTCCGGCATCCCGATTAGTTTCAGGCATCACTGGATTTGCCGTGCAGCCTAATAAAGCAATCGTCGGAGCCAATGCCTTTGCCCATGAGTCCGGCATACATCAGGACGGCGTACTTAAGCACCGGGAAACATATGAAATCATGCGCGCAGAAGATGTTGGCTGGTCCGCCAATAAGATGGTTTTAGGCAAGCACAGCGGTCGAAATGCTTTCCGCACTCGATTGACTGAACTTGGCATCGAATTGGCTTCCGAAGAAGCGCTCAATGCGGCATTTGCCAGATTCAAAGAACTCGCAGATAAAAAGCATGAGATTTTCGACGAGGACTTGCATGCTATTGTGAGTGATGAAACGGTAGCGGTAGATCAGGAGCGCTATAAATTTATCTCATTAAAAGTATCAACAGAGACCGGGGAACTGCCCCATGCCTCCATCACTATCTCTGAAGAAGGTACCGAGCGACATGCCGAATCTACCGGATCCGGTCCCGTGGATGCTACTTTCAAGGCCATTGAGTCTCAAGTTAACAGCGGCGCCGATCTATTGCTCTATTCGGTAAATGCCATCACCAGCGGCACCGATAGTCAAGGTGAAGTAACAGTACGTTTATCCAAGGCAGGGAAAATAGTAAATGGTCAGGGTGCTGACACCGATATCATCGTTGCATCCGCAAAGGCATACTTATCCGCTCTAGACAAACTCACAAGCACGATTACGCGCGCTCATCCACAAGTTTGAACGTTAGTGGTGAGAAGGAGCCATCCCCACCAGCGCTGCCTCCCACTTACGGTTCGCTGAGCTACCAGTTCAAGTAAGCATTTAGGTTTATTGTATTAAGCAAAAGCCGGTACAAGTTGATTGCTTGTACCGGCTTTTGCTTTGTAGCTAGAGTCAGGCCCCCCCAATCTGCC
>NZ_JARRAF010000036.1 GCF_030129945.1 Parachitinimonas caeni
GCAGGGCGTCGTTAGGGTTCGTTTATTTAGCTCGCTAAACCTCACTCACCCTGCCTCGCCCTGCCCCAAAACTCGGCCCGGCGCGACCGGAAACAAAACGTCAACAGAGCCTAGGTGGATCAGCGCGCTCGAATTGCGTACCGATAAACCCTTTAACGCACGAATTACATTTTGGATGGCAGCTTGAGGAAATTTTTTTGTGTTCTTGATGTGCCCGCCGTCGCTTTGAGGAGAGTGCTGACATGACCGAGATTCGACCCCCAACGCATACACCAATCCGCGATGCCATGTGTCTCATCAATCGAGCACAAAAGCTTTCAAGACCTCCTACACTCAGAACAGTGTTTGACAACACCCTGGCGACAATTCTGACGACCGAGCAATGACTGCCATCTCTCCTCTGCACTGGTCCGCGTTACCAGCATTTGAATGGCTGGAGACTCCGGTATGGGTGCTCGATCCGCAAACGGTCGGTATTTGCTGGGCCAATGCCGCCGCTGTGCGCTTCTGGCGCGCCGAGTCGCTTGAGGAGCTGTTGCGGCGAGACTTCTCGGCCATCTCGCCGGCCGCCCGAACACGGCTGGATGCGCTGGCAGATATGGTGGCAACGGGTCAGATCGGCCACGACAGCATGATCTTTTACCCCTTGGGAGAACCGCTGCACGCTTTGGTGACGCGTGCCCCGATCGTTGATGAGGAAGGCCGGCAGCTGATTCTGTGTGAGGCGCGGACTCCTTCGCACGAGGCTGACTCGGCTACGCTGCGAGGGGTCGAGGCGATACGCCATACCTCGGCCATGATCAGCGTATTCAGCGCCGATGGTCAGGTATTGACCCAGAACATCGCCGCAGACAAGGCCTATGGCGCCATTGGTGTCTGCGAGCCGGAGTTCTTCCGGCGCCTGGTGGACCCGGTCATTGGCAGAGCCCTGTTTTCCCAGGCGCTCAAGCTTGGGTCGGCACGCATGCCGAATGTGCCGGTTCGCAGTCGGTTGCATATCTGCAGCCACCTGCTGGAGCTGGCCCGAGGCACGGACCCGGTAACAGGTCGGCGCTGTGTGATTGCCTATGAAGAGGATGTCACTTCCCGTCTGGAAATTGATGTCCAGCTACGCATGAGCCTGTTCACGCTTGATCATGCGCCGGGTGTGGTGCTGTGGCTGGAACCCAGTGGTCGTGTGCGCTACATCAATCAGTACGGTATGGCGCTGGCACAGCGACTGGAAAAACAGGGCGCCGAGTACATCTGGCAGATCGCCGAGATTGATCCTTCCCGCTGGCGGGCTTTCTGGCGTTATCTGAGCCACTGTGGCGATTCGCACAGTGAGCTGAAGATGACAGACGGGCAGCAACAGGTGCTCTATCTGGACTTGAACACCGTGCTGCTGACGTTTGATGGCCAGGAGCTGGCAATCTGCTTTGCCAGGGATATTTCGAGCCGCAAGGCGATGGAGCTGGCACTCAAGGCTTCTGAATCCCGCTTGGCCGAAGCTCAGCATCAGGCCCGCCTGGGGTTCTGGGAGTGGGATATCGAGAGCGGACGCATCCTGTGGTCAGACGAGACATCGCTGATCTTCGGGTTTCCGCCAGAGCTCGGGGCGCCGAATTACGCGACCATCGTTAACAGTATTCATCCCGCAGATCGCGAAGCTTTCCGAGCTGCCAATACGCAGGCCGTGGAAAAACGCGAGGCGTTTGATCTGGTGCTGAGGGTGGTAAGACCGGATCAGATTATCCGCTCCGTAAGGGGTTTGGGCGCACCGCAGACGGACGAATATGGCCGTGTGGTCAAGCTGTTTGGCACTTTGCAGGACATTACCGAGCAGCGCGAGGCCGACCGGTTGAAAAGCGAATTTGTCGCGACGGTGAGCCATGAGCTACGCACACCGCTGACATCCATCCGTGGTTCATTGGGTTTGCTGTTGGGTCCACTGGGGGCGGCGCTGCCTGGGCCGGCGCGAGAGCTGGTCGAAGTGGCGGACCGCAATACCCAGCGCCTGCTGGTGCTGATCAACGACCTGCTGGATATCGACAAGATTGCCTCCGGCAAAATGATGTTCGATACCGGTACCTGCCAGCTGGCCAAGCTGGTCGCGCAGTCCGTCGTGGCGATGCAGCCCTACGCTGAGCGCTTCAATGTGTATTTCGCACTGGATGGCGATGCGGATGGCTGGGTATGGGTGGATAGCAACCGGGTTGAGCAGGTGCTGGCCAATCTGCTCTCGAATGCAGCGAAATTTTCAGTGCCGGACCCGGATGATCCTGCCAGTCGTCTGGTGCGGGTCAGCATTCACCAGCAGGAGCCCGGCTGGCTGAGGGTGGCGGTGCAGGATCGCGGCAAAGGTATTCCGGCAGCACAGCAGGAGCGGTTGTTTCAGAAATTCTCCCAGCTGGATTCTTCCGATCGTCGCCGTAGCGGAGGGACTGGATTGGGGTTGTGGATCAGCAAGGCGCTGATCGAGCGTATGGGCGGTCGGATGGGCTTTGAAAGTGCAGAAGGGCAGGGCTCTGTTTTTTATTTTGATCTGCCGGAGTGCCCGGCCCCAGAGGCGATGCGAAATGGCCAGGCATCATAAAGCGGCGTCATTTCCCTGTCGGAACCTGGCTCTGTTGACGTTTTGTTTCCGATCCGGAAATAAAATGTCAACAGAGCCTAACGTCAACAGCACCTAGTGCTGACAGTTTATGCACCAGTAGGTGGAACGCTGGCCGAGACGGCTGCTGCGAATCGGGCTGCCGCAACACAGGCATGGTTGTTCTGCCCGGTCGTACACAAAGTATTGCTGCTGGAAGTAGCCGGGCTTGCCGCTCGAATCAACGAAGTCACGCAAGGTGCTGCCGCCCGCCTCAATGGCTGCCTGCAGGGTTTGCCTGATTGCAGCGTGCAGATCCATGCACTCGGCAAGTCTGACCGACGAGGCCGCTCGCAGTGGAAGGATGCCGGCTCGAAATAACGATTCGCTCGCGTAAATATTGCCAACGCCGACAACGAGCTTGCTATCCATGATGGCGATTTTCACGGCGCAGTGCCTGCGCTGCAGAGACTGGAAAAGAATCTCGGGTGTGAAATCGGAACCGAGTGGCTCAGGGCCAAGACTGGCTAATAATGGGTGAACGTTTGCGATTCCCGGCTGCCAAAGCAAGGCACCGAAGCGACGTGGGTCGCGCAGCCGTAAGGCCTGTTTCCCAAAGACGAGATCGACATGATCGTGTTTTTCGGCAGGTGAGTCCGCCGCAACTACCCGCAAGGAGCCAGACATGCCGAGGTGAAGGATCAGAAAACCATCACCAAGGTCTAACAATAGATATTTGCCGCGCCGTGTAACGGCCTGTACACGCTTCCCGACAGATCGCTCTGCCAAGTCTGGTGGAACGGGCCAGCGCAGGCTGGGATTGCGGACGATGACGGCACTGATGGCCTCGTGCTCGATTGCCGGAGCGATTCCCCTCCGGGTGGTTTCGACTTCGGGCAATTCGGGCATGGCTGGTGCTTTTCTTGCTGTAAAAAGGGGGTCGACTATACCATGTCATACACTTCGCTCATTGCCTTACCGGCCCGCCTCATGCTCTTACCTGTTCATACCGTGTTACCACCGATATTTCATCGACGCTTGTGTGCTGCTGCTGTCACGTTGGCATTACTGTCTGGTTGCGCTGCCGTATCGCCAGTTGTGACGCCTGTCAAAGCTTCTCCGGCTGAAGTCCCCGCAACATCCGTGGTGGCGCAGACCGACCAGACCGATGATGACGAGACCGTTCAGCCAGAGCCTGAGGCTACCGACAAAGCCGGTAAGACCGAAACCGCCGCCGTCGATGAGGCTGAAGTGGCGGAGCAGCAGCTGCTACCCAAGCTGGATATGGATTCGCGTCTGTTGTACAGCCTGCTTGTCAGCGATATTGCCGCACAGCGTGGTCAGCCACAGTTGGCCATGACCACTTATCTTGATCTGGCCAAGAAAACCAGAGACCCGCGCCTTGCCAGACGTGCACTGGAACACGCGATTACCTCCGGCCAGATCAACTTTGCCATTGATAGCGCGACGTTGTGGCTGGAGATTGATCCGAAGTCCTCAACGGCGTTGCATACCCTGGTCTCCATGCTGGTGCGCACCAATCGCTTGAGCGAAGCCGAGCCGCATCTGGCCAAGCTGATTGCGGCGCGCCCTGCCGAAGCAGGTAATTCACTCCTGCAACTACGTTCACTGTGGAATAAACAATCTGATAAGCAAGCCGTTCTGGTCTTGACCCAGGCTTTGGCCAAACCCTATGCCGATCTGCCAGAAGCCGCGTTGGCATTAGGATTCGCAGAACAAGCGGCAGGTCATGCGGATAAGGCGCTAGTTCAGGTTGATCTGGCTCTCAGTCGTAGACCGGGTTGGGACATTGCCATCCTGTTAAAGGCGCACTTGCTGGAAGGGCGCTCCGAGAAGGAAGCTTTGGAGTTTCTCGCTGAGCAGTCGGTACGGTATCCGCAGGCCAAGGAAGTGCGGATGTCTTATGCCCGCAATCTGATTGATGCCCGTCGCTTGGCTGATGCGCGCAAGGTTTACGACGTATTAAACCGTGACTTCCCCGATACACTGGAAATCGTTGTTGGTCTGGGCATGACGGCAATGCAGGGGCGTGATTACCGTCAGGCAGAGTCAGCTTTTGTGCATGCATTGGATCTCAAGCCTCGTAATCCTGCTGCCATTCGCTACTACCTGGGCGTAACTGCCGAAGAACAGCGTAACTTTGACCGGGCAATGGACTGGTACCGTAGCGTGCCGGATGGGGATTACCGCGATGACGCAGATCGGCGCTTGGTCCACATCTACTCGCGCCAGGGCCAGAAAGAGCCGGCCTTGGCTTTGGCCGAGAAAATGCCGGTAGATACCGAGTCGAACAAGATCATGAAGGCCCAGACCTTGGCGCAGATCCATCGGGAGAACAAAGATCTGACCGCTGCGCGTAAAGTGCTTGATACAGCATTGAAAGAGTTTCCGAATAGCACTGATCTTCTCTATGACCGCTCCCTGATTTCCGAACAGCTGGGGCAGCTTGATGTGGCTGAACGGGACTTGCGTCGTTATCTGGAGATCAAACCAAACAGCGCAACGGCGCTCAATGCTTTGGGTTATACCCTGGCGGCAAGAACGTCACGTCTGGACGAAGCTGAGCATTTGATTGGGCAAGCCTTGGCGATTGAACCGGATAACCCGGTCATTATTGATAGCAGCGGTTGGCTGCAATATCGCCGCGGCAATTTTCAGGAAGCTGCGCGCCAATTGAAGCGCGCTTTTGAACTGTTGCCTGATCCAGAAATAGCTGCTCATCTGGGCGAAGTCCTGTGGCAACTGAATCAGCGGGATGAGGCGCTTAAGGTCTGGGATCAGGGTAAGCAGCTTGATCCCAAGCACGACGTGCTTGCAGACACCATCAAGCGGTTGACCGGAAAGTGAGTGGCGGCCGACTTTTCACCGCGAGCCTGGTCGCGCTGTTGTTGACGGGATGTGCAACACCAGGTAGCACGCCTCGTCTGATGGGGCTGACATCCTTGCCAGAACGTTTTGAGGTGGATGGACGTATTGCGGCAAAGGTTGATGGTGAAGGCTATCAAGCGAATTTTGTCTGGCGCCATTTGCAGGATGGAGATGCAATAGATGTTCAGTCGCCTCTCGGACTGACGCTGGGAAGAATGGAGCTTCAGGGTAGTACTGCCCGCTTTTTCGATAGACATGGTGCTCTGCGGGCCGATGGCGATATGGAGCGACTGACCGCTCGTGAGCTGGGATGGCCGCTGCCGGCGGCGGGCCTGCGCTATTGGCTGTTGGGCTTGGCAGATCCCGACTCTCCCTCCAGTTGGTCCGAAAATTCCGAAGGACGGCTACTCAGCCAATATGGCTGGCAAGTCGAGTTTACCGGCGCACAGAATGAGGCGCCTAGTCGCTTGATACTGCGGCGGGAAGGGCTGGAGGTGCGCATAGCCCTTCATGATTGGCGTATCGACACCCCCTCAATCAAACCATGACATATCACTCACCCGAACAAAGACCGGGGTTTCTGGCTTTGCCTGCCCCGGCCAAACTCAATCTATTCCTGCATGTAAATGGTCGTAGGCCTGATGGCTACCATCTCCTGCAGACACTGTTTCGATTCATCGACTATGGCGATACTGTCTATCTTCGCGTGAGAGAGGATGGGGCCATCAACCGTGTTGATCCAATTCCCGGGGTGCCTGCTGAATCTGATCTGACTGTACGTGCTGCAAAGTTGCTACAAGACCATACTGGCTCGCGGTTGGGCGTAGACATTGGTCTGGAAAAGCGGCTGCCGATGGGCGGGGGGCTTGGCGGGGGGAGTTCCGATGCAGCTACCGTATTAATTGGTCTCAATACGCTCTGGCAACTGGGTTTGTCCCGCAGGGAATTGCAGAGCCTCGGTTTAAAACTAGGAGCGGATGTTCCGGTATTTATTTTCGGCCGCAATGCATTTGCTGAAGGAATTGGTGAATCATTACAAGCTGTTGAGCTGCCAGATCGCTACTACTTGGTGCTTGTTCCCCCTGTTTCCATTTCTACGGCGGAAATTTTTTGTGATGAAGGCTTGACAAGGGATACGCCCCTCATTAATATGGCGGTCTTTCCGATGACGACGATGCGAAACGATTTGCAGTCAGTTGCTTGTCGGAAATACCCGGTCGTTAGAAAATATATAGATCTACTTTCTGGTAAGTCTAAAGCAATGATGACAGGGTCTGGGGCGTGTGTGTTTGCTGAGTTTGAAAGCCTCGAAGCCGTGCAAGAAGCAAAAAAAGTCTTGTGTGCTGATATCGATGGTTTTTCAGCGTTCGGTTTAAACCAGCATCCTTTATTGAGTTGGCCTGTTTGATCAGGAAGATTCTAGGGGAGTCGCCAAGTGGTAAGGCAGCGGATTTTGATTCCGCCATTCGTAGGTTCGATCCCTACCTCCCCTGCCAGATTTAAGGTGGTTGCTGATGGCTGCCACGAAATACAGTAAGGTAAAAAAAGCGTGTAATGACGATTACACGCTTTATTTTTTTCAGGAGCACGCAGTGGCTTATGAGAGTTTGATGGTATTTACTGGCAATGCTAATCCTCAGTTGGCGGAGAGCGTTGTTAAGCATCTTGATATTTCTCTGGGCCGTGCCTCCGTAGGTCGATTCAGTGATGGTGAAGTCACTGTTGAACTGCTTGAAAATGTCCGTGGTCGTGATGTGTTTGTCCTGCAATCGACCTGTGCTCCGACCAATGACAATCTCATGGAAGTTCTGCTGACGGTTGATGCCTTGAAGCGTGCTTCTGCTGGTCGTGTTACTGCTGCTATTCCTTACTATGGCTATGCCCGGCAAGATCGTCGCCCGCGCAGTGCCCGAGTCCCCATTACTGCAAAACTGGTCGCAAATATGCTCACCGCTTCTGGTGTGGATCGTCTGTTGACAGTTGATTTACATGCAGATCAGATTCAGGGTTTCTTTGATATTCCGGTCGATAATATTTATGCCACCCCTGTGTTGTTGGCAGATGTTCAGGCTCGGCAATATGAAGATCTGATGGTGGTTTCTCCTGATGTGGGAGGTGTTGTACGTGCTCGCGCAATGGCTAAGCAGTTGCATACTGACCTTGCCATCATTGATAAGCGTCGGCCAAAAGCAAATGTTGCTGAAGTCATGCACATTATTGGTGATGTGTCCGGTCGAACCTGTCTGATCATGGACGACATGGTTGATACCGCCAACACACTGTGTAAAGCGGCTCAGGCTCTCAAAGAGCACGGCGCGAAGCGCGTTCTTGCATATGCGACGCATCCTGTCTTATCGGGCCCCGCTGTGGAGCGGATTATTCAGTCCGATCTGGATGAAGTAGTTGTGACTGATACCATTCCATTGTCTGAGGCTGCCCGCCAATCCGGCCGTATTCGAGTCGTATCGATTGCGCCATTGCTGGCGGAGACTATGCGTAGGATTAATAACGAAGAGTCCGTTTCCACCTTATTTGTGGATTGAGGTGATTGAAGTTTTTCGGGAGGCGCGATGCGCCTCCTTTTGTTTGGCGTAATCTGGTCGCGGATTGCGCTTGTTAATCGGAGGTTGTTATGAAGTTTGAAGTTATTGCCGCTAGCCGTGACGTACAGGGTACTGGAGCGAGCCGCCGCCTGCGTCGTACTGGTAAGGTTCCTGCAATTGTTTACGGTGCTAACCAAGAGCCGAAGGCTATTGAGTTGGATCACAATGCGATGTACTACGCATTGCAAGCTGAAGCTTTCCACGCTTCCATTCTGGATCTGGTTGTTGACGGCAAGTCTGAAAAGGCCTTGCTGCGTAGCGCTCAGTACCATCCATGGAAGCAGCAGATTCTGCACATCGACTTTCAGCGTGTAGATCCTACTCAGAAGATTCACATCAAGGTGCCATTCCACTTTATCAATGGTGATGTGGCTCCTGGTGTTAAGACTGGTGGTGGTACTGTTGCTCACGTTGCTACTGATGCAGATGTATCTTGCCTGCCAAGTCAGTTGCCAGAGTTCATTACTGTTGATTTGAAGGATCTGCAAGCCGGTCAGTCGATCCATTTGTCAGACATTGCTCTGCCTGAAGGTCTTGAATTTGTTACCCTCAAGCATGGTGACAACGCTACTGTTGTTTCGATCATCGCTCCTAAGGGTGGTTCGGCCGAGTAAGCTTGGCTTGAATCAAGAAATCAGGAACGGCTCGCCAAGGCGGGCCGTTTTGTCGTTTGAAGGAAGGTTTCATGTCGCAAACGGTGATTCGGCTGGTAGTTGGTTTGGGAAATCCCGGCGCTGAATATGTTGATACACGGCACAATGCCGGCTTCTGGTGGGTAGATGCACTGGCGCATGATTTAAAGTGTGAGCTTCGTCCTGAAACCAAATTCCACGGACAGGCCGGAAAGGCCCGGTCCGGAGATGGAGAAGTTTGGCTGCTGCAGCCTATGACTTACATGAATCGTTCGGGGCATGCAGTGGCGGCCATTGCGCGTTTCTACAAGATTTTGCCGGAAGAAATTCTGGTGGTGCATGATGAGCTGGATCTGCTGCCAGGGGAATCGAAACTCAAACAGGGGGGTAGCCATGCTGGGCACAATGGCTTGCGCGATATACAAGCTATGCTGGGTAGCCCCAATTTCTGGCGCTTGAGGATTGGAATTGGCCATCCGCGGACACTGGGTTTGAATCAACCTGTCGCAGATTTTGTGCTGCACCGCCCCAGGCAACCAGAGCAACCGCAAATCGATGATGCGATCGCGAGAACGCTGAATGCCTGGAAGTGGTTGTCCCAGGGGGATTTTGCCAAGGCGACTATGACAATCAATACCAAGCCAAAATCCAAGCCGACTACTGCTGACAAATCAGCCTGAACGACAAATCGCAACCGTTTTTCACAAAGGAACACCCATGAGTCTTAAATGCGGCATTGTTGGGCTGCCCAATGTTGGCAAATCCACCTTATTCAATGCGTTGACCAAAGCAGGCATTGCGGCTGAAAACTACCCATTCTGTACTATCGAGCCCAATGTAGGCATCGTCGAAGTACCGGATCCGCGCTTGGCCGAATTATCGAAAATCGTAAATCCACAAAAAGTTCAGCCTGCCATTGTAGAGTTTGTCGATATCGCGGGCTTGGTCAAAGGTGCTAGCAAGGGTGAGGGTTTGGGTAACCAATTCCTGGCGAATATTCGCGAAACCGATGCAATTGTGAATGTTGTACGTTGCTTTGATGATGAAAATGTCGTGCATGTGGCTGGGCAGGTCGATCCCATTGCAGATATTGAAGTGATCGTGACGGAACTGGCTCTGGCAGATCTGACCGCCGTCGAGAAGGCTATCCAGCGTGAAGGTAAGCGTGCCAAGTCAGGCGATAAAGAAGCTCAGAAGCTGGTGGCGGCTTGCGAAAAGTTGCTGCCACATTTGAATGAAGGCAAGCCGGCACGGACGCTCGCATTGGGTGAAGAAGATCTGGCACTGCTCAAACCCTTGTGCCTACTGACAATCAAGCCTGCAATGTACGTTGGCAATGTGCTTGAAGACGGTATGGAGAACAATCCGCATCTGGAACGGCTACGTGCTCACGCCGCAAAAGAAGGGGCGCCTGTTGTGGCGTTGTGCGCCAAGATTGAGGCAGAACTGGCCGATTTGGATGAGGACGACAAAGTAGCATTCCTGGCAGATCTCGGTCTGGAGGAGTCTGGCCTGAATCGCTTGATCCGGGCGGGTTACAAGCTGCTTGGCCTGCAGACCTACTTCACGGCAGGCGTAAAAGAAGTCCGCGCCTGGACCATCCACGTTGGAGATACTGCACCGCAGGCTGCTGGAGTGATCCACACCGACTTCGAGCGCGGTTTCATTCGGGCCCAAACTATTTCGTATGCGGATTACATCAGCTACAAGGGTGAGCAAGGTGCTAAAGAGGCCGGCAAGATGCGCTCTGAAGGCAAAGAGTATGTTGTGCAGGATGGAGATGTGATGAATTTTCTGTTCAACGTCTAATACTGCAAACTCCTTGCTGGAAGTACAGACCCTGCCTCGGCGGGGTTTTTTGTTTTCAGGGGTGTTGGATTGCTATACAGGTGGGGTAGATGGGTTCAGGCGTGGCTGACAGATTGGGAGGCATCTGCCTCCAGCCATTCGCAGAAGCTGGTGATGGCTGGGTCGTTCATCAGGGCTCGCGGGATAATCCAGCAATAGCCTCGTACCGAAACCTGTGGGCCGGGGAGTGGAGCGACCAGCATGCCGCTGGCGATTTTCGCCTGCATCATTGGCAAGGGGCCCAGGGTGATGCCCCAGCCATCGATTGCTGCCTGTAGAGCGAGGTAGAAGTGATCGAACTGCTGAGTGGCGGCGGGCTTCAGATCTGGAATGCCAGCGAGGGTCTGCCAGCGTTGCCACGCGGTAGGCCGGGTATCAGCAATCAGTAGCGTGTGTCTGGCAAGATCGGCTGGCTCCCTGATTGGTAGACGCTCCAGCAGGGCAGGGCTGCATAGTGGAAGCTCCGACTCATTGAGAAACGGCTTGACGATGTATCCGGGCCAGTCTCCAGGGCCGCGCCGGATGGCGATGTCGAATGGCGTATCCAGACGGCTGATATCCCGGTCCGATGTCACCATGCGTAATTCAATTTCAGGGTGACTGCGCTGGAATTCTGGCAAATGAGGCAAGAGCCAATGCATTGCCAGGGTGGGCGTTGAGTTGACCACAAGACGCCGCTGCCGGTTGGGTTGCATGACCTCGGCAGTGGCATTGGCAATCAGATCCAGCCCATCTTGAATCTGCACCAGATAGCGCCAGCCAGAGTCGGTGAGTTTCACCCGTCGGCCTGTGCGTTCAAACAAGGTGACTCCCAGCCATGCCTCCAGCTGTTTGATCTGTTTGCTGATGGCACCGTGTGTGACAAAAAGTTCATCGGCGGCGGTGGAGAAACTGCCGAGACGTGCTGCGGCTTCAAAAGCACGCAGGGCATTCAGCGGGGGAAGTGACTGGCTCATTGTGTGATTTTATCTCACAAGTGATGTGGCGATTACTCGTTTGTGTCCAACATGGCAAAAGCGTAATCTTCGTTCATCAAACCCTTTGGGCTGGCTGTGCAGATTCCTTCGAGAAGATGCTTATTTCAGGCTATACCAATTAAAATTCCGGGTTTACTGGCACTCCGAGTGCCCTTCCTTGCTTAATTCTTCGAAAGGTCAAGCCATGCTAGAAGCCTATCGCCAGCACGTTGCAGAGCGTGCCGCTCTCGGCATTCCCCCGCTACCACTTTCCGCTCAGCAGGTTGCTGATCTGGTTGAGCTGCTGAAGACGCCCCCGACAGGTGAAGAAAGTGCGCTGGTAGAACTGATCACTCATCGCGTTCCCCCGGGTGTGGATGATGCCGCCAAGGTTAAGGCCTCATTCTTGGCCTCCGTGGCCGATGGCCATACCAAAAGCCCCCTTATCGACCGTGCTCATGCCACGCGTTTGCTTGGCACCATGGTTGGCGGTTACAACGTCAAGCCGCTGATTGATTTGTTGGCGGACGCTGAAGTTGGTGGCATTGCAGCTGAGGGTCTGAAGAAGACCCTGCTGGTATTCGATTATTTCCACGATGTCAAAACCCTGGCTGATGGTGGCAATGCAAATGCCAAGGCGGTATTGCAGAGCTGGGCGGATGCGGAATGGTTTACCAGCCGGCCAGAGGTAGAGCAAAAGATTACCGTCACCGTATTCAAGGTGCCGGGCGAAACCAATACTGACGACTTATCGCCAGCGCCCGACGCTTGGAGCCGTCCTGACATTCCGCTGCATTATCTGGCTATGTTGAAAAACACCCGTCCCGACGCGGCGTTCAAGCCTGAGGAGGATGGCAAGCGTGGCCCAATGGCTTTCATTGATGAGCTGAAGAAAAAAGGTCATCTGGTTGCCTATGTAGGGGACGTGGTTGGTACAGGTTCTAGCCGCAAGTCCGCTACCAACTCGGTAGTGTGGGCGACCGGCCAGGATATTCCGTTTGTGCCCAACAAGCGTTTTGGTGGGGTGACGCTGGGTGGCAAGATTGCGCCGATCTTCTTCAACACGCAGGAAGACTCCGGTTCTCTGCCGATTGAGGTGGATGTTTCCAAGTTGGAAATGGGCGATGTCATCGACGTCTATCCGTACTCCGGAAAAATCGAGAAGAATGGCGCTGTCGTTGCAGAATTCGCCCTGAAGAGCGAGGTGATTCTGGATGAAGTGCGCGCGGGTGGCCGTATCAACCTGATTATCGGTCGCGGCCTGACTTCCAAGGCCCGTGAGGCGCTGGGTTTGCCAGTTTCCAATGTATTCCGTTTGCCTAAGGCGCCGGTTGATTCCGGTCGTGGTTTCTCGTTGGCACAGAAAATGGTTGGCCGCGCCTGTGGTCTGCCAGAAGGTCAAGGCGTGCGCCCCGGTACCTACTGTGAGCCTAAGATGACTACTGTTGGTTCGCAAGACACCACCGGCCCGATGACTCGTGACGAGTTGAAGGACTTGGCGTGCCTTGGATTCAGCGCCGACATGGTTATGCAATCGTTCTGTCATACCGCTGCTTATCCGAAGCCGGTTGATGTGAAGATGCACAAGGAGCTGCCGGCCTTCATCAGTACCCGTGGCGGTGTTGCATTGCGCCCAGGTGATGGCGTAATCCACAGCTGGTTGAACCGTTTGCTGCTGCCGGATACCGTGGGCACTGGCGGAGATTCACATACCCGTTTCCCGATTGGTATTTCCTTTCCTGCTGGTTCGGGTTTGGTAGCCTTTGCTGCGGCAACGGGCGTGATGCCACTCGATATGCCGGAATCTGTTCTGGTTCGCTTCAAGGGCAAAATGCAGCCTGGCGTAACCTTGCGTGATCTGGTCAATGCCATTCCGCTGTATGCCATCAAGCAAGGTTTGCTGACTGTTGCCAAGGCTGGCAAGAAAAATATCTTTTCTGGCCGTATTCTGGAAATCGAAGGTCTGCCCGATCTGAAGGTTGAGCAGGCATTTGAGCTGTCTGATGCATCGGCTGAACGTTCCGCAGCAGGCTGCACAGTACACCTCGATAAGGCACCGATCATTGAGTACATGACGTCGAATATCACGTTGATGAAGACGATGATTGCGAATGGTTATCAGGATGCCCGCACGCTGGAGCGCCGTATCAAGGCAATGGAAGCCTGGATTGCCAAGCCGGAGTTGCTGAAGGGGGATGCCGATGCTGAGTATGCAGCAGTGATCGAAATTGATCTGGCAGACATTCACGAGCCAATTGTTGCGTGCCCGAATGATCCCGATGACGTGAAGACCTTGAGCGAAGTCGCTGGAGCCAAGATTGATGAAGTGTTCATTGGTTCGTGCATGACCAACATCGGTCATTTCCGTGCCGCATCCAAGCTGCTGGAAGGCAAACGGGATATTCCTGTGAAGCTCTGGGTGGCACCGCCTACCAAGATGGATGCCGAACAGCTGACCAATGAAGGCCACTACGGTACCTTTGGCACGGCGGGCGCCCGGATGGAAATGCCAGGATGTTCTTTGTGTATGGGCAATCAGGCGCAGGTGAAGGAAGGGGCAACGGTTATGTCTACTTCTACACGTAACTTCCCGAATCGCTTAGGCAAGAACTCCAATGTCTACCTTGGTTCGGCTGAGCTGGCTGCCATTTGCTCCAAGCTGGGCCGCATCCCGACCAAAGAAGAGTACATGGCCGATATTGGTGTTTTGAATGCCAAGGCGAGTGAGGTTTACAGATACATGAACTTCAATGAGATCAAGGATTATCAAGATCTCGCTGACACTGTCGCGGTAAAGTAAACCGATTAGCAGAGGCGCCCCGAATTCGGGGTGTGCTGATCTCAAACTTGGCCCTGCCGATGGCGGGGCCTTTTTATTGGTTCAAAGACGATGGTAATTCCCCATTTTTAAAGGGGATCAGAAGTAGGGTCAGGTGGCTATGGCCAGCCGCTGTTTTGGAATGATGCCGCCCAAGGCTATATTCGGGCGTTCATGATGGCGAAGCCAGAGCCAGCGCGTTGCGTGCTCCTGAACCTCGGAGATCGCTCGAACAGGTGATGACCCAGCCAATCATAGCGGACGGTGTGGTTAACTCGATCAATGTATGTGTATGCGTTTTGCTGCGGCTTGCCGAGCTGAATGCGGCCCAGCCGAATGCCGCTTTTCAGCACCCGGTCGGTCAGCTCCTTACCAAGGTACTCCGGGCCGTTGTCACTGCGGATGGCAGCTGGCTTCCCTCGCCATTCGATGACCTGCTCAAGGGCACGCATAATCCGTTCGGTTGGTAAGGACAGATCAATATCCATCGCCAGCGCCTCGCGGTTGAAGTTATCAATAATGTTCAGTAACCGGAAATTGCGCCCATCAGCCAGTTGGTCATGCATGACGTCCATCGCCAGGATTGATTGATCGTTGCAGGCGCGGCCAGCGGCCCCAGTCGGTTGCGTACGATTCGTTTGCGCGATTTATACGCAAATTGAGCTTAAGCTCGTGATGGATGCGATATACCAGCTTGTGATTCCAGAGGTAGCCTTGCACGTTGCGCAGGAACAGAAAGCACAGACCATGCGTCGAGCGGATCAGGTGGTCGGCGATCTGGACATGCTCTGACGAGCCGTTTGCCTGATAGCGGTAGCAGGATTCGCTGATTCCGAACGCCGAACAGGCCATTCGGATACCTATCCCCCGGTCTGGTGTTTCACGGCTTGGAGCGCGAGATGGCTTCAACATTTTTTTTAAGGGCGTCCCTGACGACCTCTGCCTTTAGCCGCTCTTCGGCATACCTCTTCTTCTGCCGGGCATTCTCGGCTTCCAGCTCTGTGAGCGGAGTCATCAGCGAGGCATCCATGCCGCCTACTCCCTGCTTCAGCACCGCCTGGATCTGGCTGTCCGCAAACCTAGATCTTTGTATCTGAGAGAACTCCCTCTATTCGACAAAATTCTATTTATGATCTCTGCGATTCTTCGGGGGGCAAGACGAAGAGGAGCGAAGGGTAATGGCTGATGGTAGCCAAGCGAATCAATGGCTGAGAAAAGTATGCATGTTCAGTGCGGCTTACGGATTGAACAACGCAAATAGACATCGCATTGATCAAGGTTCAAAGATAAATATGATTGAGTTTTGTTTTTCAATAATTTGATTTATTATCAATTGGTTGGGTGAGTTTTTCGTGGTTAAGACAAGCGAGGCGTACGAAAAGAGGAATAAATTTCAAAAAAAGCTTTGACAACTCTTTCCTGTTTCTCCATAATGCACAGCTCTTCAGGAGGGATTCCCGAGCGGTCAAAGGGATCAGACTGTAAATCTGACGGCTCTGCCTTCGAAGGTTCGAATCCTTCTCCCTCCACCAAAGTAATTTGCGGTGTGAAGAATGGTCTGTGCGGTTGGATCATGTTCAGGCTCTCGTGTGCGGGTGTAGCTCAATGGTAGAGCAGAAGCCTTCCAAGCTTACGACGAGGGTTCGATTCCCTTCACCCGCTCCAGCTTTGCGGAATGCCCATGTAGCTCAGAGGTAGAGCACTCCCTTGGTAAGGGAGAGGTCATGAGTTCAATTCTCATCATGGGCTCCATTCGCTTGATAGTTTCAGGCTTTCAAATCAAGGAAATATCATGGCAAAAGAGAAGTTTGAGCGGACGAAGCCGCATGTGAACGTAGGGACTATTGGTCACGTAGATCATGGAAAGACCACGTTGACCGCAGCGATTACAACCATCTTGTCACGCAAGTTTGGCGGTATTGCAAAAGCTTACGATCAAATTGATAGTGCTCCGGAAGAAAAGGCGCGTGGTATTACGATTAATACCGCGCACGTTGAGTATGAGACTGAGAATCGCCACTATGCTCACGTAGATTGCCCTGGCCATGCTGATTATGTGAAGAACATGATTACGGGTGCGGCCCAGATGGATGGTGCGATTTTGGTTGTGTCGGCTGCTGATGGTCCGATGCCTCAGACTCGGGAGCATATTCTGTTGGCTCGCCAGGTGGGTGTTCCTTATATCATCGTGTTCATGAATAAGTGTGACATGGTTGATGATGCTGAGCTGCTTGAACTGGTTGAGATGGAAGTTCGTGAGCTTCTTTCGAAGTATGATTTCCCTGGTGATGACATTCCTATCATCAAGGGTTCTGCGCTGAAGGCTTTGGAAGGTGATCAGTCTGAGGTGGGTGAGCCGGCAATTTTCCGTTTGGCAGAAGCGCTGGATACTTACATTCCTCAGCCTGAGCGAGCCGTAGATGGCGCTTTCCTGATGCCGGTTGAGGATGTGTTCTCGATTTCCGGTCGGGGTACGGTTGTGACTGGCCGTGTTGAGCGCGGTATTGTTAAGGTTGGCGAAGAAATTGAAATTGTTGGCATTCGCGCCACCCAAAAGACGACTTGTACTGGTGTGGAGATGTTCCGCAAGTTGTTGGATCAGGGTCAGGCGGGTGACAATATTGGTGCCTTGCTTCGCGGTACTAAACGTGAAGATGTTGAGCGTGGTCAAGTATTGGCGAAGCCGGGTAGTATCACTCCGCACACGAAGTTTGCTGCAGAAGTCTATGTTTTGAGCAAAGATGAAGGAGGCCGTCATACCCCGTTCTTTAATGGGTATCGCCCTCAGTTCTACTTCCGCACGACCGATGTTACTGGATCGGTTGAATTGCCTGCAGGTACGGAGATGGTCATGCCGGGTGACAACGTTGCGATTACTGTGTCGTTGATTGCTCCGATTGCGATGGAGCAAGGTTTGCGGTTTGCTATTCGTGAAGGTGGCCGTACCGTTGGTGCGGGCGTTGTGTCGAAAGTGTTGGAATAAAAGACTTTTTTTGACTTTTTAGGCGAGTAGCTCAATTGGCAGAGCACCGGTCTCCAAAACCGGGGGTTGGGGGTTCGAGGCCCTCCTCGCCTGCCAGAATGTCATATAATCTTAGCTGGCCGTTTCCTGATTTTTTGGAAGCGGCCAACTCATATGTACTGCTGAAATGCGGTTGCTTAGATGGAAAATTTAGACAAGCTAAAGATCGTAATTGCATTGCTGTTGGTTGTGCTTGGGGTTTCGGGTTACTACGTGATGCCTGTTGGGGATTCAATGAAATGGGTCCGAGTCTTCTCTGTGGTTTTTGGGGTTGTTGGAGGAGGGGGCGTTTTATTGTTTTCGACTCCGGGCAAAGAGTTTTTAGTATATGCACGAGAGTCTTACAGGGAGGCTCAGAAGGTAGTTTGGCCGAGCCGAAAAGAAGTATGGCAGATTACGGGGTTTGTTTTTCTTTTTGTATTGGTGTTGGCCGTATTTATGCTGACGGTCGATAAGAGCTTGGAGTGGTTGCTATATGAGCAATTGCTTGGCCGCGCTCGATAAATATTTGTGGGGATTGTGATGTCAATGCGCTGGTATGTGGTTCATGCCTATTCAGGCTTTGAGAAGACAGTGCAGAAAGCTCTGAAAGAGCGTATAGAACGTGCGTCCGTACAGCATATGTTCGGCCAGATTCTTGTTCCGGTTGAAGAGGTTGTGGAAATGAGGAATGGCCACAAAGCTTTGACTGAACGAAAGTTCTTTCCTGGTTATGTTCTGGTTGAAATGGACATGACTGACGAGACTTGGCACCTAGTGAAAAATACGCCAAAGGTTACGGGGTTTGTTGGCGGCTCAGGGATGCGCCCAACTCCAATCAGCAAGCGAGAGGTTGATAACATTCTTCAGCAAATGCAAGATGGCGTGGATAAACCGAAGCCGAAAGTCCTTTTTGAGGTCGGGGAAACATTGCGTGTAACGGAAGGGCCATTTGCTGATTTTAATGCGACGGTAGAAGAAGTTAATTACGACAAAAATAAATTGCGTGTTTCTGTTTTGATTTTTGGCCGTGCTACGCCGGTTGAAGTTGATTTTTCTCAAGTTGAAAAGATTTAATTGGCAAAATCATTGTTTTTGAGCTGGATTGTTTGATGTCCAGTTTTTACGGGAAGCAAGCAATTGTTTGCGCTATACCCTTTTATTGGAGTGAGCTTCGATGGCAAAAAAAGTAGTAGGTTATGTAAAGCTGCAGGTTCCTGCAGGCAAAGCAAATCCATCCCCGCCAATTGGACCGGCATTGGGGCAGCGCGGTCTGAATATTATGGAGTTCTGCAAGGCATTTAATGCTCAGACCCAGGGTATGGAGCCGGGCTTGCCAATTCCGGTTGTAATCACTGCATATGCAGATAAGTCGTTCACGTTTGTACTGAAAACGCCCCCAGCGACAATCTTGATCAAGAAGGCTGCAGGTGTGCAAAAAGGTAGTTCCAAGCCTCATTTGGATAAGGTTGGAAAGTTGAGCCGTGCTCAGCTTGAAGATATAGCGAAGGCTAAACAACCTGATCTGACCGCGGCTGATATGGATGCGGCAGTTCGCACGATCGCTGGGTCGGCTCGTAGCATGGGTATTGAAGTGGAGGGCGTATAAATGGCTAAGATTTCCAAACGTATGCAAGCTCTCCAGGGGCGTATTGATCGTAATAAGCTGTACCCGGTCCAAGAGGCTTTGTCCTTAGTTAAAGAGGGCGCCACGGCTAAATTCAACGAGTCAATTGATGTGGCAATTAACTTGGGGGTTGATGCTCGCAAGTCGGACCAAATTGTTCGCGGTTCTGTCGTCCTCCCAAAGGGCACTGGTAAGAGTGTTCGTGTTGCAGTATTTGCTCAGGGTGCAAACGTAGAGACCGCGAAGTCTGCTGGTGCAGATGTTGTTGGTTTTGATGACTTGGCGGAGCAAATCAAGGGCGGCTTCATGGATTTCGATATCGTGATTGCAACTCCTGATGCAATGCGAGTAGTCGGTCAGCTTGGTCAAATTTTGGGACCTCGTGGTTTGATGCCGAATCCGAAGGTCGGTACTGTTACTCCCAACGTCGCCGAGGCAGTAAAGAACGCCAAGGCTGGTCAGGTTCAGTACCGTACAACTAAGGAGGGCTTGATTCATTGCACAATCGGCCGCGCCTCCTTTGATGTCGCTGCCTTGCAGGAAAACTTATCTGCTTTGCTCGATGCGTTACAGAAAGCGAAGCCTGCTACATCAAAAGGTACTTATCTGCGCAAAATCGCCGTCTCTAGCACTATGGGTGTTGGCGTTCGCGTAGATCAAACGTCCTTGCAGGCGTAGTCAGAGCTGGTTGCTCTGATGCAGTAAGACTTTGGGCTAGCGAGGTTGTCTCGCTAGACAGTCAAAGACCGTAGGGGACTGATAACTCAGTCTTAATTTTCCGATGATATACGAAACCCTACGCAGATGGTTGCCCGGACAGGTTATTCAGTATTACGAGTTTGTAGTGCCTAGATACTCCTGACCTCGGTTTCCATATCTTTGGATCGCGATTTGCAGTAAGTCGCAATCTTGATAGGAGGTAGACCTTGAGTCTCAATATTGACGATAAGAAAGCCGTAGTGGCTGAAATTTCGGCTGAAGTTGCAAAAGCTGAAACCATGGTCGTGGCTGAGTATCGTGGTATTCAGGTCGGCGCGATGACCAAGCTGCGTGCTGCCGCACGCAGTCAGGGTGTTTATTTGCGTGTCTTGAAGAACACGTTAGCTCGTCGTGCGGTGGCAGATACTCCGTTCGCAGGGCTGGCTGATCATATGGTTGGTCCGCTTGTTTATGGGATTTCCGCTGATCCAGTTGCAGCAGCAAAGGTATTGCACGATTTTGCAAAGAACAACGACAAGATTGTCATTAAGGCCGGTTCGTATAGCGGCAAGGTGATGAGTGTTGCTGAAGTTGTTCAACTCGCCTCGATTCCAAGTCGCGAAGAGTTGCTTTCGAAGCTTCTGTTTGTTATGCAGGCTCCTGTTTCTGGTATGGCACGTGCCGTTGCTGCACTGGCAGAAAAGAAGCAGTCCGAAGCAGCTTGATTTTCGACACAGTTTTTAAGACATATTTGTATTCAGGAGTAACAAAATGGCTCTGACCAAAGAAGACATTCTCGAAGCAGTAGGTGGCATGACCGTTATGGAATTGAATGACCTGGTGAAGGCATTCGAGGAGAAGTTTGGTGTTTCTGCTGCTGCAGTTGTTAGTGGTAGTGGTCCGGCTCAAGCTGCTGCCGTTGAAGAGAAGACAGATTTTGACGTTATCTTGACCGGTGCCGGTTCCAACAAGGTTGGCGTGATTAAGGTTGTTCGCGAACTGACCGGTTTAGGTCTGAAGGAAGCCAAGGACCTGGTTGATGGCGCACCTAAGACCGTTAAGGAAGGCACTCCTAAGGCTGATGCCGAAGCTATGGTCAAGAAGTTGATCGAAGCTGGTGCAACAGCTGAAATGAAATAAGTATTGTTGTAGAGATGTAGAGAGGCTGGCGGAGTAGTCCGCCAGCCTTCTTGCGCTTGTATGCTGTTAGGTTTTTGGTTCTAAATTCAGAAAACAAACGTAAGCGGCTCGCTAGGGCCGATTAGGTTTGTTTTTTGCGCCCCAGCTCTGATTGGAGACTCTATGAGTTACTCGTTCACCGAGAAAAAACGCATTCGTAAAAGCTTCGCGAAGCGGGCGAGCGTCTTGGATGTGCCATACCTGCTTGCTACTCAGATCGATTCGTATACTGAATTTCTGCAGCTAGGCGTCGCAGTGGATGCTCGCACTAACATCGGCTTGCAAGCGGCTTTCAACTCGATTTTTCCGATAGTAAGCCATAATGGATTTGCAAGGCTTGATTTCGTGAGTTATGCGCTCGGCGAGCCTCCATTTGATGTTGTTGAGTGTCAGCAACGTGGGATTACTTTTGCGGCACCGCTGCGCGCACGGGTTCGATTGACTATCTTTGATCGCGATTCTGCAAAGCCGACGGTTAAAGAAGCGAAAGAGCAGGAAGTCTATATGGGTGAGATCCCGTTGATGACTCGAAATGGCTCTTTCATCATCAACGGTACCGAGCGCGTGATTGTGTCTCAGCTTCACCGTTCACCAGGTGTGTTCTTTGAGCACGATCGTGGTAAGACCCACTCCTCGGGCAAGCTTCTATTCTCTGCGCGCATCATTCCTTACCGTGGCTCTTGGTTGGATTTCGAATTTGATCCAAAAGACTTGCTATATTTCCGCATTGACCGTCGCCGTAAGATGCCGGTCTCTATCTTGATGAAGGCTCTGGGTTACACGCCAGAGCAAATTCTTAGCGAGTTTTTTGATTTTGATACGATTCAGTTTGATGGCGACATGTTGTATCTGGAGGCCGTGCCAGAGCGTCTGAAGGGTGAAGTCGCAAAATTTGACATTGTTCTGGATGATGGTCGGGTATTGGTTCAGAAAGATAAGCGAATTACCGCCAAGACTATCAAGGATCTCCAACAGGCTGGCGTTACGCGGATTGCCATCCCTGCAGATTTTGTTTTAGGCCGTGTTTTAGGCCGAAATGTGGTGAGTGCGGATACGGGCGAGTTGATTGCGCGTGCAAATGAGGAAATCACCGAAGATACACTCGATAAGTTCGAGGATCATGGCATTACAGAGGTGAAGGTTCTCTATACAAATGACTTGGATCAGGGTGCATATATTTCGGCAACCCTGAGAACCGATGACACTCAGGACCGCACCTCTGCGCGTGTGGCGATCTATCGCATGATGCGTCCTGGGGAGCCGCCGACAGAGGATGCGGTTGAGGCATTGTTCCAGGGTCTGTTCTTCTCCGAAGATCGCTATGATCTGTCTGCCGTTGGCCGTATGAAGTTTAACCGTCGTGCATATCCTGATCGCAGCGACGAGAAGGCACCGGGTTGGCAGCGTCGTTTCTACTCGCGCGTTGGGGTGCAAGGGATTATCGGTTCTGGCGTGTTGTCTACAGATGACATCGTTGCGGTAATTGGCATCTTGGTTGAGTTGCGTAATGGGCGAGGTGAGGTTGACGATATCGATCACTTAGGTAATCGCCGTGTCCGTTCGGTCGGTGAATTGGCGGAGAATCAGTTCCGAGCAGGTTTGGTGCGTGTTGAGCGTGCGGTGAAAGAAAGGCTGTCTCAGGCTGAAAGTGAAAACTTGATGCCGCATGACCTGATCAACGCTAAGCCTGTTTCAGCGGCTATTAAGGAGTTTTTTGGTTCATCTCAGCTTTCGCAGTTTATGGATCAGACAAACCCATTGTCTGAAATCACCCATAAGCGTCGCGTCTCTGCGCTCGGACCGGGTGGTTTGACTCGTGAGCGGGCGGGCTTTGAGGTCCGAGACGTACACCCGACCCACTACGGCCGTGTGTGTCCGATTGAAACTCCTGAAGGTCCAAACATTGGTTTGATCAACTCGCTAGCTGTGTATGCGAGAACCAATCAGTATGGCTTCTTAGAGACTCCCTACCGGAAAGTGATCGATAGCAAGGTAACAGACGAGATCGAATATCTGTCGGCTATTGAAGAGGGCAAGTACGTTATTGCGCAGGCTAATGCCAAGTTAAATGACGAAGGCATTTTGGTGGACGAGCTGGTTACTTGCCGAGAGCATGGTGAAACCATCGTGGCCCGTCCCGAGCGTGTCCAGTACATGGACGTTGCGCCCTCTCAAATCGTGTCAGTTGCTGCGTCGCTGATTCCGTTCCTTGAGCATGATGATGCAAACCGGGCGCTGATGGGTGCGAACATGCAGCGACAGGCTGTTCCATGTTTGCGTCCGGAGAAGCCGTTTGTCGGCACTGGTATTGAGCGGACTTGCGCGGTTGACTCCGGTACCGCAGTAAAGGCACTACGCGGCGGCCGTGTTGATTACGTCGATGCTAACCGTGTGGTGGTTCGGGTTAATGATGATGAGACTAGTGCTGGTGAGGTTGGTGTCGATATATACAACCTGACCAAGTACACGCGTTCCAACCAGAATACCAATATCAACCAGCGGCCGATTGTGCGGGTTGGCGACGTAATTGCCCGCAATGATGTGATTGCTGACGGCGCATCAACCGATCTTGGGGAGTTGGCGCTAGGCCAGAATTTGCTTGTGGCGTTTATGCCATGGAACGGTTTCAACTACGAAGATTCGATTCTGATTTCCGAGAACGTGGTTGCTGATGACCGCTACACCTCAATTCATATTGAGGAATTGTCGGTTGTCGCTCGTGATACCAAGCTCGGACCAGAAGAAATTACGCGCGATATATCCAATCTGTCCGAACGTATGCTGGGTCGGTTGGATGAGTCAGGCATTGTTTACATCGGCGCTGAAGTCGAAGCTGGCGACGTTTTGGTTGGTAAGGTCACGCCAAAGGGTGAGACGCAGCTGACACCTGAAGAGAAGCTGCTTCGCGCGATTTTTGGTGAGAAAGCTTCCGACGTTAAAGACACCTCGTTGCGTGTTCCATCAGGCATGAGCGGTACGGTGATTGATGTTCAGGTGTTTACCCGTGAGGGCATTGATCGGGACAAGCGTGCGCAGTCCATCATTGATGATGAATTGAAGCGCTTCCGCCTTGACTTGAACGATCAGCTGCGGATTTTGGAGAATGATGCTTTCGAACGTATCGAACGCATGATCACCGGACGCGTCGCGAATGGAGGTCCTAAGCGTCTCGCGAAGGGTGCGGAAGTCAATAAGGAATACCTGGATTCGCTGTCCCGTCACGACTGGTTTGATATTCGTTTGGCCGACGAAGATATTGCCAAGCAGCTTGAGCTGGTAAAAGAAAACCTGGCTCAAAAGCGGATTGAGTTTGACCAACGCTTTGATGAGAAGAAGCGCAAGCTGACACAAGGCGATGAATTGCCTCCCGGCGTTCAGAAAATGGTCAAGGTCTATGTTGCGGTTAAGCGTCGTCTGCAGCCTGGTGACAAAATGGCGGGCCGTCACGGCAACAAGGGTGTTGTATCCAAGATTCTGCCAATTGAGGATATGCCGCATATGGCAGATGGTACCCCGATGGATATCGTGCTGAATCCGCTAGGCGTTCCGTCCCGTATGAACGTTGGTCAGATTTTGGAAACTCATCTGGGATGGGCTGCCAAAGGCTTAGGCAAACGCATTGATGAGATGCTCCGCGAGCAGAGAAATGTGTCTGAGCTAAGGACTTTTGTTGATCGGCTTTATAACTCTACAGGCAAGCAAGAAGCCATCAATGAGATGCAGGATTCCGAAGTCATGGAACTCGCTCAAAATCTGCGCCGTGGCGTGCCGTTTGCAACGCCAGTGTTTGACGGTGCAAAGGAAAGTGAAATCCGGGCTATGCTGGATTTGGCTTATCCGGATGAGGATCCGCGCACCAAGCAGCTTGGCTTTACCCCGACCAAGACACAGCTGACGCTGTACGATGGCCGTACTGGCGAGGCGTTTGACCGACCGGTTACCGTTGGGTATATGCATGTGCTCAAGCTGCACCACTTGGTGGACGACAAGATGCACGCTCGTTCCACTGGCCCATACTCACTGGTTACCCAGCAGCCATTGGGTGGTAAAGCGCAGTTCGGTGGTCAGCGTTTTGGTGAGATGGAAGTTTGGGCACTAGAAGCATACGGGGCGTCGTATACCCTGCAGGAGATGTTGACCGTTAAGTCGGACGATGTCGGTGGTAGAACCAAGATGTACGAAAACATCGTTAAGGGTGATCACAAGATTGATGCGGGTATGCCGGAGTCCTTCAATGTTCTGGTTAAGGAAATCCGCTCGCTCGGTATTGATATCGACTTGGAACGTTACTGACTTGGCGTGGTGTCTAGGGAGTGAGGCGTGAGGCGCTCCCTGTCTGGCACCCGCTTTAGGATTGCCTCACTTGTAATGCGAGGAAGATGTTATGAAAGCCCTACTTGATTTATTTAAGCAAGTGACTCAGGAGGAGGAGTTCGACGCGATTAAGATCGGTCTAGCTTCTCCTGAGAAAGTACGTTCCTGGTCTTATGGTGAAGTAAAAAAGCCGGAGACCATTAATTACCGCACATTTAAGCCAGAACGGGACGGCTTGTTTTGTGCTCGTATCTTTGGACCGATCAAAGACTATGAGTGCTTATGCGGTAAATACAAGCGTCTGAAGCACCGCGGCGTTATCTGTGAGAAGTGTGGCGTTGAAGTCACCCTGTCGAAGGTGCGTCGTGAGCGAATGGCTCATATCGAGCTGGCTAGTCCTGTTGCACATATCTGGTTCCTGAAGAGCTTGCCTAGTCGTCTGGGTATGGTTCTTGATATGACGCTCCGTGATATTGAGCGGGTACTGTACTTTGAAGCATATGTAGTGATTGAGCCTGGCATGACACCGCTCAATCGTCGCCAGTTGTTGACGGAAGATGATTACCTCAACAAGGTCGAAGAGTATGGTGATGAGTTTGTCGCACTGATGGGTGCCGAGGCGGTTCGCGAACTGCTGAAGAGCATTGACCACATCGCTGAAATGGAAACACTGCGTCACGAACTCGAAAATACAGGTTCGGATGCAAAGATTAAGAAGATCGCTAAACGCCTGAAGGTGTTGGAAGCGTTCCATCGCTCTGGTATCAAGCCAGAGTGGATGATCATGGATGTCCTGCCGGTATTGCCCCCGGAGCTTCGTCCATTGGTTCCACTGGATGGTGGTCGTTTTGCTACTTCTGACTTGAATGATCTGTACCGTAGGGTCATTAACCGTAATAACCGCTTGAAGCGCCTGCTTGAGTTGCGTGCACCCGAAATCATTGTGCGCAACGAAAAGCGTATGTTGCAGGAGGCTGTTGATTCCCTACTAGATAACGGTCGCCGTGGCAAAGCGATGACTGGCGCGAACAAACGTCCTTTGAAGTCCTTGGCTGATATGATCAAGGGTAAGGGTGGTCGTTT
The DNA here is from genome assembly GCF_030129945.1 of Parachitinimonas caeni. Lineage (GTDB taxonomy): Bacteria > Pseudomonadota > Gammaproteobacteria > Burkholderiales > Chitinimonadaceae > Parachitinimonas > Parachitinimonas caeni. The sequence goes on from NZ_JARRAF010000036.1 coordinate 26,222, forward strand.
CCGTCAGAACTTGCTGGGTAAGCGTGTGGATTACTCAGGTCGTTCCGTTATTGTGGTGGGGCCTACTCTCAAGTTACATCAATGCGGTTTGCCGAAGAAAATGGCGCTGGAGTTATTCAAGCCGTTTATTTTCCACAAGCTGGAGATTCTTGGGCTTGCAACCACTATTAAGGCTGCCAAGAAGCTGGTTGAACAGGAAGTTCCTGAGGTATGGGATATTCTTGAAGAAGTTATTCGTGAGCATCCAGTATTGCTGAACCGTGCACCAACGCTACACCGCCTAGGTATCCAGGCGTTTGAACCAGTGTTGATCGAAGGTAAAGCAATTCAGTTGCATCCTTTGGTTTGTACTGCATTTAACGCCGACTTCGACGGTGACCAAATGGCCGTACACGTTCCTCTGAGCTTGGAAGCTCAGATGGAAGCTCGTACGCTGATGCTTGCATCCAATAACGTACTATCTCCTGCGCATGGCGAACCAATTATTGTTCCCTCGCAGGATATCGTGCTTGGCCTGTACTTTATGACCCGTGAGCGGGTGAATGGTAAGGGCGAAGGCATGAGTTTTTCGGATGTTGATGAGGTTTCTCGCGCTTACGAAACCCGTACAGTTGAACTCAATGCCAAGATTACTGTTCGGTTGAAAGACTGGTATCTTGACTCTGAGAATGAGTGGAAGTATCGGATGAAGCGAGTTGAGACTACGGTTGGTCGTGCTCTGCTGTCTGAAATTCTGCCCAAAGGCCTGTCCTTTGACGTGGTGAACAAAGCTTTGAAGAAAAAAGAAATTTCGAAGCTTATCAACGTTTCCTTCCGTCGCTGTGGGTTGCGCGAAACAGTTATTTTGGCTGATCGTTTGATGTATACCGGGTTTACCTACTCAACCCGTGCAGGCTTGTCGATCTGTGTTGATGACATGCTGGTACCCAACCAGAAAATGGAGTTATTGGGGGCGGCGGAGAAAGAGGTCAAAGAGATCGAAGCTCAGTACACCTCGGGCTTGGTGACGCAAGGTGAGCGTTACAACAAGGTTGTGGATATCTGGGGGCGTTGCGGTGATCAGGTCGCTAAGGCGATGATGGATCAACTTGGTAAAGAGCCCGTCGTTGATCGTGCAGGCAACAACGTTATGCAGGAGTCCTTCAATTCCATTTATATGATGGCGGATTCCGGTGCGCGGGGTTCTGCGGCGCAGATTCGCCAGTTGGCCGGTATGCGGGGTCTGATGGCCAAGCCAGATGGTTCGATTATTGAGACACCCATTACGTCTAACTTCCGCGAAGGCTTGACGGTTCTTCAATACTTTATATCGACACACGGTGCGCGTAAGGGTCTTGCAGATACCGCATTGAAGACCGCTAACTCGGGTTACCTGACTCGCCGTTTGGTTGATGTGACCCAAGATTTGGTTGTCATTGAGCGTGACTGTGGCACCAAAAATGGTGTGAACATGAAGGCTGTGGTTCAAGGCGGGGATGTAGTCGAAGCGCTTCGTGACCGCATTCTGGGACGCGTTGCAGCTATAGACATTATTGATCCAGCTTCGCAAGAAACGATTTTTGAGGCAGGCACCCTGCTGAACGAAGAAATCGTTGAGCGCATCGAGGCCTTGGGTATCGATGAGGTAAAAGTACGTACGCCGCTGACCTGTGAGACGCGCTATGGTTTGTGCGCGCAGTGTTATGGTCGCGATCTGGGTCGCGGTAATTTGGTCAATGTTGGTGAAGCTGTTGGTGTAATCGCAGCACAGTCGATTGGTGAACCTGGTACTCAGCTGACCATGCGTACCTTCCACATCGGTGGTGCCGCATCGCGGGCTGCTGCTGCAAGTCAGGTCGAGTCGAAGTCCAATGGTCATATCGGCTTTGGCCCCATGATGCGCTATGTTACAAACGCCAAAGGTGAACAGATTGTCATTACTCGCTCCGGCGAAGTAATGGTGTTTGATGACAATGGCCGTGAGCGTGAGCGGCATAAGGTTCCATACGGCGCCACCTTGATGGTGAAGGATGAGCAGCAGATCAAGGCTGGTCAGGTCTTGGCAACTTGGGATCCTCACACCCGTCCGATTATTACGGAGTACGGGGGGCAGGTGAAGTTTGAGAACGTAGAGGAAGGTGTGACCGTAGCCAAGCAAATTGACGAAGTTACGGGCTTGTCTACCTTGGTCGTAATTGATCCGAAGCGCAGGGCCGGTAGTCAGTCGAAGATGTTGCGCCCGCAGGTTAAATTGTTGGATGAGATCGGCGAGGAGGTAAAGCTGGCCGGTTCTGATACCTCAGTTAATATTACCTTCCAGGTTGGTTCGATTATCACGGTTAAGGATGGTCAGCAGGTTGGTGTGGGTGAGGTGCTGGCCCGTATCCCTCAGGAGTCATCGAAGACTCGTGATATTACTGGTGGTCTGCCACGTGTTGCCGAGCTGTTTGAGGCGAGATCTCCGAAAGATGCGGGTATGCTCGCGGAGATTACTGGTACAGTGTCCTTTGGTAAGGATACCAAGGGTAAGCAGCGCTTGATTCTGACTGATCTGGATGGTGTTGCGCACGAATACTTGATCCCGAAAGATAAGCACGTTTTAGTTCATGATGGTCAGGTCGTGAATCGTGGCGAGACTATTGTTGACGGTCCTGTGGATCCGCATGACATCCTGCGTCTGCAAGGGATTGAGGCGCTGGTTCGTTACGTTACTGAAGAAGTGCAGGAAGTTTACCGACTGCAGGGCGTTAAGATTAACGACAAGCATATCGAGGTTATCGTTCGGCAGATGCTGCGTCGCGTAGTCATTAGTGACTCCGGAGGCACGGACTTCATTACTGGTGAGCAAGTGGAACGTGCCGAAGTGCTGGAAGCGAATGACCGGATGGCGGCAGAAGGTAAAGAGCCGGCTTCGTTTGATAATGTATTGCTTGGTATTACCAAGGCGTCGTTGTCTACCGATTCGTTCATCTCTGCGGCTTCTTTCCAGGAAACAACACGCGTTTTGACTGAAGCTGCAATCATGGGTAAGCGTGATGATTTGCGTGGCCTGAAGGAAAACGTAATTGTTGGTCGTTTGATTCCTGCTGGTACGGGATTGGCATATCATAATAGTCGCCGTCGTCAGAAGTCCGGTGATGATCAACAAACCGTTTCGATGTTGGGTGACGGTGCGGTAGGTAAAGAGGGTTTGTCTCAAGTCATTTGAGGCATAGAACGGGTATATTGACGTCAATCTATTGATTTCTCTATAATATGCCCCTCCGTGTAGGGCGGCGTTGGCGTTCGGCCGGCGTCGCCGTTTTCATTAATTAGGAAGTTACAATGCCAACGATTAACCAGCTCGTACGCAAAGGGCGTGTTGCTGCGCAGGCGAAAAGCAAGGTGCCAGCACTGGAAGCATGTCCTCAGAAGCGTGGTGTATGTACGCGTGTGTATACCACCACCCCTAAGAAGCCTAACTCTGCGCTCCGTAAGGTGTGCAAGGTTCGCCTGACCAATGGTTTTGAAGTGATCTCATACATTGGCGGTGAAGGTCATAATCTACAAGAGCACTCCGTGGTGCTGATCCGTGGCGGTCGTGTTAAGGACTTGCCAGGTGTTCGCTACCACACAGTTCGTGGTTCTCTGGATACGGCGGGTGTTAAGGATCGTAAGCAAGCTCGTTCTAAGTATGGTTCGAAGCGGCCTAAGTCTTAAGCTTGCCGTTTAGTGGGCAGGAGACTGTCTAGTAAGCGGTCATCGTGATGGATGACCTTGAGTTGAATGAGACTCAGCTGAATAACTTATTAATTGTTAGGGTAGAAAATGCCAAGACGTAGAGAAGTCCCCAAGCGGGAAGTGTTGCCAGATCCGAAGTTTGGTAGCGAAGAGCTGTCCAAATTTATGAATGTTGTAATGCAAGATGGCAAGAAGTCGGTTGCTGAACGCATTGTGTATGGCGCACTGGAAATTATTGGCAAGAAGAGCGGGAAGGTTCCGCTTGAGGTTTTTTCTCAGGCTTTGGCAAATGTAAAACCAGTTGTTGAAGTAAAGAGTCGCCGTGTTGGCGGTGCTAACTACCAAGTGCCTGTTGAGGTGCGTCCGTCGCGTCGTATGGCATTGGCGATGCGCTGGTTGCGCGAGGCGGCACGAAAGCGTGGAGAGAAGTCAATGGGTCAGCGTTTGGCAGGGGAGTTGCTGGATGCGGCTGAGGGTCGTGGCGGTGCAATGAAGAAGCGTGATGAGGTTCATCGTATGGCGGAGGCTAATAAGGCTTTCTCGCACTATCGCTTCTAATCAGATTGTATTTTCGACTTGAGTTGTTCTTTAAAAGGTACATGCTGTGGCACGCAAGACACCCATTGAGCGCTATCGGAATATCGGTATTAGCGCACACATTGACGCCGGTAAGACTACTACCACCGAGCGTATTCTTTTCTATACCGGTGTCAATCATAAGATTGGCGAAGTTCATGATGGCGCGGCTACCATGGACTGGATGGAGCAAGAGCAAGAGCGCGGAATTACAATTACTTCTGCTGCTACGACTACCTTTTGGAAAGGTATGGGGATGCAGTTCCCCGAGCACCGTATCAATATTATTGATACCCCTGGTCACGTAGATTTTACGATTGAAGTTGAACGATCCATGCGCGTGCTTGACGGTGCTTGTATGGTTTATTGTGCGGTTGGTGGAGTTCAGCCTCAGTCGGAAACTGTTTGGCGTCAAGCCAATAAGTATCGCGTACCTCGCTTGGCGTTTGTTAATAAGATGGATCGCCAGGGCGCCAACTTTTTCCGCGTTGTTGAGCAAATGCGAATTCGCTTGAAGGCGAATCCAGTCCCTATTGTTATTCCTATCGGCGCTGAAGATACTTTTGGTGGTGTAATCGACTTGCTAAAAATGCAGGCGATTTTCTGGGATGAAGCTTCGCAAGGGATGAAGTTTGAATATCGTGATATTCCTGAAGAGTTGAAGGGATTGGCTCAGGAATGGCGCGAAAAGATGGTTGAAGCTGCTGCAGAAGCTAACGAGGACTTGATGAATAAGTACCTCGAAACGGGTGAGCTGGCTGAAGATGAGATTGTGGCTGCATTGCGTCAGCGTACAATTGCGTGCGAGATTCAACCAATGCTGTGTGGTACGGCCTTTAAGAATAAAGGTGTTCAGCGAATGCTGGATGCTGTTATTGAGCTGTTGCCATCTCCTGTTGATATTCCCCCAGTAAAGGGTACCAACGAGAAAGGGGAAGAGGAGGTTAGAGAGGCTTCTGATGAGGCGGCATTCTCAGCATTGGCGTTCAAGTTGATGAATGACCCGTATGTGGGACAGCTTACCTTCTTCCGCGTTTATTCTGGCGTTGTGAACTCCGGTGATTCAGTTGTTAACTCTGTTAAGGGGAAGAAGGAGCGCATCGGGCGTATTGTTCAGATGCACGCTAACAACCGCGAGGAAATAGAGGAAGTTCGGGCTGGTGATATCGCCGCGGCTATCGGCTTGAAAGAGGTTACGACGGGAGAAACGCTGTGCTCCCCTGATAAAGTAATTGTTCTTGAGAGGATGGAATTTCCGGATCCGGTTATTCACGTGGCTGTTGAGCCAAAGACGAAGGCTGATCAGGAAAAAATGGGTGTTGCGCTCAATCGGCTGGCTAAAGAAGATCCTTCTTTCCGTGTTCGCACGGATGAGGAATCTGGTCAAACTATTATCTCTGGCATGGGTGAGTTGCATCTGGAGATTATTGTTGATCGTATGCGTCGTGAGTTTGGTGTTGAAGCCAATGTTGGTGCTCCTCAAGTTGCATATCGTGAGACCATTACCAAAATTGCCAAAGATATCGAAGGTAAGCATGTTAAGCAGTCTGGTGGCAAGGGGCAGTATGGCCATGCTGTGATTACTGTTGAGCCTTCTGGTGAGGGTAAAGGGTATCATTTCTTTGATGAGATCAAAGGCGGCGTTATTCCTAGAGAATTTATCCCGTCTGTTGATAAGGGTATTCAGGATACTCTGAAGGCCGGTATTTTGGCTGGCTTCCCTGTTGTTGATGTGACGGTTCGTTTGACGTTTGGCTCTTATCATGATGTTGATTCGTCACAAATTGCGTTCGAATTGGCTGGGTCGATGGCATTTAAAGAGGCTATGCGTCGGGCGGGGGCTGTAATTCTTGAGCCAATGATGGCGGTAGAGGTTGAAACGCCAGAGGAGTACATGGGCGATATTATGGGCGATCTTTCCTCTCGTCGCGGTATTGTGCAGGGGATGGATGACAATCCGGCTGGCGGAAAAATGATTAAAGCGGAAGTGCCTCTGTCTGAGATGTTTGGCTATTCGACGACACTTCGCTCTATGTCGCAGGGGCGTGCAACTTACTCTATGGAATTCAAGCATTATGCTGAAGCTCCAAAAAACGTTGCTGATGCGATCATTAATAAGAAGTAAGCAATTTTTCGGTTTTGTGAAGAATTTTTAAGGATTTTGAAAAATGGCAAAAGAGAAGTTTGAGCGGACGAAGCCGCATGTGAACGTAGGGACTATTGGTCACGTAGATCATGGAAAGACCACGTTGACCGCAGCGATTACAACCATCTTGTCACGCAAGTTTGGCGGTATTGCAAAAGCTTACGATCAAATTGATAGTGCTCCGGAAGAAAAGGCGCGTGGTATTACGATTAATACCGCGCACGTTGAGTATGAGACTGAGAATCGCCACTATGCTCACGTAGATTGCCCTGGCCATGCTGATTATGTGAAGAACATGATTACGGGTGCGGCCCAGATGGATGGTGCGATTTTGGTTGTGTCGGCTGCTGATGGTCCGATGCCTCAGACTCGGGAGCATATTCTGTTGGCTCGCCAGGTGGGTGTTCCTTATATCATCGTGTTCATGAATAAGTGTGACATGGTTGATGATGCTGAGCTGCTTGAACTGGTTGAGATGGAAGTTCGTGAGCTTCTTTCGAAGTATGATTTCCCTGGTGATGACATTCCTATCATCAAGGGTTCTGCGCTGAAGGCTTTGGAAGGTGATCAGTCTGAGGTGGGTGAGCCGGCAATTTTCCGTTTGGCAGAAGCGCTGGATACTTACATTCCTCAGCCTGAGCGAGCCGTAGATGGCGCTTTCCTGATGCCGGTTGAGGATGTGTTCTCGATTTCCGGTCGGGGTACGGTTGTGACTGGCCGTGTTGAGCGCGGTATTGTTAAGGTTGGCGAAGAAATTGAAATTGTTGGCATTCGCGCCACCCAAAAGACGACTTGTACTGGTGTGGAGATGTTCCGCAAGTTGTTGGATCAGGGTCAGGCGGGTGACAATATTGGTGCCTTGCTTCGCGGTACTAAACGTGAAGATGTTGAGCGTGGTCAAGTATTGGCGAAGCCGGGTAGTATCACTCCGCACACGAAGTTTGCTGCAGAAGTCTATGTTTTGAGCAAAGATGAAGGAGGCCGTCATACCCCGTTCTTTAATGGGTATCGCCCTCAGTTCTACTTCCGCACGACCGATGTTACTGGATCGGTTGAATTGCCTGCAGGTACGGAGATGGTCATGCCGGGTGACAACGTTGCGATTACTGTGTCGTTGATTGCTCCGATTGCGATGGAGCAAGGTTTGCGGTTTGCTATTCGTGAAGGTGGCCGTACTGTTGGTGCGGGCGTTGTGTCGAAAGTGTTGGAATAACCGGGGATATTTAAATGCAGAATCAGAAAATTCGCATCCGGCTAAAGGCTTTCGACTATAGTCTGATTGATCGTTCCGCGCAGGAGATTGTTGATACCGCGAAGCGTACTGGTGCGGTGGTAAAAGGCCCTGTTCCGTTGCCAACGAAAATTGAGCGATTTGACGTGTTGAGGTCCCCTCACGTGAATAAGACCTCTCGTGATCAGTTGGAGATTCGTACTCATCTGCGTTTGATGGATATTGTTGACCCAACAGACAAGACGGTTGATGCTTTGATGAAATTAGATCTGCCTGCAGGGGTTGATGTTGAAATCAAGTTGCAGTAAGTGATTGAAATGAGGTAATATAATGGGCCCGCTATCCTGCGGGCCTGTTATTTTTTGCCGGCCAATCGTAGCCGGTCCTTGTAAAAGGGAAAAGAAATGAGCTTAGGACTTGTCGGTCGTAAGGTCGGCATGACTCGCATTTTCTCTGAGGATGGTGCATCCATTCCAGTGACTGTGCTTGACATGTCGTTTAATCGAGTAACTCAAATAAAGACTGTGGATGTTGATGGCTATTCTGCAGTTCAAATTGCATTTGGGTTGAAGAAGGCAAATAAGGTTACGCGCGCGCTTGCTGGTCATTACAGTAAAGCCGGCGTAGAGGCTGGTCGCGGTTTGAAGGAGTTTTCTGTTTCATCAGAAGCTCTGTCGAATTTGTCAGTTGGTACGGCTATTGGTGTTGAGCGATTCTCGATCGGTCAATTGGTCGATGTTACCGGGACTAGCCAGGGCAAGGGGTTCTCCGGTGTGATCAAGAGGCATAATTTCGCCTCAAATCGCGCGTCCCACGGTAATTCCGTGTCGCACAATAAGCCAGGCTCCATTGGTCAGGCTCAAGATCCTGGTCGGGTTTTTCCTGGTAAGCGAATGGCGGGTCAGTACGGAAATGTAAAGCGTACTGTACAGTGTCTTGAAGTGGTTCGTGTTGATGTGGAACGGGGTTTGTTGCTGGTTAAAGGTGCTGTGCCAGGAGCAAAAGGTAATGACGTGGTAGTGCGCCCAAGCGTAAAGGCAGGTGTGTAATGGAGTTAATACTTGTTGGAGCGCAAGGTAAGGGTGTCGTTCAAGGGTCTGATGCACTTTTTGCGCGTGACTATAACGAGGCTCTGGTTCATCAGGTTGTTACCGCATATTTGGCAAATGCCCGCAGCGGAAATCGTGCGCAAAAGGGTAGAAGTGAAGTTTCAAAGTCGACGCGTAAGCCTTGGAAGCAGAAGGGGACTGGACGCGCTCGGGCTGGTATGGCTTCTAGTCCTTTGTGGCGGGGGGGTGGGAAGATTTTCCCTAATTCGCCTGAAGAAAATTTTAGCCACAAGCTAAATCGTAAGATGTATCGTGCAGGTCTTGCAACCATATTGTCTCAACTGGTTCGTCAAGGGCGATTGATGGTGGTAGAGACTTTCGAATTGGAAAGCCCAAAGACCAAGCTGTTTGCTGAGAGGTTGCAGTCTTTTGGTGTTGAGCAGCATGTTTTGCTGATTACCGACAATCTTGATGAGAATCTATATTTGTCGTCACGCAATCTTCCGAATGTGCTGGTATTAGAGCCGGCTCAGGCAGACCCGGTTAGCTTGGTGCGGTATCGGAATGTTGTCCTGACTAGAGATGCGCTCAAGAAGTTTGAGGAGATGTTGGGATGAATGCGCTGAATCAAGAGAGATTGCTACAGGTGCTGTTGGCTCCAATCGTATCTGAAAAGAGTACACTGGTTGCTGATCGGAATGAGCAGGTGGTGTTTCGTGTAGCAAGCGATGCCACAAAAATTGAAGTGAAAGCTGCGGTTGAATTGTTGTTCAAGGTCAAAGTCGATGCGGTGCAGATCAGCAATGTGAAGGCGAAGCAAAAGCGCTTCGGTCGTACGCAAGGCTGGCGTAAGGGTTGGAAGAAGGCTTATGTTTGCCTGATGCCAGGTCAGCAGATCGATTTTTCTGCAGCTGAGTGAGGAGACTTGCAATGGCACTGGTAAAAGTAAAGCCTACATCGCCCGGGCGCAGGGCGGTAGTAAAAGTTGTCAATCGTGATTTGCACAGAGGTGCTCCTTATGCGCCTTTGCTAGAGGTTCAGAAGCGTAACGCTGGCCGTAATAATCGCGGTGTTATTACTGTAAGGCATCAGGGTGGCGGGCATAAACAGCACTATCGTATTGTGGATTTTAAACGCAATAAGGATGGTATTCCGGCTACTGTTGAGCGTATCGAGTATGACCCAAATAGGACTGCGCATATTGCTCTGTTATGTTATGCAGATGGTGAGCGGCGGTACGTATTGGCATCAAAGGGGATGAAAGCAGGCTCAATATTATTTAATGGTCCTGAAGCGCCCATTAAGCCTGGCAATACCTTGCCTCTTAGGAATATTCCGGTCGGTACGACAATCCACTGTGTTGAGATGTTACCGGGTAAGGGTGGTCAGATCGCTAGATCGGCGGGCACTTCCGTCCAGCTGTTAGCGCGAGAAGGAATCTATGCGCAGTTAAGGTTGCGTTCGGGTGAGATCCGGAGGGTTCATGTCGATTGCAGAGCCACAATCGGTGAGGTAGGTAACGAAGAGAATAACTTACGTTCGATCGGCAAAGCGGGAGCTCAGCGATGGCGTGGTATTCGTCCTACGGTGCGTGGTGTTGCAATGAATCCTATTGATCACCCGCATGGTGGTGGTGAAGGTAAGACTGCGGCGGGTCGCGATCCCGTCAGTCCATGGGGTACTCCTACTAAGGGATATCGGACCCGTCGTAACAAGCGGACTGGTGGCATGATTGTTCGTCGCCGTTACTCAAGCAAAGGATAATTGAGCATGGGTCGTTCTACTAAAAAGGGACCATTTGTAGACGGTCATCTGCTGAAGAAGGTAGATGCGGTTAAGGCAAATAATGATAAGAGGCCAATTAAGACGTGGTCTCGTAGGTCTACTATTCTTCCAGATTTCGTTGGTTTGACCATTGCGGTTCATAATGGTAGGCAGCACGTTCCTGTCTACGTTAACGAAAATATGGTCGGGCACAAACTCGGCGAATTTGCTCTGACTCGCACCTTTAAGGGTCATGCCGCTGATAAGAAGGCTAAAAAGTAAGGTGATACCATGCAAGTATCTGCAGTATTGAGCGGCGCGCGCTTATCCGCGCAGAAGGCACGGCTGGTAGCTGATCTGGTTCGTGGCCTACAGGTTGAACAGGCGTTAAATATTCTTACCTTTTCCCCCAAGAAAGGTGCGGTATTGATCAAGAAGCTACTTGAGTCAGCTATTGCAAATGCAGAGCATAACGAAGGTGCCGACATTGATTCTCTTAGGATTACAACCATTTACGTTGACAAGGGTGCGAGTCTGAAGCGTTTCGCCGCTAGGGCGAAGGGGCGTGGAAATCGCATTGAAAAACAGACTTGTCATATCAAGTTGACGGTTGGGGATTGAGAGGACGCTATGGGTCAGAAAATACATCCTACGGGATTTAGGCTTGCGGTAACTAAGAATTGGTCCTCGAAATGGTATGCCAGCAGTAAGAAATTCGCTGGTATGTTGAATGAGGATATTAAAGTTCGTGACTTCTTAAAGAAGAAGTTGTCTCATGCGGCTGTTAGTAAGATTGTTATCGAGCGGCCGGCTAAAAATGCTCGCATCACAATTTTTTCTGCACGACCTGGTGTTGTGATTGGAAAAAAAGGTGAGGATATCGAGGTACTGAAGGGGCAGCTGCAGAAGCTGATGGGTGTTCCTGTTCATATCAATATTGAAGAGGTTCGTAAACCGGAGATAGATGCCCAGATCATTGCTGATGGAATTGCTTCTCAGCTTGAAAAGCGCGTCATGTTCAGACGTGCAATGAAGCGTGCGATGCAGAATGCAATGCGTCTTGGTGCTCAAGGTATCAAGATTATGAGTTCGGGTCGATTAAATGGAATTGAGATTGCTCGAACAGAATGGTATCGCGAAGGTCGTGTGCCTCTGCATACGCTACGGGCTGATATTGATTATGCGGTATCTGAGGCAAAAACGACGTATGGCATCATCGGTATAAAGGTTTGGGTTTATAAAGGTGAGGTAAAAGGCGGCGTTGAAGTAGCTGTCCCTCAGGTCGAAACAGAGAAGAAGTCCAGAAGAGGGGGGCGAAATGCTTCAGCCAACTAGACTGAAATATCGTAAGCATCAAAAAGGCCGTAATACTGGTATCGCTACTCGCGGCAACAAAGTGAGTTTTGGTGAGTGGGGTCTCAAGGCTATCGGGCGTGGAAGGTTGACGGCCCGCCAGATCGAAGCTGCGCGACGCGCGATGACCCGGCATATTAAACGTGGCGGACGCGTATGGATTCGCGTGTTTCCGGATAAGCCCATCTCTTCTAAGCCTGCCGAAGTTCGGATGGGTAATGGCAAGGGTAGTCCGGAATACTATGTTGCAGAGATTCAGCCGGGCAAGGTTCTTTACGAGATGGATGGTGTTGGCGAAGAGTTGGCTAGAGAGGCGTTTCGCTTGGCAGCAGCTAAGTTGCCTATTGCGACAACCTTTGTTACCCGTCATGTGGGGCAGTAAATGAAAGCAAGTGAATTGAGAACAAAGTCTGTTGATGAGCTTGGAGTTGAGCTGACCGCGTTACTGAAAGCTCAGTTCGGGCTTCGAATGCAACTTGCTACCCAGCAGTTATCGAAAACCAGTGAGTTAAAGCGTGTTCGTAGGCAGATTGCGACTGTGCGTACCTTATTGGCTGAGAAGGTGGCGAAATGAAGACAGAAGCGAAGTTGAAGCGGTGCCTCACGGGTAAGGTTGTGAGTGACAAGATGGATAAGACCGTAACTGTTCTAGTGGAGAGAAAGGTCAAGCATCCTCTTTACGGGAAGATTATCCGGTTGTCTAAGAAATACCATGCCCATGATGAGAGTAATCAGTACCGCGAAGGCGATTTGGTGATCATTGAGGAGACGAGGCCTCTGTCACGCACTAAGACTTGGGTTGTTACTGGCTTGGTTGAAAAGGCTCGGAGCGAGTAAGGGCTCTCTAGTCCGAACAGTGAGCTAGTTGCAAGGGGCATTGTACTTATGTATAATGCCCTTCTTTGCGTGTTCTCGCAGAGTTCGTTCCCTTTGCAGGGTCCAAAACTGCCCACTGTTTGTAGTTAGAGGCTGCATCGCAGCGTTGTGGATAAGTTGGAGATAAATTAAATGATTCAAATGCAGTCAAGGCTTGAGGTCGCTGACAATACCGGTGCGCGTGTGGTTATGTGCATTAAAGTTTTGGGCGGATCTAAGCGTAGGTATGCGTCTGTTGGCGATGTGATCAAGGTTAGCATTAAGGATGCTTCTCCAAGAGGGCGCGTTAAAAAGGGCGATGTTTATAACGCTGTGGTTGTTCGTACGGCAAAAGGTGTTCGGCGACCTGATGGGGCGCTTATTAAGTTTGATAGCAATGCCGCGGTATTGTTGAATAATAAGCTGGAGCCAATAGGTACACGTATTTTTGGCCCTGTTACTCGCGAGCTTCGAACGGAGAAGTTCATGAAGATCGTGTCGTTAGCGCCAGAAGTACTGTAAGGGGAATTCTGTGAATAAAATTCGTAAGGGCGACGAGATTGTCGTTATTTGCGGTAAGGATCGCGGTAAACGTGGTGTGGTTTTAAAGGTTTTTCCAACAGGGCAGGTTCTTGTTGATGGTGTAAATGTAGTAAAGAAACACCAAAAGCCTAATCCGCTTAAAGGTCAATCAGGTGGCTTGATAGAGAAAAGTATGCCGCTTGATGTTTCTAATGTCGCGATCTTCAATCCTGGTACGCAGAAAGCGGATCGCGTTGGATTTAAATTGCTTGCTGATGGCGGGAAGGTTCGCGTCTTCAAGTCAAACGGCGAAGTGGTTGGCGGCTGAGGGGTCTAGAGATGGCGCGTTTGCAGCAATATTATAAAGAGACGGTTGCTCCTCAGTTGAAAGAGCAGTTTGGTTATTCTTCTGTCATGGAAGTGCCTCGAATCGAGAAAATTACCATTAATATGGGTGTCGGTGAGGCAGTAGCAGACAAGAAGGTCATGGAGCATGCTGTATCTGATATGCAAAAGATTGCAGGTCAGAAGCCTGTAGTGACTTTGTCGAAAAAATCTATCGCTGGCTTTAAGATTCGAGATAATTATCCCGTTGGTTGCAAGGTTACTCTGCGCCGGGAGCGTATGTATGAGTTTTTGGATAGATTGATTACAATCGCTATGCCGCGAATCCGAGATTTTCGGGGTATTTCTGGTAAGGCGTTTGACGGCCGTGGTAATTACAATATGGGCGTTAAAGAGCAAATTATCTTTCCGGAAATTGAGTACGATAAAATCGATGCGTTGCGTGGTATGAATATTACTATTACAACGACAGCGAAGACGGATGAAGAAGCAAAGGCGTTGCTTGCTGCTTTTAAGTTCCCTTTCAAAGGTTGATGCGATAATGGCCAAGTTGTCACTGATTAACAGAGAAGAGAAGCGTCGCAAGCTTGTGGAGAAATTCTCTACAAAGCGAGCACACTTGACATCCATTATTAATGATTCCTCGGTGTCAGACGAGGAGAGATTTCAAGCTAGATTGAAATTACAGCAGTTGCCTAGAAACTCTAGCCCTACCAGATTGCACAATCGATGCGCTATTACCGGTCGTGCACGGGGTGTCTTTAGGAAGTTTGGGCTTGGTCGGAATAAGCTGCGTGAAATTGCGATGCGGGGAGAGATTCCTGGCGTTGTTAAAGCTAGCTGGTAATAGGGGTAGGTTAGAATGAGCATGCATGATCCTATCGCCGATATGTTGACTCGTATTCGGAACGCGCAGAGGGCAGAAAAGCCGAATGTGCAAATGCCTTCTTCTAAATTGAAGGTTGCAATAGCCCAAGTTTTAAAGGATGAGGGTTATATTGATTCTTTCTCAGTAGCTAGTTCGGAAGGTAAGGCTAATCTGACGGTTGTGCTTAAGTATTACGCCGGTCGTCCAGTTATTGAGAAAATAGAGAGAGTAAGTCGCCCTGGCTTGCGGGTCTACAAAGGTAGCGAGAACCTTCCTAAGGTTATGAATGGGCTGGGGGTGGCAATTGTGTCCACTTCTAAAGGCGTTATGACGGATCGGAAGGCAAGAGCTGAAGGTGTTGGTGGTGAGCTCTTGTGTCTGGTAGCGTAAGGCGGGGGAGGGAAAATGTCTCGTGTAGCCAAGAATCCAATCACCATTCCTGGTGGTGTGGAAGTGAGTATGTTGGGGAAGGAGCTTGTAGTTAAAGGCCCCCTTGGCATGCAGAAGCAGGTTATTTGTGATGGTGTTTCAGTTACGGTTGAAACAGGTGTGCTTAAATTTTTCGCCAATTCTGATGATAAGCATGCCCGTGCGATGTCGGGTACCTTACGCGCATTGGCTGCAAATATGGTAGTTGGCGTTTCCAAGGGCTTTGAGCGGAAACTAAATCTGGTTGGCGTAGGGTATAGGGCTCAAGCACAAGGTGATGTTGTTAATCTGACATTGGGATTTTCTCATCCTGTTGCACATAGGTTGCCGGTCGGTGTTAAGGCTGAAACACCTAGCCAGACCGAAATTGTGTTGAAAGGGATAAATCGTCAGCAAATTGGTCAGGTTGCTGCCGAAATTCGCGCTTATCGCCCCCCAGAGCCTTATAAAGGCAAAGGTGTTCGATATTCTGATGAGATTGTTGTCTTGAAAGAGACCAAGAAGAAGTAATCGAGGCTATTTATGGATAAGAAACAAACTCGCTTGCGTCGGGCGCGTAAAACTCGCGCAAGAATTGCAATGCAGAAAGTTGCGCGACTTTCGATCTTTAGAAGTAATTGCCACATGTATGCGCAAATTATCGACGAGACTGGTTCGAAGGTATTGGCTAGCGCTTCTACTGTCGAGACGGAGCTTCGTGCTCAAATTTCCGGTGGTGTAGGCGGTAATGTTGCCGCAGCGGTATTGGTTGGAAAGCGCATTGCTGAAAAGGCGAAAGCCGCTGGTATCGAAAGGGTGGCATTTGATCGGTCAGGTTTCGCTTATCATGGTCGGGTTAAAGCACTTGCCGATTCGGCCCGCGAAAATGGTCTCGTGTTCTAAATTGGAGTGATTGATGGCGAAGACTGAAATTGAAGATCGCGGTGATGGCTTGCGCGAGAAAATGGTCAGCGTAAATCGCGTGACTAAGGTTGTTAAAGGTGGCCGCATTCTCGGTTTTGCTGCTTTGACGGTTGTCGGTGATGGTGATGGCGCAATTGGCATGGGCAAAGGCAAGTCTAAGGAAGTGCCTGTTGCTGTCCAGAAAGCTATGGAAGAAGCTCGGCGTAAGATGCAGAAGGTATCGTTACGCAATGGGACTATTCAACATACTGTTGTTGGTAGACATGGCGCGACAACGGTGTTTATGCAGCCTGCTCCCGAAGGTACGGGTATAAAGGCTGGAGGTCCTATGCGTGCTGTTTTTGAAGTTATGGGTGTGCAAAATATATCTGCAAAGTGCCATGGGTCTACAAATCCATACAATGTTGTTAGGGCAACAATTGATGGCCTTTCTAAGATGACAACGCCTTCGGATGTTGCGGCGAAGCGTGGGTTGTCAGTCGAAGAGATTTTTGGAGTTGGCGCCAATGAGTGATTCTTCAAAGATTCGAGTAACTTTAGTTAAGAGCTTGATTGGTAGACTCGAGGCTCATAAGGGATGCGCCAGAGGCTTGGGGTTGAAGCGTATTAATCAAACTGTGGAAGTCATTGCTACACCGGAAAACCGTGGCATGATCAATAAAATTGGCTATTTGCTGAAAGTTGAGGGTTGAGATGGAGTTAAATTCCATTGTTCCCGCACCAGGCAGTAAGCATGCAAAAAAGCGTGTTGGCCGTGGTATAGGTAGCGGGTTGGGCAAAACCTGTGGTCGTGGACATAAAGGGCAGAAATCACGGTCCGGTGGTTTTCATAAGGTCGGGTTCGAAGGCGGTCAGATGCCTTTGCAGCGCCGTTTGCCAAAGCGTGGTTTTGTCTCATTGACTAAGGCTTTGCATGCTGAAGTTCGTCTTGGCGACTTGTCAGTGCTTCCAATCTCTGAAGTGGACTTGCTTGTATTGAGACAAGCGGGTCTGATCCCTCAGGGAGCAAAATTCGCTAAAGTAGTTTTGACAGGTTCAGTTGATAGGCCACTTTTGTTGAAGGGCATCTCCGCGTCTGCGGCTGCTCGGCGCGCTATTGAAGCTGCCGGTGGTAGTTTCGCTGAGTAATATCAATCGATAGCCAAAGCTGGAATGAACGTTGTGACAGATAAGTTTGCAGATCTAAAAAAGCGTATTTGGTTTTTGATTGGTGCGCTTTTGGTGTATAGGGTAGGTGCGCACGTCCCGGTTCCGGGGATTAATCCCGCTGAGTTGGCTGCACTTTTTGACTCTACCAAGTCAGGCGCTGGCCTCTTGAATATGTTCAACATGTTCTCTGGTGGGGCGCTTGCGCGGTTTACGGTCTTTGCAATTGGGATTATGCCGTACATATCCGCGTCTATTATTTTGCAATTGGCCTCTGAAATTGTCCCTAGTCTCAAGGAATTGAAGAAAGAGGGTGAAGCAGGTAGACGCAAGATTACTCAGTATACCCGTTATGCGACAGTTCTTTTAGCAACGTTCCAGAGCTTTGGCATTGCAGCGATGCTTTATCGTCAGCCAAATTTAGTACTTACTGCGCAGTATGAGTTTTATTTCACTACTGTGATTACTTTGGTTACTGGCACGTTATTTTTGATGTGGCTTGGCGAGCAAGTTACAGAGCGGGGTTTGGGTAACGGCATTTCTATACTAATATTTGCGGGTATTGCCGCAGGTATTCCTGCATCTATTGGAAAGACGTTAACACTCGCACAAGAAGGTGCATTGCATCCGTTGCTTGTTTTATTTTTATTTGCTGGTGTTGTTCTTGTCACAGCAGCTGTGGTCTTTGTCGAGAGAGGGCAGAGAAAAGTTCTTGTTAATTATGCGAAGAGGCAAGTTGGCAATCGGGTAATGCAAGGTCAAGCTACCCATTTGCCTCTTAAACTGAATATGGCGGGTGTAATTCCTCCTATTTTTGCTTCCAGCATAATTCTTTTTCCCGCTACCGTTTTAAGTTGGTCTGGAAATGCTGATAGGCTTGCTTGGTTGAAGCAATTGGGTGATATGCTACATCCTGGTCAGCCTTTATATGTTCTCTTTTATGCGGCTGCGATTGTTTTCTTTTGCTACTTTTATACGGCGTTGGTGTTTAACCCTAAAGAGACGGCTGACAATTTAAAGAAGAGTGGTGCTTTCATTCCCGGGATCAGGCCCGGTGAGCAGACCGCAAGACATATCGAGAAGATAATATTACGACTAACTCTTGTCGGGGCTATATACATATCCGTGGTTTGTTTGATACCTGAGTTATTGATCCTTCAATGGAGTATCCCGTTTTATTTTGGTGGTACGTCATTGCTGATTGTTGTGGTCGTGACTATGGATTTTATGGCGCAAGTGCAGTCCTATTTGTTGTCTCATCAGTATGAGAGTTTGCTGAAAAGAGCCAACTTCAAAAGTAACTAATTTGTTTGACTGTTCTGGTAATAGGCGAGAGATGTCGAAAGAAGACACCATTCAGATGCAGGGTGAGGTGCTGGAAACGCTTCCAAATGCAACTTTCAGAGTGAAGCTTGAAAATGGTCACGTGGTGCTAGGTCATATCTCTGGTAAGATGCGTATGCACTATATTCGTATTCTTCCTGGCGATAAAGTTACAGTTGAGTTAACGCCATACGATTTGTCGAGGGCGCGAATTGTATTTCGCGCGAAGTAGTAGGCTCTTTGGGATGAAGAGGTGGTTTTATGAGAGTACAGGCATCGGTAAAGAAGATTTGCCGAAATTGTAAGATTATTCGGAGAAATCGCATACTGCGTGTGATTTGCACTGACCCACGTCATAAGCAAAGACAAGGTTAGTTGTGAGTTGCTGTAGGTAATGTTATAATCCGCAACTTTTTTAGTGGGGTGGTGGCGTATGGCCCGCATTGCTGGGGTAAATATACCAAATCATCAGCATACCGTAATAGGTTTGCAAGCGATTTATGGTATCGGAAGTACTCGCGCGCACATGATTTGCGTCGCGGCAGGCGTTCCTACAAGTCGAAAGATTAAGGAACTGACCGATGGGGAAATGGAACTTCTGCGTGAAGAAGTAGCAAAATTTACCGTAGAGGGTGATTTGCGACGTGAAGTTACCATGAGTATCAAACGACTCATGGATTTGGGTTGCTATCGAGGTCTACGACACCGCAGAGGTCTTCCTGTTCGCGGTCAGCGGACTAGGACCAATGCTCGTACCCGTAAAGGGCCTCGTAAAGCTGTGGGTGCGAAAAAGTAAAGTTTGTAAGGAACGATAATGGCTAAAGCAAACACAGTCCGTGTACGAAAGAAAGTCAAGAAGAGTGTTTCTGAAGGCATTGTGCATGTGCACGCGTCTTTTAATAACACTATTGTTACCATCACAGATCGCCAGGGGAATGCGTTATCTTGGGCTACCTCTGGCGGTGCTGGTTTCAAAGGCTCTCGTAAGAGTACACCGTTCGCTGCGCAGGTTGCAGCGGAGCAAGCTGGAAAAGTTGCCCAAGAGTATGGTGTTAAGAATCTTGAAGTTCGTATCAAAGGTCCAGGGCCTGGCCGAGAGTCTGCGGTGCGTGCATTGAATTCGCTTGGGTTTAAAATTACAAGCATTTCGGATGTTACCCCCATTCCGCACAACGGTTGCCGTCCGCCTAAGAAGCGGCGAATCTAATATCGGAGACTTTTTATGGCACGCTATATTGGACCTAAATGCAAACTGTCGCGCAGGGAAGGCACAGATTTGTTTTTAAAGAGCGCTCGAAGAGCGCTTGATAGTAAATGTAAGTTGGATACTGCTCCTGGTCAACATGGTGCCAAGACGCCGCGCTTGTCAGGTTATGGAGTACAGCTGCGTGAAAAGCAGAAAATTCGTAGAATTTATGGCGTGTTAGAGCGTCAATTCCGGCGCTATTTTGAGGAAGCTAGTCGTAGAAAAGGCTCTACCGGTGAAAACCTTTTGAAGATTTTAGAGTCTCGACTTGACAATGTGGTATATAGAATGGGTTTCGGCTCTACGAGAGCAGAGGCTAGGCAGCTTGTGAGCCATAAAGCTATTCTGGTAAATGGCCAGACGGTAAATATTCCATCTTTTCAGGTGAAAGCCGGTGATGTAGTTGCTATTCGCGACAAAGCGAAAAAGCAAGTGCGTGTTCAAGAGGCGTTGGCGTTAGCTGAGCAAATTGGGTTCGCGAACTGGGTTTCTGTTGATGCTAAGAAGATGGAAGGCATTTATAAAGCTTACCCTGAGCGTTCGGATCTATCTGGGGATATCAACGAGCAGTTGGTCGTTGAATTCTATTCCAAGTAATATTGTAAGAGCGGATTGGAACGGTGGCTATGCAAGGTAATGCAAATGATTTACTTAAGCCGCGCATCATTGATGTTCAGACTGCTTCCCGTACGCATGCAAAGGTGATCATGGAGCCCTTCGAAAGGGGGTATGGTCACACACTTGGGAATGCACTTCGTCGTATCTTGCTGTCTTCAATGACTGGCTTTGCTCCTACAGAGGTGAAGATCGACGGTGTTGTGCACGAATATTCTGCCTTGGATGGTGTTCGTGAGGATGTCGTTGATGTGTTGTTGAACCTGAAGGGGGTTGTTCTCAAGGTTCATGGTAGAGAGGAAGTGCTGCTTAAATTGCGCCGCGAGGGTGAGGGCGTTGTGAGAGCCTCAGATCTGGAGATTCCTCATGATGTGGAAGTTATTAATCCAGATCATGTGATTGCTACGCTGTCCTCAGGTGGCAGGCTTTCCATGGAAGTGAAGGTTTCTAGGGGTCGTGGCTATCAGTCGGCGATGAATCGTGCTGGTAGTGATGAAGGTCGAACAATCGGCTCTATTCTACTTGATGCATCATTCAGCCCTGTCCGCCGTGTAAGTTATGTCGTAGAGAGTGCACGGGTTGAGCAGCGTACTGATCTTGATCGCTTGGTAATGGAGATCGAGACAAATGGTGCCGTCGAACCAGAGGAGGCTGTGAGGTCTGCAGCAAGGATTCTCGTCGAGCAACTGTCGGTATTTGCTGATCTACAGGGTACTGAGGTTGAGGTGGAGGCGCCAAGAGCGCCGCAGGTCGATCCGATACTGCTGCGGCCCGTGGATGATCTGGAGCTGACGGTTAGATCTGCGAATTGTTTGAAAGCGGAGAATATCTACTACATTGGCGATTTGATTCAACGTACAGAGACTGAATTGTTGAAGACGCCGAATCTTGGTAGAAAGTCCTTAAACGAAATTAAGGAAGTTCTTGCTTCAAAGGGTCTAACGCTGGGGATGAAGTTGGAAAATTGGCCACCTGTTGGGTTGGAAAAACCTTGACATTTGGTCGTTCCATTTATATGAGGTTTTAAAATGCGTCATCGTTTGAGTAATCGCAAACTGAATCGCACTACGTCGCATCGGTTGGCGATGCTTCGCAATTTGGCGAACGCGCTGTTGAAACACGAGACTATTTCTACCACTTTGCCAAAAGCTAAGGAGTTACGTCGTGTAGCTGAACCGCTGATTACCTTAGGTAAAAAGCCGTCTTTGGCAAATCGTCGTTTGGCTTTTGATCGCACTCGTGACCGTGAGATTGTAGTTAAGTTGTTTGACGTGCTAGGCCCGCGTTATGCTAACCGCAATGGTGGTTACTTGCGGATTCTGAAGAACGGCTTTCGTCAAGGTGACAATGCGCCTATGGCTTTAGTTCAGTTGGTTGATCAGGATCTGGCCCAGCCGGAAGACGAGCAAGGCGATTAATTTTACGTCTTAGGCTTGTAATGGGAGGCACTTGCATTTTGCAAGTGCCTTTTGTTTTATGTATATGTTTATGCTAGACGCCCTTGACTTTTTGTGGAGCTCACTGATTTCAGGCTAGATAGTGTCGTCACGAGTTAGGATTTAGGCGAATAAGAGTATTGTGTGATTTATAAGGATTGACATGAGCAGCCCCCACCGGCATGACATCAGCGACGCCACTTGGGCCTTGCTGTCCCCTCATCTTCCGGGCCAGGCAGGTCAGTGGGGAGGCGTAGCCAAAGACAACCGATTGTTTGTCAATGCTGTGTTCTGGATTCTGCGCACTGGAGCCCCCTGGCGAGATCTGCCCGAAAGTTATGGTGACTGGAATAACACCCACCGTCGCTTTGGCAGATGGCGCGACAAGGGCGTGTGGGAAAAACT
>NZ_JARRAF010000037.1 GCF_030129945.1 Parachitinimonas caeni
AGTTTTGGGGCAGGGCTAGGCAGGGTGAGCGCAGTTTAGCGAGCTAAATAAGCGAACGCTAACGACGCCATGCCCCAAAAATCGACCCGGCCCGGAGGGTTTCGCCGGGTTTGGGCCTGCTGCCGCGTTAAAAATCGCTTGCTTAGTTCACTAAGCGGCGCGCTTTTTGCCTTGCATCAGGCCCAAATCCGACGAAACGCGATCCGGAAATAAAACGTCAACAGAGCCAAGGCTCGGTGGATGGCGCAGAGGGATGCGAATGCGCGTGTCGATGTTTTATAGCAGCTGCGTTCTCGAAAGACAGGGTGTGAAGGGATTGGAGAAACTATGCGGATTTTGCCTTATGTGGTGCTGGCATTTTTATTACCGCCGGTTATGGCGGCGCCCGCCAGTCGGGAATACAAATTAATTCTTGATTCTGGCGCATTGAAATCGGAGCAGGCTGCGGATATCGCGGCGAAGGTTGAACGGACTCTGCAGAATCTGGCTGGCGAAAAGCTGTCGATAGTCAGCCGTGTTAAATCGATGCGGGATAAAAGCCGGACTGTTCGTTTTATCGATACGCCCGGCGACTGCCTGCTGCGACAGGCTGGCTTGATCGTGCGGGATCGCGGCGATGAAAAGAAACGCGCTGTGACGCTGAAATTGCGCGGAAGGGGGAGTGAAGACTGGGCGCGTCATTGGCAGCTGAAAGAGGAAGAGGATGTGACACCCCCGCTGCAGGTGACATCTTCCCGTTCTCTCTCCAGCAAAATACCGGTGGCAACACCACTGAAAACCGTGGCTGATTTACTCGAATATTTTCCGGCATTGGCTGGATTGAAATTGCCGACGGGTAAAGCAGTTCAGTCGATTCTTCAGGAAGATATTCGCGAGGAAACGTTTACCCTGCCCCAATTCAAACTGGGGAGTCGCTGGAGCGAGACCGAATTGTCGATTTGGTATTTCGGCCGGGAAACCCAGCCGGGGTTGATCGAGGTGTCGTTCCGGTATGAGGTTGATCCGGCGGACGATGCCGTAACCCGCGCTCTGGCGGAGCGGTGGTTTACGCTATGGCAGGGAGCGTCCGGCTTGCCTGTGAGTGGTGCCGAGACCACCAAGACCGCCCATGTATTCCGGCGCGCAGCAGGGTTTTGTCAGGTAAACCCGTAGTTCGTGGTGGCCTGACCAGAAAAAAGGCCGCCCCGAAAGCGGGAGCGGCCCAGCGAAACGCGATCTGCAAACCTTATGTCAACAGAACTCAGGATTGAAACGCGATCAGGCGGCGACCGAAACCTCGGTCAGCAGGGCACATTCGGGGCCGAAATAGGCCTGGCCGACCGGGTTGTTGCCATCGAAATGGCTATGCCGCACACAGACATCCGATAGCTTCAGCCCCTTGAAGTTTTCCTGCACGGCGCCACCCAACGAGCCACCTTTCAGGTAGCGCACGGTGCCATTGATATTGTCGTGCAGGCGGGCCAGGCGGATTTCACTGCCGAATGTACCGCTGTTGGCATCGGTAAACAGGCCGGAGAACTGCAGGATCTCCAGCACCTGCGGTGCTGCTTTGGTCAGCGATGCATAGCTGTGGCGGCCGCCCGCGACGGTGACTGTACCGCGCACCGTGGTTGGCGCAGGCAGATTCAGATAGTGCGCGAACTGCTGATCGGCCGCGGTGGCGACGACGCGATTCTGTTCGACCAGGGGCAAGAGTGCCTGCGGTACCCCTTGTCCGGATATCGCCACGGTATCGGCCCCAAAGGGTTGCTGTGGGTCGAGCGCCAGCGAGATCAGATCGCCTTCGGTTGACTTGATCAGCGCATCGCCGACCGCCACGAACGGCAGCTGATGGTAGGCATTGCTGCCGCTGAGCTGGCTGATCTGGTCGTGGAACAGCGTCGCCAGCACGTCGGCGTGGATGATCACCGGGTAGCGACCGGCTTCGGTCTTGCTGACTTCCACCGCGTAGCGGGCATGGTTGGCGGCTTGCTCAAACAGACCGGCCACATCGACATCGGCCAGCCGTACCGACCAGCGGGTGTCGAGGTATTCATCGCTGAATACGCTGCCATCGGCCAGCTGCTTGCTGCACGAATAAGCGGCTTCCACATAAATGCGGGTGCTGAGGCTGCGGTGGATCAGCCCGTTGCTCAGGTGCTTGGTCAGGCGGTGAATCGACAGGAACAGCTCGGCAGAGTCAAAGCGGGCGTCGCGTGGCGTTGCCACGGCGGTGGCGATGTCCTGCGTCAGGCGGCTGACACTGCCTTCCAGATCTTCAACGATGGCCGGATCAGCACTTTGCACGCTCGGTAGCTCGGTCGCTGCGGTCGGCAGGGGCCAGGCCTGGTGGCTGGTCTGCAAGCCTGCGGCGATGGCGCTGTCCAGCTGGGGCGCCAGTGGCAGGCTGTAGAAGAACTTCTTGCTGACTTCCCCCTGACGACTGGCGTCGTCGAGCTTTACAAACAGACGGGCGCTGAGGTTGTTGACTTCCACTTCGCGGTCCTGGTCGATGACAAGGGCGCCGCCTTTTTCAGCCAGAAAGTAGCGCTCACGGCGCTGGATGGTTTCTTCGTTCACAATCCAGCCCTTGACTTGCGGGTGGTTGTCGAGCGTGGATTTCAGTTGGTCGAGGGTCCAGAGATGAGCCATAAGGTTTGCCTTTAAAGGTTCTGGTGCCGGTTGCCGGATGTTGCCGGCAGCCGGACTGCAAGATCGTGCAGGCACGCGGCAGGAAAGCCGCGCACGGAAAATCAGCCTAGCGTTGCCTGGGCAAGCAGCATGTAGGGGCCACCGCTGCCGGCATGCACGATCTCTTTATGATATTTGCCACAACCACCCACCTTGTTCTGCGGGTGAACGGCCTCGTCAGCGTCGCTGCGGGTGTACTCGATCTTCGACTTGGCAACGATGGCGTTGAGCAGGTCTGGCGTGTAGCCAGTGAGCTGGACATCACCACCCGCCGGCCCCCGGAATACCCGGCCGGTGAACTTGCCATCGCGGACTTCCTGCAGGAACTGAATGCCCACCTGGATACCCATGCCTTTCGGATCTTCCATGCCGCCCGCCGGCTGCGTGGCAACAAAGCCATCACCCAATTGCTGCATCAATTCGGCCAGCGTGGCGTCGCCTGCGCTGAAGTACGTGTTGGTCTGGCGGGTGTACACACCATTGGCCCAGCTTTCGCGCTTGCCGTTGGCGCTGCGCGGCACGCCAAGACGCAAGGCTGAAGTCAGGTTGGTCATGGGAGCACGCAACTGGCCGGCTTCCAGCAAGACCTGCTCCTGTGCCAGCCAGCCTTCTTCATCAAAGAAGTAGCTGCCCCAGGCCGCGAAGTCCTCATCGCCGTTCTTGAAGATGGCCGGGTTGTTGAGGATGGTGGCGTGCTGGTTGCCGACAATCTCGCCTGACTGGAAGAGATCCCATGCCTTGCTGCGGCCACGGGCACAGGTGTCGCCTTCCTGCGAATGACCAAAGGCCTCGTGCGCCAGTACACCGGCGATGCTGGGTCCAATCAGCACGCGGTACTGGCCGGGCGTCAGCAACTCGGCTTGGCGTACGGCAGCCAGATCGGCCAACGTGCCGGCAATCTTGTCTTCCAGCCCGGCCGTGACTTCCTGGCCGCCCAAGCCACCCACGACGCTGTGCGCGCGATGCGGGCCGGACATGGTCACCAGCACGGTGGCGATCCGGTACAGCGTCTGAGACATATTGACGGCGCGATCAATAAACAGCGCGTCCTCAATCGCGTAGCGCTGTTGTGCCTGCACGAAGCTCAGGTCGCCTTCGGCCAGGCCGGCATCCGGGGCCAGGGCTTTGGTGCGTTCAACGATGGCTTTCAGTCGGCCCAGGATGGCCTCGTTGCTGAGTCGGGTCGGGTCTTGCTCGCAGCGGATGCCAAAATGGACTTCGGTGGCGGCGTTTGCATCAGCGGGAATCTGAACGCGGATTTCGTCATCCAGCGGAAGCTGCAGGCGCTCAGACCAGCTGACCGGTGCATAGGGCCGGGCGATGGCGCCTGCTGCGGGGGGCGTCGCAGCGACACGGCCGGCAAAGCGCTGCGCCAGCTGCAGCAGGGCTTCGGGTTCGAGCTGGTCGCTGGACTGTTCGAACAGGGTGTAACCATCATAGATGCGCAATACCACACCCAAGGACACCTCATCGTTGATGTTCGACTGGCGCAGGTTCACGGTATGGGTAAGCTTGGTCTTGCGTTCGAGATAAACGGAGCCATACCAGCCGGGCTGGGCTTCCAGCACCGGCAGCAAGCTGGGCAGGAACTGGCGCAGAGGGTGTAGATCGGTACTGAAAGGGGCTCGTGCCATGGTCAGGTCCTTGCAGGAATTCGGTAGAGGTCAACAAACAGGCGAAAGGGGCGGCAACAGTCTGGCGGCTTGCGGTCTGTGCCGGCTTTCCCGCCGATTTACGGCTCGCCATCGCTGGAAAGCAGTCTAACAAAGGCATCCAGCCTGGTTTAGCAACAGAACAGACCAATGCTGATAGGCACAGCCCCGGAAGCCTTGTAATTTGGTGGCTTCAGCCTGATCTGCAAGCCTTGCCGGCAGGTATATTTCGGCCTGCCCGGTTTGCGGGAGCCTCCAACCCCCTCGTCTTGCCTCGGCCTTGATGACATTTTGTTTCCGGTCGCGCCGGGCTGAACTTTGGGGCATGGCGCGACCGGAAACAAAATAACAACAGAGCCTAATTTATGATTCTTGCTACCGATGTTCATTACCTTGCCGACCATGCCATTGCCGCAGCCGTGCTGTTTGCCCGATGGGACGAGGCCGTTCCAGCCGCATGCTGGACGGTGCGAATCGATACGGTTGCGGACTATATTCCCGGCCAGTTCTATCAGCGTGAGCTGCCATGCCTGATGCAGCTGATCAGCCAGGCTCCCCAGCCGATCAGCTGTGTGGTGGTCGATGGTTATGTCGATCTCGGGGGGGAGCAGCTGCCCGGACTGGGGCGGCATCTGTGGCATGCCCTGCAGGGGCAGACGCCGGTGCTGGGTGTGGCCAAGACCCGTTTTGCCGATACCCCCGATAACGCTGCGCTATATCGAGGCAAGAGCGAGAAGCCGCTGTTTATTTCAGCGGCTGGCATCGAGCTGGAACAGGCCAAAGCCGCTGTCGCCCGTATGCATGGCCGACACCGCCTGCCAAGTTTGCTCAAACGGGTAGACCAGCTGTGTCGCGGAATCGACGCTGCCGGCGCACTATGATGGGATGAACATCCCGGATTTGCGGTAAGTGAATGCCATAAGAATCAAATGAAAGCTGGCCCACTGATTGCAAAGGGCCAAAGTGAGCGAGACACCATGAGTTCCCTGATCAAGACCGCTGAAGTGGCGGAACAGAAAAAGCTGCTGTTGCCCAGGCGCAAACGAGCCGTTCCGGCAGGTGCTCCTGCAGCGGCAGACCCGGCAACGCCCCCCCTCGCGACGGCTTTGCCGGATACCCAGACCCTGATTGATCAAGTGCGGGCAGAAATCATGCAGCAGTTTCAGGCTGAGGCCGTTGCTGCGCGTGAACTGGGTCTGCGGCGTGGCCTGCGCGAGGGCCGGGAGGCTGGCTACCGCGAAGCGCAGCAACACTTTGCGCGAGAGCTTGAAGCGGTGCGGCAGCTGGCCGGTCAGTTGGCGGCTTCGGTTGAGCAGGGTCTGAGCGGTCTGCAGTGGCGGGCTTACCAGATTGCGCTGGAGAGTTTGCAGGAAGTACTCGGGGAGACTTCACTCCCTGCCGGGCAATTGGCTGCGGTGGTCGCCAGCAAAACCCAGGGCAATTTGCAGCAGGTGCCGATTGAGTTGGGCATCAATCCGGCCGACTTCGCCCGCTTGCGCCAGACCGAAGGCGTCGGCGACCTGCTTCCTGCCCGCCCGGACCTCTACTGGCGACAGGATGGCAACGTACCCAGCGGGCAGGTCGCAGCTCAAGATGCCGATGCGGATGCGCTTTGGCAGCTGGATCGACGTTGAGCGGGATCGACGTTGAACGGGATTGGTTGACCGGGGTATTTGAAGCCCCGTTCAAAAGCGCCAGCCGTTTTTGAAAAATGACTGAAATGGCAGGATGCCGGCGGCTGGAAATCAGCCGCTTTTATATTTGAATGGCACTTTCAGACTGTCTTGCGGGGGCGGACCTCTGAATTCACGTCATCTCCAGCCGTCGAGCGATTTCGGCGTGGACGGGATATTCGTGTTCCACCGGCAAAAGTGCTTTTGCTTCAGTAAGTTTTCCTTGTTTTACCAGCGATTCGATAGCGAGTGCCTGTTCACTGATATCGGTAATTTGCTGTATCCATTGTCCGGTATAAAGCGAAACCGCTTCCCCACTCAGACCTACTTGAATGGCGCGATAATCGAGCGGCTGCAAATGTAAATCGCGCTCAGGATCCCACTGAATACGAACCGGGTTATCAGCCTTGAGGGTGGCCCATTCTTCAGCGCTAACGCCGGCGGGTGGATGGCTCAAACAACTATGGGCCAGTGCCCACTCGAAGCCTTCACGACGGATATCAATCGCCAGAATCGTTTTTTGACCATCATCTTTATGCCCCCAGCCAGTGCGATACATCATCCATAAGAATGAAGGCTTTATCCAAGTCATTCGCTCCATTTTGAATGGGGGCGATACAAACCGGCCGTGGTGCAAAGCAGAAAGGGCAATCAGGGAAGAGTAGGCCTGATAGACACGAATGGTGTCCGAGTTGAATTGTGCGCGGATTTGACGATTTTTTATTGTTGTTTGATTCATGCCGCGCAGCATATTGGAATAGCCTTTGATTGGCTACGCCTCCCTGTTTTTCTGAGGGGGCGCCAGGGCTTAATCTGAGCCAAATAAGCAGATGAGTGGCTGATTTAAAAAGAAATAATCAAATGGATATTGGTTGGCTGGGCAGTGGGGATTTAAACAAACAGGCACGGTTTATGCCTGAAACTTGCGTTGTCGGCGTAATCGGCTATAAACCTTTATAAGTGCTAATTTCGCACGCATAAATAATCCGGCAATTCGATGAATCATATGGGGTCAATGCTGTGTCAAGCATCTGAACTGTAATGATTTTTCGGGCTGCTCAATCGAGGGTAATTCAGATCCATGGTGGTTCACCGGCGAACCCCGTTGTCCCGTCTACTTGGTCGCTTTGGGCGACCCAGCGGCTATTTGTCTGGTTTTCAAAATCATCCAGCTGGCTTTTCAGTGCTTTCCCCGGTGGGGAGCGCCGTATGAAGATTGCGCTGCTTGCCGATATTCACGCCAATGCCCCAGCCTTGCGCGCCGTCCTTGCCGAGGCAACCCGTTGCGGGGTCGAGCGACTGGCCGTAGCGGGCGATAGTGTCGGCTATTACTTCTGGCCACAGGAAACCTGGCAGCTGCTTACGGCGTGGCCGTTCGATGCCGTGCGTGGCAACCATGAAGACATGTTGCGTGCAAGTCGCCACGACCCCGTGCTGGCCGATCGCATTCTGGCCCGCTATGGCAGCGGCATCGCCATTGCCCAGTCCGAACTGGATGCGAGTCGCCAGCAATGGCTGGACGAGCTGCCGGTGCAGTGCTGGGTGCAGTGGGGGCGTTGGCGGGCCTTGCTATGCCACGGCACGCCGGATGACACCGAAGAATACGTTTACCCGGATTCTCCCGATTTCACTTTTGAACGCATGGCGGTCGCCGGGGCGGATCTGGTGATCTACGGCCATACGCACTATCCACTGTGCAAGACCATCGGGCGTTGCCGGGTGGTGAATCCTGGGTCGGTCGGTCAGCCACGGGATCGACGGCCGGGCGCACAGTGGGCGTTGTTCGATAGCGATAGCGGGGCACTCGAACATCGACTGACGCCCTACGATAACGCGGCAGTCGCGCGCGAAGCCGAGCGGCGGCATCCCGATATTCCTTACCTTGGGCAGGTATTGTGTCGTTAAGCGCTTGGGATGATGGCTTTGCAAGGCGTTGCGCGCGCAATTTCGCGATATTGCACAATGGCGATTTGACTCTGGATTGTAGGCATTTATGTTTTGTCGATGGACTGTTCTGACCCTGTCACTGCTTACCGTTGGGCCGGCGCTGGCGGCCGATGTGGCGCGCCTACGTTTCATTCAGGGCTCATGGGTCAACCTGCGGGCCGATGCCGGGCAAAACGCGGCGGTGATCACCCAACTCACCATCAATACCGAAGTCGCCCTGCTGGGCGAGCAGAACAAGAGCTGCGAAATCAGCTGGCAGGACAAGCGCGGGTTTGTGCCCTGCAGGCTTCTTTCTGAAAAGAAACTGACCATAGCCGAATTTGAACGCTACCTGCCCGGCGGTAGTGAGAATGTGCGCTATTCGGCGCCCCGGCTGTTCTGGCTGGCACCCTCGGCTGCGCGTCTGGTTGCTGCCGGCGAGAGCTTTTGGGAAAGCATGCTCACGCCCGCGCAAAAGCTGAAAGAAGCCCCGGTCCGTTATGCCAGCCGTCTGGGCAAGCCAATACCCGAGATCCACCCGGAAACGGACAAGGTACCCCCTCTGGTGCGGTATCCGATTCCCGAATTCGACGCGATGAAGGCTTTGCTCAAGGCGGGCATTGTGGTGGCACCGGAGAAAAAGCCGGTTTACGTCCGCTGGCCGGACGCCGAGGCCGCGCATAAGGCGGATCGCTTGGGGAGCATGGGCGAGGCGGCCAGTCTGCTCGATGGTTTGATTGCGCTGGCCAAGCCCACGGCGATCAGCCCTTCGCTGTTCAAGCGCGATGCGGATCTGGCACCGCCTGGCGTAGGTATCGAGGCGCTGAGTGCGCTGTTCCAGTTCAAGGAAACGCTCAAACCACTGGCCGGGCCGCGTTGGGAATGGACGGACTATCGTGAAATTGACCCACACTACTCCGGAGCCTGGGATCTCGGTAGCTTTGAGCTGCGTCTGGATCACCCGGTTTACGAGCACCGCATTGGTAGCAAGGGGGAGGTAGGAGTTTATGAGTGGATGGTCACCGACAAGTGGGAGCCAAACTTTGTTGGAACGGATTGTTTTGACGGGTTTATTGAGCCGCAAGGCAAGCAGCTGATGCCCGGCTACGCCAAGGTCAGCAAGCCCCTGACGTGGTTTTATACCGCCGCCGCCTTACCCCATAAGAAGGCAACCGTTGTTAGCCGTACCCTCAAGTTTCCCAAGCATGATTCGGTGAACCGGCTGGAGATCCGTGATATTGACCTGAATGGCGACAAGGTGCCGGATCTTGCGCTGTGGCAGGTGATGGATAGTGACGGGCTTCGTCTGTCGGCGCACATTCTGCTCGCCAATATCGGCGGCGTGTGGACCTTGATCAGCGGCGAGAGGGAGTCGATATGCACCTGAATCAACGCCAACTGATGGGGGCGCTGGTTTGCCTCGCAATGGGTCATTGGGTGCCGGGTTACGCGGCGGACGCCCGGTTCATCGCCGGTTCGTGGGTCAATCTGCGCGAGGCGCCCTCTGACAGTGCCAAGGTGCTTGGGCAGTGGGTGATCAATACCCCGGTGACGCTGTTGTCGGAGCAAGGGCGATTCTGCGAAGTGTCGGCCGAGGGCAGGCAAGGTTTTATTGCCTGCCGATTGCTGTCAGAGCACAAGACGCGGTTGGAGGAAGTGGATGCCCACCTGGCCGACGGTACGGATAACCCGAAGGCAGACCCGACCAAGGCTTTCTGGCTCGACCCGACGGTAGAGCGCCTGTTTGATGCGGGCGAGTGGTTCTGGGGAAAAATGCTGAGCCCGAAGCAACAGGCCAAAGAGCGGCCTTTGCAATACGGTAGCGAGCAGGATAAAGCGGATGTCAGCGCAGGCAAATACAGGGACAAGCCCACGCCGCTAGTGCGATTTGCCATTCCTGAATTCGAAGCCATGAAAGACTTGCTGAAAAAGGGGCGGGTATTCCCAGTGAAAGCGGAGGGCGCCCCGGTGCCGTTCGAGACGTTCATGGCGCAACAAGCCGAAGCTGACAAGCGGCGGCAGCCATGGGAGGTCAGTTACCCGTCGGTGAACTATAAACTGGCCATCTTGGCTGGAAAGTCGGTGTTTGCCGGTGAGCGCGACCTGGCACCGCCCTCGTTTTCGGTCCAGCAGTGCAGCGGCTGGTTTAGCCTCCCGGCGCGAATCAAGTCTGTGACGGCACCGCGCTATCTGAATGCCTACTGGCTGGAAGTGGATGCGCGCTACAGCGGGGGCTGGGACGTTGGTAGCGTGAAATTCGGCCTGGATGCGTCGGTACATGAATACCGGATATGGCCGGATGGCACCGTAACCCGGCATCGCTTCGAACCACAGGATGAAATCACTAGGGGGGTTGAGCGGGCATGTGTCGATTTGCCCCGCTATGGCGAATCGTTGGCTGGCAAAGAGCCTGAGTACGATAGCAAGGGCAAGGTGCCCTTGCTCTGGTTTGTTTCCCCCAAATTGTTCGAATTCAGCAAGAAAGCCCAGATCACCCGGCGCAAGATCAAGCAGGAAAGCGGTTATGTAGAAGTGTTCGATGTCGATCTGAATCAGGACCGCATTCCCGACCTGTCTTTGTGGCGACAGGTTGCCGTGACAGTCATTGTTGGGGATGTAGACGCCGTTCAGAAGACCCTGTTTGCCAATGTCAGCGGCCGTTGGTGGTGGCTGGATACCCGCACGTTGACGGAGTGCACCTGAGCCATGATCCAAACCTGCTATCTGATCACTGGCATTGGCGGCGATATTGCCCAGAACACCGCGCGTATTGTGCGCGAGGTGCGGCCCCATGCACGGATCATCGGCAGTGATCTGCACGAGCGGCACGCGGGGCGATTATTTGTTGATGCCTGCTATTGCCTGCCACCTGCTACCGCACCCGACTACTTGCCGGCCTTGCGCGCCTTGCTGGCTGAGCAGGCGGTGAGCCATGTGTTGCCAATGACCGAGCCGGAGCTGAATTTTCTGGCCGGGCTACCCACCTTGCCGGAGGGTGTGCAGTGGTTTCTGTGCGGGGCCGCGGCGATTCGTGCCGGCGTCGATAAGCTCGACACCACGCGCCAGCTGCTGGCTCTCGGTATCGACATGCCCTGGACCGTACCGGTCGCCGAAGGCGCCCTCGAATACCCCTGCATGCTCAAGCCCCGGCGTGGTTCAGGTTCGCGTGGGGTATTCAAGATCGAGGATGCCAGCGACGCGGCCTACCACGTTCGTAAATCGCCCGACGCGGTGTTTCAGCAGTTGTTGGAGCCGGCCGAGCGGGAAGTAACCTGCGCGATTTTCCGCGCCCGTAGCGGTGAAGTGAGGGTATTGCAGCTACAGCGACGGTTGATTGGCGGCCTCACGGGCTGGGCCGAAACCATCCACGACCCGGCGGTCGAGGCGCTGTGCGGTGAAATCGCCGAGAAACTCGATATTCGCGGTTGTTGCAATGTGCAACTACGCCGCACCGACGCCGGCCCCAAAGTGTTCGAAATCAACCCGCGTATCTCTTCCACCGCCCTCATGCGCCATCTGCTGGGCTTTTGCGATGTGCAATGGTGGCTGGATGATGCCGACGGTCAGCTCGGTAAGGATTACCAGCCCATACCCGCCGGCCGTGAAGTGGTCAGGGTATTTGATGCTGCGGTGTTGAGATAAGCCAAGGTGGCCAAGCGGTCACTCAAGAGGATAAAACCATGTCGTTTGCCATCGCCCATCGCCCCATCGGGCCGGATCAGCCGCCCTTCATCATCGCCGAGATGTCGGGTAACCATAATCAGTCGCTGGAGCGGGCGCTGGCGATTGTCGAGGCGGCGGCCAAGGCGGGGGCACATGCGCTCAAGTTGCAGACGTATACGCCCGACACCATGACGCTGGATCTGGATGAAGCCGAATTCCGGGTGGCCAGCGACGATGCACTATGGGGCGGCAAGTCTTTGTACAAGCTGTATGCCGAGGCTTACACCCCGTGGGACTGGCATGCGCCGATCATGCAGCGGGCACAGGCGCTGGGCATGCTGTGCTTTTCCACGCCGTTTGACGAAACCGCCGTCGATTTTCTCGAATCGCTGAATGTGCCCGCCTACAAGATCGCCTCGTTTGAGAACGCCGATCTGCCCTTGATCAGGCGGGTAGCGGCCACCGGCAAGCCGATGATCATCTCGACCGGTATGGCCACCCTGGCCGAGCTGGACGAGACCGTGCAGGCAGCGCGGGCCGCCGGCTGTGGCGAGCTGGTGCTGCTCAAATGTACAAGCACTTATCCGGCCAGCCCGATCAATACCAATATTCGCACCATTCCGCATCTGCGCGAGTTGTTCGGCTGCGAGGTGGGGCTGTCCGACCACACCATGGGGGTCGGGGTGTCGGTGGCCGCCGTGGCGCTGGGGGCAACGGTCATCGAGAAGCATTTCACGCTGAGCCGGGCCGATGGGGGTGTCGATTCGGCGTTTTCGCTGGAGCCGGCCGAACTGGCGAGTCTGGTTATCGAAACGGAGCGAGCCTGGCAGGCGTTGGGGCGGGTGTCGTATGGCCCCACTGCTTCGGAGCGCCCATCGCTCGCTTACCGGCGCTCGCTGTATGTGGTGCGCGACCTGAAAGCCGGCGACATGCTGACCAACGAGTCGGTTCGTGCCATTCGCCCCGGTTTGGGCCTGCCGCCCAAGTATCTGGATCAGGTACTGGGCAAGCGGGTGAACCGGGATGTTAAACGCGGCACGGCCCTGGGCTGGGAATTGCTGGGGTGAGGCCCAGACGGCCTGAGGTCCACTGATGAAATGCCCACACCTTACCGTTCACGGAACATAGAAGACTTTTTCTAGGGAATCTCACCATGAGCCAGACCGGCCTGATCGACTGGAAAACCCATGCCTGGCAAGACCCGAATATGGTGGCCTGGTATGCGCAGCGGATGGAGCAGAACCTCGATACCAACCAGCTGAAGAACCGGCTGGAGCTGGAGCTGATTGCCCGGCATCTGCGTGGCCATTCAGTGCTGGATGTCGGCATCGGCACAGGGCGCGCCTCGCTGCCGCTGCTGAAGTCGGGCTATGCCGTTAGCGGTATTGATAGCTCGCAAGCCATGCTCGACGAAACCCGGCGTCAGGCTGGTGATCTGCCCATCGAGTTGAAAGTGGGGGATATCGGTGCGGTACCGTATGGCGATGGCCGCTTCGATAACGTCATCTCGCTGAACGTGCTGGTGCATTTTCCTAACTGGCGAGAGGTGCTGGTGGAGTGGAAACGGGTGCTCAAGCCGGGGGGGCGCATCATCTTCGACATTCACTCCTTCGATCATCTGCTGGCGGCGCTGGGGGAGGGCGAGCAGCTGCAGCGGCTGACCCGGCCTGGTGAAACGTCGGCTGAATTTGCCGAATACAAATCAACCGCTGGCGTCGCGCAGATTGTGGCCTTTGCCAACTCGGTCGGGCTGAAGGTGGTGGCGGTAGCGCCTTATGGCGCGTTTCTGGGTGGAGGCAACCCGAATTACTGGCTGACCAAGCTGGAAAGCAGTTTCCGCTGGAAGCGGCTGTTGTCGTGGATCACCCTCGACCAGCGGCTGATGGAGTTTGCCTGTTTTCTGGAACAGACCTTTGTCGAGCATCTGGGTAGCGCCATCTGCGGCCGTCTGATGGTGGTGCTGGAAAACCAGCCGGACCCGGCTGGCAATGCCGAGCTGCTGGCACGCCACACCGAGTTGAACCAGCGAGAAGGCGATCGCCTGCATCTGGAGAGCTACTTTGAACGCCTGCCGAGCAGTGCCGAACAGCGGGCGGCGTTGTGGGAACGGCACTTCAGCCATCCACGCAATCTGGTGCTGCTATACGAAATCTTCCGCTCGCTGGGCGGCGATACCCATATCGACATGGCCCTGGCCATTCCGCAGCCCTGGAGCTATCGCTTTGATACCTGGGCACTGCAGGATGCTTACGACGATGCTGGCTGGCATCTGGCCCGCAATTGGGCGGATGTCATGGCCGAGCCCGCCCAGTGTCATGGGGTTTCGCTGCCAGCCACCCTCGAATACCCGTTGATGAAACGACTTCTTTCCACCTGTTATGGTCTGTTTGACGAAGGGCAAGCATGAAACCAGCCGCCATTGTTTCGCTGTTGTGGGAAAAAAATCTGGGCGTGCTGGAAGCCTTTGCCCGTCGCCACCCTGAAGTCCATATCCTGATTCTGTCGCGGGGCCTGTCAGCTGCGGCTTGCCAGCGTCTGGTGGCGGGGGGCGTCAAGCTGGTGGCCTTGGATGGCCTGCTCGACGAAGCGGCCCAGCAACGCGCTGCCGAAGCGGTGATGGCCGGGCTGCAGCGGATGCAGCAGAACGCAGCAGCCATTGGTGAACACGCCACCCATTTCAGCCTGGATGGCAGCACCTTCTGCCGGGTGATTGGCGAACTGGCCGAAAAAACCTGGCCGGCTGTCGCCGCCATTCTGGAAGCGCTGGCGCTGGCCCGGCAGGCTTATGACCTGCGACTGGTGGCTGTCAACGAGGACTACACCGAACTTTCAAAAGCCGTGGTGCTGTGGGCAGGCGCCAACCGGGTGCCCAGTCTGCACCTGGCGCACGCGCTGGCGTTGGCTGACCCGTATACCGTTCACCGCCAGCTCAATGCCGATCTGATCGCGCTGATTGGCGAGCGGGGAGGCGAAGGCTATCTGGACGCCGGCTTCGCCCGCGAGCGACTGCGGGTGACGGGCAACCCGGCCTGGGATCACTACCCGGCCTTGCGCCGTGAAAGGGTACTGCTGCGGCGCCAGCTGGCTGAGCAATACGGCTTCGACGGCACGCTGCCGTTGCTGGTGTTCGGCACCACCTGGGCCGCCAATTTCTCGGCCTTGGTCGATGGACATGCCTTTGCTTCGACCCTGCGCACGTTTTTGTCGAGCGTGGCGCAGCTCCAACAGCAGGGCGTGCGCTTCACGGCAGTGGTCAAAGACCGGCCCTCCAACCAAAGCTACGGCGCGAACGAATTCGAGCGGGTGCTGGAAGGGTGTGGGGTCGATCGACGTGGGGTGCGTTATGCCAGCGATACCCCCGACCGCTGGCTGGTGGCGGCCGATGCTGTGGTATCGGTCGATTCCAATCTGACGGTCGAGGCGATGAGCGCCGGGGTGCCAGCCATCAATCTGATGAACGACTCCGGCCTGCGTATGGGACCATCGTTTGGCGCCTATTCAGGCGTGATCGAGGTGGCTGCCGATGAACTGGCGGCGGCGATGGGTCGGGTGCTGACTGACAAGGCGTTTGCCAAGGCGGTGGTGGATGCGGCCAGCCGCCAGTTGCCGTATTTTAATGCCGGGCACGATGGTCGAGCCACCGAGCGGGTGGCGGCGCTGATGTCGGAGTTGGCGGCGGTATCGCAGCATCGTTTCGTCTGGCAGAGCCATCTGGAATTCTCCGATACCGACATTGGCCATTATCACGATACGGCACGGGTCGAGCTGATTGCCCTGCTGCAGGAAGAACCGACGCTGGTGGTGGAGATTGGCTGTGGCACTGGTGCCACCGGTGCCGAAATCAAGCGGCGCTATCCGCAGGCGGTGGTGTATGGCATCGAAGCCAACCGGCAGGCGGCTGAGCTGGCAGCATCCCGCATCGACCGGGTGTTGTGTGGCCGGTTTGAAGACTTCGACCTGGCGCGCGAGGGGTTGAGCGAGGGGACGGTCGATCTGGTGATCGTCGCCGATGTGCTGGAGCATATGTACAACCCCTGGCGGGTGCTGGTGGAGCTACGCCGCTATCTGAAGCCGGGCGGCAAGGTATTGGCCAGTATTCCCAATACCCGCAACCTCACCATTATCGACAGCCTGTCCAAAGGCAACTGGCGCTACGAGGCCGAGGGGCTGCTCGACGTCACGCACATTCGTTTCTTTACCAAAGCGGAGGTCGAGCGCTTCTTTGCCGAAACCGGCTACCGGATTACCGAGATGCGTCATCGTCCCGATGGCCGGCTCTACAATTTCTATCAGCAGAATCAGGGCAAGCCCAACCTGCAGATCAAGCTTGACCGCATGACGCTCAACGATGTGACGCAGGATGAACTGGTCGAGCTTTGCACGCTCCAGTTTCTGACCCTGGCAGAACCCCTGCCCGCCGAGGAGCTGCCGCAAACGGCTCCACAACCGACCGGCACCAGCCAGAATGCACGCGAGGCCGATCCTTACCGGCAGTGGCTGAACCTGCATCAGCTCGACATGAACCGGGCGCGTCTGTTTGACCAGCGCATGGCCAGCTGGCCGGTTGCGCCGCATGTACACGTACTGGTGCGCTGCGCGAGTCAGGAAGACGCGCCACTGGTCCGTACCATTGGCTCGTTGGCGACCCAGCTCTACCACAATGTGACCCTGACGGTCCTGGCCGATTTTGCCCCGCCACGCGGCGTTCCGCTGGGGGAGCGGATCAGTTGGCAGCATGTCGAATCTGCCCAGGGCACGGCAAGGCTGAGCGAGCTGGCCTGCGAAAGCACCGCTGATTGGATAGCGGTGGTGGATGCCGGCGATGAAGTGCTTCCCCATACCTTTTTGCAGCTACTGGAGTCAGCCCTCGAAAACCCCGGCTGGCACTTGCTGTACAGCGATGAAGATCGGGTGACGGGCGACAAGCAATACGGGTTTCCGCTGTTCAAACCGGATTTCAACCTCGACTACCTGCGCTCCCTGCCTTATATCGGTGGCCTGGTGCTGGTACGGCAGGGGCTGCTGCGCGAGCTGGGTGGGTTCGATCCGCAGGCCGGGCTGGGTTGGCACTATGACTTTGTGTTGCGCTGCTTCGAGCACTGCGGGGCGCCGGCCATCGGCCATGTTGCCGAGGTGCTCTATCATAAGGGCGGTCATGGCGCTGAAGATCTGGCGCAGGTGGCCGATCTGCGCGCTGACCAGATCGCCGCTGTTGAACGGCATCTGCATCGACTGGGCGTCATGGCTGAAGTCGGCCCCGCCTATTTTCCGCTGGGCTGGCGGGTACGTTACTGGCATCCGCAGAAACCCCTGGTCAGCATCATTATTCCGACACGCGACCAGCTCGATTTTCTGCGCCGTTGCATCGAAACCCTGCTCGAAAAAACCGCGTATCCCCATTACGAAATCATCGTCGTGGACAACGACAGCCGCACCCCCGAAGCGCAGCACTATCTATCGGTACTGGCAGCGTCGGGAGAGGACCGTCTGAAGGTGCTGCGTTATCCGCACCCGTTCAATTATTCGGCCATGAACAATCTGGCCGCGCAGACAGCGCGTGGTGACTACCTGCTGCTGCTGAACAACGATACCGCCATCCTGCAGCCAGAATGGCTGGATATGCTGATGGAGCACGCCCAGCGGCCCGAAGTCGGCATTACCGGCGCCCGTCTGCTGTTCCCGGACGGCACCATCCAGCATGCGGGCGTGGTGCTGGGCATGCTGGGGCCGGCCGAACATCCGGGCCTCGGAGCGTCGCATCAGGAACCCGGCTATCTGGGGCGCCTGCACCTGGATCAGGACTTCTCGGCCGTTACCGGCGCCTGCCTGCTGGTACGGCGCAGCGTGTATGAAGAAGTCGGTGGGCTCGACGAGACGGCGTTTGAAGTGTCGTACAACGATATCGACCTTTGCCTGAAAGTGCGTCAGCTGGGTTATCTGGTGGTATGGACGCCTTACGCGACCTTGATGCACGAAGGTTCGGCCAGCCAGAAGAACCGCAAAGTGGAAGTACTGACGCAGGAAACCAAGCAGAAGCGCTTCCGCGACGAGCAGGTGCGCCTCTACCGCAAATGGCTGCCGCAGATTGCCCGTGATCCGGCCCATAACCCCAACCTCACCTTGCGGGCACGCGCCTGGGAATACGAAACCCGGCCGCCGCTGATGTGGCGACCGGCCAGCTGGCGACCCTTGCCGGTGGTGCTGGCGCATCCTGCCGATGCCATGGGCTGCGGCCACTACCGCATCATCCACCCCCTGCATCATCTGAACGAGGCGCTGAAGATCGAAGGCTACGCCAGCTTCGAGCTGTTCCAGACCGCCGAAGCGGCCCGGCTCAAGCCCGATACCCTGCTGGTGCAGCGGCAGATCACCGCGCCGCAGATCGAGGTACTGCGCAACCATCGCGATTGCCTGAATACCTTCATCGTTTACGAACTGGACGACTACCTGCCCAATCTGCCGCTGAAAAGCGCCCACCGCAAAGATATGCCCAAGGACGTGATCCGTTCACTGCGGCGCGGGCTGGATCTGTGCGACCGCTTCGTCGTCTCGACCGAGGCGCTGGCCGAAGCCTTCAGCGACTATCACCGCAACACCGTGGTGGTGCACAACAGCCTGCCGCCCAAGCTATGGGGACAGTTGCAAGGCCAGCGCCGGACTTCGGCCCGGCCACGGGTCGGCTGGGCTGGCGGCGCCAGCCATACTGGCGATCTGGAATTGATAGCCGATATCGTCAAGGAGCTGGCGTTTGAAGTGGACTGGGTGTTCATGGGCATGTGCCCCGATAAGCTCAAGCCCTACATCCGTGAATTTCACGGCGGCGTGCCCATCGAGCAGTACCCGGCCAAGCTGGCCAGCCTGAACCTGGATCTGGCGCTGGCCCCGCTTGAGAACAACCTGTTCAACCGCTGCAAGAGCAATCTGCGCCTGCTCGAATACGGCGCCTGCGGATTTCCGGTGATCTGCACCGACATCGCCCCTTACCAGGGCGACTTGCCGGTTACTCGTGTCCGCAACAAGCACAAAGACTGGATAGACGCGATTCGCGCCCACCTCGCCGACCTCGACGCCACCGCCCGCCAGGGCGACGCGCTGCAGGCAGCGGTGCGTGAACGCTGGCTGTTGCAAGGCGACCGGCTGGATGCGTGGGTGAGGGCGTGGCTGCCCTGAAAAAGACAAGGCCCGCCAGAAGGCGGGCTTTTGTTTTTCTTGGATAATACAATCAGTAATTTTGCTTGATTGATTTTCATTGCTAATTGATTGGTAAAATTGTCTAACATTTGAATTGTTCATGAATTTCTGCTGTCTTGCTTTGTTGTAAAAATGCTTATATGGATTTTATCTAATTGATTTTTAATGATAATTTTGATTTTAGATAAAAATCGTGGCACTTCGTTCAAGTTGTATGTTATTGATTTGTTTGTGGGTATTTATTTGGAATTTTTGTATTTTATGTAGATTTGTTGACTTGATTGATGAGAAATTTTATTATTGTTGACGAGATTTATTGATGGTCTTTTAAGTCTCGTTTGTGGTTTTGGGTATTTTCATAAATACCCAAAGCTAAAATCAAAATAGATAAGTGGGTTTAAATCATGAAATTTGTTTTGCGTGGATTGCCGGAAGGCTTAGTTGGAAAGTCTGAAATTGAAGCTGACTCAGTAAGTGATGCTGTAAAGCAATTTCCTGTCCTTGAATTGTTTGCGGCAGATTTGGAGAAGGTTGCCGGTGGTGAAATCCCTAGGGTTAATATCCACAAGCCTTGTGATGGCTGAGAACTAGCCTTTTAGTTAGAAGTTGTTTGTGTAAAACGGGGGGTGGCCGAATTTGGGTGCCCCCTATTCATTTTCTGAGTAAAAAATGACAGAACTCTTTAAATTTCAGGATACTCGCTATAACCGACAAGAAAATATGCCGGAATGGGGAGTTCATGGCCAAGAAAAATTAAAATCTGCGACAGTTGCGGTTATTGGGGCTGGAGGGGTAAAGTCAACTTTGCTGATGGCGTTGGTGGCTGCCGGAGTAGGTAAAATAGGGATATTTGAGTTTGACACTGTAGAGCTCTCTAATCTGAATCGTCAGATTCTCTATAGAACTAGTGATATAGGAGTTCACAAAGGATCTGCGGCGAAAAAGACATTGCAGGACTTGAATCCGGAAATTGAGATTATTCTTATTCAGGAGAAAATAACCGAAGAAAATATTCATGAATTACTTTCTGGTTATGAATTTATAGTTGAAGGTGGTGATTCTCCGCATGGTCGAAATTTGGTAAACAGATACTGCTTGGATTCAAAGAAGCCGATGGTTCATGCTTCGGCTCAGTTCTCATATGGCTATGTTTTCTCAATGATTCCGAGTGATAAATCCGCTTGTTTTGCGTGTTTGTTCCCTGATGATCATTCTCGGACTGAGCATACAGGCGCAGTACCGGTAAATGTGCTATCTACCTCCGTAGCGGGTTCCTTGGGTGCTGCGGAAGTAATAAAATGGTTTCTAGGTTATAAAGACAGAATGTTTGTAAATAAGAGAATGGTTTTTTCATCGCTAATTTTAAGCAGCGATTTCGAGGTGGAGAGGGTAGAGAAAAGTCCCTCATGCCCGGTTTGTGGTGAAGTATAAATACTTGTAAGCTGAATTTTACTTCGTAAATCGAATATTGAGAGAGACTTAAATGCTGATTGAGACCCCGAAGTTAGAAGACGCCAAAAAGCTACTTGAATATTTTCATGAATTGGTGGCGTCAGATACAAACCGTGTCGAGAGGGTGGAGGACGTACGTAAAATCTCTATTGAGATGGAGGAGAGTTGGATAAGAAATATACTTGCCAAGCAGGCAGAAGGTTCTTATGCCGCCAGATGCATTTATGATGATTCAGGAAAAGTCATCGGCCTTGGCGAAATTGAGCGGCGGCCAAGATGGATTGAACGCCACGTTGCAGAAATTCGTTTCGGATTGCTACCCGATCATTTCAGTGCGGGCGTAGCGTTTGTTCGAGTGCTTGAAAATCTGGCCAAGGAGATGGGGATTGAAGTTTTATATTACTTCCATCTCACAACGCAGAAGCAAGGGCTTGATATTATGCAGGAGTGTAAATACAAGGAGGTGGGGATTATTGAGGATTATTATAAAATCGATAATTCCTATGTGGATAGAATCTACCTGCAGAAAAATATTGTTTCTCCTGGCTGAGATTTTTCTTGGCATGGAGTTCAGGCTACAAGCCCCTAACTTGGACGGGGCTTGTTTGCGTCGGGTTTACGAAATATTTACTTTAAGGCTTTAAATAAAACATCACTATACAGTGCTGCCCATGTCAATATAATTAGCATTGAACCAAGCGAGAAAAATGGTGCAAACAGGGCTTCAAGCCACTCGATACGCCTGTTTTTCCAAATGTGTTTTAGGATTGATTTGTTTATTTCTCTTGCGTGGAAATTGCCTAGTTTCAATTTTAACCGTATCTGACGGTTTTCTTCCATTAAATATCCAAAGCACCTGTTTATTAAGAGTTGAAGATTGGCGTGAAATGCGTATAGACACACTAATATGATTGGAACTATGTAAAACATTTGTTCTGAAATGCTCATGCGCTTAAGGCGGAACATGGCAATTGCGACACCGAGAATGGCTGCTATCATTAGTAGATTTCTAAGATAGTTTAAGAATTCAACCCTGCCATGATCGGAACA
The DNA here is from genome assembly GCF_030129945.1 of Parachitinimonas caeni. Lineage (GTDB taxonomy): Bacteria > Pseudomonadota > Gammaproteobacteria > Burkholderiales > Chitinimonadaceae > Parachitinimonas > Parachitinimonas caeni. The sequence goes on from NZ_JARRAF010000037.1 coordinate 21,278, forward strand.
TAAAACTAATCTATCAAAAAATGATTTCTCAGACATTGGCTCTCTCCTCGTTCTGGGTCTTGGAAGTTTTGAATTGTTTAAAAATGTCGGAAAAGGCTGGTAATTCCGGCAATTTATATTAAATGTCGTCTTGCCACACCACCGAGCTGATGCGCCAGCCTTTATCCATTTTTACAAAGTGCAGGTATTTGGTACCCCGGCCGGTGAAGGGCTGACCCTCCATCAGGCCGGCTTTGGAGTAGCGGCAGTGGCGACTGGCGATGCCGCCGGTGATCTGGGTGTCGGCGCTGTCTTCCTGTTCCTGAAAGTCGGTCAGGCGGCCGCTGGCGAATAAAGCCTGCCGGGGCGCGATAAAGCTTTCCAGCGAATACACGGTGGTGCCTTGCGGGCTATGGCAGGCGATGACGGCCTCTGGCAGGCAGAGTGCGTAAAGGCGGGAAAGATCGGGCAGCTGGCCATCCTTACAGGTGAATACGCTGAAGAAGGCTTGTACCAGCTGGTCGATCTGGGCAGAGTCGGAAGGGGTCGAGGTCATGGTCGGTGTCGCGGCCTAAGTAGTGTTTTAAGTGGTGTTTGAATGGGGGCACCTCAAAACTTCCTGTTTTCGAGGTGCCGGCGGCTCAGTCTACAAACAGCTTCGAGGTCTTGGCGCCAGGTTCAGCCTGCCATCGCGGTGGCATCCGCCAGTGCCGGGTAGTCAGTGTAGCCAATTGGCCCTTCGCTGAAGAAGGTTTTGTCATCGTAGGCATTCAGCGGCGCCCCGGCCTGCAGGCGGGCGGGGAGGTCGGGGTTGGCAATGAAAAGTTTGCCGAAGGCTGCCGCGTCGGCTTCGCCTTGTGCGATGAGCTGGGAGGCTGTCGCACTGGTCAGGCCCTCGTTGGCAATATAGATGCCGCCGAATTCGCGTTTGAGTAGCGGGCCAAGCCGGTTGGCGGTCTGCGATTCGCGGGCGCAGATAAAGGCGATCTTGCGCTTGCCCAGTTCGCGTGCCACATAGCCGAAAGTGGCTGGCCGGTCCGAATCGCCCATGTCCAGCAGGTCTGACTGTGGGGCCAGATGCATGCCGACACGCCCCGGCCCCCACACCGATATGGCGGCATCTGTGGCTTCCAGCAGCAGCCGGGCGCGGTTTTCAAGGCTGCCGCCGTAATCATCGGTGCGGTGGTTGCTGCCATCCTGCAGAAACTGATCAAGCAAATAGCCGTTGGCACCGTGCAATTCCACGCCATCGAAGCCGGCGCGTTGGGCGTTGACGGCGCCAAGCCGGAACTGCTCGACGACCTCGGCAATCTCGGCCCGGCTTAACGCATGCGGCACCACATAGTTCTGCAGCGGACGAATCAGGCTGACGTGACCTTTGGCAGCAATCGCGCTGGGGGCCAGCGGCAGCCGGCCGCCCAGATAGTCGGGGCTGGAGATCCGCCCCACATGCCATAGCTGCAGCACGATTTGCCCCCCGGCCTCATGCACTGCCTGGGTGATGGCCTTCCAGCCCTGCACCTGTGCCTCAGACCAGATGCCGGGGGTGCGAGGGTAGCCGACACCCATTGGCGATACCGCTGTGGCCTCCGAGATGATCAGCCCGGCGCCAGCGCGCTGCCGATAGTATTCGCGCATCAGCGCATTGGGCACCCGGCTGGGGGCATCGGCGCGGGTTCGCGTCAGCGGCGCCATGATGATGCGGTTGGGCAGCTTGAGTTCACCCACGGTTAGTGGATCAAACAAAGTCGTCATGTTTTCAATATTCCTTGAATGCAGAGGGTTGCGAAGGCAGGGAGCGGCTGAGCGCTCAAGGCGTTTTCGGGAATGAAGCGTGGTCGAGAATGTATTGCCACTCGCCATTTACCCGGCTGGCGATGTCCGAGAAGCGGCCCTCGACGATGACAGCCTCGCCGCCTTCATGGGGTTCGAGGCGAAGGCTGAACAACCCCCACGAATGCACCAGATTGCCGGACGCAATGTAATGCGCGTCGCGGATTGTGACGCGCGCCTGGTACTGCTTGAACATGCCGCCATAGCTGGCCACGATATTCTGCGTGCCCCTGACAACCATCTTATCCAGGCCAAAAACCGTGGTGGAAGCGGGGTTCATCCGCGCTAATGCCTGGGTGTCGCCGGCCTCGACTGCGCGGCTCCAGGCTCTGACGGGTTCGCTCAGACCATCCTTGATCTGCACCGGGGCTTTCTGGCTGGCCAAGGCGGGTGCGGCCAGCGCCAGTGCGGCCAGGATGCTTATGCCGGGGCTTGTGAGGGGGTTCATGTCGTTCTCCTTGCGGGTGGCGGGTAGGGCAAGTGTGCGATGGTTTCGCCATGCCGAGAACTGCAGGAACTAGAATTCACACTATTCCAATTTGTTATGAATTGAAGTGCCATGAACGAGCTGAAAGCGATGCGGGTGTTTGTGCGATGCGCCGAGCGAGGCAGCTTCTCGGCCGTTGCGCGCGAGTTTGAAACCACCCAGCCCAATATCAGCAAACTGGTGGCAGCGCTCGAAGCGCATCTGGGCGGCAAGCTCTTTGTAAGAGCCGTGCAGGGCCTGCGCTTAAGCCCGGAAGGCCAGCAGTACTACAGCGAGATCAAACCGGTTGTCGAGGCACTGACCCGTGCCGAAGAAAACTTTGGCCAGCTGCGCAATCAGGTATCGGGCACCGTGCGCCTGTCGGCCTCCCAAGCCTTTGCCCGCCTGCAGGTGCTCCCCCATCTGCCAGCCCTGCTGGCGCGCTACCCCCAGTTACAGGTTGATTTGCAGGTAAACGACCGTGCGGTGGATCTGATCGAAGACAACATCGACATCGCCTTTCGCTTCGGCCCGCTCAAAGACAGCACCCTGCTGGCCCGCCGCCTTGGCGTGAGCCGGCGCGTTACCGTGGCCACACCGGCCTACCTGCAGCAATACGGCACGCCCCTGGCGCCGGCCGAGCTTGCCGGGCACGAGTGCATCTTTTTCGACCAGCCCAATACCTCGCGCGACTGGACCTACTTCCTCAACCCCACCCGTGCAGCCAGCCCGCAGGCTGGCCGGCCGCGACCCATACCGGTACGCATCGCCGGGCGCTTTCAAACCAACAGCCCGGAAGCACTGCGCCAGGCCGTACTAAGCGGCATGGGCATCGCCCAGATATCTGCCTGGATGGTCAGTGCCGACATTCAAGCCGGCCGGCTGTGCCTGCTGCTGCAGGACTACGCCATTGCCGACACCCCGATCCACGCCGTCTCGACCCTCAACGCCCGCCAATCCGCCAAGATAAAAGCCGTCATCGACTTCTACGAGGCAGCCTTGCGCGAAGAGCTGGCGGCAACCCAGCCGGTGCTAGGCGATGCCGGCTAGTGTTGCATCACAACGGAGGTGAGTTTGATGTGGACGATTCAGGATATTGCCCAGCCCGTATTCTTTGACCAAAGGCCATGCGCATGTGCGTGCATTGTCCTCACTCGCTTTTCATGTGCCCCTCAAGCGTGGCCTATAGTGAAGAGGGCGCAGAGCTACGCGAATTTGATCGATCAAGCAGGCGTTGGGGGCGGGAAAGGTGGAGCGGGACAAGGGGAATAGAATGTTAGGCGTCAGTTCAGGAACGCTATGTTGCAGCTGGCCGCAGTGCGATTTACGTTAGGTCTCTCCTTCATGCGTATGAATGGTTGGTATCGGCTTTGGGTTGTGGCTGCCATTATTTGGTTCTGTCTCATTTCCATCGGGGCTTGGTATCTTCGTCCCAAGCCTGAATCAATATCTCACCGAAAAGAGTTCCTGGCTGCGGTCAGCCCAACAAGTGCAATGCATCAGTGTTCTTGGACAACAGCGCAACAAGACTGTGAGAAGGAAGCAAAGGTCGTGGTACAAATGCCCAACGGTTATAACGTTCTGCTTGCCGTTGATGACAAAGAAAACGGCCTATCCGTTGTAAGGAGCTATTGGAGAGCAGTCCAAAATGAAGCTTGGAAACAACAAAAGCAGACAGCGTTATGTGCTCTCGGTATCTGGCTGATTCCTTCGATTGCAGCTCTACTCGTTGGTCATGGAGTGGCGTGGGTGCGGCGTGGTTTTCAGGGAAGGTAGAGTGCAAGACATAGCCCGTTCGAGCCAGAGACCTAACCCTGCATTCGAAGGGAGCTGCGCAACCATCTCAATCCCGCGTTGGGGCTCACATCACAAGTAATGCCTTGCGTTCTCGCGGTTTCATAGCTCGTGCTGATTGGACGCTTTCAAAGAGGAAGAAAAATGGAAGTCTGGATTAAAGCCCTCGAAGTTGAGATGCAGGTAAAGCAAAAAGGAATCGAGCTGGAAGTTCGCAGCCCAGATGGAAAGGAACAGCTTGGAGACTGTTATGTAACCATGACTGGCCTTGTTTGGTGTAACGGAAAAACCAAGAAGGAAAACGGCATCAAAGTTAAATGGGAAGACCTCATTGCGATTTGTAAATCGGACGCCTCGCTTAAAGCTGCCGTCAAAGCAGCCAAAGCGCTATAGAGCCTCAACCCGCCAGCCCACATGGAACTGCGCGATAAAATCTCGCAGCGTCCGTGACTCCTACGTTAGACACCAATGGAGGCATACGAATATCGCAAATTGGGCTTGCCACTTCGCTGTGCCGTCGAGGTTGCGGCACAATTGGGACGAATTGCCAAGCCCCTTGAGCGGCATTTACGAGAAGAATTCAAGAAGGGTGATCACAGAGCCGCGAAGGCCCTCGGAATGCTCGGCACCATCGAGCAAGAAACCGTCGCCGCGCTTGCAGAGTCGCTACTTGGCGGTCCCGACCTTTCGCACGAATCGGCCCGTGCCTTGGTCTGTTGCGGAGAGGCCGAAAATCCGGAGGTTCGCAAAGTAGTCGAGTCTTCAGAGAAGGCTAAAGCCATACTCTCCTGGGCTGCATCCTACGTTGGCCGGCAGAATTCGCATAAGCCCCCCATTGTTGATGCTCAACCGCTCTGTCAAGGGGGCTGGCTGTAATCCCTCTACAGTTCGAAAACCCAAGGCCGCATGCAGCGCTGCCTCGCCCAGAAGCCGCCGCGCCAAAGGCGCTGGCTAACCAAGCCAGCTCCTCCACCCAAAAGTCCAACGTCTTTCCCCACCGCTAGTTCAAGCCCGCTGCCAGGATGGCGGCATCTACCTGGCGGATGACTTTCATCTGCAGCGATGCCTCGCCTTCCGGGTGGTCTTCGTCGAGTTTGTTCATCATTACGGCATAGCTGATGCCGGACGGGAGCTGGCGCAGTACGGTGGCTACGCCGGGGTCGGCGCCGCTGAAGCCGCCGTTGTTCGAACCTTCCAGCGGCTTGCCGTCGGGGATGCGGTAGCGACCGGCAAATTTTGCCATCGCGCTGGCGGTGGTGATGGTGGCGCCAACCGCTACCCAGTTTTCTGCCCTGACCGCGCCATCGAGCGCCGAGACCACTTTGCCGGGTTCGAATACGCTCGGTGCCGTCACGGTAGTCTGGTAGTTGGGCTCGCGTGGGTTGCGATCTTTAAGGCGCGACTTGGCGGCTTCGATGTCCCGGCCGGGCACGCCAAGCGGGGCGAAGATGGCTAGCCGGATGTAGTCGATGTAAGGCATCTTGGCGGCTTGCTCGATGATGCGGCCCAGCAGCAGATAGCCGAAGTTGGAGTAGGCGGCGCGGGTGCCCGGCGCGTGGTCGAGCGGCCGGGCCAGTACGGCGCGCATCAGGTCGGTCTGCTCGGGGGCGGTGCTGAGGCCCAGCTGTTGCTGGATGGCGGCTTCTTCGGTCAGCGGGTCGCCTGATACGGTGGCATCCCAACCGCCTTGGTGATCCAGCAGATGCTGAATGGTGATCTCGGCAAGCCGTGGGTCATGGGTGGGCAGCGAAGCGGGCAGGGCCAGCCAGCAACGGCCGTTGCCTTCGGTGCAGAACACCTTGTCGGTCATCGCCAGCACCCCATCGCGGGCCAGCCGCTGGATGGCGGCGGCGGTGACGGGCTTGATGATGCTGGCGGTCATGAACAGGGCGTCTGCGGGTAGCGGCACGGTCGCGGCGGCGTCGCGATGCCCGAACGCCTGTTCAAGTAGCGGTGTGTCGCCCTTGAAGATGGCGATGGTGGCCGCTGTAACGCCGGCCTGGGCCAGCAGGGGTTTCAGGGCAGCATCGACCTTGCCGGAAAGGTCGCCGGCACAGGCTTGCAGCTCGCCAGTGCTGGCCGAGGGATGGCGGGCCACGCAGCTGACCGAGCGTTGCGTGGCTTGCGCCGAATCGCTCTGGCACCCGCCCAGCGATAGCGCCACGGCGCCCGCCAGCAGATAGACCGCTTCTTGGTTGCAAAGTCGGGGAAACATCATGATGAGCCTCTTGCATCGGTAAAAATCTGGCTCACATCATGCGGCGGCGAATCTTAAGCAAACCTTAAGCGCGCAGCCCGCTGGCTCGGCTTTGTGCGGCCAATGCGGTTTAATGGTCGCCCGCCAACTGCACCGGGCTGCCGAATCCCCATGCATATTCTGATGATTGAAGACGATCTTGATCTGGGCCTCGCCTTGCAAAGAGCCCTCAAGACTGAAGGTTTCACTACCGAATGGTGGCGCCGTATCGCCGATGCACCGGCATTGCCCCGCGCAAGCGATTACGACTGCATCCTGCTTGATCTGTCTCTGCCCGACGGCACCGGCTTCAGCCTGCTGCGGCAGTGGCGGCAGGCCGGGGTGACGGTGCCGATTTTGATCATGACCGCCTTGTCGGCTCTGGATGACCGGCTGGCCGGGCTTGATGGCGGTGCCGATGATTTTGTCGTCAAGCCGTTTGCCGTGGCGGAGCTGGTGTCGCGAATCCGGGCGGTGTCGCGCCGCTATGCCCAGCAGGCCAGCGAGGTCTGGGCACTGGGTGATCTGGAAATCGAGCCGCGCCGCCATCTGCTGCGCATAGCCGGGGAGGCGGTTGAGTTGTCTTTGCGTGAATTCCGTTTGCTGCTGGAACTGGCCAGAGAGCCGGGGAATGTGGTGCCCAAGGGCATCCTCGCGCAACGGCTCGAACCGCTGGGCGACCCGGTGAACTTTGGCGCCATTGACGTGCATGTCTGTAATCTGCGCGCCAAGATCGGTGCAGAACGTATTCGCACCGTGCGCGGTGTCGGTTATCTGCTGGTGGTCTGATGAATCCTTCCCCATTGCCCAAAGCCAAGGCGTTTGGCATTCCCGATCTGCCGGTGCTACATCCTCTCACCCGTAAAACCCTGCTCCGGCGCGTGGTACTGGCCTTGCTCGCCGCTTTTCTGCTGGTGTGGCTGGTCCTGGGCGCCGTGCAATTTCTGATTGCCAGCAACCAGTCGAATACCGACGAGGGTATTCGTGAAGCAGCAACGGGTTTGTCGGAAGCGCTGGCGCCCATCACGAGCCCTGTCGAGGCGCGGGCGATCAGTGAGGCAACCTCACGCCAGTTCAATGCCTTCTACCGTCGCCAAGAGGTGCCGGCCGCCATGCTTATTCAGCTGCAGGATGAGCAGGGGCAGATCTTGTTTCTATCCTCCAATGCAGGCGGGATAGCGCTGAAGGCCGAGCTGACGCAGATGACTACGCTTCATATCAAGGGGCGGTTGTTTCGGGCATTTGCCTGCAAGGCTGGGCGGTGGCAGATCGTGCTGGCTGGGGCAGAGCCGGGCACGCTTTGGCTGATACAGTCTTTGCTGAAGGAACTGTTGCTCTATCTGGGGCTGGCCTTCCCCTGCATCTGTCTGCCGATCTGGCTGGCGGTTTCCCGGGGCTTGCTGCCCTTACGCCGTTTTTCCGAGCAGATTGCCGCCCGGGGTGCGGACAATCTGCAGCCGGTGGGCATCGACCCCGAGTTCGAGGAACTCAAACCTCTGGCGTCCGCGCTTGACCGTCTGCTGGCGCGGCTGCGCAGCAAGGTCGAGCGCGAGCATGGCTTTGTGCAGGATGCAGCGCACGAGCTGCGTACCCCCATGGCGGTGATTGCCGCACAGGCCCATGTCATGGCAATGGCCGATGATCTGCCCAAACGCCAGGAGGCCGCACAGCAACTCGATCAGGCAATTGCCCGGGCCTCGCATCTGGTGGAACAGCTGCTGCAGCTAGCGCGCATGGATCAGGAAAAATCGGGGCAGCTTGGGCCATTGGCCGTGGCAGATACCGCCAGACGCTGTCTGGCCATGTTGGCGCCGTTTGCCATGAAGCGGGGCCAGGAGCTATCGCTGGAAGCTCCCGACCAATTGTGCTTTCCACTTGCCGAGCCCCTGTTTGAGTCGATACTGGTCAATCTGCTGGATAACGCCATTCGCTACGGGGCGGAAGGTGGCTGTATCGAGGTCGAGTTGTCTGAAGCCGGGGGCGGATTGCTGCTGTCGGTAGCTGATGATGGCCCCGGCATTGCGCCTGCAGACCGGCAGAAAGTCTTCGAGCGCTTTTATCGTGGCGGAGGCCATGACACCCAGGGCACGGGCCTGGGCCTGGCCATTGTCCAGCAAGCCGTGCAAAGCTCGGGCGGCCAGGTGCAGCTTACCTCGGGCTTGAAAGGCCGTGGCTGCCGGTTTCTGGCAGAGTGGCCCCGGCCGCAGCAAGCCAGGAAATAGCGGGCACCGCTTTTTTGCAATCGTCTTCTAAAGTTTCCCGAACCGGTTCCGATATATGGCTCGAAGGCGCCGTGCGCCGGGGACTTACCGAAATCGGGATCCGATTCAAGGAGACGCAAAATGCAAGTGATTAACACGAATATCCCGTCGCTCAACGCGCAACGGAACCTATCCACCTCGCAGACCAGCTTGACGACATCGCTGCAACGCCTGTCGTCCGGTTTGCGGATTAACAGTGCCAAAGACGACGCCGCAGGCCTTGCGATCTCCGAGCGTTTTTCCGCACAGATTCGCGGTATGGACCAAGCCCGCCGCAACGCCAACGACGGGGTGTCGATTGCGCAGACCGGTGAAGGCGCGCTGGAACAGATGGGCAACATTCTCCAGCGTATCCGCGAACTGGCCGTACAGTCGGGTAACGCCACCAACTCCCAGTCTGACCGCGAAGCGCTGAACTCAGAAGTCACGCAGCTGGTATCAGAACTGGACCGGTTCTCGACCGCCACCGAGTTCAACGGTCAGAAACTGTTTGATGGCAGCTTCGGCGCAGCCACCTACCAGATCGGTGCTAACGCCAATCAGACCATCAACGCCACCACCGCCAACTTCCGTACCAACCAGTATGGTACCTACCAGCTGGGTGTCGGTAACGGGACGGGCATCGGCACCGTGACCTCGTTTACCTCGGGCGCCACCTCCACTTCGGCAGGCAGCACTGGCGTGGTGTCTACCGGTGGTTTGAACGTCACGACATCCGGGACGTTCAGCATTAATGGTGTGACGATTTCCGCCAGTGGTACCGACAGTGCAGCCGCGCTGGCTACCAAGATTAATGCGGCTAACGCCGGCGTCGAGGCCAGTGCCCGCACCGAAGCCACCCTGACCTTCTCGGCCAGCGGCTCGTTCAGCCTGACAGCCGCATCAAAGAGTAATACCTTCGAAGCGGTGGCCTTCAACGTGACCGATGCCGATGGCGACGGTTCGATCGAGCAGGAAGACTATGCGCAGGCGGTGGCCGCATTCAATGCCAAGTCTTCGAAGACCGGTATCGTGGCGCAGGTTGTGGACTTCCAGACCACCAATGCAGGGGTGACAGAAACCCGTTCGGGCTTGAGGCTGGTCGCAGCAGACGGTAGCAATATCGCCCTGGCGGCTTCGGGTGGCTTTGCGGCCGATGTGGCGATTTGGAATGCCAGCGGTACGGCAGGCGTTGATGCCACCTTGCTGACCAGCGGTTCCTCGGCGGCGGCGGCTTCGGGATCATCGGATGCGACGCTATATATCGGCGGCCAGGTCACCGTCAACTCGCGTGGTTCGTATGCCCTGACATCGGCTGGTGCAGCCTTCGCTTCCGGGGTTGTCAACTTCGGTGGCGTAGCGGCGAACGCAGTAGTATCTTCCGATATAAGAACGGTTGAAAAGATTGATATCTCGACTGTTGAAGGGGCGACCCAGGCGCTCAGAGTGGTAGATGACGCCCTGTCGCTGGTCAATGATCAACGCGCCAAGTTCGGTGCCTTGCAAAGCCGGTTTGCGGCCACGATCACGAACCTGCAGACAACCTCCGAGAACCTCACTTCGGCGAGATCGCGGATCAGGGATGCAGACTTCGCATCGGAAACGGCGAACCTGACACGGGCACAGATCTTGCAACAGGCAGGTACCGCGATGCTGGCTCAGGCGAATGCGCTACCTAACCAGGTTCTGAGTCTGCTCCGCGGCTAAGGCTTGGGCGTGGATAGATCATCCTAGTTTGATTGGAAAATCGCCCTGGCCGGTAGTCGGATCGGCTGGGGCGTAAGCACAGGAGGGTAGCATCATGCAACTCCAATCCGTCTCCCAGGTCAGCTCGGTGGGCTCGATACAGCTCAACCCGGGTGAAGGTGGTGCAGTACGCGCGCAGGTGGCGGCGGCAGAATCCAGCCAGATTGCCGAGGCTGTGAAGGTCAGCCCTGATGCCATACAGGCTGCGCACGCAGCGCCAGATCCGAAAGAAGTGAAGAACGCGGTCGAAAAGCTGAACAAGTCGGTCGAGTTGTCGAGTCGCAGCCTGCAGTTTTCTGTTGACGAAGACACCCGCATCAACATCGTCAAGCTGATCGATACCGATTCAAAGCAGGTGTTGAGGCAGATTCCTTCGGAGGAAATCTTGTCGATTGCCAAAGCCATCGACAAGTTGCAGGGACTGCTGATTCAGGACAAAGCCTGACCCGGTCAGCGATATCGCGGCATGGGATCGGCGTAGATATCGCACAAGGAGTGGATGATGGCTTCGATCAGTTCGGCAGGTCTGGGTTCGGGTCTTGACGTCAATGGGCTGGTGTCGCAACTCATGGCGTTTGAGCGCCAGCCTCTGACCGATTTGACCAAGAAAGAGGCGAGTTATCAGGCCAAACTGTCGGCCATGGGTAACGTCAAGGCGGCTGTCTCAACGTTCCAGGGCTCGGTTCGCGGGCTGACGGACGTCAGCAAGTTCAACCGCCTCGGGGCCACGGTCAGCGATGCCACTATCGCGACAAGCTCAGCCACCAGCCTTGCTCAGATCGGCACGACACGGCTTGAGGTCTGGCAACTGGCTCAGGCCCATAAGCTCAAGACTGCCGGGGTTGCTGCGGCAGATACTGTGGTCGGAACCGGCACACTGACAATCCAGTTCGGTACCTATAACTCCGACGACAACACCTTTGCCATCAACCCGAACAAATCATCCGCCACGGTCACCATTGCGCCGGAAAAGAACACCCTGGCAGGCGTGCGGGATGCCATCAACGCCGCCAACATCGGTGTCAATGCCAGCATTGTCAACGATGGAGGGACCAACGGCTTCCGGCTGGTGCTGGCGTCAAAAGACAGCGGCGCTGCCAATAGCCTGAAGATCACAGTCAGCGAGGATGGGGGTTCTCCCACCAATACCGATACCAGCGGCTTGTCGATGCTGGCTTACGACCCGACCGGTACCGTGGATGACGGCAAGAATCTGGTTGAAACCGTAGCCGCGAAAGATGCCAAGCTGTCGGTCGATGGCGTAATGATCGCCAAGCCCAGCAACACCGTCACCGATGCCATTCAGGGCGTAACGCTCAATCTGCTCAAGACCACGACCGCTGCGGTGGATGTCACCATCAGCCGGGACACTTCGGCAGTGACAACGGCAGTTCAGGCTTTCGTCAAAGGGTATAACGATCTGGCCAAGACGCTGGGCGATCTGTCGGCGTTTGACCCGAAGAGCGGCAAGGCAGCGGCCCTGCAAGGCGAATCGGTGATCCGCAGTCTGCAGTTCCAGATGCGGGCGACGCTCAATGGCGTGCTTGGTCAGGGCAGCTTTACACGCCTGTCGCAAGTCGGCGTGAGTTTCCAGCGCGATGGCACCATTTCGGTTGATACGGCAAAACTTGCCGGTGCGCTCAATACCAATGCCGACGGCGTTGCCGGTCTGTTTGGTGCCTGGGGCGTCAGCACCGAAAGTTCGGTGAAATTTGTCAGCGGCAGCAGCGCCACCAAACCGGGCTCGCATGCGGTGAACATCACCACGCTGGCCGCCCAGGCCAAACTGGTTGGCGGCACGGTCAACAGCCTGACGGTTGATGGCAGCAATGACACATTCACCATCAATGTCGATGGCACCGGATCGGGCACCATCACCCTGGCGCAGGCAACGTATGCATCGCCACAGGAACTGGCTGCAGAACTACAGTCCAAGATCAATGGTGACAGCAGCCTCAAGGCCGGTGGCAAGAGCGTAGTCGTCAGCTACAACGCCGATACCAGCACTTTCGAGCTGACCTCGGCCCGCTATGGCTCGGCCTCGAAAGTCAGCATCGTGTCGGGGGCGGCGGCGCTGGATACGACATTGGGTCTGACCATCGGCTCCAGCGCTTCGGGGGTGGATGTTGCTGGCACTATCGGTGGCGTGGAAGCGACCGGTTCAGGCCAGTATCTGACTGGCAACGGCGTGGCCAAGGATTTGAAACTGCAGATCACCGGCGGTTCTCTCGGCGAGCGAGATCCGGTGGTCTACAACGTTGGCCTGGCTGCCCAGCTGGACAAGCAGCTTGATGACATGCTGTCAGCCAAAGGCATGATCGCTGCCCGCACTGAAGGGCTGGATCAACAGATAAAAGGGGTGGGTGACAAACGCACCACCCTCAATCGCCGGCTCGATACGGTCGAGGCGAACTATCGCAAACAATTCACGGCGCTTGATACTTTGGTATCGAGCTTGCAGCGAACCAGCAGCTATCTGAGTCAGCAGCTGGCGAACCTGCCCAAGGCAGGGTAATGCATGAAGCAAGGCCGCTGGCTGCGGCGGAATGGCAAGGCGTCATCGCCGCCGTGTAGCCAGCTGCTTGGTGCGCTCCATGGTTGCCTGGCTCTGGGCCTTTCAGGGTGGAAGCCATGAATGTCAACAGACGTGCTCTGAATGCATATGGGCAGAGTGATCTGGAGCACCAGATCGACACCGCAAGCCCGCACAGGCTGATCTGCCTGTTGTACGACGGCGCAATCAAGGCCGTGGCCATGGCAAAGGTGCAGATGGAAAACCATCTGGTCGCAGCCAAGGGCGCTTCCATATCAAAAGCCATTTCGATCGTCGAAGACGGTCTGCGTGTGGCGCTCGACAAATCGGTGGGGGGAGAACTCGCCGATAATCTCGAGTCTCTCTACGACTACATCTCTTACCGGCTGCTGGTCGCCAACGTCAATAACGACCCCGAAGCTCTTGATGAAGTGGCCAAGCTGCTGAGTGAGCTGCGTGAAGCCTGGGAGTCCATCGGGAATGCAGCGACGCAGAACAATGGCGCCAGCAACGAAAGCGAATCACCGCTAGAATTAAACCGTGAGAAGAAGGCAACGCTAAGCTATGGCCGCATCTGAGTTTTCCACCACGCTTGCCCATCACCAGCAGCTTCTGGAGGCAACCTTGTCCTTGCTGGGGGTGGCGCGTGAAGAGCGCTGGGATGACATCGAAGCGGCCGGCGTCCTGCAGCGGGAAGCCCTGGCACGTATCGAAAGCCAGCCGGCTGAGCCACTATCTGCCGAACAGCGCGGTCAGCTGAACGGGCTTTTGCAGCAGATCGACCATGCCAACCAGGAAGCGCTGCAGCGGGTGGAAGCATGGCGGCTGGAGGTTGGCGATATCCTGCAAAGCTTCGAGCAGTCACGCGGTAATGCCGACCGGCTGTCTAAAGCCTACGGCGGCTGAGTTGGCGTGATCAGCGCTTTCTTCTTGCATCAACATATCCTGTGTGAGCATGAATGGAGAGCGGTGTCGTGGGTAATATCGTCATCACTTGGCCGCAACTGGCGGTAGTCGCAATCCTCGTGGTCGGCGTGTATGTGGCGGAGCTGCTGCTGTTCATGCGGCGATCCGGCCAGCCGCAGCGCCATCGAATCAATCAACTCGAAACGGAAATCGACAGCCTGCGCGACGATCTCGTCGCCTTGCGCCGCGAGCTGGCGGCGAGCCGGATGCCGGTCGCCGAAGAGCCCGAGCCGGTACCGGCCAGCGAGGTCGACTCTCCTTATAGCCAGGCGATCCGGTTGGCCCGCCAGGGGCTGGACTCGGCTGCGGTCGCCGCCGGATGCGGCATTTCGCGCGGGGAGGCTGAGCTGATCGTTGCCCTGTATCGGGGGCGCAGTCGGTCATGACCACGCCCACCGACAGTGCAGCAACCCAGCTGCAGCTCTATGCCAAAACGATCCAGGCGCCACTGATCCAGATTTCCGACACGCTGGAAACCACCGCGCTGCTGTTCACGGTGGGTGAGAAGGTCAAGGCGGAGGTCCGGGGAGAGCTGCAAGGTGGTCGTTTTGCTGTCATGGTGAAAGATCAGCTGCTCGATTTGAATCTGCCGCGCAATACGCAACCCGGCGAAAAGCTGGACCTGACGGTCCTGGCCAATTCGCCCAAGCTCACCTTTCTATTGCAGCGCGAGAATGCGTCCCCCCCACCAGCGGCACCGACGACGCCCGCAGCCAACGATGCGGAAGCCCGTAATGTCAAACTTTCCCCGATGGCTCAGCTATTAGGCAACCTGATTGCCGAGCCTCCCGCAGATGCCGAGCCCAAGTTGTCGCAGCTGGCTCAGGTCGGGCCATTGTTTGCCGGCAAGCTGCCTGAGCCGGCAACCGTAGCCGGGGCTTTGCGGCAGGCAATTGGCGAAAGTGGCTTGTTCTACGAATCGCATCAGGCGGAATGGATAAGTGGACAAAGACCGCTGGCATCGCTGCTGAACGAGCCGCAGGCCAAAGCTCAGCCGCAATCCCGCCCCGCTGTTCCGCAGACGCCCACCCCGCTTGTCGGCAAGGAGGAGGATGGCCAGCAGGCAACCACCGAGGCCGGGAAAGGGGCCTTGCTGCCGCCGTTCGCACAAACGGCCGATGAGCCTCCCATCGTTCGACAGCTCGTCCAGCAGCAGCTGGAGACGCTTGATCAGCGCCAGATCAACTGGCAGGGGCCGGTCTGGCCAGGGCAAGTCATGCGCTGGGAGATCGACGAACCACCGGAGCAGGGAAAATCTGGCCGCGAAGGCGAGGAGGGCATGGTCTGGCATACCAGGCTGCATCTGGATCTTCCTCATCTGGGGGGGGTGACCGCCCTGTTGGCCCTGCGCGGCCACACCGTTGATTTACGCTTTCAGGTGGCCGATGCCGATACCGCCAGTCAGATCCGCGCGAATGATGAACGTTTGCTGGCCGGATTCGAGGCCGCCGGGCTGGAGTTGGCAAGCCGACAGGTGGATGTTGGCGATGACGAGGTGACGGGCCGTGGCGGATAACCCGCCCAGCAACCGCCAGCAGGCGGTAGCTTTGGCGTATCTGGCAGGTAGCGCTGCGCCAAAGGTTGTGGCAAAAGGCAGAGGCCTGATTGCCCAGGCCATTGTTGAACGGGCCAAGGAAGCGGGTGTATTCGTCCATCAGTCACCAGAGCTGGTAGCCTTGCTGATGCAGGTGGACATCGACCAGCATATTCCACCTGAGTTATACCGCGCAGTCGCTGAGGTTCTGGCCTTCCTGTATTTTCTGGAGCACGGCATTGCTGCAGATGCCCCTGTTTTCCAGGCGCCTGAAGCGACCAGTGCTGCGGCGGAAAAGCCAACGCAAGCTGGCGACGAATCTTGAGGGAGATACCATGCATATAGGATTGATCGGCCCTGGCATCATGGGCCGTCCGATGGCGTTCAATCTGGCCAAGGCTGGCCACACTGTTCATGTTTATGCGCGACGCGACGCCGCGCTGGAGCCTTTTTCCAATCAACCGGGTTTTGTGATCGCGTCCAGTCCGGCGGAGGTGGCCAGGGCGGCGGATATCATCATCACCATTGTCTCGGATACGCCAGATGTTGAAGCCGTGCTGTTTGGTCCGGACGGCGTGACACATGGCGCCACTGCTGGCAGCGTGGTGGTGGACATGAGCACGATTTCACCGACAGCGACCCGCGAATTTGCCAACCGTCTGGCGATGCAAGGCGTGGAGATGCTGGATGCGCCGGTATCCGGTGGTGAAGTTGGCGCCATCAACGGTACCCTGTCGATCATGGTCGGTGGCAAGCCGGAGGTGTTTGAGCGCGTGCGCCCGGTATTTGAGCTGATGGGCAAGAATATCGTGCATGTTGGCGATGCCGGTGCCGGGCAGGTGGCCAAGGCTTGTAATCAGGTGGTGGTGGCCGTAACCATTGAGGCGGTAGCCGAGGCCCTGACATTTGCACGCTCGCATGGCGTTGACGGCGCCAAAGTTCGGCAAGCTTTGCTCGGTGGGTTTGCCGGCAGCAAGATCATGGAAGTCCACGGCCAGCGCATGCTCGATGACAACTTCCAGCCCGGCTTCAAAACGCATCTGCACGCCAAGGATATGCGGATCGTTGAGGCCGAGGCCCGTAGCCGTGGCGTGGTACTTCCTTGTGCCGACCTGGTTTCAGGGCGTCTGGAAGGACTGATTGAGGCAGGCATGGGAGAGCTGGATTCTTCGGCCTTGTACCGGTTGTTGAACTAAGTCCCCGGTTAAAGCATCTGTAGAACTAAACCAAACAAAAAGGCCCGTCTGGGCCTTTTTGTTTAGGGGCATGAATACATCAGAATCAGTTGCTGGTGCTGGTGCTGGTGCTGGTGCTGGTGCTGGTGCTGGTGCTGGTGGGTTGGGCACCGGCGGCCGGTTCTGCCTTGAAATCATCCCCTGACAGATCGAGCGCACTGAGCGTACTGGCGGTGGCTTTTACGGCGTCCCACTTGTCTGCCGGACTGGAGAAGGACGAAATAATCACTTTGTCCAAGGCCTTGCTCCAGTAAACCGTGTAGAGCACATGCAGCTCTTTACGACTGCCATCGGGCTTGTCGATTTTTTCCTCGGTTTCCAGGCAGGTGCGCTTGAAGGCATTCTGGTCTGTCGCCTTGCACTCGCGAACCACCTTCGCGCCAGCTTTTTTCCGGTCAAGGAAGCCTTGGGCAAAGACGTCAACTGCCGTCTTGGTGCCTTTCTCGACGCCTTCCAGAAGCTGCACCCTCAACCCGGTTTCGTAGGGGGTTTTAGTTGCCTCTTCAGCTGAAATGGTCCAGATATGGCCCGAGGAAGTCTTGATTTTGTTGAAAAACCAAGCTTTGGGGCGAACCAGCTTGGCGTCGGTGGGCTCCAGCATTTGCGAGATGAAACCCTTGGGAAGCGGGGGAGGAGTTTCCGCCAGGCAGTGAAGGCTGGTGGCGCAGAGCAAGCTAGCAAGCAAGAAACGCATTCGAAATGTCCGTGATGACTAGTTATGGATTACCGATTGATCGCACAAGATCCGGGTGGCGGGGCTGAGAGAGCCGCCTCACGACCGTTGGGGTTGCGATGGTAGGCCAGCGGCCAAGGCTGAGGCAAGCCGGGCGTCCTCAGGTTCAGGCCGCGCTGTGGCTCAGCCAGAATTCGCGGTAAGCGTCTTCCAGCTCGCGGGTAAAGCCGGCCTCATCCAGCAGCGGCGAGCCTTGCAGGCGCTGGCGCATATCACTTCTCAGCTGTGCCAGTTCTTGAATTCGACCGGGCAGGGCGGCGGCCAGTTCCAACCATGCTTCTTCGTCCGCCGCCGCGAAGCCCTTGATGCCGAGACAATGCAAGATGGACAGCCCGACCCGGCTGCGATGGTTTTTTCCATAGCGGGTCAACGGTGGCACCCCCATCCATAGCCCGGCCAGTGTGGTGGTGGCGCCGCCGTAAGGGTAGGGGTCGAGCGCAATGTCAACGGCGCCATGCAATGCCAGGAATTCACTCTCAGATAGCCGACCATGCAGCTGCAAGCGCTCCGGGCCGATGCCTGCTTCGGCAAAGAACGCCAGAACCCGTTGCCGGCTTTGGCCGACGGGAACGGCCGCCAGCAGCAAGCGGCTGTCGGGCAGGCGTTGCAGCAGGCGACGCCACAAGGCCAGCGTGGGCTCGCCCAGCTTGCCCCAGCTGTTGAAACTACCAAACGTCAGAAAGCCGTTGCGCAAGGCGGGCAATGGCGCGACATCCGGGCAGTGGGGATGAGGACGGTACACCATGTGAAAGCGCGGCAAGGGCAAAATCTGTTCGCTGCGGGGTTGCTCGCCAAGATCCTGGGCGAGGGTGGCATCACTGATCCAGCCATCCATCGCGGCCAGTCCGGTACTGCCGGGGAATCCCATCCAGGTAATCTGCAGAGGGGCGGCCCGGCGGGCAAAGACACCGAGACGGTGATGGTCGGTATGGCCTTTGAGGTCAATCAGGATGTCAATCTGGTCCTGACGAATCTGTGCCGCCAGCGCGTCGTCGCTCAAGGTGGCCACCTCGCACCAGCGGTGCCCCAGCCGCTTCAGCCGTTCGGTCGCAGCATCCGGTTTGGTGGTGTAGCTATACAGCGTGATATCGAAGCGGTCGCGGTCATGGTGGCAGAGCACCGGCTCAATAAAGTGCATGACCGCATGCTGGTAGAAGTCATTCGAAAGATAGCCGATCCGCAATCGCTGGTTGCCGGGTCGGCTGGCTTGGAGGGGCGGTGCGGAGATTTTCGCTTCGCAATCGCGCCGGAAAGCGGCGTAGGCCTCGGCGAGTTCGTCGTGGTGGGCATCGGGGTTCTGATGCAAAGCAAAAATCAGGTTGCTGTGGCCAAGCCAGTTGTGGGGCTGGCGCTGCAGCAATTGGCGATAGGCTGCAATCGCTTCCGCATGCAGGCCCAGGCTTCGGCAGACTACACCCAGATTATTCCAGGCTGGGCTGTAATCCGGCAGCTGCTGCAGCGCCTGCAGATAGGTTTCGCGGGCAGCGTCGAGGTCGCCTTGCCCCTGCTGGGCGAGGCCCAGGTTATAGAGGCCATGACCATTTTGCGGGTCGAGTGTGACGGCGCGGCGGGCGGCATCAATCGCCGCCTCCAACTGGCCGGACTGACGCAGGGCTTCTGCCAGATTGCGCCAGTATTCTGGACGGGCATCTGCCAGATCAACCGAGCGCTGCAGCCAGGACAGCGCCTCTTCGGCCTGCCCATTCTGCAACAAGGCAACGCCGACCATGTGCAGCGCACCGTGATGTTGCGGAGCGTGTTTCAGTACTTGCTGGTAAATCGAGACCGCCCGTGCCAGCTGCCCCTGTTGATGCAGGGCAACGGCTTGGGCCATCCAGGATTCGAGTACAGAAGGCGTGGGAGAAGAACTCATCGTGGCGCGGATAATGGCGAGCAAAGCCGGTGATTGTAGGCGATGCCCGCCATGACCGCACCAGACCGGTCAGGAAGGGTTGGCAGGGTTCAGCGCTGTTGCCCCTTTATTCCCGGCCGGACACCAAACGTCAGCGGTGCCTAGGCGCCTAGCAGCCTGTCGGATTTTCGATGCGCGGGCGGAATTCGCGGGTTGAACAGTCTATTTTTGCTGGATTTTTCGTTGCATAGGCTCACTATGCGCCTCAAAAACCAGCAAAACGGGTCTCGTTCTCCCGCGTTTCCACCTCCGCGCCCGAAAGTCCGACAGGCTGCTAGCGATCCCCGTGCTTCAGCAGATAGCTGTTGGAGATCGCCTTGAACGAGAAGCTACCATCCAGTTGTTTGAATACCACCCCTTCCCGCGAGGTGGCTGGGTTGAGCGATGGTCCTTCTGCATAAGCGAGCACTTGCGCCAATTGCCCGCCAAAGCGCCGCAAAGTGGTGAGTTCCAGGATTGGAACTAGCTGTATGGTTGCCCCGAGAGCCCGTAGCTGGTCAACGACAGCCAGCCGTTCCACCGGACCAAGGTAACTGCCCCGGTCGATATCGAAAATGTCGAACAGATAAAACGCCTTGCCCTGAAGCTTCTCGGGGTTGCCCTGGATACCGGTACCAACGATTTCTCCTTGTAGTGCCAGACTGCGGCCAAGGGCTGTCAAAGCTTCGGTCAGTCTATCTTGCCGGGCGACCTGCCACAGGCTGTTGCTGGGGGTTTCCTTCAACCACCAGTTGCGACCACACACCCCGCTGACACCTTCGTGGTGGAACACCGTCATGCTTGATCCATCCAGCTTCACGGTGACTTCAAAAACCTCATCAGCTCGGCTGCTTAGCACGTCGGGCAGGTTCTGGATGCGCTCCTGATCCGTCTTACGGATGAAGGCGGGAAATGCGCCTTCAACCTCGCCCCCCAGTTCGGCAGGGATTGGTGCTTCCCACTTTTCAATACCCAGCAGATCGGCGAAGTCCTGCTCACGTAGGCGGATATCGCTCAGGCCGTCCAGCCTGGCGGAAATTTCAGGAAAGTCTGCCAGCGGCAAGATCAAGCCCTGCGACAGCTGCCCCCGCAGCTTGATGGTACGTAGCCGAATGCCTTCCTTCTCGTTCCATCGCACCTTGTTTTTGGCCAGAAAGGCATAACGTGGATCTGCCAGGGGCAGGAAGGCGTCGATTTCGAAGAACACACAGCGTTCACCCGGTTGAAATTCCCCTTTCTTGATGACGACCGTCCAGCCTTCAACGGTGGCGCACTCAATCGCATCTGCACCGGGAATAGGCTGGATGGCATCGACTTTTCTTACAGTTACCAGTTTTCTCATTTTCATACTTTCAAGATCGGCCGCATCGCCTCATCGACCTGCCGACCTCATGGAGCACCGATGCGTTATTCCGGTGTAATGTGATCCGGGTGTGCGTCATCAGTGCCGTGGTTGGCAACCGGCACTCCCCCACTTGTGCCGGTTGCAATCGCTGGGTAACCCAGTACTTTCAGTCAGGTTCTGCTGACGTGAAGTTTGCAGTCGCGCCGGGCCGAGTTTGGCTTAGGGCGATACCTGCCAGGGTGACCGTGGAGGGTAAGGGGCGGAAGCCCCAACCACTCCGCATGGCATCCTCCTTGTGGAGACGCCGGGTTTCACAGGAAAACGGTCCGGCTTTGCGTTGCCGAACGCTTGCACCGAATGACTATGCGACGCGCTCCACGCCTTGCTCCTCGCTGTTTTCTGGAGAAACGCGATCTGCAAATCTCACATCAACAGAGCCTAGCGCCAAGGCGAGTCGCTCCAGACCAATTCCGAAACCCGCTCCTTCCGCATAGGCGCCGCCACCCACAACCTGCTTCTGAGCACCGAGCTGCGGGCAGCTGAATTCAAATCCATTTCCTTCAAGGTAGTAGCTCAAGCCGCGCTGGGCGCGGGCATCCAGCTCGTAGCGCAGCCCTAGGGAGTCGAGAAATCCCTGACACAGCTGCAGACTTAACGCCTTGGCAGCGGCGGGATCTGCGCTCAGACACTCGAACCCGAGCTGTGTGAACTCGCGATACCGTCCCGCTTGCGGCCGCTCGTAGCGGTAACAACGTGCGATATAGAAAAATAATCTGGGCTGATTACCCGGTCGCCACTGTGCGGCCATTTCCTGGAAGATCGCGGTGGCTTCAGGAATCAGGCAGCAAGGACGCCCCTTCTTGTCGGGGAAGGCCCACATCTGGCCGATAACCTCACTACCCCCTGCTTTGGCGATAAACGTATCTTGTTGCCACAGAGCCGGCAGAATGACTTCTTCGGCACCCGCTTCAATGAAGCCAGCTCCTGAAGCGATTTTCGATGGCTCGTAATGCAGCGGCTTCCTGTCCCATTGTGATACGTGTTCCTCGCACCATACTCATGTGATGTCCTTTCAAATGGATGCGCCAATTGGCAGCAGAAAATAAAAAAGGCGCCGTTGGCGCCTTGGTTTTGCTGACTTGCTTTGCGGTATTGCGATCAAATACTGGGTTATCTGATTCTCTCTACGGCAAGGCTACGGACGCGCAAAACCCCGACGCCATCTTGCTGGCAATGATGATGCGCTAAGCGGAATGAGGGGGTGTTTTGCAGGTCCATGTTTTCGAGCATGCCACAGCCCATTTGTTGCTGGCAAATCCTGTGCCGGGGCGGCTGTCTGTTTGTTGTCATTTTTACCGGCTTGCCTCGGCCAATAGCTGATTGGCCAATTGCCTTTCCTGGGCAATGGTTGCCCGGCTATCTTTATTCAGTTCCCTGGCGGCTTCTTCAAGCAACTGGCGGGCAACCTTCTTGTCGCCGGTATAGAACGCCAGTCGGCCGTGCTGATATTTGAGATAGGCATCCCAAAGTTTGTCGGGCCGAATCGAATTAAGGGTTGCCACCTTCAGACCCGCTAGCAACTTTTCTACGCCTTCGGTTTTTTTCATGTCCAGCAGGGTGCCTGCGAGATGGAATTTGATCGACTGCACAATCGCGTGATCTTCCGGCAAGGTGGTGCGGGCATCGGCAAGCACGGCAATCAGCAGTGGATGGGCTTTCTCCGGCTGGCCAGCGCTCTTGTAGGCCCGTGCGGCATTATTCCGGTACACCAGCGCTTGCGAGACGATGGCGCCATTGGCCTTGGTGGCGATTTGCGCGGCGCGTAGATAGATTCCGGCAGCGACCTCCCAATCGGCGCTGCTGAAATGGGCATTCGCAACCCGGGTCAGCGCCTTGGCATAAGCCATCGTGTTTTCACCCACGGCTTGTTGCACGCAGTCGGTGGCAGATTGCGCCTCGGCAATCGCCTCCTTCAACTTGAACTGGATGGTGAGGATCTCGGCATGGCCCTGTATTGCCTGGCAATGCAGGAAATGGACTTTCCCATAGCGTTTTTCAGAGCTTTGCTTGAGGGCGATGAACTGCTTTTCAGCGGTTGGAAGGTCGCGCAGTGCCAGGTATGAATACGCCAACGCGTATCGGGCCTGCTCGCGCAATTGCGGGCTGGGACTCGGCGTTGCCTCCAGAATCTCCAGCGCTTTGGCTTCGCTGCGTTTGACGTCCTGCCAGCGATACTCGCTATAAGCGACCTGTCCAACAACATGCCAATAGTGCGCGAGCGCTTCGGAAGGCAAGGCGTTTTTCAACCAGACGGAACGTTCGACCTCAGCCAGCTGCTGCTTGGCCTCAGGAAGCCGGGTCAAGGCGCGTAGGCTATCGGCCTTGAGGATCTGGATATGCGCCTTCTGCTGCAGATCGGGATTGGCCACCTTGGTCAGCGCCGTCAGTGCCTTGTCGCCCTCGGCCAGCGAAGCGCGATGCTCGCCCAGGCTGTTG
>NZ_JARRAF010000038.1 GCF_030129945.1 Parachitinimonas caeni
GTGAAACGCCTCTGCGCCGATGATAGTGCGGATTCCCGTGTGAAAGTAGGTCACCGCCAGGCTCCCCTTATAAAGCGCCCCCTCCTCTGATGGTCGGGGCGCTTTGCTTTATACTCCTCCACGGCAACCCCTCTAGTAGCCTCTAACCCCTCAAACAAATCTGAATACTCAATTCAGCGCTTTTTAGCGTCGCCACACTTCCAGTACACCTGCTACTTCTCTAATTTGAAGCAAGATGCGTCTGAGCTGATCCGCATCTTTTATTTCAAGTGTGAAGCGCATTTTGGCTTTTAGGTCACGGGTTTGAGTATGGGCTGCAGTGACATTAATTCTGTCCCTTGCCATGACTTCAGAAATATCTCGTAGCAAACTTGGACGATCTTGAGCTTCAACCTCAATGTCGGCAGAGAATACATGGCCGAATTGCTTTCCCCAGGATGCTGCAATTAGTCGTTCTGGCGCGCTTGCTGATAGTCGCTTTAAGGTGGAGCAATCTCGTCGATGAATGCTAATGCCTCTACCGCGCGTCACAAAACCGACTACCGCGTCAGGAGGGACTGGCTTGCAACACTTGGCGAGCAACGTCATTAGTCGGTCTACGCCTTCAATTAGGATACCTTCTCCATGCAGGTCAGCTCGGCTTTCTCGGACGATATCTGCAGCGGCAATGGTGGGGGGTGAAGCTGGTTGTTCGCTGGTTTGAAAGCTCTGTGTTAACTCTCGTGAAGTAATCTCGTTTTGACCAATTGCTGCGAAGAGTTCGCCCTGTCCCTTGAAGCCAAGCTTGTCTGCAATGTCATCAATATTAGGGTGTAGACCGCTGCGTGCAGCCTCTTTATCAAAAATAGCCTTACCTGCTTCGATTGCGACATCAAGATTCTGTTGTTTGATCCAATGTCGTACCTTGGCGATGCCGCGAGGGCTTTTCAGATAACCTTGATGAAGCCAGTCGATGCTGGGGCCGCCATCTTTGGTGGTCAAAATCTCCACACGCTGGCCATTTTCAAGGGCTGTATGCAGGGGAACGATGTGACCATCGACCTTTGCTCCACGACAACGGTGTCCCAGATTGGTGTGGACGTGATAGGCGAAGTCTACCGGGGTTGAGCCTTTCGGTAGGGCAATTACCCGGCCTGCTGGGGTTAGGGTGTAAATGGTGTCGTCGAACAATTCCGAATGGAATGTCTCGGATGATGCATCATTTTGAGTAACTTCTTCTCGCCAATCTAATAGCTGACGAAGCCAGGCGATTTTCTCTTCGTATTTGGAGTCAGACTGGCCGCCTTCCTTGTAACGCCAATGCGCAGCGACACCATATTCAGCATGCTCGTGCATTTCAAAGGTGCGGATTTGCACCTCCAGTGCCTTGTTGTGGTCACCTACGACTACCGTATGCAAAGAGCGGTAGAAATTACCCTTGGGGTGGGAAATGTAGTCATCAAATTCGCCGGGTATGGGTTGCCATAGATTGTGGACGATACCTAGAGCCGTATAACAGTCCTTGACGCTTTCCACCAGAACACGCACTGCACGTATGTCGTACAGCTCGGAAAAGTCCAGCCCCTTGGCGTTCATTTTCTTGTAGATGGAGTAGATATGCTTGGGCCGGCCCATCAGGTCGGCTTTAATGCCTGCTTTGTTGAGCTCCTGGCGCAGGCGCTCAATTGCTTGGCTGATGAAACCTTCACGATCAGCGCGCCGCTCATCCAGAAGTTTGGCAATTTTTTTATAGAGAGCAGGGTCAAGGTAACGGAAGGACAGGTCTTCCAGTTCCCACTTGATTTGCCAGACGCCAAGCCGATTGGCGAGTGGAGCGAAAATATCCAGCGTCTGCCTGGCAATGGCATGCCGAACGGGTTCGTCGCAGCGAGCCAGATAGTGCATGGTCTGGGTACGCCAAGCGAGCTTAATGAGGACCACGCGAATGTCTTCAACCATTGCGAGCAACATCTTGCGCATGGCTTCTGCCTGGGCAGGAACGTCAGTTCCGGTGGCTTGTCCTTGTTCCCAAGTGAGGGCCTGAATTTTGCGAACGCGGGATAAGCCATCTACTAAAGAAGCGACGGATTCTCCGAACTGGGCTCGGATTTGCTCATGGCTATCAGGAAGAAAGTCCGGCGCAGAAAAAAGCAAGGTGGCAATTACCGCATCGGCATTCAGTCGCAGATCGGCCACGATAGAGGCTGCCGCTACAGCATGCGGAAAAACCGGTTCGAGTGTCTCGGGCAGCACTTTGCCAGCGTACAGCGCCTGTGCCCAGCTCATGGCTGCAGATAAGCGTTTCAATTCACTTTCATCGAAACGATCGACAAGACGTGCCAGCCAGCCAATAGGGTCTGTGGCTTCGGCAATCGAAACGGCAAGGGGACGTGTTGGAGCAACCATGTGGGCAATTATGCCATTCTGGGGTGGGATCGGGCAGGCTTAAGCCGATGCGCTACTACCGCCATTCAAGCAGTAAAGCGTGAAATTAGCGATAAATGTTGAAAGGTTAGTCGGGCTTTGCATGCAACAAGCTCTAAAATAATGAGATGAAATCATTTGGACCGTACCGGATCACAGGTGAACTGGGGCGAGGTGCCATGGGGATGGTTTACCGGGCCGTTGACCCCAGGCTGGATCGCACGGTAGCGCTCAAGGTGCTGGATGTTACCCTCCCCAAGGACCAGGCTGCGGAATACGCTGCCCGGCTAAGGCAGGAGGCAAAGTCGGCTGCCCGTCTCAGCCACCCCAATGTCATCACGGTATTCGAGTTTGGCGAGAACGAAGGCCACCCCTATCTGGTCCTTGAGTATGTCGGGGGTGGATCATTGCAGCAGCGGCTAGACAGCAAGGGACCCTTGCCAATAGACAAGGTGATCCGTCTGGCCAAGCAGTTGTTTATGGGTTTGGCCTATGCGCATAAACATGGCGTAGTCCACCGGGACATCAAACCCGCCAATTTGCTATTTGACGAACGCGGGTATCTCAAAATCGCGGATTTTGGCGTGGCGCAACTGCCTACGTCCGACCTGACCCGCACCGGGGCTTTGGTAGGTTCGCCTCGTCACATGGCGCCAGAACAGGTGCAGGGGCGCAAGCTGGATGGCCGTGCCGACATTTTTGCGGCAGGGGTAGTGCTATACGAGGCGCTGACGGGAATTGCGCCATTCGATGCGGACCATGTGGCCGCGATTGTCTACAAAATCCTGTTTGAATCACCCAAGTCCATCAAGGAACTACGGCCGGATGCGCCGCCGTGGCTGATCAACGTAGTGGAGCGCTGCCTGGCCAAAACACCCGAACAGCGATTTGCTGATGCGGATAAAGCCAGACAAGCGCTGGAGCAGGGGCCACATAGTAGTGTCCCGGTTGCCAAGGCTGCTGCAGTTGGACAGGCGATACCGCTGTGGGGGTGGTTGTTGGGCTTCATACTTGTCGCGGCGACCTCTTGGGCGCTGACGGCTTGGCTACTATCTGAAGCGGACAAAGCGGCAAGCCCGGCTGCACCGGTTAGTAGTGTGGTTCCGCCTGCGATGGATAGTAGAGGGGGTACCGGTAGCGTCTCGCCGCCTCGGGAAGTCATCGACACAGCGACCTCATACGACTCCGTGCCGCGCTATCGGCAACCTCCCAGCCCTCAACGCCGAGAGCCAAGGGATAAATAACATTTAGCATGGTGAAGCTCGTGTTGGCGGTTCGACTATTCTGGCTTGATTGGCGCAGATGGCTCACATTCTGGTTGGACAAATTGCAAGAGCCCACAGTCTGAGCGGGGCTATCTGATAAAATTAACCGGTTAAATACCCCGGAGCCCGTCATGACGTCGCCGAGCCAAGTCACTATTCGTCAGCAGGATTTCATCGACAGCATTGCCGATGCCCTGCAGTACATCTCTTATTACCACCCCAAAGACTACATTGATGCTCTGGGCAAGGCTTACGAGCAGGAGCAAAGCCCGGCCGCCAAAGATGCAATTGCGCAGATCCTGACCAATAGCCGTATGTGTGCCGAAGGCCACCGGCCCATCTGTCAGGATACCGGCATTGTCTGCGCCTTCGTCAAAGTGGGCATGGATGTGCGCTGGGCCGATGCAACAATGAGCATCGAAGACATGGTGAGCGAGGGAACCCGCCAAGCCTATCTGCATCCCGACAACAAATTGCGTGCCTCCGTGTTGGCCGACCCGGCCGGCAAGCGTCAGAACACCCGTGACAACACCCCGGCTGTGACCCACTTCGAGCTGGTACCGGGTAACACCGTGGAAGTCCACATCGCCGCCAAGGGTGGGGGGTCCGAGAACAAGTCGAAGTTTGTGATGCTGAACCCATCGGATTCGGTCGTGGACTGGGTGCTTAAGACGGTACCGACCATGGGCGCGGGCTGGTGCCCGCCTGGCATGCTCGGTATTGGTATCGGTGGAACAGCAGAAAAAGCCATGCTGCTGGCCAAGAAGTCGCTGATGGAGCCGATTGATATTCAGGATCTGATCGCCCGTGGCCCGCAAAACCGGGTGGAAGAGCTGCGACTGGAGTTGTACGAGAAGGTCAATGCATTGGGGATCGGTGCGCAAGGCCTGGGTGGTCTGGCCACGGTGCTCGACGTCAAGATTCTGGATTACCCGACGCACGCGGCTAGCCTGCCGGTAGCGATGATCCCGAACTGTGCCGCCACTCGCCATGTCCATTTCGAGCTGGATGGCAGCGGTCCGGCCAAACTGGAAGCGCCCAAGCTGGAAGATTGGCCGGCGGTTACCTGGAGTGCCTCGGCTGAAGCGACCCGTGTGGATCTGAACAACGTTACCCGCGAGCAGGTTGCGAGCTGGAAGCCCGGCCAGACCCTGCTGCTGAATGGCAAGCTGTTGACCGGTCGGGATGCTGCCCACAAGCGGATGGTGGATATGCTGAACAAGGGGGAGCCACTACCCGTCGATTTCAATGGCCGTTTTATCTATTACGTGGGCCCGGTTGATCCGGTACGTGATGAAGTAGTAGGCCCGGCTGGCCCGACCACGGCGACCCGTATGGACAAGTTCACCGAGCAGGTATTGGCCCAGACCGGCCTGCTGGGAATGGTCGGCAAAGCGGAACGCGGCCCGGCAGGGCTGGAAGCCATCAAGAAACACCAGTCGGTGTACCTGATGGCCGTGGGTGGGGCGGCCTATCTGGTGTCCAAGGCGATCAAGGGTTCGAAGGTGGTTGGCTTTGCCGATCTGGGCATGGAGGCCATCTACGAATTTGATGTGGTGGATATGCCGGTGACAGTGGCCGTTGATTCGGCTGGTACATCGGTTCACAAGACCGGCCCGGCAGAATGGCAGGCCCGCATTGGCAAAATTCCAGTGGCTGCGCAGTAATTTAAGTAGCTGCATGCTGGTCAGAACGAAAAACCCCGCCCGTTTCCCAACCGGCGGGGTTTTTCAATGTGGGGCACATGGTTTTGTTTGGGAGGAGCTCAATGGATCAAAAGTCTGAGAGACATGAAATGCCTGCACCGCAATTTCCAGCAACACGCCGTACCTTTCTTTGTCAGTCTCTGGCGGCACTGGGCTGGCTGGCGATGCCGGCATTGCGTCCTGCCTGGGCGGCAATTCCGATCCCCAATGTGACCCGGCTCTATACCGTGAGCGTGGCTAAAGTGGTGGTGCCGCTGTCGGTACAAGAGGTCTGTGCGACGCTTAAAGCGTGGCCTGGTCAGGTGGCGGTCGGAGGAGGTCGCTACAGTATGGGCGGGCAGATTGGTATCCAGGATGGTCTGCATCTCGATATGCGTAGCCTGAATCAATTGGTGTGGATCCAGCCGGAGCAATCCAAAGTACGCATACAGGCAGGCATGCGCTGGCGCGACCTGCAAGAGGTGCTTGATCCATTGGGGCTGGCGGTGCAAACCATGCAGAGCTACTCGAATTTCACAATTGGTGGCTCGGTATCCGTCAACGCCCATGGCCGCTATGTCGGTAATGGCCCGGTTGGCCATTCGGTGCTCGCGCTACAGCTGGTGCTGGCAGATGGCTCCGTGCGGGAGGCTAGTCCCAAGCAAAATGCCGATTTGTTTGCGGCCGTGATTGGTGGTTATGGTGCACTGGCGGTGATCACTGAAATTGAGTTACAGCTGGCCCGGAATAGCCATATCGAGCGGGCGGTGCGTATAGTGCCGCTTGATGCCTATGTCGAGCATTTTCAACGCGATGTTCTGGCCGATGAGCGCAGCGTTCTCCACAATGCCGATTTGATGCCACCGCGCTTCGATGCACCGGTATCGGTAACCTGGCGAACCAGCGATCAACCCCTGACCGTGACAGAACGACTGGTGCCGCGCAATCGGTCGTATCGTCTTGATCGATCGGTCCTGTTGGCGTTGACCGAAGTGCCAGGAGCGTTGAGTTTGCGGCGTAAAGTGATCCACCCGCTACTCAATGCGGGGAGCAAAGTGCAATGGCGTAATCGGGAGGCCAGCCTGGATGTTGCAGAGTTGGAGCCGGAAAATCGCGCGCATTCCACTTACGTTTTGCAGGAATACTTCATCCCGCCCAAATATTTCACCAATTTCGCCCGAGGCATGGCGGCAATTTTGCGCGCCAACCGCGCCAAAGTGCTGAATGTATCGGTTCGGCACTCCCCGGCCGACAAGGTATCACTCATGGCCTGGGCAAAGCAGGAAGTGTTTTCGTTTGTGTTGTTCTACAAGCAGGGTACCTCGGCCGAGGCGCAGGCCGAGGTTGGGGAATGGACCCGCCAGCTGATAGATCTGGCTCTGCAGCATGAGGGGCGGTATTACCTGCCGTACCAGCTACATGCCAGCCGGCAGCAGTTTGAGCAGGCGTATCCTGAGGTAATACAGCTGAGGGGGCTCAAGCAGAAATATGATCCGGCGGGGAAGTTGTCGAATAGTCTGTGGCAGAAATATTTGTAGTGATGACTATAAAAAACGCATCGGGTCGATTTTCCACTTCTCAGCCAGCTCATGGCTCACGATCTTGTCAGCGCCGCCCTTACCCATCGCCCGCGACAGATCGACTTCTTGCGGCGGGATATAGGTTTGTGATTTGGTGCTGTAGAACACCTTGACCTTGGGCTGCAGCAGATTGGTTTCGCTTTGCTCAACCACTACGCCCAGGCGACCGCTTTCCAGCAAGACCAGTGTGCCAACCGGGTAGATGCCGATGGTGCGCATGAAGGCTTGCACCAGCACCGGATTGAAGTGGAACTTGCTCCACTCAAAGATTTTGCGCAGTGCATCGGTGGGTGTCATGCCCTTGTGGTAACAGCGGTCTGAGGTAATCGCGTCATAGACATCGACAATGGCCGCCATCTGCCCAAGCTGGGAGATGGCTTCACCCTTCAGGCCTTCCGGATAACCCGAACCATCATGGCGTTCGTGATGCTGGGCGGCCACCATTACCGCCGTTTCCGTGATGCCGTCGGTCTGGGTCAGAATCTGTTTGCTCTCGACCACATGGCATTTCATGACCTTGAACTCATCATCGGTGAGCCGGCCGGGCTTGTTCAGGATATTGTCGGGAATCTTCATCTTGCCAATATCGTGCAGCATGCCACCAATTCCGGCGTGGTGAATCACCTCCTTGCTCATGCCCATAGCCTTGCAGAACGTCACCATCAATGCCCCCACGCTAACCGAGTGCATGAAGGTGTAGTCATCCTTGTTCTTGATGCGTGACAGCGATAACAGGGCGCCCGCATTGCGCAGGATCGACTCCGTGACCTTCTCCACGACCGGCTCGACCTTTTCCATATGCACCTGCTGGCCGAGTCGTACATCGTTGAGAATGCCCCGCACGATCAGATTGGCTTCAGAGTGCACCTGCTTGGCGCGACCGTATTCCTCCGCTGCAGTAAAGCGCCGCGCCGGAACAATCTCCTGCTCGGCAATTTTCATCATCTGCGCTTCGACTTCGTGCTTGACCTCTTCTTCGGTCTGGGCGTGGGCGGCATCCAGCCCCTTGTCCGTGTCGATATAGACCTCGTGAATCCCCGAGCTGACGATCTTCTGGACCTCCTCGTCGGCGCGTACCGGAAACTTGTTGCGCAGAAAGGGATGGGACATCCAATCGCTCCCCAAGTCATGGATATACATGCCTACTTTGAGCATCTCGACGGGGATTTTCTTGATCATTTGCACGAACTCCGGGTGTTTCTTCTGGTCAGCAGGCAAGCGCTGCCAGCGGCGCCACATTCGATTTGTCCAGTATAGGCAATCGGCGAATCCCTGCTGGCCGGAGACAGCAATCCGGTGAACCGGCCCGGGCGGGGCTATAATGTTCCCTTTTTTTGAAGTGCCACTAATGGACTACATCCTGGTAATCAAGGCTCTGCTGATGGGGCTGGTTGAAGGGCTGACCGAGTTTCTGCCCATTTCGAGTACCGGCCACCTGATTCTGGCTGGTGAGATGCTCAACTTCCTCGATAAGTCCAAACGCGATGTCTTCGAGATTTTCATCCAGCTGGGGGCGATCCTCGCCGTCTGCTGGGAGTACCGCAGCAAGCTGTGGCGTGTCGGTACCCAGCTGGGGCACGACGCCAGTGCCCAGCGTTTTGTCTTCAATGTCATGGTGGCATTCCTGCCGGCGGCAGTGCTGGGGCTGCTGTTTTCATCGCAGATCAAGGCGGTCCTGTTTCAACCAGTGCCCGTAGCGATTGCCTTTATCGTGGGGGGCGTGATCATCTTGTGGGCAGAACGGCGTGAACACACCGTGGTGGTCCATAGTGTTGATTCCATGCGTATCCGCGATGCGTTGAAAGTCGGGCTGGCGCAGTGCCTGGCGCTGATCCCCGGCACTTCCCGTTCCGGGGCGACCATTATCGGTGGCCTGCTGTTTGGCTTGTCTCGCAATGCGGCGGCTGAGTTCTCGTTCTTCCTGGCGATTCCGACCCTGTCGGCGGCTTCGCTCTACAGCCTGTGGAAGCATCGGCATGGGTTGTCGATGGACGATCTGTTCGTGTTCAGCCTGGGCTTTGTCGCGGCTTTCGTCAGTGCGCTGATCGGCGTCCGGGCCTTGCTACGCTTCATTTCCAACCATACCTTCACCGTCTTCGCCTGGTATCGGATCGTGTTCGGTATTGTCGTCTTGCTGACCGCCCACTTCGGCTGGGTTAACTGGACCTTATAAACGGATGAACAGTCGCCAGCTCTACCTGCGTATCCTCGGTTATATCCGCCCCTACTTTGCCATGGCGGTGTTGACCATCATCGCCTTGGCGCTGGCTTCCGCAGCCGACGTCGCCCTGATTTCGCAACTGGAAAACGTCTTCAATGCCCTGAGTCCCGATCGGATGCCCAAGCCTGCCCTGGCCGCCAGTGCCAGCTTGCTGCCACCGGAGTGGGCCAACAGCTTGGCTGAGATGAAAGCCCGCTTTACACCCGGCCCCGGTTCCCCGCTCTGGGTGGTGCCCGCCATCGTGCTGGGACTGGCAGTGCTGCGGATGCTGGCCAGTTTTGTTGGCGAATACGGCGGGTCATGGCTATCGAGTCGTATTCAGCACGATTTGCGCGAGCGTATGTTTGATCGTCTGCTGACGTTACCGACGCGCTACTACGACAAGGCCTCTGCCGGGGTAGTGCTGTCGCGCCTGACTTACGATGTGACGCAGATTTCACAGGCGGGCATCAATGTGCTGAATGTCGCCGTCAAAGATGGGGTCATGGTGATCGGTTTGCTCTACGCCATGCTGGTACGCGACTGGCAGCTCACGCTGTTCTGCCTGCTGTTGGCGCCACTGGTGGCGCTGGTGGTCAGCGTCGCCGGGCGTCGTCTGCGCAAGATTGGTCGGGGCACCCAGAACGCGATGGGCGAGCTGACCCGTATTCTGGATGAAGCGATTGCAGGGCAAAGGGTGGTGAAGATTTTTGGTGGGGCGCGCTATGAGCGGGAGCGTTTTCATCGTGCCGCGAATGATGTGCGCGGGCTCAACGTCAAGCATTCGGCGACAGCAGCAGCCAATTCCGGACTGGTGGGCCTGCTGGTTGGGGTGACGCTGGCGGCGATCATCTACTTTGCCTCGGTACGCGCCCAGGCTGGTCAACTATCGGCCGGGGAGTTTGTCGCCTTCATGGCGGCCCTGCTGGCAATCCAGTCCCCAATCAAAAACCTGACCAAGTTGAATGAGCAGCTGCAGCGCGGGCTTGCTGCGGCGGAATCGGTATTTGCACTGGTGGACGAGATGCCCGAGGTGGATAGGGGGCACCAATCGATGGAGCGCTGTGAGGGACGCATTGAATTCCGTGCGGTCGAATTTCTCTACGGCAGCGATGGTCGCAAGGCTCTGGATGCAGTGTCGATCAGCGTGCTGCCGGGTGAAACCGTGGCCTTGGTCGGCAGCTCGGGAAGTGGCAAAACCACGTTGGCCAATCTCTTACCCCGTTTCTATGAGCTGACAGGTGGCCAGATTCTGCTGGATGGCCATGACCTCAACCAATACACACTGGAGAGCCTGCGCCAGCAGATTGCGCTGGTATCACAGGACGTGGTGCTGTTCAACGACAGCATTGCCGCCAACATCGCCTATGGCGATGCTCAGGTGGATATGCAACGGGTGAAGGCGGCTGCGGAGGCGGCGTTTGCCAGCGAATTCATCGAACGCATGCCCGATGGTTTTCTGACCCTGATTGGCGAAAACGGTGTGCGTTTGTCGGGTGGGCAACGGCAACGGCTGGCGATTGCGCGGGCGCTCTACAAAGACGCACCGATCCTGATTCTGGATGAAGCGACCTCGGCGCTGGATACCGAGTCGGAGCGCAAAGTGCAGGCAGCGCTGGCGACCTTGATGCGCGGACGCACCACGCTGGTCATCGCCCATCGCTTGTCCACCATTGAACACGCTGATCGGATCGTGGTGCTGGATCGGGGGCTGGTGGTTGAAGAGGGCAGTCATGCTGATCTTCTGGCCCGCAACGGTGCCTATGC
Organism: Parachitinimonas caeni; assembly: GCF_030129945.1. GTDB lineage: Bacteria > Pseudomonadota > Gammaproteobacteria > Burkholderiales > Chitinimonadaceae > Parachitinimonas > Parachitinimonas caeni. The sequence goes on from NZ_JARRAF010000038.1 coordinate 10,901, forward strand.
GCGGTTACGCCAGCAACAGGCACTGGCCGACCCTGGCCAAGGCGAACAGGAGTCAGCGTGAGTCGTCGCTTGCCGCCATTCGATCCCGCCTCGCTGCGGCGTGCGTTGGTGATCAAGCTGCGTCACCACGGTGACGTCTTGCTGACCAGCCCGGTGCTGTCTTCACTGAAGGCCGTAGCGCCGGAAGCGGAGATTGACTCGCTGGTCTATGCCGATACCGCACCGATGCTGGATGGTCATCCGGCGTTGGCACAGCTGCACCAGATTGATCGCCACTGGAAACGACTCGGACCACGTCGCCAGTTGGCGGCGGAATGGCAGTTGCTACAGACCCTCAAGCGGCGCGAATACGATCTGGTGTTGCACCTGACTGAGCATAATCGCGGCGCCTGGCTAAGTCGTTGGCTGCAACCTCGCTGGTCAGTGGCGCCGGCGATTGGCCGGAGTCGATTTTTCAATCGCAGTTTCGGCAAACTCTACCCCTTCATGACCGGCAATCGCCGGCATACCGTCGAGCTGAACCTGGATGCTCTGCGAGCCTTGGGCATCGACCCCGCGCACAAAGCATTGACCCTGTGCCCAAGCGATACCGCTCGGGCCAAGATCAATACCTTGCTGGCGATGCATGGTCTGGCTGGACAACGGTTTGTCCTGTGTCATCCCGGGTCGCGCTGGCTGTTCAAAGCCTGGCCACCGGCGCATACCGCGGCCGTGCTTAACGGTTTGATGGCTGATGGGTGGCCGGTCGTGATCAGCGGTGCGCCGGATGCTGCCGAACGAGCCGTGGTGGACGCAGTGCGCGCGCAATTGACACACCCGACTGTCGATCTGGTTGGCCAACTGAGCCTGACGGAGCTGGGAGCCTTGATCGGTCGGGCCAGTCTGCTACTGGGGGTGGATAGCGCCCCCATGCACATGGCCGCCGCGCTGGATGTGCCGCAGGTCGTGCTATTTGGCCCGAGTGGTGAGCACGACTGGGGGCCGTGGAGCGATCAGGCCACTGTTCTGGTCGGCAACCATCCCTGTCGCCCCTGTGGCTTGGCCGGCTGTGCGGATTCCGGCCGGGCCGACTGCCTGCGTGCGCTGGCCCCGGCGCCGGTCCTGCAGGCCTGTCGTGAGCGGTTGGCGGGCCGGGTGCCGCGTCGCCATATTCTTGTCGAAACCTTTAAACCGGAGTCCAGCTCATGTGCGGAATAGCCGGCTATTTTTCCCGAAGTGCCGCGCCCCCGGCTGCTGTGGCACCAGCCATGTGCGAGGCCCTGAAGCGACGCGGCCCGGATGGCCAGCACATCGTCGGTTGGGATGCCGACTGGCAACCTGTGGCAACCGCACCGGCCCATGCGCTGGTCCACGCCCGGCTTGCCATCATCGACCCCCGTCCGGTTGCCGACCAGCCGATGCGCAATGAAGCTGGCGATATCTGGTTTTGCTACAACGGTGAGGTCTACGGTTGGCAGGATGATGCGCGCCAGCTGGCGGCCAAGGGTGTGACATTCAAGACGCATTCCGACAGCGAATTCATTCTGCGTGCTTATGAAGCCTGGGGCATCGACGGTTTGCTGCCCAGGCTGCGCGGGATGTTTGCGTTTGCCATTGTTGATCTGCGGCAGCAGCAAGTGTGGCTGGCCCGAGACCGCATGGGGCTCAAGCCGATGATCTACAGCATTGGTGAGCGTGGTCTGGCTTTCGGTTCGACGGTACGGGCAGTGCTGCCCTGGCTGACACCCGACCAACGCCGCTTTGATCCGGCCGCCATTGATGCTTATCTGGCTCATCGCTATGTTCCTGCGCCCCGCACCATTTTTGCGGGTATGCAAAGGCTGGAGAATGGCCGTCTGCTGCGTTATGACCTGCAAACCGGTGCCTCCGAGTTAAAGCGCTACTGGTTTCCGGCACCGGAGCAGACAGACTGGCGCGAGGCACTGGATGAAGCGATTCGCTTGCGCACGGTGGCGGATCGACCCGTTGGGGTGTTTTTGTCGAGCGGGGTGGATTCGGTTGTCGTGGCCAGCCGATTGGCGGCACAAGGGTTTCATCAACTTCAGGCGTTTTCAGCGGCGTTTCCGGGCAGCCGTTTCGATGAGAGTGCGGATGCCGCAAAAATTGCCCAGCAGATTGGTCTGCCGCACCGCTCGGTAGCGGTACCGCTATCGCTCAAGCATGAGTTTGCGTCTTTGGTGGCAGATCTCGATGAGCCCTTTGCCGATCCCTCCGCCCCGCCCACCTGGTTTCTGGCCAGAGAGACGGTCAAGGAGGTCACGGTGGTGCTGGGGGGGGATGGCGGCGACGAGTTGCTGGCCGGCTACAAGCGAATCGACAAACACCTGCGCAGCCGCTGGCGTGCTGGCTGGCGCCTGCCGCTACCGGCTATGGCGTCGATGGCGCATAAGGGTTGGCCCAAGATCGCTGCTGAAATGAGTGTCTGCTGGCAAGACGCCTATGCCATGCGTTTTTCCGGTTTTACACCACCGCAACGACGTGCGTTGCAGCCAAGCTTTGATGGTCAACCGCCGCACTATTGGCGTGCGCCGGACCAGACCTGGCAAGACCCTTTGCAACGCCTGCTCGAAATCGACCTGGCCAACTACTTGCCCGAATACATCCTGCGCAAGGGCGATCTGGCAACGATGGCGCATGGACTGGAGCTTAGGGCCCCGTTGCTGGATCACCGTTTCTATCAATCCTTGCTTGCCTTGCCACCGGCCCAGCGCTTTGTCAAGCCGGCCAAATCCTTGTTACGGCCTCTGGTGGCAGACCTGGGACCGCTAGACCCGTTTGCCCGCAAGAAGCGAGGCTTCAATCCGCCGCTGCATGATTGGCTGCGCCATGATCTGGCCGACCGGCTACCCGGACTCGGTGCACGGCTACATGACCTGACCAGCCAGCAGCTGACGGCCGCTGCGGTGGATGGCCTGATTGCCAGCTATCTGGCGGGTGAGGAGGCTTACGCCGAGCAGGTCTTGCAGCTGCTGGTGCTGGATGAGTCGCTGGCTCAATTGCGGGCTCTGGCCGGGGAGGTGGGACTTGGCTAGCCGGAACCGTGGCCGCCTGCTGGCCTTTGCGGGAGGGGTGTGGGCCAGCCGCCTGCCGCGTCGCCAACCCGCCAACCCACGCCGTATCCTGATCGTTCAACAATTGCTGCTGGGTGACAGCATCATGCTGGCCCCGCTGCTGGCCAAATTGCGGGCTGTCTATCCGCAGGCTGAACTGGTGCTGACCTGCGCGCCGGGGTTGGTTTCCTTGTTCGCCGCCCGGCCGTGGGGGCTGACGGCGTTGCCTCTGGATTTTCGTCAGGCACAGACCGTGCGCCAGATCATTGCTTCCGGTCCGTATGATCTTGCGCTGATCCCGGCAGAAAGCCGGCTCTCCTGGTTGGCGCGGGCTGCCGGGGCGCGTTGGCTCAAAGCCTTTGCCGGAGATCCGGGGTACTTCAAAAACTGGCCAATTGACGAACATGTGGCCTTTCCGCCCCCCCAACCATCGGCCTGGGGCGATCTGCTGGCCCGAGCGCTGATTGCCGGAGCGGATCCGGTGCCTTATGCCGCAGGAGACTGGCCAGCCCCGCCCGCTGCTGATTTTCAGCGACCGGCTGAGCCGTATGTGGTGTGTCATGTCGGCGCCAGCAATCCGCTGAAATTCTGGCCTGCCGAGCGCTGGGCGCGGCTGGCAGGCTGGCTGGCCGAGCAAGGCTTGCGCGTGGTGTTTTCTTGCGGTCCGGGGGAGGCGGCCTTGCTGGATGAGATTGACCCCAAGGGCCGCCATGCCCGGCACGCCGGAGATTTGAGCCTGCCGCAACTCTGGCAACTGCTGGCGGGTGCCCGGCTGCTGATCTCGCTGGATACCGGGGTTCTGCATCTGGCCCACCTGACTTTGACGCCGACCGTCGGGCTGTACGGCCCAGGCTCGCCGACCTTGTTTACCACAGGCCAGTATTGGCAGGCGCAGCGCGAGCGCAAAGTCTATATCCCCGACTTCCCATGTCGGGACGAAAATCTGGTGTTCCGGCGACCGGTTGCCTGGGCGGGCAATTGTGCCCGTCCCTACGGTGTCTGCACCGAAGGGCGCTGTATGCAGGCAATCGACTACAAAGCGGTCGAGCTAGCGGCGGGTGAGTTGCTGCATGCAGACTAAGGCCCGCCATTTGCCGGTCCTGGCCTTGCTGCTGGCCATTACGGCACTGGCTGCGACACCGGCGCTGCGGGTCTTGCTGGCGGTGGGGCTGACCGGGCATGCGCTGTGGCAGGCACGGCAGTCATCCTGGCGTTTGCCATCGCCGCCCAGTCTGTTCTGGCCTTGGCTAGTTACCCTCGGGCTGGCATTTGCGTCGCTGGCTTGGTCAGTAGCGCCGCGAGATTCGTTGCGAGCGGCGGGATACGATCTCTTATTGCCGGCAGCCCTGTTCTGGCTGGGCTACCGTTATGGTGGGAATCCGCAAGCCCGACGCTATCTGGCCAGCGGGCTGCTGCTGGGTTTGCTGGCGATGTGGCTGCTAAGCCTCGGGGTAGTGCTGACCCAATCCGGAGTTGCCCTGCCGCTGCCCACCCGTCAGGCCGCAGGCTTTGTCCTGCCGGTGCCACGCTGGTATGGCGGAATGGGGGAAGCCAGCACCTGGCTGATCTGCATGGCACCTCCGACCTTGCTGGCTTGTGTATTGGCAGGCAAGCGATTCTGGCGCCGGGTGTGGTGGCTGGCCCTGTTTATCCTCTTGCTGTCGCTGGCGGCAAGCACCAATCGGCTGGCATGGTTTGCTCTGCTGGCGGGAGGGGTGCCCTTTTTGCCGAGGCTGGCAGCCCGACTGGGTTGGAAACGGCTGCTGGCGTTGGTGGGACTCGCTGTGGCGGTGGTTGGGGCATCTTTGACCTGGAGTTTGCAATATCGGGCGCAACAGATGCAGCTGCCGGCGGTACAAGGCAATCTGCTGGTAAAGCTGGAGGCTGCGCTGGCTCGGGATAACCGACCGGTGATCTGGACATTCTGGTGGCAGCAAGGCTTGCAGAGGCCCTGGCTGGGGGTGGGGTACGGCAAGTGGTTGCCCCATCACGCCTACGGTGCCAATGCCAGTGCAGCACAGCGGATGCTGGACCCGAATTTTGCGTCGCATGCCCATAACGCATTGTTCAATCGCTGGCTGCAACTGGGCTGGTTCGGTGCGCTGGTCTGGTTGTGGTTGTATTGCGCGCTGACCTGGCGACTGTGGCGGCAATCTGCCAATGCCGGGCCGGCTGGCTATGCTGCGGTCACCGGCTTGGGGGTGGTGCTGGCGTTCATGGTGAAAAATCTGACCGATGACTTCACGGATGGCGGCACTATGGCCGCTTTCAGTCTGGTGACCGGGGCATTGCTGGCCTGGAGTGAACAGGACCAGTGGCGGGGAGTGAGTACCTTATGCAAAAAATCTTGATTGTGCGGCGGGACAATATCGGCGATCTGGTCTGCACCACACCGTTGATTCGCGCCCTCCGCCAGCGCTATCCCGATGCGCGGATCGATGCGCTGGTGACCAGCTACAACCGTGGGGTACTTAGCGACCTGCCGGAACTCAGTCATGTCTACGCCTACACCAAAGGTAAACATCGCGAGCCCGGCCAAAGCCTGGTGCGGCTGCATTATCAGAAGCTGGTGACGCTCTGGACGCTACGCCGGGTACATTACGATGTCGCCATCGCCGCTCAGGGGACGGTTAGCCGCCGCGCTCTTGCCTTGGCGCGGAATGTCGGGGCAAACCGCCTGATTTCGCTGGTTGATGGGACAACCCGCATGACCGGCGTGACCGATCCGGTCACCGCCCGCCAGACCGGGCACGAAGTTGAGCGGGTATTTGCACTGGGCCAGCCGCTGGGGATTCAGGGACCACCGGGTGCATGCCGGGTGGTTGCGGACGAGGCGCGTCGGGAGATCCTGCAACGCCGATTGGACGCAGTGCTGCCGGACGGGCCGCGCTTTGGCATCCAATTGTCTGCACGCAAGCCCTCGCAACGTTGGCCGGTTTTGCATTACGCGCACCTGATCGAGCAGATGCAGCGCCATTGGCCGAATGCCCGCTTCCTGGTGTTCTGGGCGCCGGGGGCAGAGAATGATCCGCGTCATCCGGGCGATGATCGCAAGGCGGCTGAGCTCATGCAGCATCTGGCTCGCCAGAGAGTGCTGCCGATTGCGACTTCCTGCCTTGAAGATCTGATCGCGGGAATTGATCTGTGTGATGCTTTCCTGACGCCAGATGGCGGGGCCATGCATCTGGCAGCCGGGCTCGGAAAACCCGTTCTGGCATTGTTTGGGGATAGCGACCCAGAACAATGGCAGCCCTGGGGCGTGCCCCGGCAGGTCTTGCAACCGCCTTCGCGCCAGGTTGCCGATCTGCAACCCGGCGAGGTCATGGCGGCCTGGTGCCGCCTGCTGGACCCCTTGCCACAATAGCCGATCCGGCGCGACGGTAAACCTTACGCCAACAGAACCTGGGGAATGGCGATTGACGGCAGCGCTTGGTGTCGTGAGCAGGGTAGCCAGCAGCACAATACGCCCTGATCGGGTGGTTGGCCTTCGCCGATTGACGCAGAATACCAACCAATTCGCAACACGCCTCAACTGAGCCAGCCTCCAAACAAACCAGTCGATAACACATCGAACTCATGTCAAACCACTACTCCTCTGTAGGACTCGTCACCGCCCAAAGGGCTGAATTCAACGTGCCATTGCCTTTGGCCAATGGCTCGACGCTGGACCAGTACGAGATGGTCTACGAAACCTATGGCGAGCTGAATGCCGCACGTAGCAATGCCGTGCTGATCTGCCATGCGCTGTCAGGCAACCACCATGTTGCAGGCCGTTACAATCTGGACGACAAGAACCCTGGTTGGTGGGACACCATGGTTGGTCCGGGCAAGCCGATTGATACCAATCACTTCTTCGTCATTGGCGTCAACAACCTGGGGGGCTGTCACGGCTCGACCGGGCCAAGCAGCCTGGACCCGGCGACCGGCCAGCCCTATGGTTCGGCATTCCCGGTGCTGACCGTAGAAGACTGGGTGCATTCGCAAGCACGGCTGGCCGACCGGCTCGGTGTCGACCGCTTCGCCGCCGTGATCGGTGGCAGTCTGGGCGGGATGCAGGTATTGCAATGGTCGATTACCTTTCCTGATCGGGTAGCCAATGCCCTGGTGATTGCATCGGCCCCCAAGCTGTCGGCGCAGAATATTGCGTTCAACGATGTGGCCCGGCAGGCCATTCTGACCGACCCCGATTTTCATGGCGGTGACTTTTACCGCCACCAGACCGCTCCCCGACGCGGCTTGCGGCTGGCGCGCATGCTGGGACATATCACCTATCTTTCCGACGATGGCATGGGCGAAAAATTCGGCCGCATGCTGCGTTCGGGGAGTTACCAATACGGCTACGACGTCGAGTTCGAGATCGAGTCCTACCTGCGTTATCAGGGCGACCGTTTTTCCGGCGTGTTCGATGCCAACACTTATCTGCTGATGACCAAGGCCCTGGACTATTTTGATCCGGCCCGACATACCGGACACAACCTGACGCAGGCCTTGGCGGCAGTCAAAGCACGCTTTCTGGTGGTGTCGTTTACGACGGACTGGCGTTTCTCGCCTGAGCGGTCGCGCGAGATCGTCAAGGCATTGCTCGACGCCCGCAAGGACGTCAGCTATGTCGAAGTCGAATCCGTGCACGGGCATGATGCCTTCTTGATGACCGATCCCGCGTATGTCCGGGTGATGCGGGCCTATCTGAGGCGGGTAGCAGAGGGTTTACAAATATGAATATGCGTCTTCCTGAACAGAATTTACGGCCGGATCTGGAGCGGGTCGCCAACTGGATCGCCCCTGCCAGCCGGGTGCTGGATCTGGGCTGCGGCGATGGGGCATTGCTGTCGTACCTGCGGGCAGAAAAGCAGGTGGAAGGATATGGCGTCGAGATTGATATCGACGGGGTGGCCAGCTGTATCGAACATGGCGTGAACGTTGTGCAGAGCGACCTGGAAAGCGGCCTCTCTGGCTTTGAATCCAACAGCTTCGACTATGTCGTGCTGTCGCTGACACTACAATCGATGCGACGCATCGAATTTATCGTGCAGGAGATGCTGCGGGTAGGCCGGATCGGTATCGTGACCTTCCCCAACTTTGGTTACTGGCAAAATCGCTGGCAGATATTGCGTGGCCGGATGCCGGTGTCCGAAACCATTCCCTATGAGTGGTACAACACACCGAATATTCACCTGTGCACGTTGCATGATTTCGACCGCTTCCTGACAGCGCACAAGATGCGTACCACCGCGCAGATGGTGCTGCATCAAGGCCGCCGGGTGAATGTCTTGCCCAATTTAATGGGAAGCCTGGCGCTGGTCCGGTTTGAGTTCGAATGATGCCGACGGTCAGCACATTGCAGCAGGCGATGGATGCCCTGGTTGATCGGGGTTATGCTGTCTGGCCGGGGTTTCTTGACGCAGAGGCGGTTGCGGGTCTGTTGGCCGAAGCCAGAGCGCGGCGTGAAGCTGGGGCATTTCATCGGGCCGGAGTTGGCCGGGCCAACGGACTGGCGGTACGGGATCAGGTGCGTGGTGATGAAGTGCTATGGCTGGATGAGGCGGCCGAGGTCGCCGCCGAACGTCCCTACTGGCAGGCGTTACAGGCATTGCGAAGGGAAATCAACCAGACGCTCTATCTGGGATTGGTGGAGGGTGAGTTCCACTATGCGCATTATCCGGTTGGTACATTCTACCGACGTCACCTTGATCGCTTTCGTGATGACGATGCGCGCACGGTTTCCTGCGTGCTGTATCTGAATCAGGACTGGCAGGATGCTGAGGGTGGACAGCTTCGCTTGTATCTGGATGCGACAGAGGAATCGAAGTTTCTTGACGTCAGTCCGCAAGCGGGAACGCTGGCTTTATTTCTGTCAGATCGCTTCTGGCACGAAGTTTTGCCGGCCAGTCGGGAACGGTGGTCGGTCACTGGCTGGATGCGACGCCGAGTGTAGCTTGCTGCGGGCCCTGATCGGGTTCGGGAGGTTTGACAGCGCTTGCAAAAAAGCCTGGATGTGGCAGAAGCGATGAGTGGCATCCGCTTCTGCGGCCGAGTACCGACCGGCTATTTACGCCAGGGCGGAGTCGGTTTGAATTTATTCTGCAGGAAGGTCACGAAGGTTTTCAGCCGCAAAGGCATCCCCACCCGATGAGGCGCAAGTGCGACGACATCGGCTTCTTGCAATTTCCAGTCTGGCAGTGCCTGTACCAGGCTGCCGCTACGCAGATTGAGTGCGACATCCCATTCAGACCGGACAATCAATCCTTTTCCGGCCAGCGCCCACTGTTTGACTACTTCCCCATCGTTCGCGCTCAAGCTGGGAGTGACCCGAATCCGGCGGACATCATCCCCTTGCGAGAACTGCCATAGCGTAACGTCTTCGTCGTTCTCGCGCAGAACCAGGCACTGGTGATGGGTCAGATCTTCCGGGCGCTCTAGCGGCGGGTTTTCCTGGAAATACTGAGGTGCCGCACAGAGCACGCGTGAATTTGGAGCAATCGGATAAACGATCCAGTTCGATTCCTGCAGTTCCCCAATGTGGATGACCAGATCAAAGCGATCTGAAGCATGCGCCGAGAAGCGATCCGCCAGGGTCAGCGAAATGTCCAGGTCTGGGTGCATGGAATGGAATTCAGCAACGATCGGCGCCAGATATCGCCTGCCGAAGCCCAAAGGGCCGAAAATACGTAGCGCACCAACCAGCTGGCCGCTGCGCTCGCGCAGATCACTGATCAACTCTTCAAAGTCTTTCAGCAGGACAGACCCCCGCTGAAACAGCACTTCTCCTTCCTCCGTCAGTTGGATCCGGCGGGTGCTGCGGTCGAGCAGGCGCACGCCGAGATTGGTTTCCAGTTGACGCAGTCGCTGTGAGAGTGCGGAGGTCGTGAGATCCAGCTGACGGGCCGCTGCAGACAGACTGCCGCTTTCGACAATGCTCACAAAGAACCGCAATGACTGCAGATCGTTGTAATCCTTCATCTGCACAGGTTTTCTCCTTGCTGTGGCAGGCCGTTCGAAACCGGCAAAGTCTGACCAAAAGTCAGAGATTGGGTGCGTAAATGCGAGCAAAACTGTCGCCGTAAAAGGGTTTTCATAAGGCTCTCTGGCAAGGCACTTTTGGCGCCGGGTTTAACTCTTGGGCTTGTTGGCCGCTTGGTAGGTAAATTGCCACTCTGCAATGGTCGTGGCGTCGCCAAATTCTTTATAACGTGCGGGAAAACCCTGTTGCTTCCAAGGTTTGCGGGCAGAGGTACTGCGTACCCCCATAATTCCGCCACCCGGTGCAACGATGGGTTCCCAGGGCTGTCCGGTCTCCGGATCGGGATAGAGCTTGCGCAAATGGCGCACCGGATTGGGAAAGCGTGGGTCCTGGACCAGATCTTCCAGCCTTTGCGGATACTGACCGTTACTGCCCGGCATTTCAATATAGTGAGTGATTGCCCGTCGATAGGTATCGCCGACGGCCAGCACTTCCTCTTCGCGCTGGCGCTCGGCTTGTGTGCTGCTGACATCCACAGCTTTGCCCATCAGCAGGCTCATCACCAGCAATATTCCGAGTAGCCACAGGTAGGCAAAGCCTTTCGGCTGCTTACCAGTCACCATAGGGCGTGCCCTCGCTGCTGTTGCCGCTGGCGCCACTTTTCACATCAGCGACATTGCCTTTGGTGCCTGCGGGCGGCGGGATGACGCGCCAACTGTCGCGCCGCTCGGTAATCGGATCGACCGGAACTTCGCGCAGATAGCGCAGGGTGACCAGTTCATCCAGGCTTTCAGGATAACGGCCACGATCACCGTGAAACTGATCAATCAGCCGTCGCATGGTGCTGAGGTCATCCCGCAGCACGGTTTCCTTGGCGCGATCGACGTGCCCCAGATAGCGTGGCGCGACCAGGCTCAGTAAGGTGGCAATGATTGCCATGGCTACCAGCAGCTCGATCAAGGTAAAGCCAGATTGACGGCGCACAGGGTTCACCATTCGCGATAAGGGCGGCCATTCAGGCCGGTTTGTGGGTTCAGTGAAAAGACATCGAAGACATCATCGCCAGCAGCGGGGGCGTCTGGTGGTGAGGCGTAACTGCGCAAGGCCCAGGTTTGTTCGGCGGGCGTGTTGGCGTCGGGAAAGAATGGGTCTCGCGGGATGCGCCGTAAAAAATAAATCCGCTTCTGGTCGGGCGACGTCTTGTCGATAGCGCCCTCGACCAGCTGCCGCAATGACTTGGGATAGCCCGTGGCATCGGCCGCCTTCTCGATTTTTCCTTCATCGCTCGCCTGCTTGAAGGCGTCAATTCCCGCACGTATCTCCCGCAGGGCGAGGCGTAGTTCCTGCTCCTTGCTACGCTGGGCCTGCAACTGGGTAAGCGGGAGCGCGGCACCTGCCAGTATCGCCAGCAACGTTAGCGACACCAGCAGTTCGATCAAGGTAAAGCCGCGCTGTGCAGCCGCTGGCGGGGTGTCCATCAGCGAGTTCCGGCAGCTGGAACGGTTGGGGGGGGCTGCATCGGAGGCTGAGTCTGCGGCAGCTGCTGTGGTGGAGGGGGCGGCGGAGGTGGTGGCGCTTGGGTGCCGCCACTATTATCAACGGGCGCAGCGCCACCGCCATCCGTGCTGGCCGGAATCGAGATCTGGCTGCGATTAGGCAGGCGCAAGGCTTCGCTGCCAATAGCTTCGTCGGTACCGCTGTGGAATTCGGTGACATTGGCGTCGGGTATAGCCAGATTGCGTACCACATGAGGGGTGATCAGCAAGACCAGTTCAGACTTATTGAGCTGCCGCTTCTCTGACGAGAACAGTCGGCCTAGCATTGGCAGTTTGCCAAGGCCTGGCAGACGCGATGCGGATTCGATTTCCTCCTGCTTCAGCAAGCCCGCCATCACCTGCGTCTCGCCATCTTTCAGTCGCAGAATGGTGCTGGTGGTACGGGTACCGATCTGATAGGTGAGCAAGCCGGACTTGCTTGGTACTTCCTTGACGATATTGCTGACTTCCAGACTCAGGCGAATACCGACTTCATCCGACTGGTAAATCTGTGGTTCTACATCCAGCTTCAGGCCGACATCCAGATAGTTGACCGATTCTGCGACGGAGCCAGAAGTCGGATTGGTGGTGGTGGTGATGACGGGAACGCGGTCGCCAATATGAATCTTGGCTTTCTCGCGGTTCTTTACCCGGATGCGAGGGTTGGCCAGGGTATTGGTGGCGCCGTCGGTATGCTTGAGGTTGAGGACTACGGCAGGGTCACTGATGCTGACTTTGAGTCCATCGCGCGACAGATTGCGCAACTCACCCCAGGTAATGCTGCCGCCATCCAGCCCCTTGGGGACCGAGAGTGAAACCTGATCGGGGAATTGCACACCCAGTTGAGACAGGCGTTCACTGCCGATTTCCATGACTTCCACATCCAGCATGACTTCCGGCTCCGCCAGATCATTGGCGGCAATCAGCTTCTCGGCCATGGCAATGGCGTCGGGAGTATCACGCACGACAACCAGATTCAGTTTGTCATCGGCGTAGATATCGCGTGTCTTGACGATGGTCTTGATCAGGCTGACAGCGGCTTTGGCCTCCATATTGTTGAGATAGAAGGTCTTGACGTTGAGCGCCTCAAGGTCTTTCTGCCGATTGGGTGTGGCTGAGTAGATCAGCACGGTTTTGTCATTCAAAACCCGCTTGGCAAGCTTGTTGGTGGCAAGCAGGACATTCAGTGCATCGCCAAGAGGCGTGTCGCGCGCCATGATTGTGGTCTGCCCATCAAGCCTGACTTCGCGGTCGAATACGAAGTTGACCCCGGTACTCTGGCTCAGCACATCAAACACGGCCATCAGCGGCGCATTGCGAAACTCCAGGGTGACCAGCGAATTCATCGGTGAAGCGGCCGTAACCGGGCTGAGGTCGGCCTTGTTCTTGGCTGTGTCGAGGTCCGACAACATTTTGCGGGCGCGCGGATGGCGCGGCGATTCGCTCAGCACTTGCTTGAGCAGCACCCTGGCGCGCTCCGGGTTGTTGGTCTGAATGGCCTGTGCGGCATCTTCGAGCTTGGTACGGTGTGCAAACTCACGCTCCAGCTTGATCAGTCCATCCTTGGCTCTGGGATTGTCGGGATGTAGACGCAGGGCTTTTTCGTAGCTGGTCTGGGCTTCGTCAAAGCGTTGGTTGGTGCGCTGGGTTTCGGCGTCACGCAAGAAGCGATCCACAACCACTTCGCGCTGCCGTAACCAGTAGCTACGGTATTCATTGTTGTTCGGCTCGCTGCGGGCCAGGCCTTCCAGGGCCAGCACGGCTTCTTCGGCCCGACCTTCAGCCAGCATCTGTCGTGACTGCTCGAAGGTGCGCTGACCATTGCTGGCACAGCCGGCACCTAGCGTGAGGACCAGTCCCCATAGGATCGTGTGACGGGGCAGTTTCATTACGGAGCTCCAAGAGACAACACCTGCTTCTCGCCTGAAGCCAGGTTGGTAAAGGTGAGGATGCCGGCACTCAAACTATCCAGACGCCATCCTCCGGGCAGGTTATCGCCAACATGGCCGACGACGGGGCTGCCATTGAAATCCAGATAGATATCGAGCTTTTCTCCCCGCAATAGTTTGCCCATGTATTTGTAGGGCAGGCTGGCAGGCGGGGGAGGAGGGGGTGGAACCGGGCTGGGCAGATTGGCCGTTGAAGGCACCGGTGCCGGGGTAATCGTCGGCGGCGCAGGCTTGCTGTTCGAGTGGAACGGATCCCCCGCCGCGTCGGCCACCTCTTCGCGTCGCATGGCGGTTTGCCAGTCTTCGTGATTGATGGTGGTGGTAGTCCCGGCCGGTGCCACGGAAGGCGATGATGGCTGGGCGGCACCTGTAGCGGGGGCGGGGCTGGTGGCAGGCACCTGCCCGCGATCACCTTCAGCGACCAGTATATCGGCATCCGGTGGTGCCATTCGCGACGACCAGATGGCTAAACCGGCAACGACTGCCAGAGCTGCCAGCCACCAACGATTAAAGCCCTTCATGGCGCAGCTCCCGTTGCTGGGGTGCTGCCGCGATAGTAGAAACTGAGGCGTAACCGGGCGACAACAATGTCTTTCGACTCTTCCCGCTCGAAGCGAACTTCATCGAGTACGGCGTTGCTGGCACTGCCCATGACCTTATTAAGGAAGCCTCGCAAAGAGGGGTAGTCACCGGCAACGGGCAAGCTGACCTGATAGCGTTGCAAAGCCAAGCCTTGCACGGGTTGCAATTGATACTGGGCTTCCTTGATGGTCAGGTTGGCGGCACCTGCTGCCTGGTCAACGGCCGAGAGTTGATCGGGCAACGTGTCCAGGCTCGGAAATAATGCGTAGAAGTCTTCCAGACGGCGAGGCTTGACCGCCAGTTTGGGGTTGGCACCACGACGAGCCTGTTCCAGTTGCTGACTGAGCTTGTTGGCTTTGTGCTCGGAAGGCAGCACCCGGGCGACCCAAACAATGACAGCACCCAAAAGCAGATAGACACCAAGGCGGCCCATGGTGCCAAGCTGCAACCACCCATACTTCACCCATGCCATCATGGTGTGGGCTCCGTGGCGATCTGTCCTTCACTCCAGCGTGCCTGTGCCAGGAATTTGATGCCTTTGGCGTTTTCTTCGGTGTTTTGCTGGATCAGATGCACATCGCGTAATCCACCTTCCTGCCTTAGCCGACGCAGGTAGTCATACAACGCTGTGTTGTTCTCGGCTTCGCCGCCCAGTTGCACACCGGGGTTGCTACCGGTCTGCGGCAGAATCTGACTCAGGCGGACGCCTTTGACTTCAATTTTCTCAAGGCGGACAAACAGTGCGCCCCAAGGGCGCCGGAATTGACGGGCCAGCTTGTCCGCCGCAGCAAGCGCTTCAGGCGCATCGCTGCTTGGGCTGGTCTCGGCTGGCGCTTGCAACTTCCACATCTGGCCGGTAATGCGCTCCTGCTGGGCATCCAGCTCGGCCAGACGCATGGTCGCCATGACCACCAGACCTAAGCCGGCCAGCAGCAAAGGGGCGCCGATCCAGCTGACTCCGCCGGGACGACGGATGAAATCGAGTTCGATTTTTGCCATATCAGCACCCCAGGCACAGTGCCCATTCGCGGTCGCTTCGAGGGTCGAAGCCGCGTTGCGGCGGAAGTCGTAGCCAGGTAGCCGACAATCGCCCCAGTTCTGGACGTTCAAAGACCGGGGCGGCGATGAATACTGGTGTAGTCAGTGCATCCAGCGCGGCGCTGGCCTGGGTGATCAGGCCAGGAAGGCGTCGCTCCCAAGGCTCGGGCAACATCCGGTTATAGAGATTTACCCATTCGCCGTTTCGCACTTGAATCAAGGCGAGCCGCCGTGGCTCGACCACTGCCAGGAGTGCTTCGCCAGCCAGTTTGTCGGCAACGCGATTGAAGACGGAGGCTAAAAGAGGACGGACGCTGACCAGCTTCAGCTTGCGTTGATCGGCGAGGGCCTGCAGGGCGGCCAGCCAGCGTGTATCAATCGCGCTGGCGACACGGCTATGACCGGGCCGCAGAGGCGATAACGTGATTTGCCAGTTCGCGCTGGTGTCTCCGTATTGTTCAGAAAACAGGCTGGAGGCAAAGTCCAGGCTGACGGCCTCGCTGCTTAGCGCGGGTTGCCACGACAATACGGCGAAGCGCACCCAGGCGCTGGACAGGACGACTTCCAGTTGTCGTGCTTTGCAGTCGGCAAGCCAGGTGGCTAACTCTGCAAAATCAGGCACGCCATCGTGGACTTTCAGGGCAAAACGGGCCTCTGCAACGCGGCGGCGACCCCAGCCTTTCAGGTAAACGGCGCTGACGCTTTCGGCGCCGACCGCGATCACCACACGGTCAGCGAACGAAAGTAACACGGTTGATCTCCTGTAAGGTGGTTTCGCCACGCGCGACGGCTGCCAGCGCGATTTCACGTAGGGGGCGCGCACCAAAACGGCGGGCGGCTTGCTTGATTTCGCTCATGGGGGCGCGTGCCAGAATCAGCTCTCTGAGGGTGTCGTTGAGTTGTAAGACTTCTGCAATGGCAATCCGGCCCTTGTAGCCGGTATTGCGGCATTCAGTGCAACCTTTGCCCATGCGGAACTTGAAGCGGGGCAACCAGGAAGGCTGAATGCGTGAGGCCAGCAGCAACTGGGAGTCGGGGCGGTAGGGCTCGGCACATTTTGGGCACACGCGGCGTACCAGGCGTTGTCCCAAGACGCCATTCAGCGCGGAGACCAGGCTGTATGGATCGACTTCCATATGCAGGAACCGGCTGATGACGTCGAAGACGCTATTGGCGTGGACAGTGGAGAGAACCAGGTGGCCCGTCAGTGCGGCCTGTACGGCGATTTGAGCCGTCTCGGGGTCTCGAATTTCACCGACCATGATTTTGTCGGGGTCGTGACGTAATACGGAGCGCAATCCTCGCGCAAAAGTCAGGCCCTTCTTTTCATTGACCGGAATCTGCAGGATGCCCTGCAGCTGATATTCGACGGGGTCTTCGATGGTGATGATCTTTTCATCGCCATGATTCACTTCTGCCAAAGCGGCATACAGCGTTGTGGTTTTGCCTGAGCCGGTTGGGCCGGTTACCAGCAGCATGCCGTAGGGCTCGTTGGCCAGTTCCCGTATCAGCTTGCGGGTCGCCAGATCGAGGCCAAGGCTTTCAAGGGTCAAGCCGTCCATCTGGCTGGCGACGGCTTGTTTGTCCAGCACCCGCAACACGGCATCTTCACCGTGGATCGATGGCATGATGGACACCCGAAAATCAACCTCGCGTTCCAAAATGAACGCTTTGAAGCGGCCGTCCTGTGGTACGCGCCGCTCGGCAATATCGAGTTCGCTGATGACCTTCAGGCGGGAGATGGCTTGTTCTGCCAGTTCGACACCTGCAACCCTGCTAATGGTGAGTAAAACGCCATCAACCCGATATTTGACGCATAAACCTTCTGGATCTGACTCGATATGGATATCGCTGGCGCCTGACTTCAGAGCGTCGTACAGCGTGGAGTTGACCAGTTTGACCGCCTGCCCGGACTCCTCGGCAATGCTGGCCAGGGTAATGACTTCGACGACTTCGCCACGCTTTTTGCCTTCACCTTGCGGGAGCAGACCATCAATGGCGCGGCGTCCCTCTTCCAGTGCCGACAAGCGTTCACGTAGCGCTTCATCATCGCAAAGCGCCAGCTGATAGGAGCCATCGAGTTTATGTTCGAGCCAATGCAGCAGGCCGGGTTGCAGTGGGTCGGCGACAATCGCAACCGTGCGGTCTTTGTGGCGTACAGGCAGGCAGAGCCGAGCAACGGCTTCGGTAAATGGCAGCTTGCTAAAGTCGGGACTGAGGTCGGCCAGCTTTTGCTGCGGCACCAGTGGAATGCGTAACGTGCTGGAGAGTGCCGCCAGCACGGCTTCCTTGCTGGATTGTGACTGCTCGACCAGCGCAGACAGCAAGGGCATGCCCGCTGTCTCGGCCACTTCGCGCGCACGCGCGATCTGGTCCGGGGTGAGCTTGCTGCGGAGCGTATCAGAAGTGATGCGGGCGTTCATTTGAGTCCCCCCGCCAATTCGAAAATCGGCAGATACATCAAGACGACAATAAGCCCAATAAAGCCGCCCATCAGTAACATCAGTATAGGCTCGACCAGCTTGGTTGCGGCATCCACAAAGCGGCCGAGTTCTTCATCGTAAAACGCGGCGATGCGTTCCATCATTTCCCCAAGACGCCCGCTCTTTTCGCCTACACGTAATAGCCTTAACGCGACGGGCGTTGTCAGGCCTGCCCGTTCCAGGGTTTCGGCTACAGGTTGCCCTTGTCGCAACGCGCCTACGGCGCCAATGAGAGGGGTGCGTAAGGCCGGGTGCAGTAATTCCGCTACCCGCTCGAATGCCGTGACCAAGGGGATGCCTGCCTGTAGCAGCATGCCCGAAGCGCGGTAAAAACGCGCCAGCTGAAATAATTTGAGGCGTTCACCGAGGCCGGGACTGCGCCAGGCCCAGTTGGCAATGACTGCACGGGAAGCGGGCTGCTTGAGTAACATGATGAGCCCGCCGACACCGGCAATCAGCATGGCAATCGCCAGACTCCGGTGCTTTTCAATTGCACCGCCAAAGCCTAACAGCATGCGCGACAGGAACGGCAATTCGCCGTGCATGCCGTCGTAGATGCGAGAGAACTTTGGTACCAGATACCCGAGCAGAAACATGCAGACCCCGCCACCGGCAACCAGCAGCATGGCTGGATACATGGCGGCGCTGATCAGGCGTTTTTGCAGGGCTTCGATCTGCTGCTGATAGGCAATGTAGCGACCGAGCGCCTTGTCGAGATCGCCGGTGGTCTCGCTGGCTCGCACGCTGGCGACTAGCAGTTCAGGGAAGATATCCGGCTTGGCGGCCAAGGCTTGCGATAGAGACTGCCCCTGATAGAGCGCATCACGTACGCTGTCGAGAACGCTTTTGACATGAGACCGGGTTTCTTTCTCGGCCAGCGTTTCAATGGATTCGGTCAGCGACAGGCCGGCCTCGATCAGCGCTGCGAGCTCCTGCGCAAATAGCAGCAGGTCGAATTTGGCGCCGCCGCGTTTGCTGGCCACTTTGGGAGCCAAGGAAACCTGGCGGATTCCCAAGACTCGCAGGCCGCGCGAAGACGCCAGCGCGCGCGCGTCGTCAATTGACGCGGCTTCCAATTTCAATCGGACAATTTTCTTGTCCGCATCCATTGCGCTGATCTGGAACTGCGTGGCCATGTTGCAGGGTTTGGATCGGGTTTAGTTGGTCAGGTCGGCATCTTCGCCTGCGCCACCTGCCTGGCCATCTCGGCCATAGGACAGGATGTCGAATTCACGCCCATTGCTGCCGGGTGTCTTGTAGACGTAAGGCTTCCCCCACGGGTCTACCGGCGCGGCTTTTTTCAGGTAAGGGCCGTGCCACTTCGGCTCGTTGCTGGGTTGCTGGGTCAGCGCAATCAGGCCCTGCTCATTACGCGGGAAATGGCCGGTATCAAGCCGGTATTGTTCAATGGCTTTTGCCAGGGCATCAATCTGCGCCTGAGCGGTAGTGACTTCAGACTTTCCAAGATTCTTGAACAGATTGGGGCCGACAATCCCGACTAGCAGTCCGATGATGACGAGTGCAATCAGAAGTTCGAGTAGCGTAAATCCGGATGAGCGGCGTGCGTGTTTCATGGCAGATGGTCTGTTTATGTTGGTCTGGGTGGAAGGTCTGATTATGTCACTGGTATATGAAATTTGCCTAATTCAGTTTGATCGCTTGTAACCCGGCGTAATCTTGCCGCGACAGATCGCTCATGTATTGAGTTATAGCTTCGGCAAGGCGATATCCAGCTTGATCTCAATCGGCTTGCTGATTCTTTTCTCTTCGCGACAAAAGCCGGCGACATCGTCGGTTTTGCACTCGGCACCGGGCTGGCTTGGTTTGCCATCAGTCTGCAGGCGATAGCGTTTGCCGGTCACGATGGCTTTGACTCGACCTGCGCTTGCTGGAAGAAATTTGATGCGTGCTTCGGCTTGGGTGCCGGGTTCTGCATGCAGGGCAATGATGCCGTCCTTGCCGTGCAGGTAAAGGTCCCCGAAGCGGAACTCTTTATTCAGAGTCGCGGCATCAAACCGGTCTTTCAGTGCACCGGAAAAGGAGAGGTACAGCTCGGTATCGTCGGTTTTCAGGTAAAGCGCACGATAGTCCGGTTTTTCGGCACAGGATTGGCCGGGGGGGCATTGCCAGACCGTTTCTGCGTCGCTCTTCAATAGGCGGCTCAGACCGCCTGCTTGCCCAATCTGCACACTGAGCAGGGGGAGCATGATACCTAAAGTACAGAGCAGACGTTTTGAGGTGCGCATGATGACATTCCTTTGTCGAATCAGGGTTTGACAGCAAAAGCGGGGCCGCCAAGGCGGCCCCAAAACGGGCATTGAAGTTAAGTTAAGTACTAGTGCGAGAAGCTTCCCGCCCCGGTACGGTTACTGCTGGCTCAGCAACCAGTTAGCTGCCGAGGCCGCTTGCTGTACTGCTGTGCCGTCATTTTCGCTGGTGATACCTACCGCCAGGCCACTGTGTCGTGCAACCAGCTGGTAGTTACTGCCGCTCGGGCGGGGGCAGAATTGCTGGCTTTGACCGCTGCCAGCGGTGGCGAGGACCAGCTCGCTACCGGCACCCTTGGCGCCACCCGCTACATCCAGAGCCAGTTTGGAGCCGGCGCTGGCAATTGTGTAAAAGCCGTCTGCATTCCGTTGCAACTGCCAGCGTTGCGCACCACCGTCCTGCCAAAGGATGGTTGGTGAGCCTTGTACGTCACCAGCGGGTACCAGTGCCTTGCGCATGCCGGCGGTGCTGATCTTGTAGCTGCGCTGGGTATCCAGGGTGGTATCGCATTTCGCGGTATTGCCACCACCATTGCCACCCCCGTTCCCGCCGCCGGTGTCGCCAACCAAGCTCCAGAAGTAGGTCATGCCACCGTAGCTGCCTGGCTTATCCTTGGTGCAGCTGTTGGGTACGCACATATAACCGTAGACAAAGTAGTTCTTACGGACTTCACCTTTGTAAGTCAGGGTCATTTCATAGACCTTGCCTTCGAAGCTGACGCGGCTACCGGTGGTGTAGAGGGTTTTCTGGTCAAAAGGCTTTTCAGCCCCAGAACCTCCACCGTTGCCACCGCCATTGCCTCCGCCCGTGCCGCCACCGCTGTCCTTGAGGACTTCAACCTTGAGTACAGCTGAGACAGTTTTGCCTGCAGCGGTTGTTGCGTTGATGGTGATGTTGGCAATGCCACTGGCTTTGGCCACGGGAACGACGCGAATACTGCGCTGATTGCCTTGTGTGGTGGTGAAACTGACATTGCTGGAGGCAATGACCGCTTCATTGTCAGACTTGGCGGTCAGCTTGATGCCTTTGAGATCAGCTTCTGCGCCTGCCAGATCCAGCGTCAGTGTGCCAGGCTTGTCCTGGTCGATCTTCAGCTCTTTGGTACTCAGGGCAATTTTCAGTTCGACCGTGCCAATGTCGCCAGGGTAGAACTTCTGCAGCGACGCAACGTCGCCAGGGCTGAGATCGACACGCTGTCCAAGACGCTTGGGATCAACATTCGGATCTTTCGGCTCGATGGTGGGTTTGCCGTTCTTCGAGAAGGCCCAGGTCGGGTAGTGCATGACCGAGTCCAGATCGTAGTTGCCGACCGGGTCAACTTGATCCGGGCGCAACTTGGTGAATTGGCCCTTGAGCGAGTCGGAGATATTGTCTTCGTGAACGGTGATGTAATTGTCACGATCCGGGCGCATATGCTCGTGCATCCAGCCCAGGGTGTGAATCATTTCATGCGCGGCGATCCCTGGCTTCTCACAGCCGTCGCCAATCGAAACGGGCTGCTCGCCGCCTTTCATGCCGGCGTAAGCCCAGCAACCACCGCTTGAGGTGAACTTAACGTAGTTCGGCTCGTTGGTGCGTTTGACGAAACGGATGGCGGTCTTGTCGGTGATCAGCTTCATCCCGGCCTGGATCGCGTCGAGTTTCTTCTGGGTCAGCGCAGGATCGAAAATGTAGTAGACCGTATTATTGGGCCAGCGGGTGGCGGTTTTGTAGTGGTTGTCCATCGGTACCAGCTTGCTCTGGCTGGTGACCGGGGCTGTCCAGTCGGCGACAAAAGGCAACTGTACGGCGCCGCGCTGCTTGATCTCTTCATGCTTGCCAAGGGCGATGTCACCCAGCAACGCCATACCATCGGCGATCACGTAGGTGATCTTGCCGCTGACCTGACCATTGGCATCCAGGGTATTGACGGTATGGGTTTCTACCCGGCGAGGCAGCTTCAGCTCGGGGTTGTTGCTTTCGTCTGCGGCGAGGGCGGACGTGCTCAGGAATGCCGCACTCACTGCAGCGGCAAGGATCGCGTAGTTTCTTTTCATGATGGCAGTTTCCACAAATTCGGTTTCAAGGGGTTAGCGCGCTACGGCGATCAGCGACAGTCCGCTGACTGCGGCCGGAGCTTGAACCAGTACGTAGTAGCGCCCCGCCTTTGGCGACTTGATCAGCGCGTATTCGGCGTTGGCTTGGCCGGCTGAACTGGCGTCGGCGTTGCTGGTTGTCGGCTCGGCGCCAAACTTGACGTAGACGTTGGCATCACCTGCACCAGCGCCGGTGCGAACGGCGAGGAAGCTGGTGTTGGCCGGGACGTCAATCGTGTAAACCGCTTTGCCATTGGCTGCGATGTCCAGACCTGTTACCGCGATACCGCTCTTGAGTTCCTTGGTCGAAGGTTGTGGAGGGGTGGTGCCATCACAGCTGACACCGACTTTGCTGAATGCGGCGACAACGTCTTCCGACTTGTAGCCTTTATCCTTGGCGGCTTGAACGACGCCACATGCGCCTTCATTGAAGGTGCTGTTGGGTTTCCAGTACAACTTGTTGGCAATAACCATGATTTCGAACGCCTTGCGGGCACTCCAGCCGGATGTGGTGGCGAGCAGGGCAAATGCCTTGTTGTACACACCACTGGAGTAATGCACGTTGAGACGATCGGTGAATTTGCTGGCATGGCCTATCGACTTGCCGTCTTTCTCCGGGTCCATCATGTAGCGCAGCGCTTTGTCAGCACCGCCTTTGACGATTTCACCGCCGATCAGGAAGGTCGGCTTGCCGAACATGTATTCTTCAGCAGCTTGAGCGGCCATGTCCGAGAAGGCTTCGTTCATGCCGCCGGACATGCCTTTGTAGATCAGGCCGGAGTTCTGCTGGGTGTAGCCATGGCTGACTTCGTGTGCCATGACGCCGAGGGAGACGAGCGGATACATGCTGGATCCACCATCGCCGAACGTCATGCTGCGGCCGTTCCAGAAGGCATTCTGATAGTTGTTGCCGTAGTGGACCCGTACGGTGAGCTTCTGCTCGATGGGGCGGGTGTTGTACCACTCCTTGTACATATTGAAGATCACACCGCCATAGTAGTGACCGTCGTTCTCGGGGGAGAACGCGCCATTGATGGCACGGGCCGTGTTCTCGGGGGTGCCGGATGCCGGGCAATTGGCCATCTTGAAGGGCTTGCTTACCTCGGCAGTGCCATTGCCCATGTCTATGGTGGTGACGTTCTCGTTATCGAAAACGCAGTCTTGCGTCACGTTGAGCGGCTTGAAGTCCTTGCCGTAGTAATACTTGCCGAGCTTCTCATTGCCGCCAGGACCATGTGCGTCACGATGCATCAGGCCATCCCAGCTGCTGATGATGTTGCCGCTGTTGGCATCAAAGATGAAGCTGGGGCTGCTCGGGTTGTTGCCATGCAGATGCATGGAGGCAAGGTAGACCAGTTGCGCCCGGCCGCTTTCGTCAAGGCGGACAACCAGCTCGATGTCTTCATGCTCGGCATTGGCGACGGCATGGCCTTGTTGGCCGGCATTGATGCGCATCAGGCGACGGATGTCATCACGGCTCAGGCGTGGCTTGGTGCTGGGGATGTCTGCAGCAATTCCCTCAACCAAGGTGCCGTGAGTGAACGAGGGGGCGTCAGCCAGCGCGCCGGTGGTCTTGCGGGCAACCGGAGCGGTTTCGTTCCAGACCCTGACGCCTTGATAAAACTGCTGATATTTGACCTTGACGCTGCCATCGGCGGTGACGACCGAGGCGGTGGTCGGACGCAGGTCGGCGCTGCTCATGACGGCATCGCGCTGCAGGCCTGCTTGTCCCAGATCGATTCGTGTCGCGGCCATGCTATCCACCGCACCAGCTACTGCAAGGGTCAGGGCCGCAAGGCGCAGGACCCGGTTCTTTTGCTCGACGTTCATGCTGCTCCCTTTTTCAAGAATGTCATTGTCGTTGACGACAGGGCGTAATAGACCATTTTGCATATGACAAAACAATAATCGCGCGCTTAAGGGTTTGTTAAGTAAACCTTGGGTTGTCAGCGAACAAGCTCTTGAATGTGCGGTGTTTCGAGCAGCTTCAAGCATGGCCGGATCATCAACTATCAGACGAACGGAACAAGAGTGACGCTCGGTCATAGTGATTGACGACAAGGGAATGCAGGGTATCACGGCTCTTGATGCAAATTGCATTAAGCGGGCATAAAGAATTTTGAATGATTTGCCATGGCAATACGCGAGGATGACGAGCCAGCAGAACCTTAGAATGGGTTGGGCTGAGCGGTTTTTGCAGGTGTCTGAAAACAGAAGCCAGCGTATAAGCCTAGGTTGGATGGTGCGGGTAGGATCCGGATTGCTGTGGTGTGATCGCAGTAGGCGCCAAGCCTGCGCAGATACCGTATCATCCAGCCCCCGCAGTGTGTTGCGTTAACCTTTCCTTGCAAGGCTTTTCATGTCTGATAACCCCGCTCTCGCCCCTAAACCCTGCCGTAAATGTGGTGCTTCTGGTGAAGTCATCAAGGCTGGCTCTCGTCGCTTCTGGGTGCAATGCGCTCGGTTTGGCAAGAACGGCAACTGCAATGCCATTGGTTCGCAAGCGGACAACCGCAAGGAAGCTATCCAGAACTGGAATAACATCAACTGAATGATGATCGCCCTGCGTGGTGACTCATGCTGTCAATCGACCGTTTCGTCGCGTGGCCGCCTGTGCTGTGGTATGACAACTAGACTGTGGTTTTCATTTCTCAGAAGGGCTGATCATGAAAGCACAGAGTTATATGGGGTGGGCCCTGTCCGGGCTGTTGCTGGTGAGTGGTGCGCAAGCGGCTGCGTTGAAAGTCGAGGTCGCCGAGCTGAAGAATAGTCAGGGAAAGTTGCTGATAGCGGTCTATGGTTCGCAGCAGTATTTGAGTAAACCTCTGGCGCAACGCCGTCTGGATGCCAGCGCCGGGAGAATGCAGGTCAGCCTGACTGACGTGCCGGTCGGCGAGCTTGCTGTGGTGGTGATTCATGATGAGAACGACAACCGCAAGCTTGATCGCAATGACGTCGGGATGCCAACCGAGGCGTATGGCTTTTCGAATGATGCACGAGGCTGGATGGGGCCTCCCAAGTTTGATCAGGCCAAGGTGCGGGTCGGGGAAACCGGGGCCAGCATCCACATCAAATTGCACTAAGCCTGGTAGGCTGCCGGACGTTTGAGAGGTGGGCGGATGTTGCGGCTGATGCGGTTCGATTGAACCACCATCCTGCGGCTCAAGCACCGGGGCATGACCCGCCCCGCTTCCTCATATCCACCTGAGCGCCCCAAAAGCAAAATTTCAACCGAGCCTAGCGTGGTCCATTGCTCATCTGTGCTGTGCGGATGGGGCTGGAGTCGGGTGTGCGGCCATTACGGCTTAGGCTGTTGGCGACGTTGACGGCAGTCTGGATCGGGACTGGGGCCGCTTGATCGACAGTATTGATCAGTCGGTGGACGAGGCGTTCCCCCCAGGTGGATTTCAGGCTGAGCACACTGCGATTCCAATAGCTGAGCAGTAATTGCTGACTGCCCTGGCCGAAGTCGCCTGCAGTAGCGTCCAGCATCCAGCGTAGCGCCAGCTCCTGCTCGTCCAGGATTACACCACTGCGGTTATTGCGGAACGAGGCGACATCCCAGTTCAGCAAGCGACCTTCCCGATCGACGGTAACTGTCAGCAATGGCGCCCAACCGGCTTTGCCGGAGGAGTCGATGCCCGGCCCGACCGCGCAGTTACCGAGCGAATAGGCGATCAGGCGTTCTCGGTAGACTTCGAGGGCGCGTGGTACATGCGGCCCTGAACCCAGAACCAGATCGGCCCCCGCATCAATGGCGGCGCGGGCAAAAGCCACGGGGTCGCCCCGGTTTTCGCCCTGATACCACTCGGCCCCGCCGGGAATCCGCGCACAACGCTCGCCTTCACAACCCATGTGAACGGCGATGACCAGTACTTCATTCTCTCGTTTGGCCAGTTGGATCTGTTGTAAGGCTTCGGGGCGCCGGAAGTCCGGAGCGAAAGAATTGGCGCTGAATGCCAGCATTCTGACCTTGCGTTGGTGTTTCAACTGCCAGCTGATGCTGGGGACGTCGAAATAGCCGACCGTGTCGATTCCCTGCAGGGCAAGGGCGGTGCGCGTTGATTGCTGGCCGGTCTCTCCCATATCCGCTGCGTGGTTGTTGGCGACGCCCGCAATGTTCACGCCGGCGTCTGACAGGGTGCGGGCAGTCAGCGGGCTTTGGCTGAAGCGATAGCAACGGCCGGCACGGCAGTTCTTGGGCAAGGAGCCGCCAATTGGCCCTTCCAGATTGACGTAAGCCACATCGGCTGCCAGAAACAGCGGCCGCATGGCGGACATGAACCGCGCCAGCGACTTGTCTGGCAGCCGGCTGCCCCCGTTCTGATTCTGCATCATCACGTCGCCACATGCGGCGATGCGAATGGTGTCGGGATCGTTGCGGCGAGCGGCTGCCGGCAGGCTGGTCAGGCCCGCCAGCAGCAAGCCTGCAAGGAGGGTCTGAGAGAGTTTCGATGCCATGACGCGGACTCAAGGAATGACGAACAGGCTCAGAGCCTAGCAAATTTCGTTGAGGTCAATTGGTACCGCCGTGGTCTGTTGGTCTGGTTACAACACTTCATCGCCCGCCATCAAAACGGCATTAAAATACCTGCCCGTTTGCAAGCAGGCACCCATCATGGCCGAGAAGTACGACATCCGCCCCGGACAATCCCTTGAATTACTGAAAGAGCTGCACATTCTTACGCGTGACGGCAAGCTCAATCAGGATAGCCGGCGCAAGTTGAAGCAGGTGTATCACCTGTTTCAGTTCATCGAACCCTTGCTGAAGTCCTGCCGGGCAGAGTGTGAGGACTTCAGTCTGGTGGATCATGGTGCTGGCAAGTCCTATCTCGGCTTCATATTGTTCGATCTGTTTTTCAAGGAACATGCCCCAGC
This sequence comes from Parachitinimonas caeni, assembly GCF_030129945.1. GTDB lineage: Bacteria > Pseudomonadota > Gammaproteobacteria > Burkholderiales > Chitinimonadaceae > Parachitinimonas > Parachitinimonas caeni. The sequence continues at coordinate 37,720 of NZ_JARRAF010000038.1, forward strand.
GGCGCATATCTACGGTATTGAAACCCGTGACGAGCTGGTCAGCCGCTCGACCGAGCTGGCGGCGCGTCTGGGATTTGCCGGCATGGCGTTTCTGAATCTGTCGGTGGCAGATTCCATCGACAACCCGGCCTTGCCTTCGCGGGTTGATATCGTGACGGCCCTGCATGCCTGCAACACGGCGACCGATGATGCGATCCGCTTTGCATTGGCCAAGCAGGCCAAACATATTGTGCTGGTGCCTTGTTGCCAGGCTGAAGTGGCTGCAGCCCTGCGCAAGCACAAGGGGGGGCAGTTGGCCAATCCACTCACTGAAATCTGGCGCCACCCGATTCACACCCGCGAGTTCGGCAGCCATCTGACCAATGTGCTGCGCTGCCTGCAGCTGGAGTCGCACGGCTATAGCGTGAACGTAACCGAGCTGGTCGGCTGGGAGCATTCGATGAAAAACGAATTGATCATTGCCAGCTACGAAAACCGGCCGCGCCGTAAACCGGCAGAGCGCCTCCAGGCGGTGTTGGCCGAGGTTGGCCTGCAGGAATTGTCGCCCCGTTTTTTCAGTGGCTACCAAGTGGGCTGAGGGATGCCCAACTGCCCAATCGCGAGGAATCTGATGCCCGTTCTCTATCCGCTCGGTGATGTCTTTCATTACCACGCCCACATTTATTACGACGATAGCAGTCGCGAACTGGCCTTACAGATGCGAACGCTGATCGCCGAACGTTTCCCGGTGGATATGGGCCGACTGTTTGAACAGCCTGTTGGTCCGCATAGCCTGGCCCAGTATGAAGTTGGTTTTCTACCCGAGTTATTTGGCACGCTGGTGCCGTGGCTGATGCTGAACCGGCAGGGCCTGAGCGTGATGGTCCATCCCAATACGGATCGGGAAAGGGATGATCACTCGGCGGGTGTGCTATGGCTGGGCCAGCCATGTGAGCTCTACCTCGATGCTTTGGCGATTTCACTGCAGGCGCGGGGAGAGGCCGAACCTCGGCCGGTGCGAATCAACACGGCGCCAGTCCTCATGCCCTGAGCCGCTGCCGTTTATCACCTCAAGTCCCGCTGGCAACCATAAACGCTATAACTGGAGCATCAGACCGGTTGGTAGGGGCCTGCCTGTTTGAGGAGGGTGAACGATGTGGCGATGGTGGTTGAAATGGGTGTTAGGGCTGCTGCTTGCGTTGATGACCAGTGCTCAGGCCGCAGATGTCAGGGTGCTGCGCATTGCAACGGGTGAACTGCCGCCGTATGCCACCGAGTCCCGAGCGGATCAGGGCATCGCGCTCAATGTGGTGAGACGGGCGTTCGAGCTGGCAGGTTACAAGGTCGAGTTCAGCTTTATGCCCTGGTCGCGGGCATTGGTTGAAACGCGCGCCGGGCGCTGGGATGGCACGGCTTACTGGGGGCGCACCGAAGAGCGCGAGCGGGATTTCTGGCATAGCGACAATGTACTGACCGAGCAATGGGTCTTTATCCATCGCAAAAGCATTGATCTGGACTGGAAGACCCTGGATGACCTCAAACCCTTCCTGCTCGCGGTGATCCGCGATTACACCTACACCCCTGAGTTGCGTGCCAAAGTCAGCTCTGGCGAGCTACGTGCCGACCCGACCCCGGACGACCTGGCAGCCCTGCGCAAGCTGATTGCCGGCCGGGTGGATGTGGCACCGATGGAGCGCAACGTTGCCTGTGACCTTCTGGGGCGTCACTTCAGCGAGGGGGAGGTAGCGCGCTTGCATGCCCATCCAAAGCTGATGACCGAGAACTTTACAACTCATCTGCTGTTGCCTCGCGGCCAAATATCGAGCGTGGTGTTGCTGAAGTCTTTCAATGACGGCCTGAAAAAGCTGTACGAGTCAGGCGAGCATGCCCGCATTCTCAAACAAGTGAAGTGTCCGAATAGTTGGTCTAACGTCGGCAGCTGATACCGCAGAATACTTGCCGCTGGACGAGCGATTGCGCATAGTGACTAGCCGCCCTTGTGTAGGCGGCTTGCAGTCGCATTTCTTCATTCGATTCCGCCAGGAGACAACGATGTTTGGAAAACTCGCGGCCGATGCCCTTGGTCTGAGCGATATTGGTTCGATCATCACCCCAGATAACTACGACAAGGTCGATTCGGACGATTACGTGATGCATGAGGATCAGGAAAAAATCTTCTTCCTGATCAAATCCAAAACCGACGAATACTGCTTTACCAACAAAGCCCTGATCCATCTGGATGGCACCAGCGCCGTCAGCAAGAAGCGCATGTTGCACCGCTACAGCTACAGCTCGCACCCGATTTCACACGTCTTGCTGGAAACGGCCGGCACCATCGATATGGACGTTGAAATCAAGTTTCATATGGGGGATGAAAAGTTCTCGATTGATGTCCATAAAAAGCACATCGAAGAACTCAAAGACCTCTACAAAACCCTGCTGCGTATATCTGAAATGATGCGTGAAAACGAAATCATGCTGAATTACGCCAAAGCCAGCGTCGATATTGCTTCGACGACGCTGGGGCGAGGGCAGGTGGGTGGGGTGCCGGTAGTTGATGCGTTCAAAGAGCTGAATCAGGCTGCCTTCTCATGGCTGACTGCGGCGCACCAGAAATACATCGTGAAAGACTTTGGTTTCGTATTTGAGCGCTATATCAAGCACTGAGCCTGCTGTCATGAAGGGCTGCAAGCAGCCCTTCCCGCCTTGCGTGTTTCCACAGTCTGATACCGAACCAACTTCAATAGGTTTTCTGTTCTGCCCATTGCAGGCAAAAAGCGCCTGATCATTATCCCGCCTCAAAGTCATAGAGATTCCTATCATGCAGATACGCCTTGCCACGGCAGCAGACTGTGCTGCCATTGTTGCCATCTACAATCAGGGCATCGCCTCCCGAACCGCTACGTTTGAAACCCGGCCTCGCACCATGAGTGATATTGCCAGCTGGATGGAAGAGCTGGACCGTTACCCGGTAATGGTAGCGACCCTTGGAAGCGGTGAAGTGGCTGCCTGGGCTGGGCTAGGTAGCTATAGTCCGCGCGAGTGCTATGCCGGTATCGCCGATTTCTCCATTTATGTCAGCAACGCGCATCAGGGCCAAGGTCTGGGCAAGCCGCTACTCAATGCCTTGATTGATGCCGCCCAGCAAGCCGGTTTCTGGAAAGTGACGTCGCGTGTTTTTGCTGACAACGAGGGGAGTCGCCGCCTGTGCCGTGCCTGCGGCTTTAGAGAAGTCGGCTTACACCTGAGTCACGCCCGGATTGATGGGCATTGGCAAGATGTAGTAGTGGTGGAGAAATTAATTGATGCCAATCTGGTATTGATTTAATTCAAAAATATAACTTGCCTGGTATTTGTTGTTTGTTATTTAAATATTGATGGGTGGGTGTTTATTATTGAATTGATTGATTGCAAAATGCGCATGCGGAAGAATTTGTAGTGAAGTATTCTTTGCTTGGCCGAATCGTTATTGCGATGGCTGGTCACGCTGCATGGCATGGTGCTATGTATTATTTCGTAGTCCATTTTGAATACAAACAACGGGGCAAATAAAATGACATGCTTTAATGATGGGTTTGATTGCTGCGGTAGGCCCATCGCTTGCGCTGGCTAAGACATGCCTTCTCTGAATGTCCAGAAGGTTGATGCGCCGCAGATGGCCAATGCCAACGATTGCTATGCCTATGCCGATAAGACGGTGGTTAAGATTGGAGAGTCGGTCATTTTGCGTGCTGGTTGTGCACTTGGTCCATTGCCCGGCAATTTACGCGCTTTGGGGAAGGCAATGGCATGGCCGGTCAGGCGCTCAGCCCTTACTCGTCCAGTAGTTATTATGAATTGGGTGGTTTGACGGCAATTTATACCCGGTGGGTACGGGTGGTTGATGATCAAGGTAATACTTATTGCATAAGTAGTCCGGCAAGCGTTAATTTCAAATGATTCATGGTGATATTGCGCTGGTGTGAAAATAGCCAGTCTGCAAAGGCTGGCTATCTCATTTGATATCAAGCTAATGGATTGTTTTGAATGTACTGCAAAGCAATAAACCTCATGAACCTGCCATGAAAGCTTTACGGGCAAAGACTGCAGAATCCGGGAAATCGCTGAATTCGCCGTCCACGCCGAGCTGGAAGAATTGCAGATATTCCTTGCCGGGGTCACCAGCATAATTCGACGCCAGACGGCGCGGCTCATTGCGGAAAGTCCAGGTGTGGATCTGCAGGCCGCGTTGCTTGATGTCCTTCACCAGCTTTTCGTTGATCAGGGTAGTGTAGTCGGCGTCATTCACCTTACCATCGCCATTCACATCCACCGCTTTGCCATCGGTGCCATAGGTGGCTTTTACGCTGACGATGTAACGCTTCCAGGGGCCGATGGCGTCAGCGTAAGTCTTCACGTCATCAAGCCCGGCTGGGGTCAGCAGATCGGCGTAAGTACCGGCCCGGCCGGCGCGGGTCCAGTCGTAAGGGCGGTCGGAAGGCGCGGCGTAAGTAATGGCGCCGGTTTTCAGGTCAATATCGCCACCATCAATCAGTTGTACCAGCTTGACCTTGGTTTTACTGCGCAGGGCTTTCAGATTGGATTGCTCGAACGACTGGATGAATACCGGCGCGTCGGCACGGTTCCAGCCGGCCTTGTCGAGCGAGGCGAGCAATTTGTCTTCCAGCGGCAAATTCAGGTCACGGTGCCAGGTGGGGTGCTTGGTTTCCGGGTAGACCCCGATCGTCCGCTTCAATGCTTTCGACTTGGCCTGAGCCAGCGCGATGACCTCGTCGAAGGTTGGAATCAGATATTTGCCGTTATGGCTCTGGTCGCGCTCGGCAAATGCCTGCTTGGCGCGCAGGGTCTTGATTTCGGCCAGGGTGAAGTCGCTGGCAAAAAATCCGGTTTCCTCGACGCCATCAACCTTGATGGTCTTCTTGCGATCGGCAAACTCCGGATGCTCCGCGACATCGGTAGTGGCGATCATATTGGGTTCGTGGCGGGCGATCAGCACACCATCTTTGGTCGAAACCAGATCGGGCTCGATGTAGTCAACGCCCATCTCAATCGCCAGCGTATAGCCTTCGATGGTGTGTTCGGGCAGATAGCCCGGCGCACCCCGATGGCCGATGATCAGGGGCCGGGCCGGCTTGCTGGCGCCAGCCTTTGATGCTTGCTTGCTCAGGCCGTACACGGCAGGCGTGGCAGCAACTGCCAACGCCAGAACCGACAACTGCCCCAGACGACGGGCCGATAAGCACTTCTTCATCGCTCTCTCCTCAATGATTCACCGCAACAAAGGCGGCACCATGCCGCAGTGGCATGACAGAGGCGTGTCGTTTTTATTACGGATGTTGATTTGCCCAAGTGTTTGACGCTGGCTTGTGGCCTCTAGGCTCTGTTGACGTTTTGTTTTCGGATCGCGTTTCGTCGAATTTGGGCCTGATGCAAGGCGAAAAGCGCGCCGCTTAGTGATAAGCCACGCGATTTTTAACGCGGCAGCAGGCCCAAATCCGGCGAAACCCTCCGGGCCGGGTCGATTTTTGGGGCATGGCGTCGTTAGGGTTCGCTTATTTAGCTCGCTAAACCACGCTCACCCTGCCTAGCCCTGCCCCAAAACTCGGCCCGGCG
>NZ_JARRAF010000039.1 GCF_030129945.1 Parachitinimonas caeni
GCCAGCAAATCGGGGGCATGCGGCGCCGGGGCGGTCCAGCCTTCCGAAACCAGATCAGACTTGCCAATCGGCACGAATGCCTGCTTGGCCATCGCGGCATTGAGCTTGTCCAGATCCAGCTCAAGGGGTTCTGTCAGGCGGTAGGGCTGTGCATTGGTGAACCAGGTCATGCGCTTATCCTCGTCAGTGTCATTTTCAGAATGCAACTGCACCAAATGTCAGAAGTCGGCTACACCTCCAGTATCAAGTCCACTCATCTGGTGCAGTTGCATTCTGAAAATGACATCGGCACCACGAACGAAACTTTTGCCCGTCCGCACTCCTCAATAAATTTTCTTCTGCCGGTCGCATCAAAGTAGGTGACGCCTCGGCAAAAGACCTCAAAGATCTCAACTTCATCAAATACACGGTATTTCGACAAAGCGACGTCCCCGCCAACAAAGCAGATGACGTTCTGCTTGGCTGCAAGCTCGGCAAGTAAGGCGTAATCTTGGCTGATCGGGTAGCCGGTTAATTTACGGAGGGATAAGTCAGATAGTGCCATTGGTTTGCCCCAATGCAATTTTCTCTTAACGCAGAACCAATTTATACAAATTGCTTTTCTCGCCGACTATCTCAATGGCCCCATCCTTTCTGAGTTGCCGCACAACCCTTGCTACTGACAACGCCGCACCTTGCGCCCCTAAAAATTCCCTGTCTGGGCGGACTTCGTAGCCGATTGCAGACAGGGGTAAGCCGTTCGGAAAGCGCATCAGCACGGCAATGATCCGTTGTTTAACTTCTTCCTGCCTCAATGCTTTTCCCTTCCATGCGGTCTAGCCGCTCAATCTCTGCAACAATCAGCGCCGCAGCTTTGACCAGCTCGCGCCGGCGGTCGCCTAGCGCAAGCCTCCAGCCTTTCGGCAATAGCCTCTCGGTTATTGTCTCTTCGTACTGCCCAGTCGCGATGTCTCGAAATCGCTCAGGCATCGCATAGAGCGCGGCCAGAACCGCTATCTCGCCGTTTGTGTGCCTGTCATCGTTCTCCGCGTCGTAGCCCATTAACTCTATTTGCAGGGACCGGTCAATCTGGATATCAAGCAACACATCTCTAGCTCCTTCAGCTTTTGCTGCGTTGCGCTCAAGCAATCGAATCAATGTATTTGCTGCGGCATTCGGGCGAATTTTCCCATGTGCCCCATGTATCACGGCTATGTGAAATCTCATTTGTTCCCGCCACCAATCTGCCGACCCCGGCACTCTTGCGCTGTCACTCCACATCGGCAGGTCTTCGTCTTGCTCCATTTAAGCCACTCCTTTTTGCATCAAATCAAAATCATTGAGTGCATCGGTTTTTGGGCTGTTGGTCATGCCGCAGCTCGCTCTCTCTGTTTCAGCTCGCGATGAGTCCACGCAGCAAGGTCCATGCAGTTAGCGCGGATCAATGCCATTGCAGGGGGTGGGCTGACGCTGTTGCCGCACATATGGACCTGCTGCGAGATCGTGAACTTACGGCCGTCGTGACCGGTAGTGATGCGGTAACCAATGGGGAATCCCTGACCACGATACAACTCGGCCGGCGCCAGCATGCGCAGCGTGATATCCACGATCACATACGGCATGCCTTTGATGGTGACAGTCACCAGCGCCAGGCGATCCTTAGTAGTGATGGTTGCCATGGGTTCACGTAGATCGCCCCATTGACCGCCTTCGCCGTAGTAGCGCATCAAAAATGCGGCAACACTTTCGGCGCCAGCTTGATGTTCCGGTGATAAGGTGCATTCGACCAGACCAATTCGGTTTTCGGTGGTAATGGTCGCCAGTGGATCATTCGCATCGCGAGCACGGTTAGATTCGTCGGTGTAGTAGCTGGTCATGAACGCTGTGACCAGTTGTTGCTGGCTACCAGTATTAGTGATCGTGCTGAATGGCCGGCGGGTGTCATGCCCTGGAGTTTCATTGAATCCGCCATTCATTTGGGCTAAGAACGCCGTGGCCAATGCCTGACCGCCTCCGCTGGCGGTGATGGTGCCCATCGGCTTCTGAATGTCGTTGTGCCCATGGCTCCAGCGCTGAGCACCGGGGCTGCCCTCGCCGTGGCCAGCTTGGATCAGGATCGGGCTGGCTAACGCTATCTCGCCACGGTTGGCACTAGTGATGGTGCGGATTGGCTCGGCAATGTCAAAGACACGATCGCAACCTTGGTGGGTCAGCGGCACCAAAGATGGTGCAGCCATCGCTAAATGCCCACCTTTCGGGTATGCCGTAACGGTCCGCATTGGTTCGCGGATATCATGCGTCGGCTCGCTGCCGTTGAAGTGAGCAATTGGCACGATGAATGGGTCGCCGCACTCTAGTACGTACCGTTTCAATCCCTTTGCAATACGGCGTAGAGTAGCGTCAGCTAATGGTTTCTGGCGGTCGAAAATACTCTTGCTGGCTATCGACCAGTCGATACACTCGGCTGCCGAGCGCCATTGTTTTTGCCCTCTTGTGGGGTTTTTAAAGTGCGTGGGCTGCGGCCAGGTGATGGGCTTGCCATCGCGGCGAGCGACCATGAATAACCTCTCGCGGGTGGTCGGGGCACCGTAGTCGGCAGCACAGAGTGTGCGCCACTCAACCCTATACCCCTTGATCTGCAGCAGCTTGATGAAACGGTTCCAGGTGCGGCCGGCATGAGCCGGATCCGGAACTAGAAACTGTTGTTGCACTGGGACGCGCTCACCCGGCTCAGCTACTCGATTGATTGTTTTGCCAGTTGTCGGGCATTGAATTCGGTCAAGCGTGACTACGCGACCAGTAGCTGGATCGCGCTTAGCAATCAAGGGCCCCCACTTGAGGATCTGTGTGACGTTTTCGAGCGTCATCACGTCAGGTGCCACTTGTCCCGCCCAGCGGTAACCGACCCACGACAATGCCCGGCGCTTCTTGTTGCGCGGTTGACCGCCAGCAGCCTGGCTGTGGTGAGTGCAGTCGGGGGATAGGTGCAGCAGGCCAACGGGGCGGCCTTGCGTTACATCGTACGGGCAGACCTCAAAAACGTCGGCGATGTAGTGCTCAGTCTGCGGATGATTGGCCCGATGCATCGACAGTGCATTGTCATCGTGGTTGACGGCGATGTCTGGCGAGCGTCCCAATGCCCATTCAATCGCAGTGCTCATGCCGCCACCGCCGGCGAACAGATCAACGATCAGCTTAGGATGCAAGTCAAGTTGGAATTGATCACGGATCACTTTGAGGTACTCCAGGTCGGGTATTGGTCGTATGTGACACCCTGCAACGCTCTACCCGACAGATTGCGACCAACTTTTTGCATGTACACATCATCGCCATCATCAGCGTTGCCAAGCTGTTGGCCATCATTTCCAGCGAATGTGAGTCGGATGCACGGCCAGCGTGTCGCGTCTGGATCAATGTCTGCCGCAGCCTGGCCACACGTAAGCGTGTGGTAGCAGGCTGATCGCGGAGACCAACTCCCCCATTGCTTGAAAAAAAACGGGATTCGTTCTTTAGCGCATTGATCTCGCAGGCCCTTTACCCAGTCGGGATGCATGGGCCGAGCATTCGGGCCGGACTCCCCCCCCACTACCACCCATTTCAAGGCGCTTTCATCCAAGGGGCTGAGGTACGGGGTTATGTCCACAGGCCCTAGAAGTGGTTCAGCGCTTACCCAAGGCATAAAGGCCGGGGTTTTCAGCAAGAGCGGGATGCGCTCGTCAGCGGTTTCTTGATCTTCGATACTCACCCCCAGCCAGACATTCGGCAGAGTGACGCCATGGCCAGAACGCAGCGTTGCCCCATTTCGTTTCCAGCGCTGCAGTAGCGCTAGCATCCGTTGAGGTCGTTTGGTGAGGACCTGGAATTGATGCTGGCGCGCAGTTGCCATGGTGGTAAACACCGCTTGTACGAAACTCTCCGGCACGTCGTCATGAAACAGGTCACTCATGCTGTTGACAAAAATGCGACGCGGCTTCTTCCAATGGTATGGCTGATCCAGGCGCTCACGATGACATTGCACCTGCTCGAAGTCGCGGCCGGTATAGATGGTATTGGGCATGGCAGACAGACGTGGCCATGTCTGATGTTTGGCGTAGCAATTTTTGCAGCCCGATGAGACTTTTGTGCAGCCCGTTACGGGGTTCCAAGTCGCATCGGTCCATTGGATGCCTGTATGGTCAGCCATTTCGCCCTCCTGCTACATCCAATGCACTGGCATCTTGCTTGTGCTGATTAGCCTGCGTGTAGCTGTACTCATGCAGGCTGACGGCCAATCGCAATGCCATAGCGGCCGTCTGTATTGCCTCTGCGTACACTTCTTGATGGCTTGTCTTTGCGGGCTCATAAGTAAGCTGGAGCATGGCTTTTGTCAGCTCGCCGAATTCTTCGCCAAGTATTGCCAGAGCATGCAAAGGGTCAGTTGGCCAAGTCGGGTGCTTTGTCATTGCCTGTTTCAACTCGACTAAGACTTCAACAGACAGAGCAAAAAACCCTTTTGGATTTCCTTCGTGGTCAAGGTTAGGCAGCTCTGCTGCAGACAGCTTTTTTGTCTCGCTCATTGCTCGGCCCCCTTTTGTGCAGCCAGCGCAACATCCTCGGCCGAAAATGTCCTCTCTTCGGTGTCCACAACCGCCCAAAACGATACCTTGATGTTTTTGTCCAGCCAGTTGCTGATGAGGGACTTCAACTCAGCCTTTTCTGCCGCCGAAAAATCCGGAAAATCCTCGGCAGACTCCCCCGCATCATCGTATGCGGCGTCTTCCATGTTGCTGATCAGGTCATCCATCGCGAAATATTCGGACGCTGTTTTCTGGATGCGCTGGCCTTGGTAGTAAGTGGTTCCTGCGATGCCTTCCGAGTCACAGTTCTCAAGCGCGTCTTGCACCAGCTCAGCAAAATCGGTGTAACAGTAGTTCTCGCCATCGAGGCTGTAGCAAAGATTGCAATCCGCTTGCGCAGGTTCAATGACTGCACTGACGCAGCCTGTTTTGCCCTCCAGCTGCTGTTCCAATTCTCGGATTCTATTGTTCAGATGGTTAAGCCCCTCAACGAGAGGCCTGTTTTGCTCAAGATTTTCTGTGCTGATGCCAACGCAGGCTTTCACGCAAGCCGCGATGCGTCGTTCGTTCTCTGATGTCATTGCCTGGCTCCCTTGAAGTCTTCGCCCACGATGTTTTTTGCCTGAACATCCACCCGCGATGAAGCGCTGAATGCAATGTGATCGGTCAGCAGCCGCTTGATGCCTGCGTCAAGCACAGCCTTCGTTTCCTCTGGCAAATCAAAGCACCCGCTGTAGCAATCGCCAAACACATCACTGACAGCTGCACGTAAATTCTCCAGCAAGGCATCAATGTCGAAAAACGCGGACGCCCGCTTCTCAACCAGCTCTGCAACCCAATATCGGCGTCCGATCAGCTCTTCATTGCTGCTCGTGGTTTGGGCGTAAGCAATCATCGCGTCAAGGCTGTTAAAGGTGATGCCATGCTCGTCCCACTTGCCGTCACATGACCAGACCCAGCGCCTCTGGGGCTGCCCGATAACCTCTTCGAGGTATTCAACTTCCCATGTTGGATGGCAGGAGCGCACAAGATCAGGCCAGTGATGGTCGAATCGCACGCCGATGCGATGCCCTTGCGCTTCGCAGATTGTCCCCAGCTTGCCATTGATGATGACGCGCCGGCCGAATTCAGCAGGGACGCCATACGATTTGCGGATGTAGTCAAATGCGTTGTCGTGAGTATTCATTTGTCTCTCTCTGTCTGGTCACGCCGCATAGGCCAATTCGGCGAGCCGTGCCGGCAGGCCAATTCCGCATCGGGAAACGCTGGCCGGCATGCGGCCCGGAGCGATAGCGTAGAAACCATGAGCCTTCCCCGATTTCGTCTTGCAGCTGGCAAATAGCCTCAAATTGCGCAGGGAAATCTTCGCGGATCGCCCGCCAGTAGCCTTCGCCACCCCTCACGCAGCCAATGCAGTTTGCGTTGTCATACCCCAGCCGATACATCATCGGCAGTTCACTCCCTGCGCGCTCCAGCATGGCTTTACAGTCTGCCTTGCAGAGTCCGGCCTCAATCAGCGGCGCTACAACGGGGCGGTCAGGGTTCCGCTCGTGGAAGTCTTCAAGCCGATCTAACACGCAAGAGGTCAATGTCCGGCCACTTTGTCATTGATCAGCTAGCAGACGCTGCTCTGCAGAGAGATATGCTTTCCAGCCAGTGTTCTACGGCCTGTTCCATCCCCCTCTCCATCAGAAAGCACTGCCATGTGGCAAACAATACCCCATTTAAATGGGGCTATCAAGCAGCGATCGCTACGCTCTTAACACTTTCAACAAATACCCCACGCCGCAGATGAATCGGCGTCAGAAAGTCCACGCATAGGCTGGCATCCAGTTGTTCCGCAATTTTTTCGCGAACCATGGCAATCTGCCCTTCGGAGAGCTTGCCAAACGACTCTGCCACAGCCCCAGCCTCATCCACCGCACTCCTCCGCAACTGATCCAACAATTCACTGACCACCAAAAAGTCGCTCGGCCGCCGCTTGACCCAGACCCCCTGCAAATAGGTTTTCCCCGCCACCTGATCCGGTCCATACACCCGCATAGCTTCCGCAAACAGCTCGTCAAAACCGCCAAAGAACCGTTCGCCATCCAGGCTGAAACACACTGAGCCTTCCTTCACTTCAACACCCTTTCTCAAACAACCTTATCCAATTGCCTCACGGCCTCCAGTAACGCTATTCCCGCCTCTTCAGCTTCTAGTGATACCGGCTCGTTGTAATAACTGGTGTGCTCATCCAGATGCCAGCATCCTTGCTGCTTCACCAAACCAAGGGTTGATCGACTTCCCGCCGGGCCTTCTACTGCAAACACCAGATACCTTCCTTCAAAGCACGCCTCATCAAAGTTACCGACACAGTGATGAAGCAGGTCCCCTTCCTCCCACAGCGCTGCCGAAGAGGTTAGCGGCCGAAACAAAAAATCCCGCTGACAGGTTTCACCGAGTGGTGATACCCATTGCAAGTTCTGGATCTCCGTCCTCTGGCGCGTTTGACGTTCATGCCAAGCAGCACTTCGCCGACGCAGCGAACCCCAGCTAGCCTGCTTCGCTGGCTGGCCTTGTTCCAACCCCTCAAAACACAGCCAGTCGACCACTTCAAGAAAACTATTCGACAGTGCCCAACAGTTCAGCTCACGCCGCAGAACCTGATACCCCGCTGAGACCCAACGCTCTGCACAGTACTGAGCCAAGGCACGAATTAGGCGTTGAATGGCGATGGACTGCCCTAGTCGGACGAAGCTATGGTGATGCTTAATCAGAAAGCACCAGAACACCGCAGGTACTCGGGCCTGGACCTGGCAGCGCACAATCATGTCGAGAATGTTGGTGTCCATGCCTTGGTAGCACCAACAATTCACCACCGTAAATCGCGCCCGGCACAGCCAGCGGAAAGACGCTGCTGACTCAAATCCGCTGAAATTTGGATAGCGTGATTGAACCCAGCGGATTCCTTCCTGTCCCGGTCCCCAGAGGTGTCGGGCAAACAGGTCCTCCCGCTGCCAGTGCGCGGTAGGCACTATCAAGAGCCAGGGCAGCAGATTGCGCCGCTCACGCGCCACCCGCAGCACGGCCTCCCGATGCAAAGCCAGCTTCAGGTAGAACCACAAGTCAACCTGATTGGGCCTCAAGGCCACAGCAACGGATGCCAGCTCCCGCTCCAGCACGTTCTGAAACAATGCGGCACGCAAAGCTCTGGCAGCTCGTTCCATCGATGCGCGATCCAGAAAGCCTGGCCGCTCGGAACAACCGATATAGTGCGTCACCAGTTTTTCCAGTACCCATTCAACTTTCCTGACTTTGAGTGGCGGGTCCGCACGCTGATAACCAGTGGCTTTGGCTACTGCATGGACCATCTGTCTAATCAGGACCATCCACCAGTTCAGCCCACGGGTATTCCGGATTGGCAACAGGGGCACAGCCGGCACCGACTTCAGTGATACCGTGGCGCGCCAGCGCCCGGTGTGAAGATTGCGCTTGGCAAAGCGCACCCGTCCGTCAGCCAGTCTGTCGATCCGCCAAAAGTTGCAGATGATTACTCGCTTGCCGCCAGCGGGAAGCGACACCACCTGCACGATCCGTAGCATTTGGAAAGTGACAATGAAATGTTTGGTCTGGCGATACAGGGCATGCAATGCCTCGTCACCGAAAGCGGGTGACTTTTTTGGCGTGGATCGACGCTCTCCTTGGCGACGCCGATAGATTGATCCAGGCGCAGGCAGGTTGACACTGGCTGTTCCCGCATTCGCGGAATCCACAGTATTCCCCCCATCTTCTTTGCCTCTCGACATTGGATAGCTCCTCATCAGTCCAGGCATCACTCCGCCAAGGCGGCCTCCAACACCCCCAACAGCACTTTCTCTGGTTCAATCACCTCCGAGGCAACCGTCTTTTTGTGCAGCAGCAACTCCCACAACTGCTGATCAATCGTCCCGGCCAGCAGCGGGATCTGCACAATCACCAAACGCAGCTGCCCCAATCGGAATGCCCGGTCTTCCGCCTGTTCCAGTAATCCAGGTGTCCACGGCAGACTGGCAAAACAGACATAATTCGCAGCCGTCAACGTGATACCGGTCCCTGCCGCCATCGTCGTGCCGACGAACACCCGTACCGCAGGATCCTGCTGAAAGCGATCGATGGCCGCCTGCCGTTGCCGGGTTGAGTCCTCGCCAGTCAAGCTGACACACTCGATCCCCAGCTGCTCGCAATGCGCGACCACCTCCCGCACGGACTGTTTGAACTCGCAGAACACGATCAACTTGTCATCGGCACCGAGCAATCCGATCCGCTCCCGCACCCACGGCAGCTTCTCCTGCTCCAGCCACTGCCGCAGCGTGCCCATCCGCTGAAAGCCGATCAGTGCCGGGTCGCGCAGAATTTCCTCGTATTCGGTGGTTTGGGTATCGTTCAGAGGCAAAGTCAGCAACTGCCGCTGCTTGCCCTGCAACTCCCGCAGCACCTCATCCTTGGATCGCCGCAACATCCAGTCACCGAGCTGCGCATGCAGCGACTGCCGGAACTCACTGCTGCCCGCAAATTGACTGACAAACTGCCCCTGTGGCATCTGCCCCAAGGCATGTCCGGACAGACGCAACAAGGTGTGCAACTCCGCCTCCCGGTTCATGATCGGCGTCCCCGTCAACAACATCCGGTGCGGGATCTGCGCTGCCACCTCGAAAGTCAGTCGCGTCTTGGCCGCTGACGGCTCCTTCAGCACATGCGCCTCATCGACGATCAGCACCGCCACCTTGGCCAGCGCCGATTTCAACTTGTGCAGCTGCTCGTAGTTGCACACCAGCCAGCGGGCCTCGAACTCAGCCCGTTGGATCCCAATCCTTGCCTGCGGATCCACCGCCAGAATCTCGTTCCGCCAGTTCAACACCAGCGAGGCCGGGCAGGCGATCAACACCTGCTGATCTGGCTCCGCCACCAGATCCGCCGCCACCACCGCCTGCCGGGTCTTGCCCAAACCCATGTCATCCGCCAGCAACGCCCCGGTCTGGCGAATCAGATGCTTCACCCCAAGCTGTTGATGGGTTCGCAGCGAATACCGTTGCAATAGCTGCTCGACCGCCGCCCAATCCCAGGCCTTTGGCGCACACGCATCGGTCGCAGCCAGATAGACCTGGCCGACCTTGTCGTCCTGCAAGCCGTCAGCCGCCCCACTCGCCGACTCACTGCCGGCCGGCGGCGGGGCACCCTGCAGCGTAATGGCCGCGTCACCATTCCCCCCGGATCCAGCCCCTTCCGCTGCCAGCCCATACAGCACGTCGGCAATCCGCACTTGCGACACATCCAGCCGCAGCGATTCAACCAGGTTGTGGCGGACATAAGCGGGGGACGACCGTTGCAAGCGCCAGGCCTTCATCGCTGGCAAATACGTGCCATGCATCGCCTTGGCCACCGCTACCACACCCGGGTGGAAAGGTGCTGCCTGCAACAACACCGCTCCACCCTCCAGCGGCGCCAGCGAGATCTGCAAACCCTCGGCAAAACACGACGGATCCGGCCGACTACGTGCCGCCAGCAACATTTCCGACAAGACAGTGCGGTCGACCCTCACCCCGCAGGCCTCACATACCGGCGCCAGCTCCGCCAACAAGCCCTCCAGCCGGGTGTCCACTACCAGAGCTGACAGCCGCCACCAACCCTTGAACCGGCCTTGTCGCAAATACCACCCACGGTAATCTGGCCGAGTCAGCACGACCGACGCGCCCGGCATGTAGGGCAGGCGCAAGCCAAAATCCCACCCGTCAAACACCACCGATCGCAGCAAAGGCTGACTCACAACATCACCAGAGCCTGACTGGCCAGATCAGACGCCCGGTTGCCTTCGACCTCGCCAACAAGCGGCGCAGGCGTACCAAAAAGGTAACCCTGCCCGAATCGAATTCCCGCATCCCGCAATACCGGCAACATCGCAACATCATCCACATGCTCCACGATGACTCGGCCTTGCCATGGCTGAACCAGCTCCAGCAAACGCGTGAATTCCGCCCCACACTGCTGCGTCATTGCCCGTTGCACCAAGCAACCATCTGTTTTCAGGTAGTCAGGTTTTAACTGCCGAACCAAACTCTCCGTAAACCAGCCCCTGCCAAAATCATCCAGGGCGAAACGGCAGCCGTAGTCAAAAATCACTTCACGAAAGCGCGAAATCAGTCGCAGATCCTTGGGCGGCAAAGACTCGGTCAACTCCCACACCAGCCGAGGCGCCACCAGACGATGCTGGTCCAGCAACACCACTACCGAATGGAAAGCGTGTTCCACCGTCCAGGGCGAAACATTGATTGCCACCCCGAAGTCGTGAAACGCCGTCTCCTGCAACACCCGCTCCACCATGGCCAGGTCGAGGTGATCGATAAATCTCGCCTCCTCAGCCAACCGGATCAAACCGACATGGGCATCCCCATCCAGCTGCCCACTGATCCTGGCCAACGCTTCGTAGTGCAAGACATGGCTGGAGTCCTCCAGATCCACAACCGGCTGGTACACCGGTTGCAACAGCTGCAACATACGACCTCCCTAGCGGACGACCGCCGCTTCCCGTTCCGACGAGTCCGACAGCGAACGAGGCCCCAAACTGCGCAGGGTCTTGATCACCAGCTCTCGATTCACCTCATCCAGAGACCAGGTCAGCAGATCCGGCAACCGGCCCGACTCAGCTGCCAAATGACGCACCAAACGGTCACCGTCAGAATCCTTCGGGCATAGGCTCACTACCGCGACAATATCCGGTCGCCGCATCAAGCCTGACAACATCGCCGCATGCTGTTGCGCCTTCTCCGCCAGCGACGTCGAAAACCACCCGAATCGAGCACTTTTCCCGACTTCCGGCAAAGCGGCGAATACACTGCTGACCAGCAATAACTCGCCTTGCCACCAACCCGAATCATTTTGCGCAAAGCAGCGATCCAGACTGTTTGTTAAGGCTCGCGCAGAGGTCGTTTGCTCAGTCAGCAGCAACAAGCGTCGCCTCTGCAAAGGCATCTGGGCGCCCTCCACCTTTTGCAATTCCGCGTCTGGAAAGGGCAGTCCAAAGAGCCGTTCGGCTGCACAATCGGCACTTGGGTGCAAAGCCAGCACGCGGTCCAGGTCCAGACTTGTCAAGGCTTTCAGCGTCCGCTCTGCCTTGCACAACCACTCCAAATAACTACGGAGCTTTTTGCGGAGCGGAGCAAGCAGCTCACGCTTATTGGCGTAGGACAAGACTTCGCAGGCCAGCGCATGGACCATCCATCCGACGCAGCAATCAAACTCATGCAAGAGATCGACCAATACGGCTGCATGCTGGCTGGCGAATCGAATTTCGATGGTGTATCGCGGCTGCGGCAATGCGGCATCAGCGGGCAACATATCTGCCACCCCCTTGGCATAACCTCGACACTCACGTACCAAACAATCCGTCACGCGACGAAACTGACCCAGCAACCAAGGCACTAGTACATGACCTTGCGACTCCATCGAACTGAGTTGCTCCACCGCAGACGCCACGCGCCGGACTCCGGCCAGCGGATGCTCCCCACCTTTTGCCTTACGGCCATTGAACAATTGCAGAGCATCTTCGGTGTGCAGGCGTAAGGATTGCACGACGGGTGACGACATTTTCATCACGCTGCCCCTCACTGCGGAATGTCGCCGTTGTCGTCGTCAAACCCTTGATAAGCGGGCGGGTAATCTAGTGGTACAGGTTCGGATCCAGACGCGCTACTGGCATGGGCACGTCTTTGCGGTGGCTGAGCTGAGGTGCTAACGACAGGTGCCTGACCCTCTCGCGGCACTCGCGTAATGGACTTGATACGGCGTAGCTTCAAGGCGATCTGGTTCGCACGTAGGGACAGCGAACGACGTTCAACACCCTCATTGTCGGTGTAGACAGACCCCTGCAATTCTCCGAAAGCTACGATTTCATCGCCTTTTGTGAGCAGACTGGCGATGTGATTGGCATCCTCCGTCCACCAGGCAATATCGAGAAAAAACCCCTTGTCAGTCTGTACAAACTCCCCATTCTCAAGCTTGCGCCATTTATTCTCAGCGATGCTGAGTTTGAGCAGCGTTTGATCGTTGTGATACATCACTTCAGGCGCCTTGGTCAGGCGGCCTTCGATTCTGACTTCATTCATTTCACGCTCCTGTTCGGTCAACACAAAACAGGGCAATTGCTTCAGAGCTCATCCTGAACGGGATTGCTTCTGCAATCTCTCGTCATCCGCCGTTGGCGGTCCTACCTGTATAACGCCTACTGCCCGATTCGTCTGGGACGCAAGGCATGCTGCCTGACCGCCACCAACCCACGTCCGCGCTGCCGCAGAAACTCGGCCTCAGTCCGAATCGCCAACACAATCCGCTGCCAGGACTGCAGCTCTTCCAATCGACTGCGTAGCGCCTTCAGCCGTTCCGACAGGGTTAATGACAACAGCGGGTAGCCCAGCACTGTTGACCAGTCCACGTACTGATTGGCGGCTTGGCGGCGCCAGCGAAACTTGAAAGCGTGGCTTCGTTCTCTTGGCGCGGTCACGTACAGCAGAAAAGGCGTCTCAACCTGCAGCACAGGCCGGACTTCAGCCACCAGCCACTTCGCCCGCTCCAACAAGGCATCGTAGGCTTGTAAACAGACCTCAACCGCCCGTCTGGCCCCTCCCTTACCCTTAAGGGCCTTTGGTATCTCCGTTAGGTGTATTGCAAATTCCGCACTCGACACCACCCCCGGCACCTCATCCAACCACCCCTGCGGCAGCCCAACATCGGCCCTCATTCCACCAGCTCCGCTTCGTTCAAAGGATCCAGATCTGCCGCAATCGTCACCTGCTCCAGCGAGACCAATTCAGACTGCAACTGCTGCACGGCCACGGGTGTAGCTGGCGCCACCTGCATCAACTCCAACGGAATAACTGTTGCACTGCTCTGCATCACCGAGGCCAGCTGATCCAATTCGACTTGCGACAACACACTGCGGCGTTGATGCGCGCTGGGCAGTGTGGCGTAGAGCATG
This sequence comes from Parachitinimonas caeni, assembly GCF_030129945.1. Taxonomy (GTDB): domain Bacteria; phylum Pseudomonadota; class Gammaproteobacteria; order Burkholderiales; family Chitinimonadaceae; genus Parachitinimonas; species Parachitinimonas caeni. The sequence goes on from NZ_JARRAF010000039.1 coordinate 13,525, forward strand.
ACTGGTGCAGGCACTTTCTCGATATGCTTGAGCTTGGCTACTGCTGCCGAGACCAACGCGACCCTTTGTTGCGCGGCCGCGTCGGCGCCAGGCAGCCAGTCCTTCCGTGACAAGGCACGTGTTGCCTCAATTCGGTTCAACAGCAGCGACCAGGTGTGCACCTGATCAAATAAAGCGCGGATCTTTTTTCGGAACGAGAGTCGCAAACTCGCGTCCTGGTCCCACGGCTGCAAGCCACGGTTGCGCAGGGTGAGGCTGTAGCGAATCAGGCGATCAAACGTTGCCAACAAAAAAATCATCTTGTAGGCGTACGGCGACGCGAAATCTAGCGGGTAATAGCCTGGCCTGGAGGACTGTTGTACGGCTAATTTCATCCCATACTGTTCGGTGCTTTTAAGGCATTGATCGCACCATTCGATCTGGCTTTGCAAGTGCTTAAGAATGTCGTCTGCTACCCGCTCGAATTCGAGCAGCGCGCAATCCGCATACGGGTTATCTGCAACTGACAACAGAGTGAGGATCTTGAGATCCGCCGCAACTCGGCGCCCACCAATGATTTGAGACAGTCGCTCCCCTTGCACATGCGATGCCATGCGTCCCAAAAAAAGTGCAGCCGCCTCCCGCGTGTGGAGCTCGATCTGGTCCTGGCCATCAGTCACCAAGCGGCCAATGCTTTGCACCTTGGTCTGACCAGACTGCACCGGCTTTTCAACCGTCACGGGTCGTTCAGGCAGACCAGGCTGGCTATTCGCCACGGCAAGAGATCGCGACTCAAACTCTGACCACCGTACAAAGTACGGATCGTCCGGCGGGGGGCCATCCCCCTCCAGCACACCCGCCAAGCGCAAGGTCTCACGCTCGGCTTCAAGATCGTAGCCATCTGCAAATTGGCGCAGCTCTTTCGAATGCGCTGCGCCGATTTGCGAGGCTGATCGCCATTCTTTGCGCCACGCAACGGGTGACGCTTTTACACCTTCTGTCATATACACCTCCAACACCATACAGGCCAATTGGTGGCCAAACCCCTGTCCCATCCATGAGACAGCACAAAGCGGAGAGTGACAAATTGCTATATATAGATAAATGCAAAAATAGTGCCAGGTCTTTCTATATCAGCTTACTATCATTCAACACATCAAAAATCTGCTGCAATTGCAGATTGGGGAACCGGTCTCTCACGGACAGAATCAGGCTACGTCTGGGTGTGTCCGGGCTGCATTTAGCCAGCCTCAGAATCTCATCAATCTGCTCTTGCGTGGCTTGTGATCGTCGCCCCGCCTGTGGCCGCACACCATAGTGCTGGCGCGCTTGACGATAGGCGTCGCGAGACCACCGGAACAACTTGTGCATCACCATCCAGTTCACGCCATCGGTCACGAACTGCTCCACCTCTCGTTGATAAAGATGCTGCTGCTGCAGTTGATCACGGCAGAATCTTAGCGAGGGCAAACTGATCTGCACCTGGATCTGTAAGTCGGGCATATCAGCAAGGTCTGTGAGCTCGCCCAGAGTGATTTTCGATAGCAGATCCAGCACCTCAGCAGGGGCGCCATTACCCAACCATCCCGCCACATCACCCTTTGCCATTCCCTGCGCCAGATCCGCCAACACCAGCTGCCGCAGGCTGCGCGAACAATCGACACTGAGCACTTCGCTGGACGTAACCATCCCTGCACAATCCTGCATGTTCATTTCTCCGATAGGGACTGGATGGATAGGGATTAGGCGCTGGATGATCGAAGCTTGCGCACGATCTTCAGCATCATTTCGCCCGTTCGATCACGGGGATTCAGGATGCGCGCAAAGATGTCTGAATAGGAGTCGGCAAATGCTTGTCGCATCTGGTGCATTCGACCACCTGACCGCTGGATGCCCGACCATCGACTCGTTGGCGGCGCCTCAATGATTTTTTCATCACTGAGCTGCCCACAGGCATAGGCGAGCAGTAGCCATTCAGGGCGAGGTGCGCCCTCGCCCTCAGCCGGCTCCATAAAATAGCCCAGAGGTGACGCATCATGTGCCAACACGCACCCCTGCAGATTGGCCTGTTCGGCCAGCTTGCGACAGTCATCAATCAACCCTGGACGGCCGTTGCTCGAGCCGTCCAGAGTTGTTACTTCAGCCTCCGGTTGACTGGACAGACCCTCCGCCACGGCGGTCATATCCAGTTCGGACAACATCGGCGTGACGGCAGAGACGATCTCAGCCTCTCCCGCCACCAAAGACGCGCTTTCGGCTTGCGCTGTCGCAATCGCCTGGGGCTGGGCATAACCACATTGCATCAAATCCACAACCCGACGCATCTGAGACAATGACAGTCCGAATTCTGACTGCACAACCTCTGTAAACGCAGACTCAAACGTTGCAAAATCGACAGTCAAACGTTGCGCATAATCTGACTCCAGCGCCACCATAGCTTGTTGCAGCAGGGCCATCGCTCGCGACGCTGACTTTTCGCACAATCGCTCCAGCATCCCGTACATTGGCTGTATGTCGCGCACCACACTCTGCGGAATGGCATACGCCACATCCCCCAACTGCCCCAACACTTTGACCGCAAACAAGTCCCGACCCAAGGTGGTTCGGCTTCGCTGCACCCCTCGCGCCGACAATTCGTCTTCGAGTCGCCGCAACGAAATCTCCTGCAGATCCAATTGTCGCTGGATCTGCCGCCGCGCCTTATCAATTGCCAGCGCCTCCTCGAAGTACGACAGATCTTCGCGGGCACTGTTTTCGACCAAGTGATCCAGCAATACCTGCGTCTCACCCTGCCATTCGCTCACCCAAAAGGTAGCATGGCGATAAATTGGATTACCCGACGCCCGCCATAACTCCTGTTGCACTGCGAGACGGGTGTTCCCGCCGGCGATAAGCGTGTAGCGGCCTGTCTTGGGATTGATGGCGACGAGAGGAGGCGACATCATCGGAGGCAAACCCTGTGCCGCTCGACTCTGCATCGACAGTCGAATCGTCGCTGTCTGGCTATTTCCACGCAGGCGAGGATTTTCAGAAAAATAGTCGACGTCATCGACGCACAGCTCGATTGGGCTGACGGGCTTTACTGCAGGCTTGTCAGCATAGCGCCCCCATCGCATGTTGCGGGCGATTTCGACAAATGTTCGGGTGAGCGGTATTCGGGCAAATGCGGGCATGATTCACTCCTAATCTCAGGAGGGCTCTCGGCCCCCGTCATACTTAATCAGTTTTATTGATTTAAAGTATGACGGGGCAGCTAAAAACCTCAATCATTACCGTAATGATTGACAAATCCGCAGATTTAATATTTATGTTATTTAACGCTTAAACAGATAACTCATGCCATGAAAGTCAGACAGCTTGAAACCTTGATTCCATATGGCATTCATGACACTTGCGGCCTTTTTCTCACCAATGGTTCTAGGGTGAATTTCGACAAGTAATGTCCGAACGGATAATGGAAGCTCGACTTCTAAGAGGAAAATTTCGCCGCCTTCGATATCGCAAATAGCGAAATCAAGTCCTTCAAAAGCTTGATGTGGTGAAATTGCAACAACCTGAATTTGATATCGGGGGCGGTGCTGGCAATCACTGGCACTCGCCCAAAACTCGTCGGACACCGTAAATGGCACAATTGACGACTCAAAAATGCCGACCGCACCATGGCGAATATCGAAAATCACTTGGTTGCGATGCGCTGTGTCCCGAAGTCGAGGCAGCATTTTCGGGTTTGCTTCGATAACGCGCACCGGCAATCCGCTAATCTTGGCAGACAACGCGGCTGTTACTCCTATACCTGCGCCAATCACTCCTACAATTTGGCCTGGCTGCATATACTTGCGCAGCAAATCCATGTCGCCGTGCTCATAAGCGTCACAGATCAAGGCATAAACTATCCAAGGATCTATTTCACGATCAATTTCGATCCTTATGCCTTCGACTTCCAACTCAAATGGATCAACACTGGCTAATTCGGCAAGTAACGGGAGTTCAGCCGCCGTAGGAGACGGAAATACTGGCTTCAGATCCCACCGATCTCGAATGCGCGATCGCTTGCCCAGGCAACGGACTCGTTCAAGCAACGACTGAGTGTCGTTGATGGCACTCCAGTTGTGTGTAGATCCGGGCGAGTTGTCCAATTTCCGAGCGAGTCGGCTTACGCCCATAAGGGACTCCCAGCATGTTCTGAATATTAAGCGTATGGTTGTTGACGGTAGGTATCGACTTTTCACTCCGTGTAGCGAGCCCCTTGCCGTCATCCCCTTCAGCGAAGGCCACAAACACCTCTAGCTGCGCTTCTGATAGCAGCTTGATTTGCTGTAGGATGGGATGAATGTACAACAGATCAGCAAGAATACCGGTATAAATAGCCAGATGTCTGGGCACTGATGCATCAAATTCGTCAAAACGTCGGAAAGTTCGGCAAAACGCCACCATGATATTCATACCAGACCGACAATCGCTATAGACGAGCATGTCAGCTAAACCTTCAACCGGTGTTTGAAATCGTGCCACACCTTTACGGTAGGCGTTTCCTGCCAATTGGCGCAACGCGGCAGCCCAGTCCGTTCGATTTTCGACTAAAGGTCCAAAACTGGATGAGCAGAAATGCAACGACGATGCGGCATCACTTGGGCCTGGACTGAACACCAACATGCCATCTATCAATTTATCTTGCCGCAGCGTTTCGCCGATCTTCGCACACATCGCGTAAGGGCTATCGTGTACTCTGACACCAGCAATTCCCAGCATCGTAATTGCCCAATCGCCAACGAGCTCACGCATAGACATGATTGCTCTCCTCGCCTTTGGCTTTTGCACTCAGTGCTTGATGTATACGTCTTTGGAGATCAACCTCATTGATGGGCTTGACCAAGAAGTCATCCATCCCGGCGGCAAGTCCCTGACTCTCCCAGTCTGGATTGTCCGCAGCAGTTAGTCCTATGATCAGGGTGCGCGCCTCCGGCCCAGGCAGCGCGCGAATGGCCGCAGTCGCAGTGAGACCATCCATACCTTCCATGTGTACATCCATCAGTACGACGTCGATCCCACCTTGCCTGACGCGATCGACCGCCTCTATACCCGTGCTCGCTTCGTACCATTGAATTTGCCGCCACGCGCTGAGCAAGGACCGCACAACCATACGATTCATGCTCATATCATCCACAATCAACATGCCGATCCGGCTCTGGTCTGGCACTACCCGCGCAATAGCGGGTGCCGGCAAGCGAATGGACACTTTTGTCCCTACATCTATCTCACCTGCTAGCTTGATTTCCCCCCCCATGACTTCAACCAGTTGCTTGGTAATTTCCAATCCCAAACCCGTACCACGTTGCGCCCCTCCTGCGCTGAATCGCGAGAAGGCACTACGCATCTGTTCGTGAGTCATACCGCAGCCGGTATCAAGCACCGTCATTTGCAGCTCGTCTCCTTCATAAGCGAGGGTGACTGTGACATGGCCACGCCTGGTGAATTTGATCGCGTTACTGATCACATTAATCAGAATCTGACGCAGCTTTGTCCGGTCTGCCTCGACTAATGCCGGCAAGTCATCGCGCAAATCCAGATACAGGTTGAGTCCCTTCTCGGATGCCAGGATTTCCAGTTCATCCTTTAGAGATTCGGCAAGGTGGGCGGGCGAAAATGCCGTATTGTGGCAGACGAGTTTGCCAGCTTCGCTCTGAGCCAAGGTCAGTAAATCGTTGATCAAGGCAAGCAACTCCTGTGCACTTGCCACGATCACTGCCGTCGCCTCCTGAGCGGATTTTGATGCAGAGCGGTCTGACAGCAGGTTTTGTCCCAATCCCAGAATTGCATTGAGGGGACTGCGCAATTCATGACTCATATTGGCCAGGAATCTCGTTTTGGTCTGCGCTGCAGACTCCGCGCGCTGTCGGGCTTGCTCCAAGTCGTTCGACCGGAGGGTGTCACGTCGGATAACCCACCATACGGTCAATACAAATATGGCCATAATGCAGGCTTGAGCGTGGGTCATCCAACGATTCATCTGGCTATAGTGCCGGACCATATCTTTACGTGCCGATATCGCCGCACCTGTCGCACGATTTACGGCCAAGCTTTGATCAGTGAGCACTGGCTCCAGAGCCGCCAACCTGTGTATCAATTGCCTACGCCGTGCATCATCGGGCGTCGCATCTTTAATCCAGCCGTCCGTCCACGACACCAATACATCCAAGTCAGCGAATAACTGTTGCTGTTGCGCTGCCTCTCCTTGGGCGACCAAGACCAAGGAGTCTCGACCATCACGCAAGATCAAATATCGCGACACGAAAAGTTCCCACTGTGTCGCCAATAAACTGGCTGGTACACCCTCAAGCAGACTGCGTCGCAGACGCTCGAATTCAACGCTTAATTGGTAATAAGTCCAAGGCGCATTGTCGGCACTGGGATTGGACTGTTCCGACATCACTGTCTCTTGGTCGTTTTGGACCTTGCCAATACCCAGATAGAGCAACACGAGCGCGGAAATTAACGCAATAAGCAAAACACCGTGGCTTGAAATTTTCGGCAGCGCACGCCCACGCGTCATCATGGCAACACCCGTACCTGGACGACTTGCCAAATCGACTTTTGCCTAATTGGTTCGATGGCGGTGGATATCGGTGTGCGCTCTGCAAACGGATACATCAGCCAAAGGGGGCCACGCTGTCTGATCGACAAAAGTTTCCCGTTCTGTCGACGGGCCAGGATGACTGGCATATCAGCGAAGTCACTGGACGGAATGGTCACTTTGTAGCGATTGAGCGCTACGAACTCAACGTGCTTGCCTCTGGCTCCGACAGCGTCCAACACAGACAACATGGTGGGGCCGGAAAATTGCTGTTTGCCCGCAAGCCAGACTGGTATGTCAACAGTCAGGCTTTGTTGTGGCAAGGCTCCGAGGCGCGCTTCGTCGAAGCGCGCACACGGGGCCGGCTCACATCCAGGATCCGCCTTATCGATTTGTCCCGTCACGATCAGAAAAGCAGAATCAACTGCAATAGCCTGTCCTGCAATGAGCACTGCAATAGCAAGTGTAAACCCCCGCATCCGCTACTCCCCCCTTTTTTTCCAAGTCATTCCATGACGATTTATCGACCTTGTCCGGACAGGCTCATGCTAGCTCGCCCAACCAAGGTCGCTTTGGTCATAATTTTTGATTTAAATTGGGGGATTCAGCAAGCCAAACTTTATTCCATCGATCAAAACTGAGCGATATGCGTCATTTGTTCAACAAACGGAAGTCAACACATTGAAGATTTAAGAAGAAGTGCTGCTGCACCCTGGACGGAAGAGACACCGGCCCGCTCCCGAAGCTGGGAGGCCAGCAGCACGGTTTGCCGACGCGACAGTCCACATATCTCACCCGCTTGCTCCTCAGTGCAACCATCTGACACCCTGTATAGCAATTCTTTTTCAGTAGGGCTGAGGGATGAAACGAAGATCTGCAAATCGAGCAATGGCGTCACCAACGCACCCAAACAGTGTGTGAGTGTTGCGCCTAAAATGATGGTATCGATCAGCTCAGTATTCATCGGCAAGCTGTCGCCACGAATCATCCCAAATAGAAGCCCCCCTCTGGAATGGCTTCTAGACAAAGGGAAATCAATCCCTGACATCAAACCGAACTGTTTGAAATACTCCCAGAGGTGCATCTTGCCCGCAGCGGCGTAAAGGGAATCATCCCATGTTATGGGGACGTTAGAACGCTGGGTGGCGATTGCCTGAACCAAAGGATCAGAAGCCATAATTTCCGGTGAAACTACACCGGTCCAGCCCGTGGGAAAGTGATGAGTCGTAAAGGAAGGGATGCCATCAGACCGATGACCATAGGCGAGGCAGAAGTAATCGTGATTACGCTGACGCACGAATGCCAAGATGAGGCGTCGCAGATCGTCCAGTCTTTGGGCCGAAATCAAATCTGCAATCAAATTCCGCCGCATTGCTCTCGTCACTTCTGCGTTCGCCCATAAAGCGTCGCAGCCGCCATAGGGGTCTGGACACTATCCCCTGCGAGACGGCAAATCGTAGTAAAACGCTGCTTCACAGCCCGTATAGTCAAAGCGGTCTCATCTGCAATGTCCTCGATACTCAAGCCATCAAGACAGTATTGCAGCAATCGTCTTTGCACAGGACTCAACCGATCTGCAAATAGTTCAGCCTGAATAATATCCATGGCGACAGCAGAGAGGCAGTGCGCAAAGGTCGCGGCTTTGGCCAATTTCTCTGCCATTTCGAATCGCTTGGGCAACTCACCATCTCGGATCAAGCTCAAGACAAATCGGTTGGTGCTCGATGTAGAAATCGGTATATCAAAACCCGATCGCATCCCGTGTTCCGCAAAAAGATCCCAGATATCAAGCGTATCCGTCAGCGCAAACAAGGGCCTTGACCAAGCAATGGGTGGAGGACGACTCTGCCGCAATAACCGAAAAATCGGATCACGATGCCTGATCTCATCGGTAGCAATAGCCAACCATGAGTCAGGAAGATTGTGCAGGACGCAGCTCGGAACATCGCTGTCGGAAGTTCCGACAGCGACCACAAAATTGTCAAACTCCAGTCGCGAGCAAAAGTTGGCGGCTAGAGCGGACACCTCATTGGAGGATCGCGCTTGCGCGACCTCCAGAATCATGTTCATTCAGCTTAGGTTGGGAGATTAATTACCGGCGGCACCGTTGGGTTCGGCCCGCAGGGCATGACCGGCGGGGTGCCCGTGTCGGATATGCCTGCAGATACTGATTCAAGCTCTTGATCGGTCAATGTCCTTGGTTCTTGACTTTTCTCGTGATACATAGTTCTCGTCCTATCGGTTTGGTAATGCAACATCGCGTGTAAAACAGTAGAAATTTTATCGGCCGATGGCGGTAGCAACCAAAAGTTAGTCATGGCAACGTATTGCATGTCTCTCGGTAAATTCGCGTGGTAGGAGTCCACAAAAATTATCGGTACATCGGAACCTACCTTGACACGACAGCGGCTGGCCGGTAGATCCGAATCCTCGAACGGAGATCCCGGTAGTATGATCGCAATGACGGTCTCAACATTGATCGCATCAAGCAGTTCTCCAGTCGTATCAAATATTTCCATTGGCATAGATTCAATTTGATCCATCCAGCGCCCACAATCCACCGCGTAGACTGTTCCGGCCATTGATAGTGGCAAGTGGCCAATCAATTCTGCATGTGCCAAGCGACGCACGGCACCTGGTAAAGCCACCCGTAAAGGAGCAATCACAAGTCCTTCAATACCCAGATCAAACGCTACCAATTCGTCTGGCGCAATTGGCACCTCTTTCGTAAGCCATGCGACACAGGGGTAAGCCCTTCCGTATTGCATCATGGTACCGTTACGACGCTCACATCCCGCTAGCTTGGGCTGCAACAGGTTGCTGGTTGATACGTCCCAAGTCTGCGCAATCAACTCCAGCAGCGACAGATCTACCGGAGCCTTGCCGGTATACACGCGCTTGAGCGTAGCATCCGACACCGCATTGGTAGGTAGTTTTGCACGCAACAATGACACTGCCGTAGCAGGCCCGAAAAGTTTCCCTTGTGCTTGGCAGTCCATCCAATGGATCAATGATTTTTGGGCCTCCGGCATCACTGATTTCGTAGCAGGCATTGCAGCAGACCTCCCAAATTTCTGAACGATTCTACTGTTCTGATGATTCAGCGACAAATCAAATTCTCAGTGCATACCCATGCTTGATGCGACGACGATGGATGTTGTTCAGCAAGAGATCCCCTTCCTCACGCGTACAAACGGGCTTAAACAATGAATTGCCACGACGACTGTTTTTACCACCCCACGCTTGGTATACGCCCCAGTCTCCTAGTAGATCCGGTTGAAGAATCGCCAGGTAGTAGCGTTCCGACGTCTCCCAACGCATTAAACGTATAGTTTCATCATCCGAATTGAAATCATCCCCAGAAACTGTGGATAAACCCATAAAAAAAACTCCCAGCTTTATGATAATTAAAAGATAATTTTCTTCGATCAAATTCTAGGCGACACACTGCAACATGGCTGAGTCAGTATTTGACGCGTATCCCCAGCGTCTGCTGGATGTGGTTCACTACGGGCTTTGAGTCGTGCACGCACTTCAACAATCGAAAAGGTCTTGGCATTGCCCGCCAGCCCCTCATCGAACGCTGGACCAACCGCTTTTCTCAGCCAGTCATCCAAAGCACATTCACTTCGCAACTCACGATGGGAAGTCATGGCGGCACTCCTTGAAGTCATTTAATGTAGTCCCGGCTATCGCCGGGAATTCAACCCTTGGCACGACCATTTCTGCCATCCACGAACATCTTTAAATGTAGTCCCGGCTATAGCCGGGAATTCAACAGCGGCAGTGCGAGCTTCGGCCACAGTCAGCCACTCCTTTAAATGTAGTCCCGGCTATAGCCGGGAATTCAACATCATTGGCAGTGGTCTTGCCTTGCCAATGCAATGCTTTAAATGCAGTCCCGGCTATAGCCGGGAATTCAACGTCAGTTTGATATGTTTTTCCACAGTCTTCCTCCTAACTTTAAATGTAGTCCCGGCTATAGCCGGGAATTCAACGCCCCTGTCCTAGTTACCTCATGATTAGGTAGGATCTTTAAATGTAGTCCCGGCTATAGCCGGGAATTCAACCAAACCGTGATGCCGCTCGGCTTCGACGTCTCCTCCTTTAAATGTAGTCCCGGCTATAGCCGGGAATTCAACGGCGAGGTCTGGTCGCGTGAGCAATGTGCTGATGCCTTTAAATGTAGTCCCGGCTATAGCCGGGAATTCAACCCCTGTCATTGCTGATTCCGAAGACCTGTACATGCTTTAAATGTAGTCCCGGCTATAGCCGGGAATTCAACAGCCATGTTTTCGAAGGCTGCAGCACAATTGCGCAACTTTAAATGTAGTCCCGGCTATAGCCGGGAATTCAACATGTCGCAGGCCCTTGCAATCTCTGGCAAGTACATCTTTAAATGTAGTCCCGGCTATAGCCGGGAATTCAACGGCTCAATATCTGGAGGATGTGGTCCCGCCAAAAAAGCTTTAAATGTAGTCCCGGCTATAGCCGGGAATTCAACCCTTCTTTTCCAGGTCTTTGAATACCCATCATGTTTTTGGCCCATTGCGCGAACCTCTACAATATGTCAGGAGCGTGTCAGTAGGTTTGCCGTGCCGCAATGTGTCGGTGCCCTTCCTCACAGCAAGCGCGAACTCCCCGTATTTTCTCCATCAATCGGGGTTCGCGCACATCAGCCCGAGCCCGAAATGTCGGCCGCGACCAATAATCAAGGGACCAGCGATTGGCTCTCTGAAATGCACTCTCGCATAAGTCAGCGGTATGGCATGTGCCTGCCATCGCTTAAGCATCACGGCTGACAACTGAGGCTCATATCTATGGTAAGGAAATCGACTGACCTCTATCTCTTCCACCATCCCCAGATCCAACCCCGACTCGCGCAATGCTTTTCTTACCAACTTACGAGTCTGTTTGTGATCGGTCGCGAAACAGCCTGGTAAAGCAATCGGTGTCACCGTCTGATAGGTATAACCTTTGCGACGGTATGCCCACAAGACACCGTTGGCTCGCCGGTCTTGTCTGGATTGAACAACGCGCGCGCGTGCCACACAGCATGCCGATCTTTCGTCTCGCAACGGCAATGCTTCGGTGAGCAGTCGTTGATAAAGCGCTTCCATCTCTTCTTGCTCGCTGACTCTGGCGACCAGCAAGGCTTGCCGGATCCTGCGATCAGCATGGGCATGACCAATCGAGGGGAGAGGAATCCATGACAGGCGCGCACCCTTGTCGTCTGGGGGGCTATGCCCGGCCGCCCAGGCTGCATATGGTGTGTCTTGCATCAACTGCATGACACCATGCCGTAACATCGCCGACACCTGTACCGTGAGCTCGGGCGCCCAGGATAATGGCTGCTCTTCCTGATCAGGATGCAGCAGTTTGATTGGCATCATCAGGTAATGCGTGTTCCGACCGGCCAAACTGTAGCGCTGTATTGCGTAGGTTGCATCGAGCCGAAGGAACGAAGTGAATGCATCCGGCGAATGGCAATGCCGCTGGGACCGGGCATGCCGTTTCGCGATCGATGCCACCGAGCCAATGACCGGTATGCGTAGATCGGTATCACTATTAAGAAGCTGAACAGACCCTGGTAGATTCAACGGCGTCCAGAGGCTCTGTCCCGGCACGCTTGTCAGCGCATCTTCGTCAAACCAGGCCCGAGCGGCACACATATCCTGGCCTGTACCCAGGGTATGCAGCTGCGCGGAAATCTCGATGATCGGTGACAGCGCGGTGATCGGTGCCGCGTCGATCTCCCAACAGTAGACGACCGGCCGGGATGGACGGCGGATGGTGCGTACCTGCTCAGCTCTTTCAAACGGCGTTGCATCGGTGCCTTTCCGGGTATTCAGCGGAACATATGTCTTTACCGTGGTACTTGGAGGGTCGTCTTCAGCGAGCAGTGTTGGGGCAGGAAGTGTCTCCAACACAAAGAGTGCCGGATGGGTATCCCGATACCCTCCAACCAGTGCTTGCAGTAGTCGCATCGGTGCGGGCGGCCACTCCTCTCCGCCATATCGGCCCGCCAGAAAAGTCACTTCAATCTTAAGTCGCGTCATCTTGACCGCCTTTCTTCTTCCTCTTGCCTGCACCCTCCTTTTTCTCTTTCGTGACGGCATCGACGTAACCCTTGACTGACTTTGGTGTCAACTTCGCGACTCGATCCACGAAGCCCATTTGACTCGCCAGAGCGCCAAGCGCTTCCAGTACCGCATCATGTTCAATCGACACGACTTCGCGCGAGCCATCTCGCCGCACCAAGGTCATGGTTGCAGACCCTGCAGGCAACAGGGTGCATCCGACTCTCAGGTAAGGAGAGGTTGGCATAGACAATGCCAGCAGGCCCAAAGTGGCTGTGTACTCTGCGGTGATCTGGTGCGCCGCGTCCTTATCTTCCGGCGTCAGCCAACCCAAATTGGATCGGAGCGGAATCATGGACAGCGTGGCACGACGAACAATCTCCCCATGCACTTCGACCCCCGCGCCGGCATCGCCGTCGGGCGCACTTTCCAGCCCCACTACTGAAGGCTTGACTGTGCCGATCGCTTCCACCAGTGAAGAGTGCAGGTGACTGGCATGCCATGCAGCGTTATAAAGCGAGTGCTTGATCCTCTCCGACACATTGGTCGCCTCAATTTCAGCACTAAATGCCCGCGGCAGCTTCAAACCGGTGCGATTTGGGCGGCTATCCCAAAGGCCCATTAACAATGATGTCGGTGATAGTCGGGCCAAGGGTACCGGGTTGGGGGTTCGCGAGGACATGGCCAGCATCGCAGCAGTCACCTCTTCATTCAGCTCTGAGGCGAGAACGGCACCATCCGCCGCCCGATGACCCAGCAGCATCAAGGGTCGAACCGAAGTTGAACCATCGTGCTGGGTTGCTTCGATCGAGACATTGGGAAACAGGCCTGCGTATCGTGGATTGGACACCCACTCGGCTTCCAGCCGATTGGCCTGCGAGGGGATGGAATCTATCGTGCAGACATTGCTCCCATCCCGTAAGTGGGCGATGCAATAGCGCGGCTTATCGTCTTTACCGTTTCCTGCGTAAGTCGCCGGATAAACGGTCCTCCCGGTAAGCGGTTGCAAGGCCTGCTCATGCACCATCGCCACGACATCCGGCGAATTGAGAATCCACTGAATCAAATCACGAACATGGCTGGACACAATCTCGCTCCTCTACTTGTTTGAATGGACGACTCATAGCTATCGGTGAATTTTCCGGACTGCACAAAACGGGGGCTGAACTGCTGCAGCACATCCCCCAACCCGGCTCTGGCCGCCAGGCCTACCTGCCGGATGGATCGCGGGCGTCTCCAGGTCGCATAGGCCTGCGTGCGATCCCAGGGTGGTAGAAATACCTGCTGGATGCCCAGCAATGCCAACACCTCAATCCAGGGCCGGACCGCTGCCATGTTTTCATCATGGGGAGACCAGCCGACATCCCGTGCGCTCCAACTGGTGCGGGCATCCAGCCTGAACCGATCTGTTTTCGCTTTATCGCTTCGCCAGCGGAGGATCTGGTGTGACAACACGTCACCGGGATGACTCAGTGACGTGCTTGCACAGTGCATCAGCAATTCCGTCAGGGTCTTGGTCAGCGTGACTTTGGCAGTAAAAAGCTTCCATTTCGAAGGCTTGTCAAACAGCGGAGACAAAAATGCGTTGATCGCCAGAGGGGGGATGGCAAGGTCTTGCGCGAAAACCAGATATAGAGGGAGATTTTGCTCATTTTCGTTTTTTGACATCAGCGTCATTGCACGCTGCTTATCAATCTCAATTCTCGTGCGTTGCAAACAGGCCAGGGCCGTCATGACATCGCCTTGGGTAATACCACTAAACACTGCCATATCCCCCTCCGCTTGCCATTGCAGGCAAGCCTGTGGCTGTCGAAAGGACAGCAGCCGCAGCAGGCCGATGGCAGCGAGATACTCACCGAAATTCCGGGGGTTAAAGCCAAGAGAAACGGTTGACTGGGGGAAGTCAGGTGTCAAAACAGGGGAATGATCGGTCACGCGATCCATCAGGTCGGCATCCAGTACGAGCGCATTTGCATACCACTCGGCCAGAATGTCAGCCCCCTTAACCAGGGATTCGAGGTAGGCACAGCCCCACTGCCCGTAACGCCGTACCACCTCATCAAAATCGCCCTGGGCGGTCGCAGCAGCTTGCTCGCACCCTGCATGCAACTGGCTGGCAACCGGAAAATTCGGACGGGCGTAGCCATGGTGAGCCGCAATCAGGTGTCGCGTAACGGAATCCAGGTCTGCCCATTCCGCCGCAGATCCCAATTCGTGGCGATAGCCGGCATTGGTCTGGTAGTCGAAATCCTTGTGACCCGATTTACCCAAGGGTTGACTCAGGTCGCGATTGCCAATCGCGTGCTGCCAGCAAGCGCGACGCTTCCCATCATCATGATGGCGAGCCGCACACTCGATAGCCGTACCCAGCTCATTGGGCAGTTTCAGCTTTGACGCAATCCGACGTGCCGCTTTACCCGCCAAAGTCTGGTGATCCTCCAGCAAGCGGGCCGTACGCCCTGGTACCTCGTTCGCATCGGAGATTTCCCGCGCCGGCGCCGATAGCCAGGCCGTGGGCCCTTCCGCCCCGTCTGCATCCAGCCAGACCACCTGATATTCGGGATAGTGTTCAGCCAGATAGGCCGACAGCGTCAGGTAACTGATGGTCTGTTCTGTCAGCCATACTTCGTTCTCGTCATCAAACTCGAGGGGCAAGACCTCGACTCGGCCGTGATAGCGGCCAGACACATCCTCAACTGGTTCGGTAAGGGTGGCATCGACCAGGCCATGCAGAGACAAGCCTCCCAGCCGCCGGTCAATGAGGATGGTTTGATTTGGTTGTATTTGTTTAACGTCGCGGACGGCAATGAGCGATCCCTCTGGCTGCAAGGTCACGACTTCCGCGCCATCCGGTTCGGTGCGGCGAGCCAGTAGGGTTTGCAGATAGACACGGGTGGCTTGGTTTAGGGGCAGTCGCAATCGCTCGGATTGCTGCAGTGGCCACCGCGTCAACCATTCATCCTGGTCCCGACCCGGCAGGATCCGCCAGGCCAGTTCAATTTCCGGGGTTTCCTCTACCAGCCCATGTATCCAGAGCGCTGGATCAGGAACCTGCAGTGATGGCAGTGCCTCCGTCGTGGCCGCAAACAGATCGATGATCCCATCCTCCAGGTCTCGATCCGGAACTGGTGCCTCGCAAGCCATCGCATATTCCGGATGTTGCCGAAGCTGCGTCAGGGCTGCGGGCGAAGCGTCGCGTACCTCAGTCTCCTCGAACGGGGTAGGGAGATGATCGAGCAGTGCAAGCGCCTTTGCCACTGCGGAACGGACTTTGCCTTCATCACAACGCATCAGATGAATATGGGCCAGACACAGGCCACGGCGATTACAGCGGCCAAAGCGCTGGGTCAGCCGCTCAATCGTCGCAGCATCACAGATCAACACATCCACATCCAGGTCAATGCCGATTTCCCCCGCACTCGTCGCGATCAGCACCGCGGATCCTTGTTCATCCTGCTCGGATCGCCCGGCACTGACCCGCTGCCAGGCTTCTGATTGCAGCAGGTCATCCCGCTCAGCACCTCGCATGGTCCCGGTCAAAACCACGACCCGATTCCTGGCTATCGCAGGCCCGACGGCTTTGCCATCGACCTTTCCCCGCTGCGTCAACGCCTTACTCAAGCGGTTGGCCATTTCGGGAGATGTCACAAAAATCCCGATGGCCTTGTTTTGGGGGGCATAGGCTTGCACCAGTTCGACAACGCGCGCTTCGAACGCTTTCCGGGTCTCACAACGTTCTATCTTGAGGGCTTTTCTGGCCTGCATCCGTTTTAACAGTGCGGGATCCGCTTGCGGGTCACAGACGATTTCGGCGCCTTGACCTTCCGAACGGGAAGTGTCGATGCGGCTCGTCGCCGTCATTTCAACAACCCGCAAAGCCGGAACACCCATTTCTTGAGCAGGACACGCCACTCGGCGCTCAATTTGTCGCAGCAGATGGGTAAAGGCGGGAGACAGATGCGCCTCGTCATGCACGACCGTCGTATCCATGGAGAGCAAACCCGCATGCAACGCGGCCCGGTTCCGGCCGACGCCGTATCCTCTGAACAACAAGCGACTGCCCAGCATGTCCGGTGTCGCCAGAATAATGGCCGGGGTCGTCGGATCGGTGGCCCATTGGCCATCATCGACAAACTGACCTCGTAGTGTCGCGATCTGCAGCGGCTGCCCCGTCGCAGACAGCTCGGCCAGGGCTTGGCGAAGGCCTGGAATCTCATCCTGATAAATGATCGTCCGGAGCGTTTCGGCAAGGCGGGTAGCGTCATCAACCAGTACCCGTCGATTGACGACAAAGACCAGTCGCCGCGGAAGAGGCTGGCGCGTATCCATCTGACACTGGGTTGCCAGGGCCGCCAGATAGGTGGGAATGATCAGCGCTTTACCTGCGGAGGTCGGCGCATGGATGGCCTGAGGGACAACCCCTTGCACTAGCTGCGCAAAGGTCTCTCGCTGCCACTGATACGGTTCAGCCGCATCCCCCAGCAGTCGCTGAAACAGCGACTCCTGAAAATTCTTCAAAACATCCATGGTTGCACCTCTTCGACGTTGTAGACAGCCAGCAGGTAATCCGGCGGACACTGGATCTGGACGTTCATCGCGAGGTGCATGACCTGGACATAGTAATGCACCAAGGCACCACGAACGGTGGTGACCCGAGAAGGTTGGCCGGCGCAGAATTCGGCACTCACCACACCGGCTTGGGCACGGGTCAATTGAGGATGTGGCCCCAGCTCGATCTGGACGAGGGTTTGCCAGGCCTGATCAGGCGCCACCTCGGCCGGCAAGACCTCATCACACAATGCGATATCCAGAATGCGCCCCAGATTGTGATCCCGATATTCACCATGCTCGGGGCTGAAGCCGCGCACATGCCATCGCTGGCCGGTGCAAACCAGACTATGAGGAAAAAGGACACGCCAATGCGGTTCGGGTTGATTCAAGGACACATACTGAATGTTGACCCCGACCGATGTCCTGATGGCGAGTTGAAGGCGGGACACGACCCGGGCACTGGGTTGCCCGATTGCCTGAAATCCCTGAAATATGATGCAATGCAGGTCACTTTGCAGCGTCGGCTGTCGGGTCGACAGGGCCAGGTACTGGCTAAGTGACAGCGCCGGCAGCTCTGACGGGACCTGTTGATATAACAG
Source organism: Parachitinimonas caeni (assembly GCF_030129945.1). GTDB lineage: Bacteria > Pseudomonadota > Gammaproteobacteria > Burkholderiales > Chitinimonadaceae > Parachitinimonas > Parachitinimonas caeni. Next base: position 31,305 of record NZ_JARRAF010000039.1, read on the forward strand.
GCTGCTGGCTAAAAAGCGGCGTCGCTTGGAGTGCCACTCGCAACTATCCGGGAAATGCGCTCTGAACTCCTTGATCCACTCCGAGGCCCGGACCTGGCTCAGATCAAATAAACCACGCAGGCGCTCATTGCTGACCTCCCCTTCCCAGAGTAGGAGCAACGCGATCTGCTGCAGGCGGCCAGTGAGGATCCCATCGATTTGCATAGACATTATGTTTTTTCGTAACTTACGAAAAAACATAACATTGATTCATAAGCCCTGTCACTTCTCCATTTGGTCAATACCGTTCCTTGGGCGCCGGTTTTATCGTGCCTGCGCCGATTTCAGGCATCTACCGACAAAAATGTGTAAGAGGAGGATTGAATCGATAAAAGTGTCTTCAAGCGGAATGATCTGCCTGGCCCTATGCAGCGGCCTGGCGGAGGCGGCGACCTTGGCCGCCGGCGACGCGCACTCCATTGCGATTCGTAAGGATGGCGTGGCATTGGCCTGGGGTCAGAATGAGGACGGCCAAACTGGCAACGGTCATACCAGTACCAGTTTCACGCCTCAGAAATCACGCTATCTGACCGGGGCTAAGTCCATTGCGGCAGCGTCTCGCCATACGCTGCTGCTCAAGGCAGACGGCACGGTCTGGTCCTGGGGCGCGAATTTTTCCGGTCAATTGGGCACCGGCAATACCTCGTCCTCCAGCACCCCACAGATGGTCCCGTATCTGGGCAATGTCACGGCGATTGCCGCAGCAAGCAACTTCTCGGTGGCCTTGAAAGCCGACGGGACGGTATGGACCTGGGGTGACAATGGTAATGGCCAACTGGGCATCGGCAGCACCCAGAGTTACACGGTGCCGCAACTAGTCAAAGGCTTGTCTGGCGTAGCGGCCGTCAGCAGTGGCAACAATTTTGCGGTGGCCCTGAAAAGCGATGGGACGGTCTGGTCCTGGGGTAGCAACTCACAAGGTCGGCTGGGCATCGGCGACACTACCGAGCAACGGCAACCTGTTCCGGTAAAGAGCCTGAGCGGGGTGGTCAGCGTGGCGGCCGGCAGTGGCCATGTCCTCGCCGTGACCCAGGACGGAAAGGTGTGGGGCTGGGGCTTTGGTGATCGTTGCCAGTTAGGAGAAGGCTCCCTCTCCAGCTGGAAAACCTGCACCTCCTCCGGGCTCCCTGTCTTGATCCCTGGACTGCCCGCCATTCGAAGTGTCTCAGCGGGCGAAAGCTACTCGCTGGCACTCGGCCAGGATGGCGTCGTCTACGCCTGGGGAGACAATAGCAGTGGTCAACTGGGGGACGGGAGTAAAGACAATCGCGCCAAACCTGCCGCAGTCCCATTGCCCACCGCCATCACCGAAATCGTCGCGGGGGAAGATCATGCGCTGGTGAGAGGCCAGAATGGCCGTGTCTATGCCTGGGGATACAATCGCTATGGCCAACTGGGGGACGATGCTGGTGGCACCCTCAACTATCAAGCCGTGGTCAGCCCCTCGCCGGTTGCGGTGTCGGGACCCGGAGGGGACGGCCAATTGAATCTCGATAGCACCTTGCCGGCACCCAACGCGGATGGCTGCAGGAGTACGGCCGGCGACCAGGATGGTCTGGTCGCGACCATTCCCTGTATCAGCTATCAGGGCATGGATTACCAGATCAAACTCAAACTGGATGCCAGCATCGGACAGGCACCACAGATCTACTTCAAACTGATCGATTTGAAACCGCTCAGCCCACCGTAAACCATGTCCTCTGATCAACGCCCGTTGTCGATCCGCCTTGCACTGGTCGGGAAACCGGCCAGTGATTCTGTTCGTGCGGCGCTGGTCCTGCCAGCACCTTCAACACCGTTGTCGATTGCGGGCCACCCGCCTGGTCAAACCAATGGCCCTCCAACCCGCGTCACATGATCAAAACGATACACATGCTCTCTAGGTGAGGCCTCGCAACTACCGACCAAACGCCCCCAGAATCGCAGCCCGCCAGACCGGATGGTCACCCGCCCGCCACAGATCGGACACTGGCCGATATAGCGTACCGCGACGATATGCGCTTGGGGGCCATCGGGGGGCCTGCGCCATTCCAGTACCAGCCCCGCGTCCCATGACAGCCAGAAGGGTGTCATTACGACCCTTGCCGTCGGTAAATTCAAAATAGGCCATGCCACTTCGACCACACAGGCAGCCCCCAGCAAGAGAACGAGTAACTCACCGCCACGAACCTCCAATGACCTCCAAGCCAGCCCCATCAGAAACGTCAACAGGAGGGTCATGACGGTCAAGACAATCAACGTGATCAGACCCAAAAATACACCGCGTCGCCATCCCACGACTTGATAGCCTAAGCAGAGCATCCGCAGCATGGTATTTCCTTGCGTCACATCTTCTGGAAAGTAATGAATTTGAACGGCGGCGCAGGAACGGACCGGATCCGATTCGACTGGCGAGGCCGCATCGCTTGGCTCCGCCGGCAAGTACCTCATGGTATAGCGCGTGGGATTGCCCGCACCTCCTTTGGACTCGAACTTCTGCAACACGACTTTCCCCGGGAACCCCGCATGGCGTAAGGCCAGGTGAATGCCCTCCTGCTTCTCTCCCCACCTTTTCTCGACCAGCTGATCCCAGTTGTCTCGGACTTTCCTGGAGACGTCGCTTTGGTTGCTCAAATCCAGAATCCAGACCTTCCCTTGAACCTTGGCAACCATTTCGGCCAATTCCAGTGATGTGAACCCCTCTTCTTGATACGGGTGTGCCTGGCACAGCCGCAACAGCGCCCGAAACAACCACACGGCCAGAACCGGTTTCTGCCCCCAGCCATCCGAATATTTCACCAATAAATCAATCACCTCAGCTGGAACCAACCCGGTATCCAACCGGTTCCCCCCCTGTTCAGCCCTCACTGATACCGCCGAATCTGCCGTCTTCATCCAAACTCTTTCCAATGAACTAATCATGGCTATCGTGGGTTTACTACAGCAATTCGCCTTCAACCAGGACCAGCAGCTGGTCTCCGTCAGAGAAGTGCGGCGCGGGCTCCATTGCGCCTGCTTTTGCCCCCTGTGTTCGACCCCGTTGATGGCCCGCCAGGGGGAAGTCAGAACCTGGCACTTTGCCCATCCTCCCCATCAGGCAAACTGTTCCGGCGCCGCAGAGTCGGCCTTGCATCTTGCCGCGAAAGCCTGCCTGCAGCGGTCACGCGCCCTGCAGCTACCCGCCTTCAGCATTACCGGTAAGGCTTGCCTGCAGGACGGCCGGCAAGCAACGATTCACCTGCCACAAGCACCCTGGATAGTTCAGTTCACGGCAGTGGAATTGGAGCGACGATTCGGGGATCTACGACCGGATGTCTATGTCACGGGCCCCGACGGCCCCCTATTGGTCGAAATAGCCGTCACCCATGCCGTTACGCCAGAGAAGCGGGTCAAACTCCAGTCATTAGGTATCCCGGCACTCGAAATTAACCTCAGTGCCTGGCATGGCCTGGACTGGGATTGGGAAACGCTGACGGAGCAGGTGACACAGACGCTCGACAATCGCCACTGGATTGTTCCACCCGACTTATCGTCGCTACAACGAACGGCCAATGTTCGGGCATGGGAACAGGCCATGGCCCTGCCCATACCGGAAGTCATACCGGACGGCACGCAAACCCGTGTGATCGGCAAGGCAAAACTGACTCTCTATTTCCAACCCCGATCAATCGTGGTGCACGTGGCGGGCTATCTAGAGGAGAAACCTTTTCAGGGCCTGCGGCAACTGATGTACCGTTTGAAGGGTGAGTGGCGATGCCAGAAGGGAAACTGGCGGTTGCCGCGCCACGCAGGTAAGGCGCTATTGGAAGGCATCAGGACTCTGCAATAAATTGCCAGCCGAAGTCGTGGCGATGACTGGCGTTCTCATTCTCAGACAGACCGGCTTCTCGCTGAACCCGAGGCCCAGTTCTCAATGCCGCCTTGCCTTCTCCTTCAGCAAGCGCAACGTCCCCTGTAACAATCGACTGCCCTCAGCATGGGGCAGAGACAGCTTTTGTCTCCGTGCCGCTTGGCCCGCCTCAGTAATGGTATAAACTTTACCGTGTTGGCGGCTAGCTAAGCCGCGTGCGACCAGGCGTTCCAATGACGCGAGTGTCATGGCTTCGCCACCCACCACAAAGTTCGCCTGCTCAAACACGGTATGTTGCGCCAATAGATTGAGCACCATGGCATCTATCTGCGCATCCGACTGATCCTGTTCCGACATTTACACCCCCCTGATTCACTTGTCCTGACTCAAAAATTCCAGATGGCGAGCCTGCGTATCGCGTGCCACACCATGATGCAGACGCGCAGCTCGGCCGGCCAGATGGCCCTGCACCAGATCCTGCCGATTTGCCGCGCCACGCGCATTCCTGTCCCTGGCCGTCAATGACCGGGTGATAGCATTCTGCTGATCAATATAGGCGGTAAGGAGAGCGGACTGCGCCTCACTGGGCTGTGCAAACTCACCAAGCTGGCGGGCCACCGCGCCGACCCAGCCTTGGCAGAACACGTCGGCCCGCCGGGTCTTGTTGGCGGGTCTACATCGCTGCAGCGCTGTGGCCAGGTAATCGCGGCGCGCCGCCTTGGCCTGACGTAACAGACAACTGAAACCGTAAGCGGCAATATCACCTGCCGGCTCAATCCCGATGAATTGCCAGTAGGCGCCGACCGTACTGGCATTGGCCGGCATCAGAAAAAACAGGCGACAACCGAAAGCCGACGCCACCAGATTAGCCAGTGCCGCCTCCCACAGGGCAGGCTGGCGACTGGCGCTGGCCTTGATCTTGGCCTCGCTAACTTCGGCCAGAGAAACGTCCAGTTCGCTTAGCTGGTAGGCATCCATCAGCTTGCGGGCCTGACGCAGGGCAGCCGCCGCCTCGTGTTCATTCGCGCTACGGGCCAGCGCCAGGCACTTCCGGATTTTCTGCAATGCGGTAGATCGATCCATTACCACTCCCATGATACCCCCGGCTCTGGCCGGGCGAATGCTGGGGCAGATGCCGTCAAACACCGCTCCAGCTAGCGAAGCGTGCCGAACCTTTCCAACACGCAATGGCCCCTATCGGGTTACGGCATCAAATACCGCATCCAGTTCATCCTCCACGCCCGTGACCAGGCGGTACAACGAGTGCCGCTTCACTGCTTCTAGCCGCTCTTCATCCGAAACAGCCGCTTTAGCCGCAGCCAGATAGTCCGTCGTATCCGCCAACACCTGCCCAATCGACAAACCTGCCTCTCTCAACTTGCCGTATACCTCGTTTTTGTGGAGCACGGCTGCCGATGGAAATAAGAACTTGCGCTCCGTCTCCTGATAATCAATCAGGCCCGAGAACAGCGATGTGGGCTCATCGCCTTGTTCCACCATATTCATGACCACCCGGATTTTATTGGCGGGTATGCCAAGCGAAGCCAATGCCTCAATCGTGCCGATGGTGTCACGTTGCTGCTTGGCAGCTGGCACGACCGGCACAATAAAAAGATCGAAGTCTTGGTGCGAGCCCCGATATTGACCCATCAATTGCATGAAGTCTTCGACGTTGCTTGCGCCAATATCCACGACGGCTGACTCCATTAACATCAGTCCCTCCTGCAACAAACCAAACTGCTTGCCCTTTAACGTCTGTGTTTCGAGTCCGCCATCCGAGTTGATCGACTCAATTGCGATTAACTCGGCATCGTTCAGGCGTGGCCATAACAGGTACTGGGCTATCGTCGACTTGCCGACGTTCCCCGAAAAGTTAATCACGGCAATCTTCAGACTTGGCTTGCTGGTCATCGTCATTTTTCATCCTTCTTTCGCTTTAAAAGCGGATTGTCATTCGATATGTAGCGGTTCGCTGTTGCTTCCCATGCAGCCCTACTGCCAATTCCGTGCTGCCCCTCTGACGACGTCAATTTGCCTTCCTCCAGAGAGGGCTGCGTCTTAACGTTTGGCTTCGCAGTCTGGTGCTTCGGTTCTGCAGGTGATGCCGCAGCGTCTCGCAAGTACCTCACAACGGTTGAGGTCGAGACCTCAACCCCCTGCAGCTTGAGCCAGGTCACGATCTGATCAGGGGTACACCCCCCGGCATGCAACTTGGCAATTCCCTCTGCGTAACGCTGCAAAAAGAGTCGCTTCTTTCTTGGACTGGGTTTTTCTTGAGCCAAAAACTCATCGGCGTCCATGGGGTTCTCCTCAAAGTGATCGTCATAGGATAGCACAACCAATCACTAACAACCCACAACGATCCACTATACGCCACTAAAATCCATTAAGCAACACTAATCAGCATTAAACATCATTCCACATCTTTAAATGTCACTAAATATCATAATTGAGCAATATCGATCACTTTATGCCTATCAATGTCACAACCGATATTGAGAACAAACGTTCACCAAACTATGATGGATCTATGAAAGTCACTCTCTACCTCCAACGCCAGCACGGCAGACGCCTCAGCAACTCCCAGAAAATTGCTCTGGGGCCAGGCACCCTCACCTCCCATCACAGCCAACTTGCGGGCGGGTGGCCAGTGATGGTGGTGCAGTTTGAAATCCCCATTCCACTTGGAGCACCGGGCATGGGGCAAACATGGAAACTTTATGACGCCCGACTTCAGGCAATCACCCCAAACGGATTGCGATTTATCGGTTTTGAGCGATCAGGACAGGGGGAAGATGCAATTGGGGTGGTACAGGAGTGGCTCTGTGACTTTTGCGAAAGCGACTGACTTGTCGTCATAGCGGAGAGGGAAGCGCCACACGGGGTTTATGCTATGGTCCAGAGATACCTCGCCTTCGAGCCACCAATCATGTGTGCCAACTATCGCCCCAGCCGTCGCGAACTCATCGCTGCACGATATCAAGTACAACTTGACGTCGAACCCAAGGAAGCGTGGCCATTGTCGCTAGCACCGATCATTCGACAGTATGAGGGGCATAGAGTGGTCGAAATGGCGCAGTTTGGATTGCTTCCGCATTTCGCAAAGAGCCGACAGTTCGGTCGTGCTACCTACAATGCCAGGTCGGAGACTGTGGCCGAAAAAGCGTCTTTTAAGGTCTCATGGAAAAAGGCGCATTTCTGCTTGATCCCTGCCGGCATGATTATGGAACCATGCTATGAGAGTGGCAGGGCCGTACGCTGGGAAATCTCCCCGAAAGAAGATGAAGACTGGGCGATCGCAGGGATTTGGAGCTGGTGGAAAGATCCAGAGACAGGACAAGGTATGCCCAGCTTTGCCATGCTGACACTCAATGCAGACCAGCACCCGCTGATGCAACGATTTCACAAACCAGAGGATGAAAAGCGAATGGTCTATATCGTTGATCCAGGCGATTACGATACTTGGCTGAGCGCCACCCCAGATCTAGCCCGAGCCATGATCGCCGCCTACCCTGCGGAAAAGATGCAGGCGAGGGTTTCTGCGAGCAAAGCGAACGTCACCAGCCCTAAAGCGACCGGGGATGTATTTTAACTTTATGTCGACCGTATGTAGCAGCAGGGCGGGACCGGACTTGCCAACGGTATACAAAAATGCATTTGACATGTTCGGCGTGCGAACTTATTAATCCGGCAATTTGAAAGCACATTCAATCTCGGTGTCTTAGGCAACAAAACCCGAAGACGAAGAACCACTGATTTATTGTGCGACTCTTCCTTTCTTTTCGGATGAGATCGCTATTCATATCATAAGATGATTATTTCAGCAGCCTGATAGGGAAAAAGTCACATGAAATTATACTATATCGTCACCATGATAATTAGTCTGATCGCTTTGGGTGGAGGATATATTCTTGGATCTTCCAATCCTGGCTCCGTTTCATGCACGATTAATTCGGCAAAGAAATTTGAAGGAAAGATTTATGAAACTTTTGGAGATACAAAATCAGAAAATCCCAACGAGAAGGTCATTGGCAAACTAGTACTGGAGAAGGATATTGATCTTGTCATCATTGAAGAAAAAGGTGTAAAGACCATTCGGGCCCGCCATTACGAATCAAGATAGTATCGCCTAAATGATTTTTAATTGCAGGCACATCTGCAAATGGTTTATCTTTACTCTTCCCTAAAAAAGTAGTTAGGACTGAGCATATTTCAGAAATAAATGTGCTGCGCCGATAAAAATTTCATCGGTGCGTGCATTGCTTTAAATCTATAGCAGGTTGAATTGGCGTTAAATTTTCATATTGAAACTTGTTTAAATACTCAATGGCTGCGAGATGACATGTCGATGCTGCCATAACAACCCATTCAGCAGATTTATTTTTATTTACATAGCCAAATCTCCCTTCAAACAAGGCCGTTCCGATAGAATATTGAATGAGCTGTATATCACTCTGACTTAGCTCGTTTTTGCATCTATTTATAAGGTTTTTTATTTCCTCTGCCCGGCCTGTGGGTCGGGCGGCAAGAAGCAATGAATAGTAAAATACTTCTTTTTTTTCATTGCGGCATTGTTTGGCGGATTCCTCAAGCATCATGATCGCTTGCTCAAACTGATCAGACTGAATTGCTTCAATCAGTTTGGTTTTCCAGTTATAGTGATAATACTTATAGCCTATGGCAGTTAAAGCAAAGGCAACACCAGTCAAGATTGCTATTTTTTTCATCTATATACCTGAAGTGTACTGGCGGAATCAGCATTAATGATTTTCTGGATATCTCTATAATTTTTAATTTGCTCCTTATTAAACTTATCTACTGTAATACAGCCTTGAGAAACACTACCTGGATGCAATTGAAAGTCACAACGGGCCAAACCCACCACACATAATGCCATGGCCCCGTTATACCGCGTCTCGGAAGTTGTATTCTGGGGAACAAGATTATAAAACTCTGGTTTTGATTGGTGTGGTTGGATTTTATATTTATCAACAGGAATGGGTCCTTCAAATGGCACATTACTGGCCGCTGGATTGTTTTGGGAGTTGCCTTCAGCGCCGGAAAATACTCCTATAGGCCCAACTGTTGCTGATTTATCCCCACTATCGGAAAAGCAAGTCAGAGAATGGGCAGAAATTGAGTAATGGCAACTTGCAAGACCCAGAGCGTCAGTACGACTGAGGGGCGAATTGTCAGCATAGGTATAGGCGTTTGTTCCTCCGTGCCACCCCACCGGATCCTGCGTCACATACCGCCCTAGTTTGGGATCGTAATAGCGGAAGCGGTTGTAGTGGAAGCCTGTTTCCTCATCCTGCCATTGCCCCGGCAGCCGTAGCGGCTGATCCCCCTGGAGGGGGCCGGATTCGTTGAGCAGCTGGCCCCACGGATCAATCTGAGCTTGCCAGACGCGCTGACCATCGGGGTCGGTCAGGGCATAGGGCGTACCCAGGTGGTCGGTGTGGAACAGGTAGCAGCCCGTCTTCGGCGCTTGCGGGGGTTTCCAGGCGGCCTGTTTGGGCGGTTTGGCCGTATCCAGCCGTAGCAGCGGGGTGAAGCTGCCGGGGCGGTAGACGATGCGGCTTTGCCGGTCGGGGTTGTCAATCAGGCACAGGCGGTCGCCGTCCCAGCCATACCAGGTGATCTGGTCACCGGTCTGCTTGGCGATGCGGCGGCCGAAGGCGTCGTAGTCGTACCAGGTGGTACGGCTTTGGCCATCGTGTTCGGTACGCTTGCTGCAGTGTAGTTGATGCAGGCCGTCATAGCCCAGATGCAGGCGACACGGCCCTGCGTGATCGTAACGCTCGACCAGATTGCCGTGGGCGTCGTACCGGTAGTCGATGGCGCCATCGAAGTCGATCCGGTTGCCGG